>NZ_LRUB01000018.1 GCF_001550065.1 Kordiimonas lipolytica
CGCCAGATCAGCCTGCAGCCGGTCCCCGATGCTCACCTTGTGCCCTGACAGGACATCTGACTGCCGCCTGGTACAAGCGTCCTCCAGATAGTCGTTGAAAGCGTCAAAGCTGGCGAAGGACGGAATGGGGACCATGAAGGTCCGGCGCATATAGCCGACCATGCCTTCAACCTTGCCCTTATCGTTGCCCTTGCCGGGGCGGCCATAGCGGTCCTCTATCAGATAGTGGGACAGGAAGGCCGAGAAGCTGTCGGTCCGCTTGCGCGTGCCATCCGGCAGAATGCGAGATACAAGACAGCGGTCATTGTCGTACAGGACCGACTGCGGCACAGCGCCAAAGAAGGCAAAGGCATGGTTGTGGCCGTCCAGCCAGGCCTCCGTCGTGGCCCGGGGATAGGCCCTGACATAACAGGCATCGCTATGCGGCAGGTCCAGCACGAAGAAGTGGGCCTTCTGCCGCACCCCGCCGATGACCACCTGGGCCTCGCCGAAGTCCGCCTGCGCGTGACCGGGGGTGTGGCTCAGCGGTACATAGACCTCGCGGCTGGTCCGACGGTACTCTCTCACATAGTCCTTGATGATCGTATAACCGCCATCAAAGCCATACTCGGAGCGTAGGCGCTCGAAGATACGCTTCGCTGTATGGCGCTGCTTGCGCCCTACCTGGCGGTCACCCTCCAGAATACTGTCGATGATGTCGGTGTAGCCATCAAGCTTGGGACGCCTGACCGGCACTGAGCGCCGGTAGCCCGGCGGCTCTGAATGCGAGAGCATCTTCGCGACTGTGTCACGGCTGATCCCGAAACGCCGGGCAGCCTCCCGGTTGCTCAGGCCTTGCACATGGCACGCAAGGCGAACCCTTCTGTATAAATCCACTGAATAAATCCTCCGGCCCTCCCATCAAATGGAAAAGCCAAAAAGTGGCAGACTTTTACTCCGCCCGCAGCAACACAACGCCGCCGCTTCAGTGGCCTACTTTTACACCGCCCTATACATAAGTAGGCGATGCCATATGTCGAAAAATGCAATGCTAAAAATAGGCTGATAGCCAGGAAGCATCGTCCGTCCATCCATCGCTCTTTGAATAAGTTCAGATTCAGCAATTATTGCTTCATTGAGAGCCGGTACACACGGGTGGTCTCTGAGGTCGGCCGTACATTGGAAACAGGTGACAAGCCCCTTTCTAAAAGGAACGGCAGGTGCCTTGCAGCAGTGGCAGCGGTCTGCCAGAAGAATGCCATGCTTTGGGCAGCATGAAGCGAATGCCATGCGCCAATGGCGCCGAAAATACGGTATCGGATCCGACTGAAGGCATTTGGGGCACCATTGCAAACCAAATCCTCGTCGTATTCGGTGGTAGATGCCTGTTGGCAAAACCCAATTGGTGGGGCATCGCCCGTGCATCTCTTCAAACACCGTTCCTTCGTAATAGGACAGGGATAGATTGATGATTTGATGTGGTGGGGTCCCTGTTTTTAGAGCAAGCGTCTCAACCAGCCCCTTCCATCCATATACATCGATATCTCGCGTCCAAACCTGCTTGCCTGGCCAAATAGATTGGCAAAAATTATGAGCAGAAGTACCATTCCCTAAAGCGATGCGAGTCAGCCACGAAGAGAACAATTCAAAAGGCTGTGGCTTAGGGTGAACCGGCCAGTATTTACCACTCAGGACTATCAAAACCTTAGCTCAGCGGCCCGCCTTCTCTCCTTAGGGGGGATGTAGCCGCAATTTTCCAGATGGTTTGGTTCTATGTGTGTCTTTGCTTGCTCAAGCGCTATTTTTGCAGCCCGGTTTATCAGTGCAAAGGCTTCGCCGATTGTGCCTTCAGATTTTGTAAGAATGTAATGAGCAGTTTCCTTTGCAGCGAGGTATGATCTCTCAGGAAAGGGCAACAAGCTTTCATAGGTGTTCAGGAGCATCCTGAACTCTTTGTCCATTTGCCAAGTTGGCAGGATATAGGGGATGAACCGGTTGGCGAGTTGGTCATCCAACTGGATGGCCCTCAGTGCTCCTTGGGTGCCAAAGCATACCAGGGATGCTTCCAGCTCGTTGCCTATTGTGCGCAACATGTTCAAGAACTGTCTTTGGGCATCAACGCGGCCGGCAAGCATATTGTGGAGGTCATCGATAAGAAGCATTTTGACGCCGCAGGACTGCATAAGTGAAATGGCCTGGGTCTCTAATCGGGCGAGATTGTCAGAGTCCCTATAGGTTGCGAAAAGAGCTTGCAAGATTTTCATATAGAAGCGCCGCGGGTCCGGCCGCGGCGGCATCTGAACTGCGAATACAGGCACTGAAGCAGCATCGCATTCTGGTTCGTCCGATGCCGGATGCAATTCCATGAAACGCTTCATGATCATGGTTTTGCCGTTATTGGTGGGACTGGCAATGAGAATGTTTGGCATTCGATGAGATGGTGGATGATCGATCAAGTCCTCCATTTCATTTAGAATCTGGACTGCTTTTGGGTATCCAATCCATTTTATAGTTTTGACATGACTTATACGGTCCTGGAGTGGTTTCTCCATCATTGAACGGGTCTGAGCTTCCAAATGTTCCATGTGCGCCCTACCGGAGTTTGATATCGTCAAATGTTGCGCCAAAATCAAAGTCATCTTCCTCTGGTGAAATTGATTCTTGCACACTGGGTTTATCCTGAAGCGAGCGTGTGGATTTTTGATCGGCTTGCGGCGTTAAGCGTTTACGTGAACGTTTCGCCTGCTTAGTGCGTTCATACTGCCGCCGCGCGCGTTTGGTTTTAATTCTGGCTTCTTCCAGTTCGCGCCTGTTCTCTTCATAAGCTTCGAAGATTGTGTCTTCATCCCGTGCGTCCAGTCCCTTCTGTTTTAAGCGTTCACGTGTAGCAGTCCACTCCCAAAGTGTGACAGATGGATTGTCCAGGTTGCGATACGGAATTTCAAAATACTGATCTGTTTCGGGGCAATAGAAATATACTTTGGAAAGGTCTCTTGGATCGCGTCGGATAATAAATTTGCGCTTATCCTCCCGATCCAGATAGGTCCGCAGCACGGGGTCATAATAATGGATATAGTCCCACACAAACCCATATCGCTGGATAGTTCTGTGTTTGAGCGGCAGGAAATCTATAAGGAAGCGCTTTTCATTGGGTATCCTTGTAGGTAGACCCCGTCCAGGCTTGTTGTCCACGCCGTAGATGCCTTCATCCCATGCCAACTTAGGACTTATCAGCAGTTTGGAGTGTATCTCTTCATGATAAATTTTGGTGATGACACGGACAAGCATACGCTCCAGTTCAGCCATTGTCAGGCAAGACTCTTCTTCCGAATTATATTCGCCTTTGTCCTGAACGTTTGATTTTGTGGTCCCGTGCCAGGAATGAATTTCTTCGTTCAGAGTTTCGAACAGTCGCTCAACCGTTCCTCCATATTTGGGATGTTTCACTGGGCGGTGTTCCAACACAATCCCGTGTTGGTCGCAGCCGCGCTTCAGCGCCTCACTTTTGAAGTCGGGCCCGTTGTCAACATGGAGGACATCCATTTTGCCATACATTGGCCAGTCTGCATGGATACCTCGTTCTCTTAGCCAGACTGCTTTTGGTGCAACAGCATGAGCCAGACAGAGGGCCACGGTTGTTGCGCTCGGAGCTTCCAATGACATCAAATATCCCAGGATTGCGCGGCTATAAATATCAACGGCTATAGTCAAATTCAGCTTGCCGATCGGTTGCCTGAGTTCTTCATCAACAACGATTATATCCGTAGGTGTATGGTCCATTTGTACCACCCCCAAAGGCCATTTGGGCCGGGGGAACTCATCGACGACCGGATCGAATTTGTCACGGGCCTTGCGACCACTTTCACGTCTTTTCATTGCTAGCCGAGCCGGAATCTCCTGCAGTCGAGCACGGACCGTGTTATCAGATACAGGCTTCAGATTTCTCCGCTTGCAGGCAGTTTTGTAAGCTTTTATTACCTTGCTGGGTTTAAGCTTTAGTGTTGTCAGATATGTTGTCTCAACAATCTCATTTATAAGCGCTTCATGGACGGAATTTATTCGTCCTTTGCCGCGGCCCCCTGTGGGTTTCCGTGGGATTAAACAGCTAACCGTACCCTCGTTTCTAAACCGATTGATAAGTTCATATAACCAGCTTCTTGAGATATTCAGACCTGCTGCAGCTTCTTCGACGTCTGATTCCGTGATCTTGGAAAGATGCAGCAAATGCAAAATTGCTTCTCGGACCTCAAGAGCTCTTGCCCATTCTTCTTTAGAATAAGTATTCAGGTCTGCGCCTGAGAGGTTTTCTTTCTGCGCCTTGCTGTCAATCACCGTACAGGCCCTCTTCAAAAGAAAGGCTGGAGAAGAATAGTCCGTTTGTGTCTGCCACCGGATGGCTATGAAGCACCGTGTCGTAGGTTATCGGTTCGTCCATTTTGATCCAAGCTTGACCAATAGCTATTATGCGCCAGATGTTATGTTGGACTCTGGCTTGTTCTTCCCTGGTTTGTGAATTTTGGTTTAGAACCTCCTTGATTGTTATGGGGGCGTTTTGTTTGATAAAGCGTCCAAGGTCGGCGGATCCTTCTCCATCGTCATCATTGATCATCAGAAAGGGATACAAGGACTTGATGTTGAACAGTCGAGAGCCAACTCGGATCTCATTCTCTGTTACGATATGGAATTCTGTATTGTTTTCCTCACTCCATCGTTTCATGGAAGCAAAGCGATCTGCGAACTCTGCCTCTTTCTCTTCCAGTTCTTTTTGATACTTGATTTCAACGATTGCCTCTGAACACTGTTCAAAGGAGCTGAGATAACGCACTTGGAAATCAGGAGTATAGATTCGTGGGTTTCCCTGTGCATCAGTGTATTCCAAAGTAAACGGCTGTGCCTGTATCGACAGTACGCGCGGGTCAAAGAACGCAAGATATGCGAAATCGCGTTCAAGTGTGGACTCGAACTGAATCTGGTCGTCTTTAGGCTTGCCGGATATCCAACCTGTTATGCTTCGATGATTAAAATGCAGCTCTCGTGCAGGCAAAAGCTTATGCATGTTGTTAAACAATGACACGAGGGTTTCTCCGATAGACGATGTGAGTTCCGCATCATCCTGTGAAATAACGGCAGGCCTGAAAGAAGACACTCTACCGCACTTTTGCGGATTTATAAATAGTCCTCTACTCTTTTGATCATAATATTTGACGAGCAGTTGATCTTGATATTTGCCGATCACCATAGATTACCCTTTATTTCCAAGCGATTAGGTTCCTGTTCCAGTACACTGTTGAATCTCACAAATCCAAACGAACCGGCATGACTACTAAGGAAATTGCCGAGCATATGGGTGATACGCTTCGGACGACTCAACGCCTGATGCGCAGCATGGAATATTACTTTCCCCATTTGGAGGTGGTCGTCGGTGAAAATAACGAAAAGCGCTACCGATTCCCGAATGGCATCTTCCACAAATTGATCGCCTTTTCCCTCGATGAGTTGACCGCAATGGAAACCGCAGCTCAAAAAATTGAATTGATGGACCATGAAGACGATGCCAAGCTCGTGCGTTCTGCCATCCGCAAGGTCCAAGCCCTAATGAATCCCGACGACAGAAATCGGATTGCTCCTGATCTGGAATCTATATTGCGCGCGGAAGGGTTGATAGCGTCACCAGGCCCCAAAAGGGCAATACCGTCTGAACACGTCTCTGTACTACGTGAAGCGATCAAGGGCGGGAATGTATGCGAAATTTATTACACCAAGCGCGACGGTACCAAGCGGTGCGAGCAGCTTCACCCTTATGGCTTTCTATATGGTCATCGTCACTATCTGGTAGCAAACAATCCAGCCAGACGAACCACGCCCATTCGTAAAATTGTCCTATCGTCCATTGCGAAGGTTACACCGACCGACCACCTTTTCGAAATGCCAAGCGACTTTGACCTACAAGCCTATTCGCACCAGTCGTTTGGCGTCTTCTTCGACAAAGTTTATGATGTTGAATGGGTTTTTTCCGAAGCAGCGGCGGCCATCGCGGGAGATTTCATATTCCACCCAGAGCAGGCGAGCAAACTCAACGAGGATGGTACCCTAACGGTGCGCTTTAGTGCCTCCGGGCTTCAGGAAATGGCTTGGCACCTCCTGAAATGGGTGTATAGGGCGGTGTAAAAGTAGGCCACTGAAGCGGCGGCGTTGTGTTGCTGCGGGCGGAGTAAAAGTCTGCCACTTTTTGGCTTTTCCATTTGATGGGAGGGCCGGAGGATTTATTCAGTGGATTTATACAGAAGGGTTCGCCTTGCGTGCCATGTGCAAGGCCTGAGCAACCGGGAGGCTGCCCGGCGTTTCGGGATCAGCCGTGACACAGTCGCGAAGATGCTCTCGCATTCAGAGCCGCCGGGCTACCGGCGCTCAGTGCCGGTCAGGCGTCCCAAGCTTGATGGCTACACCGACATCATCGACAGTATTCTGGAGGGTGACCGCCAGGTAGGGCGCAAGCAGCGCCATACAGCGAAGCGTATCTTCGAGCGCCTACGCTCCGAGTATGGCTTTGATGGCGGTTATACGATCATCAAGGACTATGTGAGAGAGTACCGTCGGACCAGCCGCGAGGTCTATGTACCGCTGAGCCACACCCCCGGTCACGCGCAGGCGGACTTCGGCGAGGCCCAGGTGGTCATCGGCGGGGTGCGGCAGAAGGCCCACTTCTTCGTGCTGGACCTGCCGCATAGCGATGCCTGTTATGTCAGGGCCTATCCCCGGGCCACGACGGAGGCCTGGCTGGACGGCCACAACCATGCCTTTGCCTTCTTTGGCGCTGTGCCGCAGTCGGTCCTGTACGACAATGACCGCTGTCTTGTATCTCGCATTCTGCCGGATGGCACGCGCAAGCGGACCGACAGCTTCTCGGCCTTCCTGTCCCACTATCTGATAGAGGACCGCTATGGCCGCCCCGGCAAGGGCAACGATAAGGGCAAGGTTGAAGGCATGGTCGGCTATATGCGCCGGACCTTCATGGTCCCCATTCCGTCCTTCGCCAGCTTTGACGCTTTCAACGACTATCTGGAGGACGCTTGTACCAGGCGGCAGTCAGATGTCCTGTCAGGGCACAAGGTGAGCATCGGGGACCGGCTGCAGGCTGATCTGGCG
>NZ_LRUB01000019.1 GCF_001550065.1 Kordiimonas lipolytica
CGCCAGATCAGCCTGCAGCCGGTCCCCGATGCTCACCTTGTGCCCTGACAGGACATCTGACTGCCGCCTGGTACAAGCGTCCTCCAGATAGTCGTTGAAAGCGTCAAAGCTGGCGAAGGACGGAATGGGGACCATGAAGGTCCGGCGCATATAGCCGACCATGCCTTCAACCTTGCCCTTATCGTTGCCCTTGCCGGGGCGGCCATAGCGGTCCTCTATCAGATAGTGGGACAGGAAGGCCGAGAAGCTGTCGGTCCGCTTGCGCGTGCCATCCGGCAGAATGCGAGATACAAGACAGCGGTCATTGTCGTACAGGACCGACTGCGGCACAGCGCCAAAGAAGGCAAAGGCATGGTTGTGGCCGTCCAGCCAGGCCTCCGTCGTGGCCCGGGGATAGGCCCTGACATAACAGGCATCGCTATGCGGCAGGTCCAGCACGAAGAAGTGGGCCTTCTGCCGCACCCCGCCGATGACCACCTGGGCCTCGCCGAAGTCCGCCTGCGCGTGACCGGGGGTGTGGCTCAGCGGTACATAGACCTCGCGGCTGGTCCGACGGTACTCTCTCACATAGTCCTTGATGATCGTATAACCGCCATCAAAGCCATACTCGGAGCGTAGGCGCTCGAAGATACGCTTCGCTGTATGGCGCTGCTTGCGCCCTACCTGGCGGTCACCCTCCAGAATACTGTCGATGATGTCGGTGTAGCCATCAAGCTTGGGACGCCTGACCGGCACTGAGCGCCGGTAGCCCGGCGGCTCTGAATGCGAGAGCATCTTCGCGACTGTGTCACGGCTGATCCCGAAACGCCGGGCAGCCTCCCGGTTGCTCAGGCCTTGCACATGGCACGCAAGGCGAACCCTTCTGTATAAATCCACTGAATAAATCCTCCGGCCCTCCCATCAAATGGAAAAGCCAAAAAGTGGCAGACTTTTACTCCGCCCGCAGCAACACAACGCCGCCGCTTCAGTGGCCTACTTTTACACCGCCCTATACAACGGTGACATCGCAGGTGGCCCTTTACGCGCAATTTGCACCCGCGTCGGTGAAGACGGCAACCTCAACCAAATACCTGCCAAAGAAAATACTTATGACAGCCCAGCATCAAAAAGCTACGTCGAGCCATCTCGAGCGGAAAAGTCGCTACCTAATGCCGTTTCACCGCGCCTCCAGAACCGCTTCAATCGTAAAATCACTCGACGACTTGTCATGGCACAGCTGTTGTCAGGCGCTAGCCACAAGGCCCTCAGTGACCAAGACATCGCACTCATCAAGAAAGAATGCTTCGAGCTCCTCAGCGCGGGAGACCTTCAAAGCAGTCCCGCATGGGAAAACGCTCTATTTATCATGCTCTCGTTGGTCACGGGTCGCTCCACTAGTTTTCTTCGAAGTTTGAAGGTAAAACCTCAAACAGCAAAAGGCTTTCCAAGCGAACCATGCTGGGCAATACTCGATTTTCGGTATTGTCTCTATGATGTGCCCAACATCCCGAGAGGCAGCCGCCCTGACATGATTGGCGAACGCAATGCCAATGAGGCGCTTCCACAGAAAAAAACAGCCGGCGTCTTCATACACATTCCAGATGAACTGGCTGAAGGGCTGGTACGCCTTCATAACCGCTTTTCCCCAAAAAAGACGAGACTGCCTGAAACAGAAAGTCAGACTCTATCCGCCTTCGCCTCACTCAAGGACCGCAATGTCTCGCCGGCAAAAATTCAAGCGCACCTTGCCCTTTCTTTGAAGCATCAGGGTGTTGACGATGTCATTGCCGGATATGTCAGCGGCAAAACCGCTGATCAGTTGCCCGCTATGTATTACACTCAGGTGTCGCAGGCCGACATTACTGCAGCGCACTCCAATTACTTGGTTGGGCTTGGCTTCGCACCGTCACCAGCCATGCCCGATGATCAGAAGATCGGTAGCATGCTCGTACCCACCCCTGAGTGGACTGGAGAGCTTTTCAACTACATGCGTACACAAATCGCGAAGGTTGACACTGGCAAGCGGGAGGACCTCTTCAATCATCACAACTACCTAATGTTTTATACCTATTTGGTCCTTTGCCTTTCCACCGGGCATAGGCCAGTAAAGGCGCCCTTTCAATACCTCAGAGACTTTGACCTGACCTCAGGATTTGTTTGGATCAGCGACAAAGTTGTAAGGACAAATCACGCATCCCGTGTCGTACCTTTGTGCGACACAGCTCTTCAACAAATGCGATACTATGTGGAGCATTTACGCCGACTCCGCGATAGGCTCCGGCACACTGATTACGAAACCTCAAGCTATATCGAAAATGCTCTCAGAAGCGTAAACCCTGTCCTGTTCGTGTTTGATGAAGAAGGCAAGAGCTTTCTTACACCCAAAATTCTGCAATCCTGGCATGGCTTCATCAGCGCCCTACCCGGCAACTGGAACCGCCATACGTTACGAAGTCTCTTAACGAACGCTGTGCCTTATAACTGTCTCAACGCGTTCATGGGGCATGCTTTGATCGGTATTGGTCCGTTAAGCGGCACGAGTGGTTTTGAGTTTGCGTCACTCCGGTCTCTGAACTGTCATTTAGAGCAAATCTTGCAGCGCTACGGGGCCATTGCCCTCGCAGACACACCGCAGCACTATGTCATCGAACCATATGAACCAGCCGGCAATCATACTGCGCATGTCGGTCGCAATGGAAGGGCGAAAGACCGCGCCCACCTGCTAAAGCGAGCTGTAGAAAAGTGTGATGAAATACAAAACGAGGTAGGTTTCTGTCGCGAAAAGATCACGACCGCGGAGGACTACGAAGTCGCTCTTGCTGAAGCCGAAAACCAGTTGCATGCCCTGAACCTGTCCGCGGAGCAATATTGCCGTGCGAAGAGCCACCTACAAAAACGTGCAAAGGAAATTATTGATGCCCATGGCATCGCCGTAAGTCTGCCATCGGTCCCTGCACAAGTGTCATTTGAACCGTCTTTTCGCACCGAAAAATGGTTCACCCTTGCCCGGTATATCCATGCTTGGGACAAAGCTTTCTATGAAAGACTGGAAGAGTTTGGCCGGTCATCGCAGGAAGACGATCTGACCCTGATCGGGCTCATTCTCTATGCCGCGACCACTAGAGGCGGGTTGGCCAATGCAAAGCTGCTAGCGGATCTGGCGGTACAACTCTCGGACCACACTGTAAAACCTCAAACCATGGGGCCGTATGTCTGGTTTGACCTCGACATTCCCATCGACGGGAAGGAAGGCCGATATAGCCTCAAAGTTGGAAATAAGTGTCACCAGCATCGACATTGGTTCGTTGACGAAGTCAGCCTTGCGTTGATCATTCGCCTCTATAAAAAACGGTCGCCCAACAGCGATGTACCGCTAGGCAAGGCGCGGCTTCTGAAGGCGAATGTCTTCGACCTCATTAAAAAAGCAATTTTTGGTGAAGACACAAATCAAACCCCTATTACGGATCTTGAAAAACTCACCTCCGCGGCACTCTGGCGGCACGACAGCATAGCGGGCCCGGGCATCAGCGAGGCCCTACAGTCCCTGGCATCCGGTCGGTTCCAGACTTTCTCCATTGACCGCCAGGCATGGATTGGCTTGTTCAACGACATACCGGTAGCCACCCATATGCCGGCATCCGTTTCCTATAAGGCAGATGAACGAAAAGCGCCGTCGCGATATCGGGCTGAGGACCCACATGTGTGGGGGTCATTTTACGAAAACCACCTAATTCCGGCACTGCGACCAGTGCTGCAAAACCACACCAAAGTCAAAATCTCTGAAGTGTTGGTAAATTTGGAAGCGCTCAAGGAAACCGAAGACCTTCCGACCCATCTCCACTTGGCCCTCGACTGGCTAATCGATGTAGGGAAGCGCGGTGACAAACCTTCCACACTTCAACGGTATTGTTCCGCCTTTGTTTCCGTTTGGTTGCTGGAAACGCATGGTAGGATTCCGGACCTGCATGATGCCGAAGAACTTGAAGAGCTCTATGGTAACCTGTTGACCTATCATGACAGCCCTAGCGAAGTTGCCTATATGCTTGGACGAATGGCTGATTTTCATGCCTTTGGCATGAGGGATAGCCGCTATCGACTACCTCAGATCGAGAACCAGCAATGGCACCAGTTTAAGCGCCATTCCCTTGTACGCACAAAAGTGCTGTCGTTCCGGCAGGTTCAGGCAGCAATTGATTTAATGACAAGCGGTGAGCCCAGTGCGCGAGAAAGGCGAAAAATCTCTCTTTTTGTCATGCTCGCGTATCGCACCGGCATGCGCCTCACTGAACTCGTGAAGCTGCAATTGAAAGATGTGGAGATCTCAAAAGACTGTGTCATTTCGATCCGGGACAATCAATTCGGCAACAATAAATCGCGCGCAGGCCGGCGGCAGATAAACCTAGGTGTTTTCCTCGATGATAGGGAGATGGGTGAGTTTAAATCGCTGATGGCACAATATGCCAGAAAGACAAACCGCAACCTTCCTGTCTTTTCCTTTGGCAGCACAGGAGCGCCGTACCATGGAGGGCAAATTTCCAAAATGTTCTCCCAGGCAATTGAGCAAGTCACGGGTGATGCAGATGTCGTTTTTCATAGCCTGCGCCATAGCTGCTTGTCCTGTCTGCACGCAACGCTTGAGGGCGAGGCCGAAATTGCGCACATGATCGCCGGCTTATCGGTGGAAAAAATGGAAGCAATTCGGGAACACCTGGTGGGTCACATCGGCAACCGCATGGGCCTTTATTACACACTTGCGGCCTTTGCCGGTCATGCTGGTCCCAGGGAGACGATGCTGAGCTATCTGCATCTCTCTGACCTGATCATTTTCTCCAAGCTTCAAAGGCAGCGGCTGGAGATTGGCACCGACAAACTAGCCCAAATCGCAGGTGTGCAAGGCTCGAAGATCGCAGACCTCGACTCTAATGAGCGCCATCAATATTTGGTTCGGCACAAGGTACCAGCGATCGCGTCATCCTACCCATTTGTGTTGCCCGCCGAACAGAAACCTTCCTCAAGTGGTACAGAAGAGGGTCATACGACCCAAGCCAAGCATGACTTAATGCTGGTTGATGAGATTTTACGCGCGCTGCAAGAAGGCTCTAAAGCGCGAGATCTTGCTTTCCAATACGACGTGGACAGGGAAGTGATCGAAAAATGGCACCAAAAAGCCATCGAGCTCCAATCCCTTAAAACGCGCCGCGGAAATTCTCGGCTGTTTGGAAAGGACAAAGAAGCCTCCATTCGTCTCCGGGCACGGAACGATAATCGAGTGAAAGCGGAACTCGATCGGGTTTGCCGCGGCATGCACGCAAAATTGGACTGCTGGTCAGCGGAAGAGATCGAAAGGTTTATGAAAGCCATTCTCTTGGCATCATCGCCAGACGCAAGATCATATCGAATTCATGATCCAATTTTTGCCGCCGAAATCGTTGAATTTTTCCTGCCCGAGATTCCGGTTGGGAGATGGAGAATGGAAATCGACATCCCCGAAGGTCCGGACTTCAAGGCATCCAGGGATAGATGGAAGCTGCACAACCCGTGGCTTTCAGAGAGTGACTTTAAATCACGCCCGCAAAAGATTTCTGCGCATCACCAGGATGGAATCGGGCTTTTGCGTCTAACCCACCCAGCCAAATCCGATAATTCCAGTCTCCCAAAGCTGGTCGCTTACCTGGTATCCGTTTCATATGACGAGGCCGATTAATTTTTTCTCGAGCAAGCCATACGCAGGGGCCATCCTTAGCATAAAAGAATGTTCAACTTTTTTATGGATGGACTTTGGACCGACTGGCTACAATTGAAAGGCAAAAGGTTCTGCGCATTGCTGAATGTGGGGCTAGGCAGTTGTTTGTCCTGACCGGTGATGGCGGATAACCTGCGTGGGCACCGGGTCGGTTATATTCATTGATGGGGATTTAATAATGCAAAAGCAGGCTCTTGTCCTTGGAGCGGGCGGTTTTATCGGCAGTCACCTTGTTAAACGGCTGAAGGCGGAAGGTTTCTGGGTTCGCGGTGTCGACCTGAAGTTCCCGGAATTTGCCGAAACCGAGGCGGATGACTTTGTCATTGGTGACCTGCGTGAGCAGTCGATCTGCCGCGAAGTTATCGACCGCCGCTTTGACGAGGTATATCAGCTCGCGGCAGACATGGGTGGTGCCGGTTATATCTTCACCGGCCAACACGACGCCGACATCATGCACAACAGCGCAACCATCAATCTCAACGTGGTAGACCTCTGTCACAAGCGGAACATCAAGCGTGTATTCTACAGCTCGTCCGCCTGCATGTACCCGGCCTATAACCAGGAAGACCCCGATAACCCCAATTGCGCCGAGGACTCGGCCTATCCGGCGGCACCTGATAGCGAATACGGCTGGGAGAAGCTCTTCAGCGAGCGTCTTTACCTCGCCTACAACCGCAACTTCGGCATGCAGTGCCGTGTCGCACGTTTCCACAATATCTTCGGCCCCGAAGGCACATGGACGGGCGGCAAGGAAAAGGCCCCGGCGGCTATCTGCCGCAAGGTGGCGTCCGCGGCGCAAGGTGGCGAGATCGAGATCTGGGGTGACGGCACGCAGACCCGCTCCTTCCTTTTCATCGATGAATGTGTCGAGGGCATCCTGCGCCTGACCCGTTCCGATTTCGAAGGCCCGGTCAATATCGGCTCCGACGAGATGGTCAGCATCAACCAGCTCGTGGACATGGTGACGGAGATTGCCGGCAAGCCGCTCAGGAAGCGCCATATCGATGGCCCGCTGGGCGTACGCGGCCGCAACTCTGACAACCGCCTGATCGAAGAGAAACTGGGCTGGCGTCCGAACCAGCCGCTCTCCGAAGGCCTGAAACAGACCTACGCCTGGATTGAACGTCAGGTCAGGGGCAACAGGTAGTCAAAGTTCAGCACGACCAACGACACAGTTCGGACCCAATTATCTGCACGTAACAGACCGAATATGTTTTGCAGGATTGTGAAAATATTCAAATAGCCTCGCGACATTGCGTGCGTCATCGAGGGCCGAATGATGTCGGCCCTCGAAGGTCAGATTGACCAGCTCCAAGGCTTTTAGAAGCCCGACCTGTCTACCTTTGCGGATGTGCTGCTTCTGGAACAGCTTCTTGGCATTCCGGTGTGGCGGCAAAGGAAGAACAAGGTTGGATCTTTTGGCGCTCGCATCCAGCTCGAGCTGCTTCAGGTCATAATTGCCCCAGGAATACCAGCAATCCGGCCACGCCTGTAAGCCGAACAACCATTGTCGTAGTGCTTCCATCATGTCAGCAAAACCCGGAGCGTCAGCCAGCGTATCCGCCGTGATGCCGGTTACGTCCGTGCAGTAAGGAGAAACCTCTGTATAGGCCGGTTTGACATATGAATGAAACTCACCAACGCCTTCCCCGGCCTCATCAAGGGCAACCACGCCGATTTCGATCGTTTCCATATCCTCGACCGTGAGATCACGACCAAGGGTCTCCCTGTCAAAGCAGGTAGCTTCCAGATCGATGCAGAGAAATGTTTTCATCTGACTATCCTGTTTCATAGTCACCAATCGGCTCATAGGTGAAGGGCAGAAAGTTGCAGCTTCGGTCCAACTCGATCCGCTGCTGAAGGTTCGCCTCAAGTTCTTCGAGGGACTGGCCAATCTCAACCATGGTGAGGCGTCCATTTCTGAAGCCCGCGCCTGTATCCAGGTAGATTACGTTCCCCAAGCGCAAAATGGCATTATTGGAGGTATGGCCGACCAGTACGAGATCCACGTTGGCAACTGAAGTCTGATCCTTGTCCTTGATCCGCCTTCTACCCCACAGGGTTTCCATACGTGGTTGGTGCCCCTCTACCGCGGCGTGCCAATCAGTTGGGGCATCGGCATGCATGAGGCCAATATGGGAACCGTCAGGCAGTAGCAAGGTCATGCTGAGCGGCAAGCGCTCGACAAAGCGGTCACAGAGATATTGTACTTCTTCCTGCTGCTCTTCGCTCAACAGATCGAACCAACCGCCCCCGTTGACGCGCCAGAAATGTTTATCGGAGCGAGGATTGACGGCATTGAGCATCATTTCATCATGATTGCCGAGCACGCTATGAAACCAGGGCTCGGCAAGCAATTTGACACATTCATAATTCTTGATGCCCCGGTCCGTCAGATCTCCAAGAACGATAAGGTGATCCCGGGCTCTATCGAAGCCAGCTTGGTGCATTTCCTGCCAGAGCTCATCGTAGCATCCATGAAGATCGCCACAGACAAACGTTCGCCCATCCCTAGCTACAGATACGACCCGGTGGCTAGGGTGAATATTGTTCGGTAGCTTTGGCATCGCAGGCCTCAATCTTCATACATATTCCCGAGCTCGCGGCGCGTAATAGAAATACATTGGCATCAATGTCTCAACGAGTAAAACATCGTGGCGCAAGCATGAAACATGAATACGCGTAGCCATAAATTCAACCCGAAAGTAGGTAGGCGGTAGACCTAAAAATTGGTTTCGTTCCAGTTAGAAGACAGGGTCTGCAGCTGTGATGAGCCCGGAGGTGGCGCAATATCCAGTGCACGGATGCTCGTCTCGCCTTTCCTTTTTTTCCTTACATTGGGGTTTATAGTGTAGTGGCCCATTCGCTGGGCCAACCCCTCGCTTGAACGGTAGACATAGGCGCCCCCTTGGTACTGAAAACGGTACCCCCTTCAACTTTCGTCCGAAGAAAGGTATCGAAATCGATACTTTTTTGTTGAACGGTACCGAAAAGGATACCATACTAATACCACAACACATTCAAGGTATGGAAATCGGTACCATGGAAGCTCTCAGACAAGGCATTGTAACCTTCAAGGGACAGAAAGTTGGACATCTCGAGGAAGTTCCCGAAGGTGGCACCGCATTCACATATGATGCCGACGCACCTGAAATTGGCTGCTCGCTGCCCCGTAAGGTGGACCGCCATGCCTACCGTGCCGGTGTGCATCCATTTTTCAGTAACCTTGCCCCTGAAGGGTGGCTACGTGCCCGACAGGAAGCAATTGCTGACACGGAGGACGAAGACGACTTCGGTCTATTGCTGGCATTCGGGCAAGACTGCATTGGTGCCGTCGGCATTGCGCCAACCAGTGGAGAACGTCCCACAATAGCCCTGGCCTTGGGGGCAGACGCCGAGACACAAGCGATTGCAGGAAGCCGGCGTACGATCTCCGGCGTGCAGGCCAAGCTTCTATGTGTAAAAGAAGGAAATCGTTTCACCCCTGCAGCGCACCAAGGGCCAGCCCCCTATATCGCCAAATTTGCCCGGGACGATCTCGGCGACCTAGTTCAGAACGAGGAAGCCTCATTGCTTCTGACTAAAGCACTATTGCCCGACGATCAGGTTGTTTCTTTCCAGCGGGGTATCGTACAGAATATCGACAAACCGGGACTCATCGTTGAACGCTTTGACCGCTACTATGGTGACGGCACGGAAAACAAACTCCGGTGTGAAGACTTCGCACAAGTCCTTGCAATTTCACCCGGGCGAGACCGGAAAAACAAATACCGGGTAGACTATGATGCTCTTTCTGAGGCGCTAAAATATTCAGCCGCGCCGAAACTGGATGCCTATACCTTGTTTCGCAGAATTGTGGCCTTTGCAATTCTTGGGAATACCGACTGCCACCTGAAGAACTGGAGCCTACTGGAAACACCAACAGGACTTCGCCTGTCACCTATCTATGATGTACTCAATAGCTACATCTATGGTGGAAAGGGCTATAGCACTGTCTTCGGCCTGGAACTCGATGGCAAACGTTTGCAGTGGCAGGAATATGACCGATCGATCCTCACAGAAGTTGGCGGGAAATTGGGCCTCAATCAGCGAACAATCGAAGCCGTTTTCGCCGAAATCAAGAAACGCAAATCTGCCTTAAAGGAATGCCTCCAGAACAAAGTGTCCTTGAATGATGACCTGCAGTATCAGTTCACCGCAACAATTGAAGAAAAGTGGGAGACCCTTTATGGCTGAATCCACAATTGAAATGCCGGTGAATTTCGGAAAGCTCCCCAACCTCAAAGCCTTGGGGCAGTATGCCAAAAGCAAACGTCGCTATGAGAAGATCAGCATTAAAAAGCTGGCCTTGCTGGTTGGATGTTCCCATACGTCGATCATCGAATTTGAAAAAGGGTCCGGCAAGATCAACCTTTCGACTGCTTGGCGTATTCTGGATACCCTTGGCCTTGTAAACCCTGACGCAGCCGAATATCAGCATGTGATACGTAACGCACCAAGCGATACAAATACCTAGGAAAACTGAACCAAGCTACCTGGCGTCGTTTCTTCTTAGTGAGCAAGACGTCCGGGAATCTTAGGGGCTACTCAGGGGAGCATTTCCTGCCATACGGTTGCGAGCACAAACGTTATTTTGCGAAAATGTACACAAGTATAACCATGTATAGTCCGCTTGCGATATACTTGGTTATACTTCGTTAGAAGCGATTGAGCTTAGCTCTATCGATCCGGGAGATTGCACGGCGGACAGGACTACCTCGCAATACTATTCGCAAATATTTTCAATCAAATGCCTCAATGGGCCGGTAATACCCCCAATAAATAGCGGTACTCAAAAGTAGAATTTTCTCGTAACCAGAACGCAGGAGATTTTACATGAAGACATCACGTTATTCGGACAGCCAGATCATCAGCATCTTGAAGCAGGCGGAGGCTGGCACGCCGGTGCCTGAACTGTGCCGGGAGCATGGAATGAGCAGCGCCTGCTTTTATCGGTGGCGTGCAAAATACGGAGGCATGGATGCCTCGCTGATGAGCCGAATGAAAGAGCTGGAAGCGGAGAATGCCCGGCTCAAGAAGATGTATGCCGATGTGCAGCTTCAGAATGATGTCATCAAGGAAGCCATGGCAAAAAAGTGGTGAAGCCGTCCCGACGTCGCGAGATGGCAAGAACTGCTGTCTGCAAGGGGCGGCTGAGTATCAGGGCGGCGTGCAGCGCCTTTTCGATCAGCGAGACATGCTACCGGTATAAACCGAAGCTCTCAGACGAGAATGCCGAGATCGCTGACTGGCTTGTCGGCATAACCGATCGTCAGCGCAACTGGGGTTTCAAACTGTGCTTTTTGTATCTACGCAACGTGAAGGGCTATGGCTGGAACCATAAGCGTGTGTACCGGGTCTACCGGGAACTGGAGCTGAACCTACGGATCAAGCCGAGGAAGCGTCTGTATCGGGAAAAGCCTGAGCCACTTTCTGTGCCTGAGGCGATCAATGATGTCTGGAGTATGGA
>NZ_LRUB01000002.1:0-181914 GCF_001550065.1 Kordiimonas lipolytica
GTGCATGAACTGATGGAGGCGAGGGATGAGAAGTCCCTGCTGCGCTACAAGAAGAAGCTGGCCAAATACAGATTGCTGATCGTTGACGAACTGGGCTTTGTGCCGCTCTCAAAGACCGGCGCCGAACTGTTGTTCGAGGTCTTCTCCGAGCGATATGAAAGTGGCTCCACCATCATCACCAGCAACCTTCCGTTCGACGAGTGGACAGAAACCTTCGGCTCGGAACGCCTCACCGGCGCGCTCCTCGACCGGCTGACCCACCATGTTCACATCCTCGAGATGAACGGCGAAAGCTACCGCCTCGCGCAGAGCCGCTCAAAACCCCACCCAAAATGATCGCCAAAATATGATAGCCGGGGGCATGCCCCCGGCTATCATATCAACCATATCCATACTGGCTCACTTTTACGCCGCCCTATGGCCTAATTTTGCTCCGCCCTTGACACCTGGATGGGAGTTTCGTCTGCAAAGGGTCAGCAGCTGACTTCATGATGATAATGTTAGAAAGTCCTGTTAGTTCCTGAAGCGGACACTATTGAATTGGCTGGAGGTAGGGCTGTGAATATAGCCGTTCCAACTTATGAGTCGGACAGTTATTAATTTTCAAACTTTATTCAAAATAATTGAATTAATTTTCAAACTTTATTGTTTCTGCACACCTTTGAAATACAGTCATTTTATATTTTGGCATGCCCGTTGCTGATATGAGAGGCAACAGGCCAAAAGGCCGAACGACACGACGACAGCAAAAAACACAGGTTTCAGACAGATCCAAAAACGGACAGCGGAAACCAGAAAAACGATAGCGAGGAGAAAAACAATGACCTTCTTGAACGAAGTGACAAAGCCCGAGCCAAGAGACAGCAAACCAGAAGGCGCGAAGGTATTTACCGGCTTTAGCCGCCGGCGCCAGCGCCGCTACAAATAAGCATAGAATAAAGGAGGGTAGAACCCTCCAGACACTCAGCGAGGAAGTTTGAGCGGCCCGTTTTCCAAGCCACGGGGCCGCTCTTTTTTTGGAATGCCTTCAACTGGTCTTGAGGGGATCCTCGCCCAGTTCTACCGGCCGCTTGGAGAGGTTGGCGCCTGACCCTTCGGCAAATTTCTTGAGCACGAGATCGGGCCCCGCCAGAATCATCAGGCCCAGTTGTTGCGACCCCTGCCATTTCACCACGCCTGCAAATTCGCCCAAGTCCTCGATCATCAGGATCAGTTCCGTGCCCATGGGGAATTCTTCCTCACACGTCACCAGTGTGCCAGCGTGCGATACGTCGCGTATTTCGCACGGGTAGCTGAATTCCGCTTCGTCGATCAATGTGCCGTGCCACAGGACCGGAAGCCTGTCATCGCTGCGCTTGTCGTCGGTGTCTGTCATTATTTTTCCTCTGGCTCAAGGAGGGCCGGTTTTCTTGGGGCGGCCTTTTTTGACTAACTTAATCAGAAGGTTACCTGATTTTTTTGCCA
The DNA here is from genome assembly GCF_001550065.1 of Kordiimonas lipolytica. The sequence goes on from NZ_LRUB01000002.1 coordinate 1,465, forward strand.
AGCGAAAGCCAGTTAGGCTGGCGTTCCCGTTGCGGGGCGGCTAAAAGACTCTGACCAAAGGTCGTCTGTATGGACAGTCATGGTCGCCAAGAAGGCGGTGCAGCCAAGCGAATGGAGTAAAAGCGTGAAAGCTTTGATGAACGGGATACGGTCTATTCTTTTCAATCTGACCTTTTATCCATTCACCCTGATTTATTGCGGCTTGATTCTGGCGCCGATCAGTCTGTTTGTATCCGAAGCCAAAACCCGTAAGGGCGTTGATATATTTTGCCGGAGCTGCCTTTGGATTGCGCGCGTGTTCGGCGGTATCAAGTATGAATATCGCGGCGTCGAGAAACTGCCGAAGGAGGGCGCCCTGATCCTTGCGGCCGCCCACCAGAGCAATATGGACCCGATTATGACCTTCCCGCTCAGGAATGATGTGACGGCCCTGGCGAAACGCCAGCTGTTCAGCGTTCCCTTCATCGGGATGCTGCTCAAGAAAATGCGCATCGTTCGCATCGACCGCGAGTCCCGCACCGCCCACAAGGGGATGGACGAGGTTGCAAAGCATGTGGTGGACCTGGGCCGCCCGCTGATCGTTTATCCGCAGGCTACTCGCGTGCCGCCGGGGCAGACGCGTCGGCTCAAGTCGGGCGCTTTCCACTTGCAGGAAGCAACCGGACTGCCGGTCTACACCGTTTCCACCAACACAGGCCTTTTCTGGACTAAGGGTTTCTGGCACCGGGCGGGCACGGCTGTGTTCGAGATAGACGGTCCTTTTGCGCCGGGGCGCACCAAGGAAGAGTTCATGGCGCTCCTGCAAGATAAGGTGGTGGACCGGTCCCACGAGTTGATGGCAGAAGCCGGTTACGAGCATTTCATTCCAAAAAAGGCGGGTTAACCCCACCTTTTCCCGGCCTATACAAAAGCTTTCCTCTCGGTTTTGTGAAGAAATTCTAGCGCGCTTTGGCCTTGTAGATGGCTGTGGCGCTCCTAAACTGTTATAAAGATAAAAACGCGAGGGCATCCAATGACGGTGACGCCAAAGAATCAGTCAGCTTCGGCAAGCAGTTTTGACGATATTGCGGCCAGGCTGAAAAATCATCATGAGAAATATGGCGACCTGTCTGGCATGTCGCTTGGCAAGATCGGCAATCTCCTGAAAAAGACGGCGGCGGTGATGTTCCCGCATTATGCGGTCGCAGAAGAGGATGATCTGTCGCTTGAAGAGCGGCTACGCGTTCTTGAAGATTCTTTCTACGATCTGGTTGATCCGCTATGCCGGGGCAAGGATGTTGGTTGCGCACGACTTCTGGTGCATGGCTTCCTTTCCGATCTGCCGGACATCGCGGACCTGTGTTATCTGGACGCCCAAGCGCTTGTGGCCGGTGACCCGGCGGCCCAGTCTATTGAGGAAGTGATCCTGTGCTATCCGGGGTTTTATGCCGTGGTGGCCTATAGACTGGCCCATGCGCTTCATAAAAGAAGTGTGCCGCTGCTGCCGCGGATGATCACCGAATACGCCCACCAAAAGACGGGTGCGGATATCCACCCAGGCGCACAGATCGGCCATTCGCTGGCGATTGACCACGCAACTGGCGTGGTTATCGGTGAGACGGCGGTCCTTGGCAACAATGTGAAAATTTACCAGGGCGTGACACTGGGCGGCCTGAGGGTGGACCCTGACCAGCGGTCGAAAAAACGCCATCCCACCATTGGCGACAATGTGGTGATTTATGCGGGTGCCACCATTCTTGGTGGTGAAACCATTGTTGGGCACAATTCCGTGATTGGCGGCAATGTCTGGATCACCCGGTCTGTGCCGGCCTGGTCCCGCGTGATGTTCCGGCCCGCAGACACTGATGAGATTGTACCGATGCGCAGCAAGAAGGCTGTGGAACGGTAAACCGGCACAACAGCAGAAATTCAACCGACCCAAAGAGGGGGAAACACGATGAAAGCTGCATCCATTCTTGATGCAATTGGCGGCACGCCGCATGTGCGCGTTTCGCGCCTTTTCCCGGACCATGAAGTCTGGATCAAGCAGGAACGATCCAACCCCGGCGGTTCGATTAAAGACCGGATCGCCCTTTCGATGGTGGAGGAAGCCGAAAAAGATGGGTCGCTGAAGCCCGGCGGCGTGATTATTGAGCCAACGTCCGGTAATACAGGCATCGGTCTTGCCATGGTGGCGGCGGTGAAAGGCTACCGCCTTATTCTGGTGATGCCAGAGAGCATGTCTATCGAGCGCCGCCGCCTGATGTTGGCCTATGGCGCCGAATTTGTGCTGACGCCGAAGGAGCTGGGCATGAAAGGGGCGCTTGCCAAAGCCAGCGAGCTTGTCGAGGAAACTGACGGCGCCTGGATGCCGCAGCAGTTCCAGAACCCCGCTAATGTGAAAGTGCACCGTGAGACAACAGGCCCTGAAATCCTGGCGGATTTCCCTGAAGGGCTGGATTATATGATCACCGGCGTTGGTACGGGCGGCCACATCACAGGCTGCGCCGAGGCGCTTAAGGCCAAGTGGGCGGATATCAAGGTCCTGGCGGTGGAGCCGACCCTGTCGCCTGTGATGTCGGGCGGTGAGCCTGGTCCGCACCCTATTCAGGGCATTGGCGCCGGCTTCATCCCCGACGTGATGAACATGGACCTGATCGACGGTGTGGTGAAGGTTGACCCGGCTGACGCCAAAGACATGGCGCGCCAGTCGGCAGCCAAGGAAGCCATGCTTGTGGGAATTTCCTCCGGTGCGACGCTCGCAGCGATTGCCCAGACCATCAAGGAAAAGAACTTGCCCAAGGGCACGCGGATCCTTGGTTTCTGCTATGACACCGGCGAGCGGTATCTGTCCGTGCCGGATTTCTTGCCAGAGGAGTAGGCCGGAAGAGTAGGTCGTGAGATTACGATATCCTGCGATAAAATAAGAAAGGGCTGCCATCTGGCAGCCCTTTTCTTCGTCTGGCGCGATTGCGCTAAGGCGCGGTTATTCCTCGTCTTCGTCGATCCCCGAACTGACCTTGCCACTTTCAAGGCGTACAATCAGGGCGACATGGTCACCGCGGATCGCAAGCTCCTTGTAGGACCCGCGCGGCAAAGGCACGCCCTGGTCGATACAGTGGTTGAGCACGGCGGCACCAACCTCACGGCTGTTGAAAAGGATGTTGTCAGACCCGTCAGACAGGATCATCTGAACGGATACTTCGCCTTCTTCATCCAACTCAGAGATGATGTTCTTGAGTGGTGGATTGGTAGACTGGCCCCGCCCTTCAAGAACAGGACGAAGTGCGAGGACGAGTTCTTCATCGGAGAAGATGATACTGCGAGACTCAAGAATCATAAAACTTACTTGCCTGTGTTTGGTTTCGCTGCCCTAATTTAGGCAGAATTGAACCCACTTGAAAAGTTTTTTTAAAATCAAGCCTTAGCCGTGCCGTTGTTGCCCTGCGAACGGTCGCGCCATGCGCGGATGATGGCGTTGGCCACCGTCGCCAGCGGAATAGCAAAGAAAACACCCCAGAAGCCCCAGATGCCGCCAAAAACCAGGATGCCGATGATGATGGCATTGGGATGCAGTTTGACGGCTTCAGAGAACAGAAGCGGCACCAGAAGGTTGCCGTCGAGCGCCTGAAGGACAAGGTAAGCAATGACTGCTGTCGCCATCTCGCCGCCCAGGCCCCATTGGAAATAGGCCACAAGCGCCACCGGGAAGGTAACCATGGCCGCACCGAAATACGGGATGATCACGCTGAGGCCAGTGGCCACCGCAAGGAGCGTGGCATAAGGCAGGCCAAGAACGCTGTAGGTGACGAAAGCGGCACTGCCGACGATCAATATTTCATAGACCTTGCCACGGGCATAGTCCCCGGCGCGTTCCAGCACTTCGCCCCAGACTTGCTCGAGCACAGGCTTGTCGCTGGGCAGGAAGCTGGCGAACCAGCCAAGGATCTGTGCCTTGTCCTTGAGGAAGAAAAAGACCATCACCGGCACCAGTACCACATAGACGACCACGGCTACAGCCCCGGTCAGACCGGACAGGGAATATTGCAGAAGCTTCGGTCCAAAGTTGGCGATCTCGTTGCCAAGGCCGGTCAACCAACTGTTGACCTGTGCCTCAGAGATCAGGTCCGGGAAGCGCTGCTGCAGCGACAGAAGCGCGTTACGCATGCTGCCGACCATGGCCGGGCTGTCATTGATGAACTGGCTGACCTGCTGAATAAGCAGCGGTACCACGGTGAGCATGGCGATAACTGAGAGAAGGATAAAGCCCAGGTAGACGGCGGAGAATGCCATCCAACGCCGTGCACCGCGCCGGATCAACCACTCTGTGGGCCCGTCCAGAAGGAAGGCGATCACAACAGCCGCAATGGCTGGGGCAAGCATATGGCCGAAGAGTGAGATGGCAAGCACGGCCGCCAGCGCGAACAGCACCAGAAGTACCATTTGCGGGTCCGAAAAAGTCCGGCGATACCATTCGCTTAGCATATTCATTCGTGCGTGCTCCCGGGGTGGGCCCTATGAGTATTATTGGTGTTCGGCCATCAGTTTCAAGCCAAACTGTGGCAATTTCATGCGTGCTGGCCCGATGACGTACCGCCGTCGACGATCACGTTGGCGCCGTTCATATAACCGGCTTCATCGCTGGCGAGATAGAGCACCGTTTTGGCGACATCATGCGGGTCTGCCGGCCCGCCCTTCGGAAGGCCGCCCGCGAATTTGCTCATGTCTCCCCCGATGTCTGCCAGCGCCCGCTCGAACATGGGTGTCAGCATCGGCCCTGGTGAGACGGCATTGATGCGGATGCCGTGGTCGGCATAGTCCAGCGCCGCGCTTTTTGTCAGGCCCACAACGGCATGTTTGCTGGTGCCGTAGGCTGCCATCCACTCAGCGCCGGATCGGGACAGGATGGAAGCTGTGTTGACGATGGCGCCAGCGCCTTGCCTCAGCATGACCGGAATTTCGTGGCGCATGGCAAGCCAGATGCCCATCACGTTGGTGCGGAAAACGTCTTCTACCATTGCCATGTCCTGGTCAGCGAAGCGCGCGGCCGTGTGGCTGATGCCCGCGTTATTAACCGCGATATCCAGAATCTCATGCCCGTCGGTCGCCTTCTCAATGAAGGACTTGACCGAGGCCTCCTCACGTACGTCGGCGTGGTGATAGTGTGCGCTGCCTTCAAGGCCTTGGGCCTGAGCCGCGACACGCTCGCCCTCTGCGTCGATCAAGCCACAGAAATGCACATGTGCGCCTTCAGCTGCGAAAGCCTTAACAATGGCCTCGCCGAAGCCCGACGTGCCGCCGGTGACTATCACTCGTTTCGCCTTGAAGCGCATGAAATGGTCCTGCTTGTTTGCGTGCGCCATGGCTACCGCCAAACGACTTGCGGTGCAAGGAAAACTAGGGGGGCGAGATTAGCTAGTGGCTGTGCCCGTGACTATGCTTGTGCCCCCGCATGGTGGGGAGAAGCTGGGAGAAAAAAACACGGGCGCCGGTGTGCACAAGCACTGCGCAGATGATGGCCAGCCACAAGGTGAACATGATCTGCCCACCTGAGGGGGTCGGGATTTCATAGGGCAACAGTTCGGCAACGACAGTCATGGCGAACCAGGCCACCAGTGTCCAGGGCGCTATCCGGCGCAGTGTCTGGTACGCCGCTTTAACGGTGCCTCCGTAGATTTTGGTATAGGTCGCAGCCCCCAACAAAATCAGGATCATCAGTGGTGCGGCCAACCGGCCGATCGATGCCATCAAGTCCACAACATGATGGGCTTCATGGGCCAACATCATTGTCACGTCGCTCGGCGCATGGTGCAGGTAATGGGCGCTGACCAGCGCAAAAAGAAACCCTATGCCGGCCCCTGTGCCAATCCGGTGGGCCCACAGGTTTTTGGCGTTTGGCGCGGTGTTATGATCGTCAAGTGGATGCAGAACCACATGAAGGAGCGACCCTGCAGCAAACGCCTGCCAATAGCCGACAAGCGGGATGTGATACCAATCGCCCGCGTAAACCACCATGACATAACCGATGATGGTCATGACCCCAAGTGCGGCCAATACAGCAACACCGGCCCAGGTGGTCAGGACTGGCCTGAGAAGCCACCAGACGGCGACCGCTACACCGATGCGGTGCAACAGGATCCCGGTGGCGACAAAGGAACCGTGTTCGCTCTGGCCTGCGAAAGCCAGGATGGCGCCATCGGATGCCGCATGCACCACAAGCGCCAGGGCCGCGACCAGCATAACGACGCGGTGGGTCATTTCTTCAGCGCGGTGGAACAGGAATTCAGCGATCCAGGGCAGGCAGAAGCCGAAGACGGCGATCAGGATTGCCCAGACACCGCTGTGTGCGAGTGCTTCAGGAAGCAGGGTGAGGGTGACAAGGCCCAGGACTGTCACCAGCACGAATCCGTCCAGCCCGCCCTTCAGGGCAGGTAGGCGTGCAACAAGCCGAGCCAACAGCGGCGCAGCCAGCAGCAGCAAGACAGACAGGATCAATGCCAGTTCCAAAACTCAAACCTCATACGTACCGGTTATGTACAGTTATAATATCACAATATGGAAAGCCAGCCAAAAAACGTCAATAAGCGGAGGTAATTTTGCATGAAAAATCCCGCAGATGGTTCTTGCCACCTGCGGGAGCCACCTTGTGAACCAAGAACTGGCGTTATTTGCGTTCAGGTGCCGATGACGAACTGTTTAAAATTTTCGCCAGCGCATCTGCCATGAAATAGGGCTCTACATCCTTTGAATGGGTGGCGATGAAGATGGCCATACCCGTTTCGGGAAAGCGCCAGAATTCTGCCCGGCTGAAATGGCTGCCGCCATTGTGCCAAACCAGTTTTTTACCCTTATAGTCCGGTACGATCGACCAGCCATAACCGTAATAGTAACCTTCTTCCCCTTCTGACACATGAGGGGCGAACAAAAGTTCTTTCGATTCTGCGCTTAGTATCTTGGTGCCCAGAAGCGCCCGATGCCACCTCAGCATGTCAGGCGCGGTGCTGAGCACGCCCCCATTACCAAATAGGTGCCATGTCTTGCCGCCTGTTCGGTCCAGGACGTCCTTGGCTGAGGACAGGCCGTCGTGCGGCACGGCGATCTGAGGGACGGTGCGTTCGCTCCAGTCAGGGCGGTAGTAGCCGGTGGTATACATACCGGCAGGCTTCCACAGGTTGTCAAAAAGATAGTCCTCGTATGCCTGGCCGCTCGTGACTTCGATAATCGCAGCCAGAAGCGAATAGCCCATATTGGAATATTCGTAGCGTGTGCCGGGTTTGGCCACCAGAGGAGCTGCAAAGGCGCGCGCCAGATAGTCATCCCTTTCTATCGCTTCCTGATCCTGGCCGACCACATCGGCAAGCCCTGCGGTGTGGGTCAGAAGCTGGTGCAGGGTGATGGCTTTTTTGTTTTCCGGTACGTCCTTGAAAAAATCATCCAGTCTGTCAGAGAGCTGGACCTTGCCTTGCTCCCGAAGTTTGAGGATTGCGGCGCCGGTGAACTGTTTGGTGATGGACGCTATGTCTACCAGCGTGACTTCACCATAAGGCGCTTCACCGGCGACGGCGTCTCCCACCGCAAAGCTAAAAATAGTGCTGCTTCCGTCGGAAATGCCGACAACGCCGACAAAGCCATCGCGTGTGGCTTGCCTCAACACTTCGTCCATTGCGGCCCTGTCGATCCACCTTGGCGCATCATGGGTTTCTGAAGCCTGAACTGCAGGAGAGGAAATCCACACCAAAAGGCACACATATAAAAATATCTGTTTCATAATTGTCTCGCTGTTGCTTTGTTTGACGACACAGGCAAAGGTGCCGTAACTGATTTTCCATTGCCGAATGGCGCTGATAAATGTCCTGACGGAAAGGTTGAGAAATGTTGCGAGAGGAAGAAAATCCTGCAATTTCAAATGCTTTGCCGCAGCGATTTCGGCTCGGGGATGTCCTGGTGGATGGTTCTCATAACTGTCTTGTCCATTCAGATGGGCGCGAAATTCGCCTTGAGCCGCGTTTGATCAGACTTCTGACAATGCTTGCCCAAGCTGGCGGCGAACCGGTGGCGCGGACAGAGTTGCTGGCTGAGGTGTCATCATTGCCCTATGCCGGCGATGAAGCGTTGACCCAGGCGATATCGAGGCTTCGACAGGCCCTGGGCGACACCCCAAAAGCACCGACCTTTATCAAGACAATCCCGCGCAAAGGCTACGCGCTTGTGATGCCAGTGAGCCTTGAGGGGATCGAGACAAAACACAGGTCAGATACCGGGTCGCAAATCACGGGTTTGACTTGGCCAAATTCCAGCCAGCTCCTGCCGCTCCTTATGGCGGTGGCTATTCTGCTGCTGTCGGGCCTTGTGGTGTGGTTCGTTTTGTTTCCCAGGGAAATCGTGCGGGAGACTGAGCTGATCCTGAATAGCGATCAGGAATTTATCGAAAAGAAAGATCAGGAGTTCACAGAAAAGGAAGATAAGGTTGGGGTGCCCTAGAGCCAGGTGCCCGCGAGGGTGACCGGGTCTGTGCCCAACCCCAGCTTGAATCGGGCGATGCCCGCGCCTTCCTCCGTGTTCAGGCCGCCCATGTCGAGGAAGCGGATGCCGCGCTCCTTCAAGGCCATGATGCCGTCCCACAGAACCTTGTTTTGCGCATTAAGTGCGCGGCCGTCATCGCCTGACCAGCCCACATGATAGGTTGCGCTGTTGCCGTGGAGCATGAATATCGCACCCGCCACTTTCTTGCGGCCAGCAAGGGCTGTCACACTCATGACGCCGATGCTGTTGTCTGTGGGGCTGAAGCGCTCAGCGATGCCAGCATAGATCGGTACCAGCCCGATGGGTACAGCCTGATAGCCGCGCCGGGTTTGCTGTTCCGCCTCGCGTTCAGTGAGCCAACTATACTGGTGCTGCTTCCTGCCGCCGATCACAGTTTCCAGCTTGCCGGATGATTCTGCCTTTTTCAGCTGATTGCGCCATTTGCCGGCCAGGTTCGCGCGCAGGGTGTCTGCGTCTGGCTCAAGATTCATCCAGATGGTGCTATAGCCTGTCATCACACGGCGATAGCCCGCCGTTTTTAAGACTTTTTGGTTTTCAGCTGTATCGGCCAGTTCCGGCTGCAACAGCATGAAGTTCCAGCGCCAGGGGCTGTAGTGCCGCCGAAGCGCCTTGAGGCCGGCGGCTTGTGTGTCGGCACTGATACCCGGCAGCCAAAGCGGGCCCCGCATCAGGCTGTTCATACGGATAAGGCGGTAAAAGCTACGCTTGCCCACCAGCGCAATAGCGATGGGGGAGCCTTCATGCGACAGGGTCAGCTGGCTTATATCGGCGCCGATGGCCTTGAGGGTTTCGCCGTATGCCCAGTGTTGCTGCAAGGGCAGCGGCTGGTCGCCGGTGAAGGTCGGCCAGAGGTTGGGGGCGATTTCGCCAAAGTCCAAATGGATGTCAGCGGCGCTAGGCAAGGGCGGGATCCCCTGTTATGGTCCGGCTATGATCGGAAAAAGACCAGTACCGGAAGATGTGATGGGGTGGCGCATTGCCCCACCCCGAATAACTTTGGGGGCCGCCATCGCAGTGCTCAAATATCTCGCCTTGCCGCTCTTTGGGGCTCTGGCGCTGCTGGACGTGATCTTTTATCTCTATTTCCAGCATGTTCTCGGGCGTTGCTATGGCGTCCTGTGTCTTTTGTCCTAGCTGTCTACAGAGACCAGTTCAACGATAAAGATCAGCGTGGAATAGGGCGGGATGCTGCGTGAACCGCGCTCGCCATATGCCAGGTCGTATGGAATGTAGAATTCATACTTGGCGCCTTCTTTCATCAGTTGCACGCCTTCTGTCCAACCCTTGATCACACCATCAAGCGGGAAGGAAGCTGGTTGGCCGCGGTCGTAGCTGCTGTCAAATTGCGTGCCGTCGATCATGGTGCCTTTATAGTGCACTGTCACCATTGAGGTTGCTTCAGGGCTGGTGCCTTCGCCTTCCTCAATTACGCGGTATTGAAGGCCGCTATCAAGCGTTACGACGCCGTCGTTCTTGGCGTTTTCTTCAAGCCATGCAAGCTGCTCGGCTTTATGGGCTTCCATCTGCTCTTCAGCTTTTTTCTGGGCTTTCTCAAGCGTCATCACGTCCAGAAGCTCAACCTCGAACACGAGCGTTGCATTGCCCGGAATGACGCCGCCGGCACCGCCTTCACCGTAGCCGAGATCAGATGGGATCGTCAGCTCCCACTTGTCGCCCACGCTCATCATCTGAATACCCTCAACCCAGCCGGGGATAACCCGGCCTACAGGGAAGGTGGCGGGTTCGCCGCGCTTGTGGCTGGAATCGAACTCGTTACCGTCAATGAACCTGCCTGCATAATGAACGGTGACATAATCATCCGCAGATGGGCTTTTGCCTTCGCCGCTTTCAATCACACGGTATTGAAGGCCGCTTTCGGTAACCTGAACACCGTCTTTTTGGGCGTTCTCTTCAAGGTATGCCAGGTTCTCTGCGCGGAACGCTTCTCTCTCACTCATTGTCTCTGATACTTTCTGTTCATCTGTTTGTGGTGCTGCAGCCTTTTCAGCTTTTTGCTCTGCGACGGTTTCTGATTGTGTTTCCGCGCTTTCGGCACTATTGCTGCCGGTGTCGGATTTTTTCTCTTCGTCGCTTTCGCCGCTGCAGGCTGCTAAGCTCAGCGCGGCAACGGTGGCCACGACCTTAAAGCTAACTTTCATGGGAACTCCTCGCCAAGATTTCTGCGGGGACACTAGCCTTTGAGCGCGTGTGGGAAAAGGAAAAATCGGGCAGGGGTGCCAGAAACAAGGGGAATTGATATGGCGAAGGCCGATACAGACATCCGTCAGGCGATTTTGGAGGCGACCGAGGACAGCAGATCAGTCGCTCCGCGGGAAATTGCACAAGTTCTGGCTGAAGAAGGTGAAGACTGGCGCAAGTATTTGCCCAGAATTCGTCATGAAGCGGTGAAGCTTCACGCCGATGGCCTCTTGGTGTTTATCCGAAAAAAGAAGGTGGTTTCCCCCGAAGGACTGAAGGGCGTCTATAGATTCTCCAGTCCAATACAAGACTAAAAGCGTAAGACTTCTTGGCAAATATGCAGTTTCGCCATAGAATAAAGACGCAAGAGAGGAGTGCTCTATGGGGGGTCAGATACCTTTGCTTGACATGCCTGTCCTTGACAGGCTCGCGGCAGAAGTAGGTAAGGAATCAGCAGCGTTCCTGCTGGATTCACTTAAGCAGGAAATTCGAAATTCCGGGTGTGAGTTGATGCAGCATGCGTCAGTGGGCGACCTGGAACAGCTTGAAATCCAGGCGCATGCGCTCAAGAGCGCGGCTCGCAGTTTCGGGGCGATGCGGCTCGGGGAGGCCTGTCAGGCAATCGAATATGCGGCCAAGGCGGACGGCAGTCCTGAGATCGAGGGGCTTTTGAGCCAGTTCCAGATTATATCGGAAGAAACGCTTGAGGCCTTCAATCAGGCAAACTGAAAGGCGGGAAGTGCCTGAGATGGGCGCTAGAAAGCTGTCAGTTGACCGATTTCCGCCCTCAGCTCCTGCAGACCCCAGCCTTTTTCGCTTGAGGTCGCCATGATGATCGGGTGGCAGGCGATGAATTTCTTCGCGTCTTCCTGCGTCTTTTTCACGATCTTCTCGCGGTCGGCTACCTTCAGCTTATCAAGCTTTGTCAGCACGATTTGATAGTTGACCGCGGCTTCATCCAGCATGTGCATGATCTCGCGGTCGTTTTCCTTCAGGCCATGGCGGCTGTCGATCAGAAGGAGCACGCGCCTTAGGTTTGGGCGGCCACGTAGATAGTCTTTCACCAGCCGCGTCCAGGCATTCACCTTCTTGCGTTCGATCTTGGCATAGCCGTAACCCGGCAAGTCCACAAGATAGGCGGGCGTGTCCATCTCCATGCCCATCTCGAAGTAATTCAGCTCCTGGGTGCGGCCCGGCGTGTTCGATGTACGCGCCAGCGTCTTGCGGCCCGTCAGCGCATTCACAAGGCTTGATTTGCCCACGTTGGAGCGTCCCGCGAATGCCACTTCGGGGCGGTCCGCGCCCGGCAGGGTCTTCAAGGATACCGCGCCCATGACAAAATCCACGCGACCGGCAAACAACAGCCGGCCACGCTCCAGGTCAGATTGGGTGTATTGCTCTTCGCTCACCTTAGCTGCTCGTCTTGCCTTGTGCCTCACGGCGGGCATGTTCGCGCTTCATGATGAAGGACTGCTGCGCAATGGACAGAAGGTTGTTCCATGTCCAGTAGAGCACCAGGCCGGAGCTGAAGCCCGCCATGATGAAGGTGAAAATGATCGGCAGGAAGCTCATGACCTTCTGCTGGGTCGGGTCCATGCTGGTCTGTGGATTCAGCTTCTGCTGCAGCCACATGGTGATGCCCATCAGAATCGGCAGCACGCCGATGGCAATCATGGCAGGTGGCGTCCAGTCAATCAGGCCGAACAGGTTCACCGGCGTGAGTGTGTCGCGGGCTGATAGGTCAGTGATCCAGCCAAAGAAGGGCTGGTGGCGCATTTCGATAGTAACGTAAAGCGTCTTATAAAGCGCAAAGAAGATGAAGATCTGAGGGATCATCGGCAGACAGCCGGCCATCGGGTTGATCTTTTCCTTCTGATAGAGCGCCATCATTTCCTGCTGCAGCTTCTGCTTGTCGTCCTTGTAGCGTTCCTGCAGCTTTTTGATCTTCGGCTGAGCGTCCTTCATGTGGCTCATGGAGCGGTAGGACTTGTTCGCCAGCGGGAACAGGATCAGTTTCAGGATCACAGTCATGGCCAGGATGGCGATGCCATAGTTTCCGGTCGCCTGGAACAGCCAGTGCAGGCCAGCAAAGATCGGCTTGGTGAAGAACCATAGCCAGCCCCAGTCGATGGTACGATCAAACAGGGCAATGTCATACTTTTCGGCATAAGCGTCGATGGTGCTGACGATTTTGGCGCCAGCATAGAAGCGGCTTTGGCTCTCAAGCGAGCCACCAGCATCGATTTGTTGCCAGTTTTCAACATAGTCCACGCGGTAAGCGCCGCCGCTATGTTTCATGCGTGCAACCGAAAGGCTGGCCTTCTGATCGGGGATCAGGGTCGCCATCCAGTATTTGCCGGTGATACCCATCCAGCCGCCGGTGATATCCGTGGCTTCAAAATTTCCATCGTCCTTGATGTCGCTGTAGGTGCGTTCTTCCAGTTTGTTGTCAAAGACGCCGAGCGGTCCTTCATGCAGGATGTAGAGGCCGTCAGTCTTTGGCTCACCACGACGGGTGATCATGCCGTATGGGGCAACTTGCAAGACTTCATCGGTGGAGTTGATCACAGTCTGGGTAACCGTGAACATGAACTTATCGTCCACTTCCACTTTCATCAGATAGCGGACGCCGTCGCCATTGTCCCACGCCAGCGTTACCGGCTGATCAGGCGTCAGCGTGTCACTGTCAGCGGTCCATGCACTGCGTGGGCCGGGTACGAAATCGCTTTCCTGACGGCTTGCGGCCCAGCCGAAGCGGGCGTAATAGGCATCAGGCTGGCCGGCGTTCCTGAGCAGGCGAATCTCATCCGCGCCTTCTTCCATGCTGACCTTGTGGTTCACCAGCAGAAGGTCGTCGAACCGGGCGCCACGGAGTGACAGGCTGCCGCTCAGCTCGGGCGTAACGATTTTGACGTGGCCGATGTCGCTATTGTCTGGTTCGGGCAAGGCCGTGTCGGATGCTTCCGCAGAGTCCATATCGACAGGAGCAGCCTCCTTGGGCGCAATGCCATCTTCCACTTGCGTTGCGGCTTGCTGTGCCGCTTCGCGCTGCAGGGCTTCCTGCTGCGGCGAGATGAAGAGCGCATTATAGCCGAAGAAGACAGCAATCGAGATTGCTGCAAACAGCACGATATTCTTAGTTTCACCCATGAGACGTCATACCCTGATCATCTGACCGGTCTGTGCCGGCCTCCAAATTCTTGTCGCATCCGCAGCCTGAGCCGTGATCATGCACACCACCCTTAGGCGTTTCGCCCGGGCGCATGCTTTGTGGCACAGGATCGTATCCGAATCCACCCCAAGGGTGGCAGCGGGCGATGCGCTTTATTGCCAGCCATCCGCCCTTAAGTCCACCATGAAGACGCAAAGCTTCCACAGCATAGCTGCTGCAGGTGGGCTGATATCGGCATCGGGGGCCGAGCATTGGCGAGATGACAAGTTGATAGAAGCGAACCAAGCCATAAAGAAGGAACGCAAGTGGGCTCATGCGTTGCCCTGTCTTCTGTTCCTTGTCTGCCATCAGGTTTTTCCCCGGCCTGCCTTGGTTTTCTGCGGTTTACCGTGTGGTTTACCTGGGCTTAGATCGGCACCCGCATGCAGTTTTGCAAGGGCCCATTTCATATCGGCCTGCATTTTCATGAAGTCGTAATCAACGGAACATGGGCGGCCGACGAGCACGTAAGTCCACCCGGCTTGCCCGAATTGCGGTAAAATAGCGCGGCAGGCTTCTTTCAGCCTTCTGCGAGCCCGAGAGCGGATCACGGCCTTGCCGACCTTCTTGGATACGGTAAAACCGGCGCGTGGGGGCGAATCACCTTCACCTGGTTTGGCCTGCAGAATAAAGCTTGGGGTCACCCACTTGCGGCGGGTGTTTGCCACGGCCAGATAGTCTGGCCGTTTGGTGATGCGCGCAAGTTTTAAAGCCTGTTCGGTCATGATGCCGATGCCCGTGAGCTAGAGCCCAAAAACAACAAAAGCCGACCGGATATCTCTCGGTCAGCTCTCATCGTGTGTGATAGAGGTGCCCCAAGGGGGCGCCCAGACCTTTACGCCGACAGGCGCTTCCGGCCTTTAGCACGGCGTGCGCGAAGCACAGCACGGCCACCTACAGTTGCTTTGCGAGCACGGAAACCGTGACGGCGTTTACGCACCAGCACACTCGGTTGAAAGGTCCGTTTCACTTGACTTACTCCAGTTAATCGCCTTGCTCTGCGGTTTCCCACGGCCCGGCGTCCAATTTCGAGCGCGCTGTATAACCGCCAGAATTGCCTAAGTCAACAACCCATCTCGCGCTTTTCCATTTCCGGCTAGCCTTCTACCATATTTTCGCCGGTTTTGCCCATAAATTAAGGACTTCCGCCGTTTCCAGGCTTTTATTTCCGAGCGCCGGGTCTGGTGGTGCGGCGAATCGGCGCTGGACTGGATGGAAAAAGTGCTATTATACGCCAATTAGTTTACTTGCATTTCCTCGCCGGATGAGATTCATAACAGGTTATGCCCGAGCATTATAAACCGCTGACATCCAGCCTCAGGTCGCGCCTATTGATCCTCACCTTCCTTTTTGTGATGGTGATATCGGCCCTTATTTATCCAACATCAATCGCGTCCTTCCGGCAGGATTATCTTGAGACACGGCTCGAAAACGCCCAGATTGCGGCGCTGGCCCTTGAGGCCGCCCCCGGCAATATGGTGAGCCCCGAGCTTGAACAGCGTCTCCTGAGCCAGTCCGGCGTGATCGCCCTTATAATGCGGCGCGAGGACAAGAGCTTGCTCCTCGGCTATGACGTCATGCCCGAAGAGGTGCAGGCTACGTTTGACCTCAGAAACCCGTCACTGGGGACGCTCATTACCGATGCCTTCGGCACGCTAGAGATGGGCGGCAACCGTGTTATCAGGGTTGTGGGTGACCCCATGGTGCCCGGAACGCGAATGCTTGAAATCACGATGGACGAATCGGGGCTTTATGCGGCGCTCAAGAATTATTCCAATAATGTGCTGGTCTTGTCGCTGATTACGTCGCTCTTTACCGGCATCCTTGTCTATCTGGCGCTGCATTGGCTTCTGGTGCGGCCCATGCGCCGCCTGAAGGACCGCATTGTTGCTTTCCGGCGCAAGCCAGAAGCCGTCCCTGCGAAGATAAAGCAAAACAGGCGGCCTGATGAAATCGGCCTTGTAGAGCGTGAGCTTGCGCGCATGCAGGAAGAGCTCAGGCTAAACCTGAAGCAGAAATCCAATCTGGCGTCGCTTGGTGAAGCGGTGGCCAAGATCAATCATGATCTCAGGAACATTTTGGCGACGGCGCAGCTCGCGTCCGATTCGCTCCAGCGGGTGGACCACCCGGGCGTGCAGAAGATTTCCCGCAGGCTTGTGAACAGCGTCAGCCGGGCTGTGGCCCTTTGCGAAAGCACGATCCGCCACGGCAAAGCAGATGATCCGGTGCCGGAGAAGGCTTGGACGCCGCTGGGCGAACTGGTGGACGATGTAGTCTTGTCTCTTGGTCTTGATGAAGACAGCAAGTTCGATTTCGTCTGCGACATAGATGAAGAAATGATGGTTTACGCGGATGCGGAGCAGTTGCACCGCGTTCTTCTCAATCTGTGCCGCAATGCGCATGACGTGCAGGGTGAGACGGGCACCATTTTGGTGGGTGCAAAGAAAGACAAGGACGGCACGGTCCATATCAAGGTGACGGACAAGGGGCCGGGCATTCCTGAGGCTATTCGACCAACGCTCTTCAAGGCGTTCCAGTCCAGCCGCGCGGGAGGCACAGGCCTTGGCCTGGCGACAGCCCGGGACATTGTCTTGTCCCACGGCGGGCAAATCGGGCTGGCGGAAACCGGGCCTGACGGCACGACATTCATGATCTGCCTGCCGGGTGAGGAAAACTGATACGCTCCCGTATCGTATGCCGGAGCAGCTGGGGAGAGACACCATGCGCATCATCGCCAAACCAGGGCTGCGCGATTCGATCACAGATATTGGCGGACTCAAGGTCGGTCAGGTGGCTTGTGAAAAAGCGGTGACCGGCGTGACGGCCGTTATCCCCGATGCGCCTGTTGCCATGGGGGTAGATGTACGTGGTGGTGGTCCGGGTACACGCGATACAGATGCGCTCGACCCCACCTGTCTGGTGGACCGCGTACACGGGGTGGTGCTTTCGGGTGGCTCTGTATTTGGCCTTGCAGCAGCGGACGGCGTGATCGCCGCTTTGTCAGAAAAAGGCATTGGCCTGCCTCTGGGGCCGCGCACAGTGCCGGTTGTGCCGTCGGCGATCCTTTTTGACCTGATGAATGGTGGCGACAAGGATTGGGGCATGGATGCGCCCTACCGGGCCTTGGGCGAGCAGGTGGTCCTGGCGCTTTCGGAAGATGTGGATCAGGGCCGGGCCGGCGCGGGCTTTGGCGCGCGGGCTGGGGCAAAGGCTGGCGGCATCGGCACTGCAAGCTTTGAAACAGAAGACGGTCTGAAGGTGGGCGCCATAGTCGCTGTAAACAGTTTCGGTTCCGTAATGAATGAGTCAGGCGTCACCCTTGGCGATGTTAGTCTGCCGAAACTCGGGTTCGTTGGCGCCAATACCACCATTGCTGTGATCGCAACGAATCTTGCGCTCGACAAGGCGGGATGCAAGCGGCTAGCGATGATGGCGCAAGACGGTTTGGCGCGATCAATCCGGCCGATTCATACACCGTTTGATGGCGATACGGTATTCGCGCTATCTACAGCGTCGAAACCGCTGGATGGGGATCTGGCGCCGACAATGGCGGTTCTGGGCACACTGGCGGCAGACTGTCTGGCCCGCGCTGTGGAGAAAGCGGTGGCTTAAGGCTTGGCTTCAAAAAGTTTCTGCCGCTCACCAACGACGAATCGCTCCATGATCTCGGTTTCTGCACTGGCCTCGGCTACAATGCGTGGCATGTCAAGCGCTAGCAAGGTATCAAGGCGGCTGGCGGTCCGGCTAAGGCGTGTAAGCGCCAGCTGGGCCGAGAACCAGGCATCCTGCTGAGCGTCGCCTTCTTCTGCCTCGGCGATTTTGGCCTTGGCCTTACGGTATGCCAGTGTTTCGTCCCTGAGCGCTTCCTTGATTTTCAGCAAAAGATCAGACGCATCCTTTTCTGTGCCTGGTATGGGGTCGGATGCAGGCGCGGGTGCTACGCCCCCGCTTAGTGCTGGACGAACAGGTGGTTGAGGCTTGCTGTTGGGAATTGCCGGTGGGATTTCCGACCGGACAATTTCGCGCTCCCTTTCCGATGGGTCCGGCACCGGGTCGGAAAGATTCGGCCAGTCACCTTTTCCGCCCGAACAGGCCGAAAGCAGCAGAATGGCACTAAAAATCGGGACAAATTTCGCGCTAATTTTCACCATAAAAGCCTTATATTATGGGGATTTGAGGGTTTTAACCTATCTCTGAAATGTGGCGGAAACAAGAAAAAGCGATTTCCCTCTTGCAATATAAATGCAATCTGATTAGGTTCCGCCGCACACCACGAGGGCAAGCCCTTGTGGTCTACAATTTGATGGCATGCACCGGTAGCTCAGCTGGATAGAGCACCAGACTACGAATCTGGGGGCCGGGGGTTCGAATCCTCCCCGGTGCGCCACTCAAAAACAACCGCCGCCTAGGCGGTTTTTTTATGGCGTACCAATTTCTATCCCATCTGGGCACCACTCAAAAACAACCGCCGCCTAGGCGGTTTTTTTATGGCGTAGCAGTCAGCCTTTTGATGTTCCTTAAGAAAATCTACCTGACCAAAGGCATTTTTGCGGGCGCGCTGATCAATAGGGGGTGTCTTGTTAACCATTTTTAGCTAAGGTCAAATTCTATCGATTGTGGGGAGGTGGTGCAGGCATCACTGAGATGATAGGCACAAGGATTTTATGGTTAAAGATTTCGTATCTTTGATTTCAGACCTCGTTGGCATTGCAAACGATGCCGCTCTGTTGGTGGACGAAAACGGGGAAATCGTGTTTGCAAATGCGGGCGCAACACATTTGACGGGATATGAGATACAGGAACTGATTGGTGCAAGCTATGAGATGCTCGTGCCGAAAGAAAGCCTGCCCAGCCACAAGGGCCTGTTCAAAAACCATATGGAAAGCGGTCCTTCCAAACATCTGATGGGCGCTCGCCGCGGCATCGACCTGATCACCAAAGACGGCGAACGGCGCCAAGTTGGTATTTCGCTGGCTAAGCAGACCTCGCTGGGGCAAAAGTTTGTAGGGGTTGTGCTGACTGATTACACCGAGATGGAAATTGCGCTTTCCAAACTCCGGGCCAATGACCTTCTGTTGACTCAAACCATCACGCAGCTCAAACGCGCACAACGGCGCTTCACATTTGCTCAGGCACTGTCTGGTGTGGGCAGTTGGGACTGGGACATAGCGTCAGGCGAATTATTCTGGTCTGATGAGGTTTATACCATTTTTGGTCTAAAGCCGGGCGACATCCAGCCGACCTATGAGGCTTTTTTGGAATTCATTCACCCGGAAGACCGCGCGCAGGTGGAAACTGCTGTGCAAAACACCCTTGATGACCCAACCGAGCGTTATGACATCATCCACCGCATTTTTTTGCCCAGTGGTGAGGTGCGCATCGTCCGCGAAATGGGGCTGGTAGAAGTGGATGAAGGCAGCAAGCCAGTATTGATGGTCGGGTCGGTTCAGGACATTACCGAAGCTCAGCAGCTTAAGCAGAAAACCGAGAATGCGCTGATGCGCGAAATCGAGGCAAGCCGCACGAAAACAGAATTTCTGGCAAACCTGAGCCATGAGCTGCGGACACCGCTGAATGCCGTTATCGGTTTTTCAACTTTGTTGAAGGACACTCAATTGGACAATCTGGATGCCCAATCTGTCGCAGAATATGCAACTTATATCCATGAAGCAGGAACGCACCTGCACCATCTTGTGGATGATATTTTGGAAGTGTCGCGCATTGATCTTGGTATTGTCGAACTGAAGGAAGCAGACGTGGACCTGGGCAAGGTTGTCCAGACAGTTCAGGCTATCCTGAATTCACGCGCCCTCGAAAAAGGCATCGCAATCATTTACGATTTCGATCTGGACCTTCCCTTCCGACTTGACGGTGATGAACTGCGTATCAAACAGATGCTGTTGAACCTCATGGGCAACAGCGCCAAGTTTTGCCCGCATGGCAGTGTGATCACTGTTCGCGTTCGGTTGCGTGAAGATAACGGTATTCAGATCGAGGTGGCCGACAACGGCCCTGGTATGGAGCAGGAGCAGGTGGAAACTATCCTGGGGCGTTTCAATCGGGCGGAGTCTGCTCTTACAAGAACTTTTGAAGGGGGGCTGGGGCTAGGGCTGACCCTCACGAAGGCTTACCTCAGTCTCCATGATGCCACGATGGCCATTGAAACGGCTCCGGGCAAAGGTATGAAAGTGCAGCTTAATTTCCCGCCGGAGAGAACCATCAACCTCTAGCCCGCCCCGGTAACAAGCTGGAGAGGCCCGCCTGACTAACGGGCTTCGCGCCACATCAGCCACATGGGTGGACAGCCCGGTGCTGGTACAATTTCTTCCGTTACACGAAAACCGTGACGCTCATAAAAGGGGGTGTTGCGAGGTTTGGAATTCTCAAGGAATGCCGGCATGTGCGCGGCATCGACCTGCGCCAGCGCCTGTTTCATCAACCGGCTGCCCACCCCCTGTCCCTGGAGTTCTGGGTCTACCGCGATAGCGAACAAGTAAAAGTGCGGCTTCTTCGGGTGCTTGTCGGTGAGGACCCGATCAAGCGCCATACCCCGCTTCAGGGCAGTTGGGCCGCTGTATTTCAGAATTACTGTCGCCAGGGCCAGATTGCCCAGGAAGCCATAGCTCTTGTTGTCCTTGGGCGGCAGCCAGAGCGTTCCGGCCAGCCCATCGTTTGTGATGTGCCCGAATCCGCGTTTCAGATAACAATGTTTTGCCATGGCGGTGAAGGCGGGGCGCATCGCCGCTGCGCCGTTGAAGGCCCAAAGGTTTACGGGGTCGTCCGCGAAGGATTTGGCCACAACGGACCCGATCAGGTCATGTTCATTGCGGCCGAGGGGGCGACAAAGGTTGGACAAAGTGCCTTCTCCAAAAAATGAAACAGTTTCACTTTAATTGGAGCAAAAGAGGATCAAGGCAAGTCAATGCTCTGGCGCCTACTGGAACCGATCCTTGATGTCATCAGACCTGATATCTTCCATCATACGGCGTGTATTACGGTCCCGCACCACCATGATCGCCCACACAGCCAGGATAAGCCACATGATGAACCCGGCGCCAAAGATGGCCAGGATCCAGGCCAAAATCCAGATAACGGCACTCAGGATGGCCTGAAAGGGCTTGCCTGCCAGCAACAGGGCAAGCGGCGGAATAATCAAGGCGATCAGATACAGCATGAAGTCTCCCCTAGAACTGTTGGGCACAAGGTATGCCCGGCGGGCTTCCTGTGGCAAGCTGCAAAATTCAGACGCCACAAAAAAGCCGGCCATTTGGGGCCGGCTCAATCACGGTTCTCTTTGGGTGGATAACCTATAGCTTCGGCAGGTCTTCCTCAAGAACGCAGACATTCATCGAATAGGACACCTCGCCTTCATCGTCGTCTTTGTATATCACGCCGATGAATTCATCACCCAACATCATCTCTACCGAATCCCCAGCCTTGGGGCGGCGCACCAGCTTGATCATATTGTTATTGAATTTTCCCTGCAGGTAGGCCTGCAGCCGTGCGATCTCGTTCGGTGTCACCCTATTGCTCCTCGGTCCAGATTAGTCGTTGCCTTGGTTTATCGAAGGCTCCCCCTACATTGCAAGGAAAACCATGAATAAAAGCACTCTGGCACCAGTTGGGCGTTTTATCGCTTGTTAATGTTTGCTAGTTAGATAGCTTTATAGGGGTCGAAAACAAGTTAAGGGCGAATCCCAGTGACGGACGATCAGTTTTCATACGCAAACGACGAAGAGTTGGTAGGCCAGTTCCTGGAGTGGACCGGCAATGCCGTGGTGGAAATGCGTGAGATCGTCGATGGTCTGCCCGAGCATGAAAGCCGCGAAAGTGATGCCTCTAGCCGTTTGTATGACCTGTCGCACAACATCAAAGGCATGGGCAGCAGTTTCGATTACCAGTTAATGACGGCCATCGGTACGTCCCTGTGTGTCTATATCAAAAAGCTTGAAGGCGAACTGAGCCGCCGCGTTGTCGATGCTCATGTGCGTGCGTTTGAGGTGATTCTCGCCAACAAGATCAAGGGTGATGGCGGGGAAAAAGGCGCCGCGCTGGAAAGCCGCCTTTCGGCCATTATCGCTGAAGAATCCTAAGGCTGATTCCACATTTGTTCACTTTTTGTTCTTTATGGTTGCGTGTGCCCGCAGGTTCCGCCATCCTTAGGCTTTCATGCTGTCAGCCTGGAGGATTGTGATGGAGGATATCGCGACCACACCCTGTTCTACTGACGCCGTGCGCCCTGTTGTGACCGATTCGGTTACCCGGGGTGTCTTGCGGTTTTTCATGGACCTCGGCTTCGCACCGATGACAGAAATACCGCTCACCAATGGTCGCCGCGTTGATGTGCTGGCACTTGACCGGCGTGGCAAGGCAGTGATCGTTGAGGTGAAATCGTCTGTTGCCGATTACCGTGCTGACAGGAAATGGACAGAGTATCTCGACTATTGCGAGGAGTTTTATTTCGCGGTGGACGCATCATTTCCCCGCGAGCTGTTTGACGAATCAGATAGCTTGCCCGAGACAGTCGGTGTGATTGTGGCTGATTCTTATGGCGCGGATATCCTACGACCTGCCGCAGTGCGACCGGTGAACGCTGCCCGCCGCAAAACACTGACGCTCAGGATGGCGCGGGCCGGGGCCCAGCGCCTGTCTTCACAGATGATTGGTCGGCCCTGAACCCTATTTGGCGTCAGTTTCCAGAACGGTGGTGTAGCTTTCCCAGCGCTCGCGCCCGCCTTTGTTTTCAAGCACATTCTGAAGGGCAGCGACCGTACGCCGTTCATAGCGTGTCCCAGCATCCCCGTTCAGGATGTCGAGCGCTTTGTCGAAGCCGAGGCCTGTGCGGTGTGCCCGGGCGGAAACCATGCCGACAAAGGCGTTGGCGACGCTGAGGACGCGGGCACCGGGCTCGATCGCATCGCCTGCCTTGCCTTCCGGTTCGCCACTGCCGTCCCAATGCTCGCGCATCTGGCCAAGGATCGCTGCGACAGGACCCTTGAAATCAAGGCCTGCCACCAGCGTGGCGCCTTTCTGCATACTGTCGCGCACCAGCGCCAGTTCTTCTTCGGTAAGCGGCGTTTGCTTGGTCAGAATCGCAGTGGGCACGAAAATCTTGCCAAGGTTCACCAGCTGTCCGGCAATGCGCACGCTTTCAAGCGCGTCATTATCCCAACCCATTTCCCGGGCAACCGTATGGGCCACGTCAGCGACCCGGTCAGAATGGTGTTTGCTCCATGGGTCGCGGGCATCAATGATCTGCGTCAGGGTGCTGACAAGCTGTTTGAAGAGCGTTTCTGACTGTTCCTTTGCGGCCACAAGGTCTGAGATGTCTTGCATCACCAGAAGCGCTGCAGCTTCCTTGTCGCCTTCCGCTTTCAGGGGCAGAAGCTGTGTCTGGAAAATCTGCTCCGCACCATCCTTTTGAATGCGCAGATGCTGGCTTGTAGCCTCACCTGCCACGGCCTTATCAAGTGCTGCGCGAAGCTTGTCGGCAATCTCGCTTGGGAAGGCTGTATCAAGCCGGCGGTTGTTCAGCTCCGCAACCGGCAGACCCGTGACATTGCCAAGATGCTTGTTGGCAAACTGCACCGTCATATCGTCGCCCAGAGCGGCAATGGCAGTGGGTTGATTGTCGCTGACCGACTGAAGGAAACGGCTAAGGGCCTCATTTTTGGCCGATAAAGCAGCTTGTTCCCGCCAGGCGGTTTCAAGGCGCCGCGACACGCCGTGCCGCCAGACCATCACGAGAGCCGCCAGAACAAAGAGCGCGGCGAGTGACAGTGTAATCATCAGGCTGTTACGGCGTTCAATGATTTCCGCCATGGCCTCGTCTGCATTGATGGTGCGCACCAGAACCCACGGCACAGGTGCAGAAAGTTCACGTCCTGTAACTAGTACTTCAGTATCGGCATAATTGGTGAGTGAGGCGAAGCCACGGGGTTGGCGGGCAGCAAAGGCCGCAGCCATGTCCACCCGCGGGTCACCGATTCGGCCCCCCTTTGCAAGAGGTGTCAATGGCACGATGATGTCACCGTCCTGGGGCATCACCAGGTAGGTTTCGCCCGTCTTGCTGGCAGCACCTGGCTGTTCCAGCGTCTTGAGGAAATCTTCATTCAGCGGGCGCGCGCCGACCACCCAGATGTCCTGCGCGGTTGCGGCTGTCATGCCTTCGCCGGTGATTCGGGCGCCAAAAAGCACAAGCGGGGTTTTGTCTTCCAGCCGAGGTCCCAGGGCGATAAAGGAGCCGCGCGCATCCGCTGGCCATTCGCCGGGGCGGAGTGCCGGCATGCCGGTGGTGGCAACAAGCGGCGTGCCGTCGCCTTTGATGATGGCCAGGCCCGCACGCTGCGGTCGTTTGACGTTGGCTGCAACCTGGTCAATGGCGCGCTGCTCATGGAAGCCTTCGCGTTCAGCCGCAGCGGAAAGAAGGGCAAACACATAACCGCGCTGGCCTTCGGCGAAGCCACTGTCGCCGCTTGTGGACTGGTTGGCATAAAGCTGGACAGTGGCGTCGGCGGCCAGTTCTTCAACGCTTGCGATATGACGGTTCAGCCATTTGGCCACTTCGAGAGCCCGGCTGTCAGCCACCAGATTCAGCCGGTCGTGCCAGCGTGTCAGGTTCTGTTCAGCCTGCGACTGCGCGAACTGGAAGATCAAAAAGAAGCCCACGGCCGCAACGGCCAAAATGCCGGTACCGGCCGCCAGAATGGATTTGCCTGATTCTGATCTATCTGACTCTTTGGCGCGCGCCATATGGTCCCCCTGCGGTTCAGGCCGCGAAAGCGCGGCCTCAGGTTTTGCCCGAAAAGTCGGGTTCGTTAAAATTATGGTGAGACATTGCCATTAGGCTTGGCGTCCCTTACCCCGGACACTATGTTGAAGCAGAATGCGTCCGATCTCAAATGGTTTTGCGGCGCACAGCATGCGGGGTATGTGTGCATCCTATGAAGGCATGAAAAAGGTTATATGACTGTATTTGCAAGGATATTGGCAATTTTGGCTCTTTTGGTCGGGTTCAGCCTGCCTACTTTTGGGGCACCAAAAAAAATTGTCATGAGCGGTTTGTTCGGCAGTCGCGAAATCCATTCCACTAACATGAAGTCCTTTGACAAATGGACCGAGATGTGGCGGCGTCACAATCTCCCTCATGCGACTGCGGAAACCCCGTCCGCCCAACCGGAAGGGGCACCCTGCCGGGGGCTGGCCCGTATTCAGTGTGGTCGTGACGCTTGGGAAAAGTTCATTGCCGATCATGCAAATTCCAGCGGATTTGATCTTTTAGAAGCTGTTAACGAATATATGAATAAATCCCCTTACATCGTCGATCCGGTGAATTGGGGGATTCCGGATTATTGGGCCACGCCCGATGAATTTTTCCTCAAGGACGGTGATTGCGAAGACTATGCAATCAGCAAATACATTACGCTCAAGCGCCTTGGCGTTCCGATAGAGGCGATGCGGCTGGTGATTTTGCAGGATGAAAATTTGCGTACGGCTCATGCGGTTCTGGCCGTCGAGAGCGAGGGGGAAAGTTATATTCTTGATAACCAGATTGATGCGGTTATGCCGCACGGCCAGATTCTGCACTACCGGCCGGTATATTCGATCAACGAAAACGGCTGGTGGTTGCATCAGGTGAAGCGGTTTTCACGCTAAATTAATGTTTTTTCTGTTCAATTGCGTCAGACAGCGGCGCATTTTCTAGGTTGCAACAAGGTGAGCAAAAACAAAACACTCGAACGGATGGTAGACTATGTCCGTGGCCTTCGGCGGCACGCTGAAGGGCGGCGGGCTGTGCATGTCAAAATGTCTGCACTCGAACGCGAGTTCCGGCAGGAACACTACCGTCTGTTTGCCGCCTCTGCCCTCAGGGGGCTTGTTACCAAGTTTGGCGCGACCATCTTTTCGCTGCCGAATGCCGATATCGTTCTTGTTGTCAAAGAGGCTTCTGTCGATGATATCGACCCGCCTCTGAACAATATCCGCCGCAAGCTCAAGAAATCAGCCGTCGTGGCGCGCCTCGACCCTGTGCAAGGCGCCAGCGATGATTTTGTAACCTGGTTCGACCTGGAAAAGGACTATGAAGGCTTCAAGACTTATGTCGAGCGCCTGTCTACCGCGCTGGAGGCCGGAGCTGCCTTCCGCGACGATCTTGAAGAAGCCATCAAGGCCCCGCCAGGCAAGAAACTTGAAATAAAAAAGCCTCAGTCTTCCGAAGGCCCGCCGATGAAGCCGCCCGCCCGCTATGTGCGGATGATGCCCATTGACGCGCCGGCCCACACATTCGAAGACCGCGAGCTGGACCCGGAATTGCTGTTGGCTATCACGAAGGCGCTGCAGGGTGCCGATGTCGCTGGGCAGCTCAGGAAACAGCATGTCATGGCCATCATCGGTGAGGGCGAGATGATGCCCGTTCTGGTGCATAAATGGATCCCGCGGCATCTTTTGTATGAAGTCCTGCTAAAGGGGCGTGTGCTAGGTTCGAACCGCTGGCTGGATGGCTATCTAGAGGATTATATCGCCAAGCGCGTGCTGGCTTCGACACCGTCGATGGCCAATGAAGACTCTTTGGCTTCCAGTATCCGCGTGACCTCAGCGGCTGTCTTGTCTGATTCGTTTGACCTGTTCGACAGTTCTATCGGTGGGGCGCCGAGGTCCAAGGTAGTGCTGGAGTTCGGCGCAGTGGATATCATCGCCAACCCGGTTGTCTATAGTGCCGCAAGCGAAAAGGTGCTTGGGCTTGGCTACAGGATCTCCATCGCAGACCTGCACCCGCTTTCGTTCCTGGCTATCGAGTATGACAAGCTGAATGGCACGTTCGTGAAGCTGGTGAAGCCCGAAGGCCCGGTGGGTAAATGGCTGACGGAAGAGACCGAAACCGCCATTCACCGCAAGGTGGACCGCGTGGGCCAGGCACGGGTTATCCTGGATGCCTGCCACGAACCGGCGGACATTGATCTTGGGCACCTGATGGGTATCACGCTGTTCCAGGGACAGGCGGTTGCACCGCTGGTGGAGCTTCAACCAGACGAGCTTGCCTAAGCCTCAGTATAATCGGAATTCGTTGTGGAACTGCCCGGCCACCTATTGTGGTGACCGTTTAGCAAGGATGCGCTGCAGCGTACGCCGGTGCATGTTCAGCCGACGTGCCGTCTCAGATACATTGCGGTCGCACAGTTCATAGACCCGCTGGATATGCTCCCATTTCACCCGATCGGCTGACATGGGGTTTTCCGGTGGTGGTGGCGTCTGCCCTTCCGGTGTCAGCAGGGTGCCTGCAATCTGGTCCGGATCTGCGGGTTTGGACAGATAGTCAACAGCGCCTGCCTTCACTGCAGCAACCGCGCTCGCGATATTGCCGTAGCCAGTCAGAATCACAACCCGCATGTCAGGATTGATCTGGCGAAGCGTTGGCACCAGGTCCAGGCCGTTGCCATCTTCCAGGCGCATGTCGATAACGGCATACTCAGGCTTGTGCTGAGCCGCCAGTTGGGCGCCTTCCTCGATACCTTCCGCCGCGAAAACATTAAAGCCCCGGCGTTCCATCGAAAGGGTCAGTCGGCCCCGAAAGGCCTTGTCGTCTTCCACTACAAGCAGGCGCATTTCGCCTTCATCGGTTGGTTCATCCGCCATTCTTTTATTCCTGTTCCGGGGTCGTCGGTTGACCCGCTTGTACCCCATGGGGCGTTGCTTCTTCAAGTGCGCTCCGGGGCCATTCGATAAGAATTTGCGCGCCGCCCATCGCGGCATTCTCGAAAGTGACCTTGGCGCCAGTGCGCTCCAGCAGCGTCTTTGCGATGAACAGTCCAAGCCCCAGACCGCCATCCTTGCCGGGTGTAGGTTGGCGTGTCGTGACATAGGGTTCGCCAAGGCGCTTGATGATTTGCGGGTCGAAACCCGGTCCGTCATCCGAGATTGAAACCGATACGATCTTTTCGTCCCAGCCCGCACTGATCTGCACTGCAGTGCGTGCAAAGCCGCTGGCATTTTCAATGATATTCCTCAGCGCATGGATCAACTCAGGTGTGCGCATGACCTTGAGCGGGCTGTCGCCCCCGGTGGCATACCGAATGATGACACCGCGGCTTTCGTGGGGGGCTGCAGCTTCGCGCAGCATGGCTTCAAGGTCCACTGTTACGAAATGCTGGTCATCCCCCGCCTGCCGGTGTTTCCGGAGTTCTGAAAGAATATCCCTGCATCGTTTCGTTTCCGAAACGATAAGTTCCAGGTCTACACGGGTTTGTTCGTCACCATCCCAATGATCAAGGAGCTCTTTGGATGCCAGCATGATGGTCCCAAGAGGAGTGCCTAGTTCATGCGCTGCGGCGGCAGCAAGCGTGCCAAGGGCAGCCAGGCGCTGTTCGCGCTCCAGTGCAATCTGCGTCACGGCAAGCGCGCGCGCGCGGCTTCGGCCCTCGCGTCCCACCCGTGCCATATAGAGCGCAAGGAAAACAAGCGTGAAACACAGGCTGACCCAAACCCCGGCCTCAAGCGTGATGGGCAACTCCGGCGGCGGCCCGGACCAGGGCAGGGGGAAGGGCGTCAGCGCCAGCGCAGATACAAGAATGAGCGACAGTGCGATCAGGAATTTGGTGCTGTGTTGCCCCAGGATGGAGGCCGATACGCTCGTTGGAGCAAGCAGAAGGACAGCAAATGGATTGTTCAGCCCGCCGGTTGCGAACACAAGTGCGAACAGGTGAATCAGATCAAACGCCAGGTGAGCGGCAGCCTGGTTATCGCCCAGGCGCCTGTTAGGATCACCCTTGAGGGTGAACCACAGATTGAGCGCCGCCGACGTCAGCACGATCGGTATAGTAATCTCCGGGCGGACATCGAAATTCAGGCCCCAACCGACGACTGCCAGCGCAAGCAATTGCCCTGCCACGGCCATCCAACGAATGAGCACAAGCGTGCCCAACCGAACGCCGCCGTCTTGGCCCAGGTCCGGGTTAACCTGCAGCAGGTCGCTGTCGTTTGTATAAAGCTGGTTCGGCATCAGGCCTGCGTCCTTTGCATCTAGGGGGTGGCGAGCGTAAACGCCAGCAGCATTAACACCGCCAGAAGACCAAGGAGTGTTGCGACCACAAGCACGAGCCCCGCTTTCCGGAGGTCGGCCCCTGTTTGTTTGGCGCGTCCATCTTTAGGGCCGATCCACGGCTGGCGCTTTCCGGGGGCAAAGCGGAACGATAAGTTTAGTCCATGCGCCAGCGCGGACAAGGGCATCAGGCGGGATGGCAGCGCGCCTTTCCGCCCCCTTAGCGGCGCGAGGAACGCGACAAGGTGAGTACCCGGGATAAAGATATGGGCTGCCGCGATTGCCAGCGTCGCAAGGATGCTTCCCGGCAGGGCTGCCAGCTCCCCGATCAACCAGAAGGGCCGCAGGAATGGGCTGTCGGGGCGCGCAACATTGAGGCCGATCTTCTGGTCAATGGCAGCACGCAGGAACCGGTAGGGCAACAAAAGCGAAAACCCGCCAACGGCAAATAGGACCAGATTGCAGGCAACCCCATCGGTAAAGCCGAAGGTGGCGCGCATGACGTTGTCACGTGTCAGGTCATATTGCTTCGGGCCGGCGATTTTGCTGTCCCTTATGATATCGGCCCATAGCCGGTGTTGCCTCAGGAACAGCGACAAGGCAAAGGCGAAGGCCACGAAGCTTATGGGGCTGGCAAACAGGAGCGGATCCAGCAACCGGCCCAGCCAGAAAAGGGCAGGCAGGAAAAGCGCCAGCACAATAATACCGCGCACCAGTCGCTCGCCATTCGAACGGGTTGAACGGTCCAGCCTTTGGGTCAGGAATGAGGTCAGTCTGGAGAAGAAATCATCAGGGCCAGGAAGCCACCCAAGAAGGCGGCGGGAGCCGAAAGCAAGGTCCAGAACAAGGGCCAGGCCGAACAGTGTAACCAGGTTCGGCCAGGGATTCCCTGTTATGGCAGCAAGGCCGTTAATATGACGCCCCCGCTTCTTCCAGCATACGCACCACGTTGCGGTTGCGGCTCAGCTTGGCATATTCAAGCGCGGTCTTGCCGGTGAAATCCTGCACATTCGGGTCGGCACCCGCTTCAAGAAGAACCCGGACAACACGCGATTTGCGTGCGCGGACAGCCTTGATGAGAGCCGTTTCCTGGCCAATGTCAGCCCGATTCGGATCTGCCTCATAGCTGAGGAGGAGCTTCACGCCGGTCACATCGCCCGCTATTGCGCGGCGCATCAGGGCGGTTTCGCCCCGATCCGGGTCGCTGATATCCGGATTGGCTTCATAGTCCAGAAGGAGTTTAACCAGCGCCAGGTTGGATTTGTCCACAGCGATCAGAAGTGCCGGTACCCTGTCAGACCGGCGGCGCGTGTCTGGCGACACGCCTTGCGCCAGAAGGTTGGTCACTTCCTGGATGTCTTGTTCGTCTACCGCCTTCAAGAGATCATACTGGGGCGAGGCCGAAACCTGCAAGGATGCACCAGCGACCAGGAACAGGAAGGAGGCGATTAGGGACAAAGTGCGTTTAAGCGCTAACATGAAATCTCCGTATCAAAATTGTGTCATAAGGCCCCAGGCATGCCGTTGGGCCGTGACATGTGCGGCACATATTTCTATAAGACTTGCGCGATCACAACCCCCAAGCGGTCAAATCGGGCCCACGGGGCGATCAATTTATGGAGATGTGGCATGAAAGTGATACGGATTGTTGCCTGGGTAGCCGTTGTGGCCGTGGGCATATTTGTCCTGTTTAACCGTTACCAGAGCATGCAGGAAACCAGTACAGGGCCCGGCGGCCCGTTCGTGCTGACTGCTCACACGGGCCAAACCGTCTCCAACAATGATTTCAAGGGCCGCTATATGCTGATCTATTTCGGCTACAGCTTCTGCCCAGATGTCTGCCCCATCGAGCTTGGAAAAATGTCAGCGGCGATGACCATGCTGGAAAATGAAGGCTATGACATCAGCCCTCTGCAGCCCATCTTCATCACCGTAGACCCGGAGCGGGATACGGTTGAGGAATTGGCAAGCTATGTCACCGATTTTCACCCAAGCCTTATTGCGCTGACCGGTAGCCCGGAAGAAATTGATGCCGTCGCGAAGGCCTACCGGGTATATTATAAGAAGCGTGAACAGGAAGGCCTGGATGGCTACCTGATGGATCATCAGTCGGTAATTTTCGTGATGGACCCTGAAGGCAAGTATGTCCGCCTGTTCTCAAGCCGCAATACGCCCGCCGATATTGCGGACGCCATGAAACCGGTTCTGGAGAAAGCCAGTTAATGCCCTTCTGGAAAGAAAAGTCGCTGGAGGATATGACCCGCGAGGAATGGGAAAGCCTGTGCGACGGCTGCGGTAAATGCTGCCTGCACAAACTGGAAGACGAAGACACGGGCGAAATCCATTTCACCGAAGTGGCGTGTCGTTTCCTTGACCCGGATACCACCAAGTGCGGAAAATATCTGGTGCGCCAGCGATATGTGGGCAATTGCGTGGTCATGAGCCCTGATCTCCTTCAAACGCTGCCTTGGATGCCCTCCACCTGTGCTTATCGCCTCCTTTATGAGGGCAAGGACCTATTCGACTGGCACCCTTTGGTTTCGGGCGACCCGGAAAGCGTTCACAAGGCCGAGCAGTCGGTGAAAGGCCGCACGGTGGACGAGCGGGAAGCAGGCGACTACGAAGACCATCTGGTAGACTGGCCCGCCTGATCTTCGTATAATCACAGCCAGTGGGATTATGGGGAACTAACTGGGCCATGAGCATTGTTTTTGGGGCATTCTTCACTGTTGGGGTACCTGTTGCCGTCACAGCTTATCTGTTGATCGGCTGGCTGATCCATAATGGCAGACTGCAGAGCTTTTCCAGCCGGAAGGAGCTCGATGAGCATATCAAAGGCATCAAGCAGCAGAAAAAAGAGCGCAAAAAAGAACAGAAGAAAAAGAAGGAAGCCAGAGAGAAAGAATCCGATCTGGCTTTCAGGAAGTGGCTGCAGTTTGGGGGCGGCTTCTATGGCACCGCGGCTCTCTATACCTTCGTTATCAATGAAATTGGCGATATCTTTCGCTTTCTATTCAAGGTCCTGAATATCGCGGATTGGCAGATAGACTGGTCCCTGGGCGGCATCATTAATTTTCTGGTCACAGCTTTCGTTGAGTTCCTGCTTAACAGCCTGCAGAATTTCCTGGCTGCGATCCTGTGGTTTATGGAGTGGGGTGAAGGTGACGGTGGCCTGCGCATCCTCATGAATTTTGCGATGGCCTATGTGGGCTACGGTATCGGCTCCAGGCTGGCAAGCGAACATGCGACCACGGACAATGGTCACCGCCATCTGTGGCGATGGATCGAAAGCAAAAGGAACCGCGGAGAGCAGCAAGAAATCATTGAGGAGGAGACGTGAGCGATCCGCTTCATGTCCTGCTTGGTGAGGAGGAAGTGCCTGTCACAGTGCGCCGGAACGCCCAGGCACAGCGTATGGTGCTGCGTGTCTGCCCCACAAGCGGGGACGTAAAGCTGACACTGCCCAAGCGCTCCAGCCTGAGACAGGCAAGGAAGTTCCTGAACCAGCACCTGGACTGGATCGGTGATCAGCGCGAGCAGGCGGAGAGTGTTCCGCCGCTTGGCCACGGCGACAGCATTCTCTTTCTGGGTATCCCGCATGAAATAGAGTTTACCGACAGATCACCGAGGAAGGTGGTCGCCGAAGGCGGCAAGCTAAGTGTGGGTGGGCCCAAGGATCTGGCGGCAGGCAGGCTCAACAAGTGGTTCAGGGCAGAAGCCAAGGCCAGTCTTACTGAGGCATCTGAAGCCTATGCTGAGCTGCTGGGCGTGCGCTTCAACCGGGTGAGCATCGGGGACATGAAAAGCCGCTGGGGCAGTTGTTCCTCGCGCGGGACGCTGCGCTATAACTGGCGGCTGATGCTGGCGCCTGAAGCGGTGATGAAATATGTCGCCGCGCATGAAGTTGCCCATCTTCTGGAGATGAACCACTCCGATAGATTCTGGGGGCATGTGGCGCGGTGCGAACCAGACTTCCAGCTGCACCGCCGCTGGCTCAAGCGCCATGGCAGCGACTTGTTTGCCGTGAAGCTTTGAGGAGTTTATTCGGCGGCGCTCAGGCGAAAAAACAGGCCCTTGCGTAGGCTGTCGGCAATCCGCCGGGCTTTTTCCCGCGCGATCGCAGCAAGCTCAGGTGGCAGTGTATCTTTCACCGATGCATCGAAATAGGTCAGCCAGATATCGAAGTGCTCAGCCTTCATGCGGTGCTGTCCTTCCTTGACCACCTTGTGGTGGGCACCGAACGGATTGCCTTTGTAGGCTGGAATCCCGCCCAGCACCGTCATCCAGAAATCGGTCAACTTCTCGAAATGCTCGTCCCATATGCCTTCAAGCCGCTCGTTGAAGATCGGGCCCAATGTGTTGTCGGCGCGTACACGGCCATAAAAATCCACCACAAAGGTGCGGATCATCGGACGGTTAACAATGGGTTCCAGGGGCAGTGGCACGGGATTTCCCTCTCTGATATCCCTTTTCCCTAAATGGGATCAGCTAGGGGAACAAGGCGTAATTTGGTCGCACCCCCCCCTTTGCCCAATCAGGATGACAGCAGCTATGAACCGCCAAAGAGGCGCTTGAAGAAGCTCTTTTTCTTTTTGGGTTTGTCAGTCTGTGTTTCGGAAGGTTGGCGGGAAGCAGGATCAGACGCCGAATCCGCATACAGGCCCGCGTCTGCAAGAAGCGGCCTGACAGGTGCCCCCGCGTGGGCTTCCAGCATAAAATCAGACCAGATACGGGCGGGCAGGCCACCACCGGTGACCCCTTTCATCGGGGTACCATCATCGTTGCCGACCCAGACAGTGGCTGTCATATCGCTGGTGAAGCCGGCAAACACGGCATCGCGGCTGTCCTGGCTGGTGCCGGACTTGCCGGCGGCGTCGCGGTCAACCTTCGCGTTCTTGCCAGACCCCCAGTCCACCACGGATTTCAGCATGCTGGCCATATCCTCAACGACAGGAAAGGCCAGAACCGGGCGCGGACGCTCCGGCAGCTTGCGGTAGATGACTTCGCCTTCAAGGGTGGTCATTTCAAGAATTGCGTAGGGTTCAACGGAAAACCCGCCGTTGGCGATAGAGGCATAGGCGCCGGTCAGGTCGATCAGCTTCACTTCCTCGGTGCCCAGCGGCAGGCTTGGAAGCGGTGTCACGTT
Organism: Kordiimonas lipolytica; assembly: GCF_001550065.1. The sequence goes on from NZ_LRUB01000002.1 coordinate 35,578, forward strand.
GGTGGAAATCCCCAGCCGCTTGGCCATGGCGGCCACCCGGTCGCGGCCCGCACGTTCGGCCACCTGCACAGCTACAGTGTTGATGGACCGGGCAAAGGCTTCGCGCACCGTCATGTCGCCACCGAATTCGCCGCTATAGTTTTTAGGTGACCAGCCATCAATACTGATGGGGGCATCCTTGAAATGATCCTCCGGCTTGATGCCTGCTTCAAACGCCGCCAGATAGGAAAACAACTTGAAGGCGGATCCTGGCTGCCTGAGCGCCTGAACCGCGCGGTTATATTGGCTTTCACCATAGTCGGCACCACCCACCATGGCCCGAACGGCACCGTCGTGTTCCAGCGCAACAATAGCACCCTGGCTAGCGCCGCGTTTTTCGCCTTCGCCGGAAAGCCCGCGCTCAAGCGCCATGGCTGCCGCGCGCTGCACGCCCGGGTCCAGCGTAGTGTATATCACCAGCGATCGGCCTTGCGCTTCCGGCAGGACACGTGTGGCCTCGCTTGTGACCCAGTCGGTAAAATAGCGTACGTCGTTGCCCGCGGCGGACCCGCGAACCGTTGGTGGCTGGTTTTTGATTTTGTCAGCGGCGGCTTCGGTCAGCGCTCCGGAATCGACCATGGCCCCCAGAACCACCTTGGCCCGGTCCCAGGCACCCTTTGGATTGATGTGCGGCGCCAGGCGTGATGGTGCCTTCACGAGGCCTGCCAGCATTGCCGATTCCGCAATCGACAGGTTTCTGGCCGAATGGCCGAAAAATTTGCGGGAGGCAGCATCGACGCCGTATGCACCCCCACCGAAATAGACCCGGTTCAGATAGAGCGTCAGGATCTGTTCCTTGGTGAACTTCTGTTCCAGCCAAAAGGCGAGAAGCAACTCACGCGCCTTGCGGGTCATGGTGCGGTCGCTTGAAAGAAACAGGTTCTTCGCAAGCTGCTGGGTGATGGTGCTGCCACCGGCCCGGATGCGGCCACGCTTCACATTGGTAACCACTGCACGCGCGAGACCGCGGCCGTCAACGCCGCTGTGCTCAAAGAAGTGCCGGTCTTCAACGGAAGTAAAAGCGCGCACGAGAGCGTCCGGCACTTCCTCATACCTGATCCAGTCACCGTAGATGGGACCGTTTCGTACTAGTGTTGCACCGTTGGCGGCTTTGATGATGATGGCCTGATCGCCAGCACCCGGAGCTGGCAGGTTGTCCAGGTCCGGCAGGTCGTGCGCCAGATAAGCCATCGTGATGATGCCAAGAATGATGCCCCAAACACCAGCCACGGCGCCGCCATACAGAATCCGGCGCACCAGCGGACGTTTGGCCCTATTGGCCTCAGTTGCGGTCGCTTGGGCGCTCTGTCGGCCTTTGGTTTTCTTCGGGCTTTTCGGTTTCTGGTTACTCACGGACATGTCCTGCTTGTTTGGCCGCTTTGTAGCATGGCAGGCAAATGAGGCAAAGTTGCGAAGCATTTGCCATTGATATTTGCATGGTTCGGCGGCATTGTTAATTTACCGAACGATTGGTTGGTAACTAGCGCAAGGCCTAAGGCATGACCCGTCCACCGAAATTCAGCAAGGCAGCCATGGCAGAATTCCTAGAGCAAGTCTTTAAGGAAAATGGCTATGAGGGCGCGAGCCTCAAGCTGCTGGCAGCCACGACCGGTCTGTCGAAAGCAAGCCTTTATCATCATTTCCCGAAAGGGAAATCCGAGATGGCGGCATATGTGCTGGCCTATTCCGGCGCGCGGTTGTCGAAGTTGGTACTGGCGCCTTTGCGCAGCGCAAACAAGGAAGGGCTTTTGGCGTCGCTACGCGGGGCTGTGACCTACTATGGCGGCGATGTGCCAATTTGTCTGATGAACAGCCTGCTTCTTGGGGAAGGGCGGGAGCTGTTCGGCTCCCAGATTCGCACTGCCGTCGATGCCTGGCAGGCTGGGCTTTCAGCCTGCCTTGTGGGTGAGGGTACTGAAAAAGGTGAAGCTGATGCCTGGGCGTCGGATGCCATTGGCCGCATTCAGGGTGCCTTGGTGCTGTGCCGCGTGGAAGGGACGCGCGTGCCCCTCGATAATTGCCTCGAAGCGCTGTCCAGCGATGTAGAAAGCTGGCTTGCCGAAGGGTAGAAGCTACCTGTAACTATGCCATTGACCTTGGCGCGACAGGCAATAAGGTGCCGCGGCAGTGTGCCGTATTCCATGATTTTGACGTCTTTGGGCTTGACCTTTTGCTAGCAACACGCCACATCAGGGTCAAATCAGGAAGGATTTAGTCATGTTTATCGAAACCGAAGTCACCCCAAACCCGGAAACGCTCAAGTTCCTGCCGGGCCGGACGATCCTGGAAACCGGCACTGCCAGCTTCAATGACCCTGAGGGCGCCGATGCCTCTCCGCTCGCTGAAGCCATGTTCGGGCTCGACGGTGTGACAGGTGTGTTCCTTGGCTATGACTTTGTCACGATCACTAAATCCGAGGCGGCCGACTGGTCTGATGTGAAGCCGCAAGTTCTTGCAGGCCTGATGCAGTTTTTTGCCTCCGGCGCGCCGATCCTTAACCACGAGGGCGCGGCTGATACCTCCACGGCTGTCGACGAAGACGAAGCCGACGCTGAGATCATCGAGCAGATCAAGACGCTACTCGACGAAAAAATCCGCCCGGCTGTGGCGGGTGACGGCGGCGATATTATCTACCGCGGCTTCAAGGAAGGCGTTGTGTATCTGACGATGCAGGGCGCTTGTGCGGGCTGTCCAAGCTCCACAATCACGCTGAAGCATGGCATCGAGAATCTTCTGAAATATTATGTGCCTGAAGTGGTGGACGTCCGCGCGGTCGACTAATCCGTCGATTAATCCAGGGGGCCACCGGGCACCAGGAAAAACTTCCCATGCCAGTACCAGCGCCCGCCGCCGGCGGGCAGCGTACAATTGATACGATTCCGCCCTTTGGGAAACGCCTTGTCAAAGCGGACCTCAACGCGGTTTCCGAGGCGGATCAGCTCCGCCGGTTCGCCCAAATGGCTTGGATAGCAGGCAAGCGCTGAAAGCCCCCTGACATTATCATCCACCGTGAAGCCATAGACAGGCGGGTTGCGCTCTTCTGTGAGCAGCGTGGCTGTTGGCACTACATCTGATACCGGTAGGGCCATCGCCTGGCTGATCAGCTTGAAGCGCTGCATTTCCCCATAGCGTTCGTTCACTGGAAAACGCGGCAGGGCGAAAGGGTCGCTCCAGGTGGCTGCCGGGCTTGAAAATTGCGCAAATGCAGCATCAAAGCCCTCGGCCTCGACGGCTTGTTTGATGGCGTCGTCATACTCGCCATAAGGATAGGCGAATAAGGCGGGTACTTTGCCCAATTCTGTTTTGAACCGGTCGCTGGCACGACGCACATCTGCCATCGAGGTCTCAAGTCCCGCGTGCGGCATGTGCAGATGGCTGGCGCTATGGTGGCCGATCTCGACGCCCTCTTCGCGCAGTTGCCGCACGTCATCCCAGGTCATGTAGTTGCTGCTGACCTGATTGCTGGCGCTGTCCACCGGGTCAGTGGAGACAAACAGCGTCATTGGAATGCCGGCTGCTTTCAGCCGTGGCCAACCATGTGTAATCACCGACTTGTAGGCATCATCAACCGCGACGGTGATGGTTTTTTCCGGCAGCTGTTCCTTGGCTTTCAATTTCGCCGCGATATCGCCAAGTGCCATGAAATGATAGCCGCCATCCTTCAGCTGTTTGATCTGGGCTTCCAGTTGCTCGATGCGAATGTTGGTTGTGGGGTAGCTGTCTTCACCAAAGCGGTGGTACAGCAAAATAACAGCAGATTGGTCCGCAATGGCGGCGCCAAAACTGACAGCTGCCATGACAAGCGAAAAAACTATACGTGCGGCCCTTGTCATCAATGACCCCCTTAATTTAGCGTTCCGGGATCGATTCTGTTGCCGATCACCAATACGCAGTCTTGCCTTGTTTCATGCAAACTGGCAAGAGGGGCGATAAAGTTTCATATGAAACCGAATTGGCAACCGTTTGAAGAGTATAATAGGAAAGGGAATCAAGATGGCCGTTACCCCGTCCAATAAACTGGATGATGCAGCGCTTGATCAGCTGTTTCGAGAAGCACGCACCATTAATGTCTGGACCGACCGCGACGTCAGTGATGACCAGGTCAGGGCGCTTTTTGACCTGTTGAAAATGGCCCCGACCAGTGCCAACTGCTGCCCTGCCCGTTTTGTATTTGTGAAAAGTAAGGAAGCCAAGGAACGCCTGGTCCCGCATCTGATGGACGGCAACAAGGAAAAGGTGATGCAGGCGCCGGTGACGGCGATTATCGCCACCGACACTGCTTTCGCCGATCAACTGCCGAAGCTTTTCCCGCACGAGCCAGACGCCAAGAACTGGTTCGCCGATCCGGCCGTCAGCGAGGAAACAGCTTTCCGGAACGGTACGCTGCAGGGTGCGTATCTGATCATGGCGGCCCGAAGCCTTGGGCTGGATTGCGGCCCGATGTCCGGTTTCGACAAGGAAGGTGTGGACAAGGAGTTTTTCTCTGGTACCACCTTTAAGTCCAACTTCTTGTGCTCTATCGGCTATGGTTCTGACGAGCGTATTTTCCCGCGCAGCCCACGCTTCGACTTCGACGAGGCAGCGCAAATTCTTTAAGGACGAAGCCTGGTGACCGATCCGATCCTGCTGGCCATTGATACTTGTGAAGGGACTTGTTCCGCAGCCCTGGTGCGCGGTGAGGAGCCTCTCGGCAGTCGTATGGAGCGTATCGGTCGGGGGCATGCCGAACGCCTGTTGCCCATGATTTCTGAATTGATGGCAGAAGCGGGTCTAGGGTACGCGGACCTGACGCGCATCGCGGTATGCACGGGCCCCGGCACCTTCACGGGTCTCAGGATCGGCCTTTCTGTGGCACGTGGGCTGGCGCTCAGCAAAGGTTTGCCGTGCGTCGGGCTGATGAGCCTGCCAGTTTTGGCCGCGCAGGCCGGAGCGGATCCAGACACGGCTGTTCATGCCATTGTAATGGGCCGTGGCGGCCAGGGGTTTTACCAGGCATTTGAGGGCGTCAGCCCGGATGGCCTGCCCAGGCCCGTCTGTGATGCCGCTTGCCTGGACGGCGACGTGATCGCGGCCAAAGTTGCGGCGCAGCCGGGCATCGTTGTCGGTAGCGGCGCGCCCCTTGTGGATATGTCGAGCGACCAGGATGCGGTGAACCCGGTGGTTCTGGCACGGCTGGCGCGCGAGCTGAACCCGGCCGATCACGCCCCAGAGCCAGCCTATCTCAGGGAAGCCGACGCCAAGAAGGGCAAGGCCCTTTTGCCGGTTGAGGCATGACAGAGCTGAGTATATCGCCCTTCCCGAAGGGCTGGGACGCGGGATACGGCATTCTGGCCGACTTGCATGATGCGGCATTTTCCCCTCAGGGCGATCGGCCCTGGTCTGCGGGCGAATTTCGCCACCTGGTAGAGTCTCCCGGTATAGAAGTGTTTTTCGCACACGAGGATGACCGTCCGCTTGGCTTCATGATGGTCCGAACCATCTGTGATGAAGCCGAACTGATTTCCATTGGTGTCGATCCTGTGTGCCGCAAACAGGGCGTGGGTGGGCGATTGCTTGATGCGGCGATACAGGCGCTGGCGTCAGCAAAAGTCAGAAGCTTTTTCCTGGAAGTGCGCGAAGACAATGCTGCGGCCATCAGGCTTTATGAAAGCAGGCGCTTCAGACGATCCGGGCGCCGCCCGGAATATTATCAAACTCAAAGTGGTAGTAGGGTGGATGCGCTTTGCTTGACTTTGATTATAGATATCTAGGGCAAATCAAACCAAATAAAGATATTACACTGTTTATCTCTTTACTTCGATTTCCAGGATGGTTAATTGTACGTCATCGCTTGGGGGAGGGATGTCGGTAACAGCGTCATCATCTGTCAGGAAAGATGCCTCAATGGTCTTTTCAGACAGGATGGTGTGCCCCAAAGAGCAGATGGAACGGATCAGAGGTTCGTTTCCTGGGGACTGTTCGAAAACAACGGTTGTTGTTCCTCCGGGTGAAACTTGGTCCAGGTGGAGTTTTGTTTTGACAAAAGCCATGGGGCATGTGGCGCCGCGCAAATCTAGAAAGTCTGTCAGGTTGTGGCGTTGCATATGGGTGGCCCTTTGATTGCACGGGATGCTTATCTCATCTGCGGTCAGCTTTTGTAAAGCCAAACAGAGAATTGGCTCCAGACCATCTGGCGAGCTGGAATGAGGGTTATGGAACAAAAAGAAGTATTGAAGGAAGAATTGTTGGGGCTGACGGCCGAGATCGTCTCGTCGCATGTCGCTAACAATTCCGTGGCAGTAGCTGAGCTGCCGCAACTCATTGAACAGGTTTTCAAGACGCTCCAACAATTGGGAGCAGGCACCACAGGACAGGAAGCCAGGCCTGACCCGGCTGTGCCGATCAAGAAGTCGATTACGCCTAACTATATGATTTGTCTTGAGGACGGTAAGAAGCTCAAGATGCTCAAACGGCACCTGAAACTCAATATGATATGTCGCCCGAAGATTATCGGGAACGTTGGGGTCTTCCTGCCGATTATCCGATGGTTGCGCCAAATTACGCCAAGCAACGGCGTGAGCTGGCGAAAAAAATCGGGCTGGGGCGCAGCCGAAAAAAATAGCCTGTTTCAGGGCTTTTATTCCTGTCGGGTCAATCTCCGCGACAGAAGCGTACAAAAGGCGGCATGCATGGGTTGCGTGCACGCCCCTGCTGTGCCATCTTCCGGACATATTCCAGCAATAATTCAGAAGCTATCAGGAGTGTCTTGAGGTCATGACTACGGATCATCCAAACATTGAGGACCTGTGCCTGCAGAAAGGCATGCGGATGACGGATCAGCGACGCGTGATCGCCCAGGTTCTTACCGAAGCCGATGACCACCCGGACGTTGAAGAGGTGTATCGCCGTTCGACTGCGATTGATGAGGGCATCAGCATCGCGACCGTATACCGTACGGTGCGCCTTTTTGAAGAGGCAGGCATCCTGGAGCGTCATGATTTTCGCGACGGCCGTTCACGGTATGAGCCGGTATCAGACGAACATCATGATCATTTGATCAACGTGGAAACGGGCGAAGTGCTCGAGTTTCACAATGATGAAATAGAAAAGTTGCAGGAAGAGATAGCGCGCAAGATGGGCTACCGTCTGGTTGACCACAGAATGGAGCTCTACGGCGTGCCTATCAAGGACAAGTAAGAGCCGCCCACTGGGTCGGGCACGGAGTAGGATATGGCGGAGGAATATGGCGGGCTTAGAGCCAATCTGGATGCGGAAGGCTGGACCTTCCTCGGCTTTATGAGATTGCTTGCCGTTATTGTTGCGTCCATCCCGCTCTTGCCGCTTCAATATATCATGGTGAAATTCTTCCCACGGACATGGTGGCCCGTTGCGGGCCTTTGGCACCGGACTATGTGCCAAATCCTTGGCGTCAGAGTACGCATAAGTAAGCGCAACGCAGATGCCCACCTGGTCCACAAGGGATCAGTGCTCTATGCAGCCAATCATATTTCCTGGCTGGATATTCCCGTGCTCGGCGGCCATTTGGAAAACGCCAGTTTCATCGCAAAATCCGAGGTGGCGGGCTGGGGCTTTATCGGGACCATGTGCAACCTGCATAAAACGATTTTCGTAAACCGCATGCGCCGTACCGACAGCCTCAAGCAGCGGGATGCGCTTGTTGACCGCGTACAGGAGGGGCATAGCCTGATCCTGTTCCCAGAAGGCACGTCCACTGACGGCATGAATGTGGCACCCTTCAAATCCGCTCTTTTTTCTGTAGCGGAGCGGGCAGATGAGGCATGCGATCATGATCTTCTTATCCAGCCTGTGACACTGGCCTACACCGAAGTGAACGGCATGCCGCTTGTACGGTCCCAGAAGCCATGGGTTGCCTGGCTTGGGGATGTGGAATTGTTCCAGCACCTAAGGCAGGCGATGGGACGTGCCCGCATTGAGGCGATTATCGAATTTCATGCGCCGATCACCCTTGCTGAGGCCGGATCCAGGAAGGCGCTCGCAGCTTACTGCGAGCAGGAAGTGCGCCTGGGGCTGGAGCGTGCGCACCGGGCGGAAATGCGCCTTGGGCCGCGCGATCATGGAGGCCTTTTGCCTGCAACAGGTGACGGCGAAGGCGAACTTCTCGACAATGGCGCCGAACCCGCCTGAGGCAGCGTGTTCTGATAATAGCGCTATCCGTTGGCAATTCTTGACTCTCAAGGGGTGTCTGGACTAGGTTCCGGCACCTTTTTCACGCCGGGCTGGTAACCCGGCAGGACACAAGCTGCGGCAGGAGCAGAGACCTTGAGTAAAAAAGTTTTCATCAAGACCTATGGTTGCCAGATGAATGTCTATGACAGCAAGCGTATGGCTGACGTGCTGAAGCCCCACGGCTATGAAGTGGTGGACCAGGCTGACGGCGCTGACCTTGTGATCCTGAACACCTGCCATATCCGCGAAAAAGCGGCGGAAAAGGTCTATTCGGAAATCGGTCGCCTTCGTGCGGAAAAAGATGCCAAGGCGGCTGAAGGCAAGAATATGTACATCGCAGTCGCAGGCTGTGTGGCTCAGGCCGAAGGTCCGGAGATGATGAAACGTGCGCCAGCGATCGACATGGTGCTCGGGCCCCAGACCTACCACCGCTTGCCTGACATGCTGAAGTCTGCCGAAGAGCAGCGCACCGGTGGTCGCCGGTCTGCACGCGTTCTCGACACCGAATTTCCCATTGATACCAAGTTTGACCACCTGCCGACCGACAGTGATTTCGACGGCCCGGCGGCTTTTCTGACCATTCAGGAAGGCTGCGATAAATTCTGTGCTTTCTGCGTGGTGCCTTATACCCGCGGTGCGGAATACAGCCGCCCGGTGGCCGATGTGCTCAAGGAAGCGCAGGCCTTGGTGGACAAGGGCGTCGTGGAAATCACGCTTCTTGGCCAGAATGTGAATGCCTATCACGGTGACGACGGCAATGGCGGCACCATGACACTCGGCGGTCTGATCAAGGCGCTCGACAAGATCGAAGGGCTTGGCCGTATCCGCTATACCACATCGCACCCGCGCGATATGGACCAGGAGCTGATTGACGCTCACCGGGATATTAAGTCCTGCATGCCTTACCTGCATCTGCCGGTTCAAAGCGGCTCGGACGCCATTCTGGAAGCCATGAACCGCAAGCATACGCGCGATGAATATTTCGAGATCATCGACCGTCTGCGCGAAGCGCGGCCCGACCTGGCGCTCTCAAGCGATTTCATCGTTGGTTTCCCAGGTGAAACCGATGAAGATTTCGAAGCAACGCTGGATCTCGTTCGCCGGGTGAAATACGCCCAGGCCTACAGCTTCAAATACAGTCCGCGTCCTGGCACGCCCGCAAGCGTGAACGAAGATCAGGTGCCGGAAGAAGTGAAATCCGAGCGGCTCGCGCGCCTTCAGGCGCTGCTGAACGAGCACCAGCTGGAGTTCAATGAAAACAGCATCGGTCAGGAAATGGATGTGCTTCTGGAGCGCGAGGGCAAGCAGCCAGGGCAGCTTCTGGGGCGCAGCCCTTACCTGCAGTCGGTTCATGTCGATCTGACAAAGGGTGACAATGCGCTGGACGTGGCAGGCGATAAGCCATACACTGACTTTATGGGGCAGTTGGTGCGGGTGAAAATCGTTGAAGCCGGCCCTAACAGCCTTAAAGGGGAACTTGTCAGCGCCCTGCACTAAAGGCATGGCGCGGCAATCAAGGAGCCGCAAACAGCACAATATGTACGCCAAGGCAAGCTCAGCTTCCGCCCGACCGGGCGCCTCATCATCCAGCCACAAGAAAGTGGTTGAATTCGAAGACAACCGACTAGCGGCCGTCGTATTTGGCCAGCATGACAGAAACCTGACCCGCATCGAACAGCGGCTCGGGGTTGTGCTGATCAACCGCGGCAACAGGATCGCAATTGAAGGCACGCCTGAGCGCGCCGAAGTCGCGCGATCTGTGCTTGCTGATCTCTATGACATGGCGCGCCGCGGCCAGCCTGTGGATGTCGGTGAGGTAGACGGGGCGATCCGAATGGCGGAAGGTGTGCCGCTTGAGCCGATTGAACAGTCCATCTCCGCCCGCCCAGATGTGGTAAAGCCCAAGGACGCGGACATGAAGATCACCACCCGCAACCGGGTGATCATGCCACGGTCGCCGGGGCAGGCGGACTATATCAAGAATCTCGTCAAGCATGACATGGTGTTCGGTGTTGGCCCTGCCGGTACCGGCAAGACCTATCTGGCGGTTGCCATGGCGGTGGCGAGGATGCTCTCGGGTGAGATCGACCGTATTATCCTCAGCCGCCCCGCGGTGGAAGCGGGCGAAAACCTTGGTTTTCTGCCGGGCGATCTGAAAGACAAGGTAGACCCTTACCTGCGGCCACTATACGACGCGCTCTATGATATGATGCCCGCCGAACAGGTGGAAAAGCGCATCGCCTCCGGGCAGATCGAGATCGCGCCTTTGGCCTATATGCGGGGCCGGACGCTGGCGAACGCCTTTGTCATTCTTGATGAGGCCCAAAACACTACGCCCATGCAAATGAAAATGTTCTTGACCCGGTTTGGCGAGAACAGCCGGATGGCCATATGCGGGGACGTGACCCAGGTGGACCTGCCGCGCGGTACGCGTTCGGGTCTCCGGGACGCACTTGATATACTGAAGGGTGTGGACGGCATCGCCGTTACCCGCTTCACCGAGAAAGACGTAGTGCGCCATCCGCTGGTTGGGCGGATCGTAGAAGCTTACGGCGATGAAGACGGACGCTAGGAGCAGTCAAGGTAGAGAGATGAGCGACGATCCTTCACCGAGTATCCCCGGCCGGGCGGGCCTTGATGCACTGCCTGGCCTCACCTTCGATTTCGATCTTCTGGATGAAAGCCTTGGTGAGGCGGCCTTCGTGCGGCCAGTGATTGAGGCTGCTGTGAGCGCGGCGCTTTTCGAGACCATTGCCCGCACCCGCGTGCCGATGGAGCTCAGCGTCCGGATCGTTGGCAACGATGAAAGCCAAGCGTTGAACCGGGAGTATCGCGGCAAGGACAAGCCAACGAATGTGCTTTCTTTCCCCGGTGTTGATCCCGACGATCTGATGGACGCTTTTGATCAGGCCGAGGCGGGCGGACCGCCCGTCATGCTGGGTGATCTGGTGATCGCGGGGCCGGTTGTGGTCAAAGAAGCGGCCGAGCAAAACAAACAGGTGCATCACCATCTTGCACATTTATCGGTGCATGGGGTTTTACATTTGATGGGTTTTGACCATATCGAAGAAGAAGACGCGGAAGAGATGGAAGCTCTGGAACGCGAAATTTTGGCGGGTTTTGGGATCAGTGATCCTTATGCCCTTCCTGATGAATGATGGACGACAAAGAGTGACAGACCAATCGGCAAGTTCGCCTTCGGGCGATAGTGGCAGCGCCTCCTCAAAGGGGCAGGGCGGCTTCTGGCGTACGATAAGAGACCTGTTAGGGTTTCGGGCCAGCGAAGTCAGCCTGCGTGAAAGCCTAGAGGAGGCGATCGAGGAACATGAAGAAGAAACCCGTGGGCAGGCCCTGGGGGAGGAAGAGCGTGAGATGCTCTTCAATGTACTCCGTTATGGGGCGCTCAGGGTAGATGATGTGATGGTCCCCCGCGCCGATATCGTGGGGGTCGCTGCTGATATTGCCTATGATGATCTGATCAAGGTGTTCGCTGAGGCCAACCATTCCCGAATGCCGGTCTACCGCGAAACGCTCGATACCGTTCTGGGCATGGTGCATGTAAAGGATGCGCTCAAGGCAACGGCACACGGCGAAGTCGGCGAAGACTTCAAGGTCTCCAATATCCAGCGACCGGTTCTTTTTGTGCCGCCATCGATGAAAGTGATCGACCTTCTGGCCAAGATGCGCCTGTCGCGCACTCATATGGCCATGGTGGTTGATGAATATGGTGGAACCGATGGCCTGTTGACCGTTGAAGATATCGTCGAGGAAATCTTTGGTGAGATCGAAGACGAGCATGACGAGATAGAAGACCCGTACATCACCCCACTTGAAGGCGGCGGCTATGACGTAGACGCTCGGCTTGAGGTTGACGAACTTGAAGAAGTGATCGGTGTGGACCTTCTGCCCGAAGAATTGGACGAGGACGTGGATACAGTCGGCGGGCTTGTCTTCTCACTCGCGGGTTGCGTGCCTGAGATTGGTGAGGTTATGGTCCATGAAAGCGGTTACCGATTCGAGGTGGTTGATGCCGATCCGCGCAGGATTCACAGGGTGCGGATCCATGTGGGTACGGAAGAGACCTCGCAGGCAGCCGACGACTAAGGGCGCACCAGAGGCGCCTGACAAGAATAATTGATAAGAACTGGCGAGAACAGGCAGAGTAGCCAATGAACGATCAAAGTCGGGATCAGTCCATGCTGGGCGCGCAACTGGCGCGCCTTTTTGATTGGCTGGATAAACGCAGCAGTTATGCCATGCATGCCTTTGCGTTTCTTCTGGGTGTTCTTCTGTCGCGCACTTTCGCGCCAGCGAATTTCTTCCCGCTTCTGTTCATCGCCATCCCATTGATGATCGCCCTTATTGACCGCTCAAGGAACAGTGTGCAGGCTTTTGCCTACGGCTGGTGGGCCGGTTTCGGCCTTTTCGCCGTAGGGCTCAACTGGATTGGCTATTCCTTCACGCAGCAACAGGCCGTGCCTGTCATCCTCGCACCCATCGCCATTCTTGGATTGTCCGCGCTGCTGTCGCTCTATGTCGCCATCATATTCGTGATCTGCCGCAAGCTCTGGTGCGCTGGTTGGTTCAGGGTTCTGTTGTTTGCGGCTGTCTGGACTCTTTTTGAGGTGGCACGCGGCATGTGGTTTACCGGCTTTCCGTGGCATCTCGTGGGGGCCGCATGGGCCGAATGGCTGCCGGTTGCTCAGAGCAGCTACTATATCAGCGTCTATGGCCTGACATTCCTGACCGTGCTGGTCGCCGGTTCGTTTGTCATGCTGCTTGATGGAGGGGCTTGGCAAAGAACCATCCTGCCTCCCGCATTGGCGGTGCTTGCCTTTGTCGGTCTGTCTGTTGCGGGCTATCTGCGGCTTGAAGCGGGGCAGACCCACTATCACCTGGGCATTTCCATGCGGCTGGTGCAGGCCAATGTGAAGCAAAGCGAAAAGTGGCTTTCCTATTTGATCGAGGATCATTTCGATAAACATATGAGCCTGTCGCGCGCCGCAGACCCGGACGGTAAAGCCAAGGGCGTGCGCCTCCTGATCTGGCCCGAGACCGCAGTTCAGACGGAAAGCTTTGACCGCGATGGATCGATCCACCGCTGGCGCATGTCGAAGCTTCTGGAATATGGCTCGTTCGCCATCACCGGCGCACCCCGCTATGTGCGCACGGAAGACGGCTATGATTATTACAACAGCCTGTTCGCGCTGAATTCAAGCGCTGACCTTTATGCCCGTTATGACAAAGTGCATCTGGTGCCGTTTGGCGAATATCTGCCCTTTGAAAACCTGCTAAAAAAGCTTGGCCTCAGCCAGTTGACCGGCGGAAGCGCCTGGACGGCCGGTCGCAGGCGCCAGACGGTGGCACTACCCGGCACGCCCGGCTTTTCACCGCTGGTCTGCTATGAAGCGGTCTTCCCTGGGGAAGTCATTGACCGGCGCGACCGGCCAGAATGGATTTTGAACATCACCAATGACGCCTGGTTCGGCGCGACCGAAGGGCCGTACCAGCATCTGGCCCTTGCCCGTATGCGTGCGATCGAGGAAGGCCTGCCCCTCGTGCGCGCGGCATCCACGGGCGTGAGCGCGGTGATTGACGGGTACGGCAGGACGCTTTCAAGCATGCCGGTAGGGCGCGAAGGCATCATGGACAGCCCGCTTCCCAAGGCGATCGACGTCCCGCCGCTTTCCACGGGCACACGGATCATCCTGGCGACACTCTTGTGTTCCCTGATCGCCCTCGCCCGAGTGATCTATTGTTGGCGGCGCGATCATACACCCTGAAAAAGGGCACACCACGCGCAAAAGGGCACAAAAGGGGCTTTGTCATAGGGCCCGTTTGCGCTATAGGGGCGGCCATGAGCGACAAAGACACAGACATCAAGCAGTTCAAACTGCCAGAGCAGCGCTTTTTCGGGCGCCGCAAGGGACAGAGCTTCTCGCAGCGCCAGCAAGCGCTCTTGGACGACTTTCTGCCGACGATCTCGGTTGACGTGCCGGACGGCGAGAATGATGTGCTGGATGTGGACAAGGTCTTTGGCAAGCCGGTGAAGGAGCTGTGGCTGGAGATCGGTTTCGGTAAGGGCGAGCACCTGGCCTGGCAGGCGCAGGCACACCCCGACGTGTCGCTGATCGGATGCGAACCTTACCTTAATGGTGTGGTTGGCCTGTTAACCCACATCGAGGAAAACGACATCCAGAATATCCGTGTCTATGGCGACGACGCGCGGCACGTGATCTGGAAGCTGCCGGACGCATCCGTTGACCGCCTGTTTCTGCTGCATCCGGACCCATGGCCCAAAACCCGCCATGCCCGCCGCCGGTTCGTCAACCAGCATAACCTGGATGACCTTGCGCGAATCATGAAGGACGGTGCAGAATTCCGCGTTGGTACGGACCATCCGATCTACCGCGAATGGACCATGCTTCAGATGGCTGAGCGCGATGATTTCGAATGGCTCGCCGAAGGCCCGCAGGACTGGCTCACCCGCCCGGATGACTGGCCGGAAACCCGCTATGAAGTAAAGGCGCTTGAAGGCCGCGCTACCTATTTCCGCTTCCGCAGAATTCCCCGCGCAGAAGTGCCAGAAGCCCGTTAGGCAAAGTGGTTAGATTCGGGCTTGCCCCAAAGGCGGGTTCGCTGTATACAGGGCCCGCTTCTCCTAGAGTATTGGTTGATTATTCCAGGAGTGGGCTTCGGCCCACTGCCCGCGATAACCCATACCTAGAACGTAGTGGGCCATGGTGTTCGGCCCGACGTGAAGTGTGAAAGGACAGGACTAGTGAGCGACGCTGCGACAAACATTGCTGATCTCATCGAACCAACCGTTGAAGCTCTTGGGTTTGAACTTGTTCGCGTAACCTATGGCGGTGGCCGCAAGCCAACGCTGCAGGTAATGGCGGAAAGGCCCGATGGCACCATGGGGGTTGATGATTGCGCAACCTTGTCTCGCGAGCTTTCGCTCATTCTGGATGTCGAGGATCCATTGCCTGGTGAATATCTTCTTGAGGTAAGCTCACCAGGGATCGACCGTCCGCTCACAAGGCGCAAGGATTTCGAGCGCTGGGTGGGCTTTGAAGTGAAGGTCGAAATGGAAGAGCAGATGGATGGCCGTCGCCGTTTCCGGGGGCGCATGACATCGTTCAAGGACGATGTGGTGACGCTGGAAACAGACGAGGGTGTGGTCGAGCTCGATTTTGACGGCATCTCGAAAGCGAAGCTGCTCCTTACCGATGAACTTCTTGAGGCTGTGCAGAAGGATGCAAAGGCTCAGGCGAACCCTGACGGGACGAACACATAAGGTTTTTTGCTGGTGTGGGCCAATTGGGCGCCACGCTCTGAAAGCGACGGAGTAAAGATGATGGCTGCTGCTGTCAGTGCAAACAGGTTGGAATTGCTGCAGATCGCAGATCTCGTGGCACGTGAAAAAGCGATCGACAAGGACATCGTTCTTGAGGCCATGGAAGAAGCGATCCAAAAGGCGGCTCGTTCCCGCTATGGCGCTGAAAACGAAATCCGGGCGCAGATCGACAAGAACACTGGCGACATTCGCCTGTTCCGCGTTCTCGAGGTTGTCGAGGAGGTTGAAAACCCTGCTGTGGAAATCAGCCTGGAAGATGCCAAGGAAGACAAGCCGGACGCCGAGATCGGCGATTATCTGGCGTCCAGCCTGCCGCCAATGGATTTCGGTCGTATCGCAGCCCAAACCGCCAAGCAGGTGATTGTGCAGAAGGTGCGCGACGCCGAGCGCCAGCGCCAGTATGACGAGTTTAAGGACCGGGTGGGTGAAACCATCACCGGCGTCGTCAAGCGCGTTGAATATGGCAACGTGATTGTGGATCTGGGCCGCGCGGAAGCCATCATGCGCCGCGACCAGGTGATCCCGCGCGAGCATATCCGCCAGAACGAACGTATCCGCGGTTACATCTATGAAGTGCGCCGCGAAAACCGTGGCCCGCAGATCTTCATGTCCCGCACCAAGCCGGAATTCATGGCAGCCCTGTTTGCACAGGAAGTGCCGGAGATCTATGATGGCATTATCGAGATTCGCTCCGTGGCCCGTGATCCGGGCAGCCGTGCGAAGATCGCCGTGATCTCCAACGACCCGGGCATAGACCCTGTTGGCGCCTGCGTTGGTATGCGCGGTAGCCGTGTGCAGGCCGTTGTGAACGAACTGCAGGGCGAGAAGATCGACATTATTCCTTGGTCCCCTGATGTGGCGTCCTTCATCGTGAACGCGCTGCAGCCTGCGGAAGTGTCCAAGGTGGTTCTGGACGAAGAGCGCTCCCGCGTTGAGGTGGTTGTGCCTGACGATCAGCTGTCGCTCGCGATCGGCCGTCGTGGCCAGAACGTGCGCCTGGCATCGCAGCTCACGGGCTGGACCATTGACATCATGACCGAAGCGGAAGAAAGCGAACGCCGCCAGGAAGAATTCATGACCCAATCCAAGCGCTTTGTTGAAGCCCTGGATGTGGACGATACGCTGGCACACCTTCTGGTGGCTGAAGGCTTCACCGAAGTGGAAGAGATCGCCTACGTTGAGCCTGAAGAGCTTCTGGCCGTTGAAGGCTTCGACGACGATCTGGTTGCTGAGCTTCAGCGCCGCGCGAGCGACTTCCTGGAAGCCGAAGCACGTGCTGCAGACGAGAAGCGGATCGAGATGGGCGTTTCTGACGATCTGGCCGACGTTGAAGGTCTGACGCCGCAGATGCTTGTGAAGCTGGGTGAAGACGAGGTTAAAACCCTTGAGGACTTCGCAGGCTGTGCAGCGGATGAGCTGACAAGCAAGGAAGACGGCATCCTGCGCGACTTCGGTCTGACCGAAGAAGAAGCAAGCGACATGATCATGTCTGCCCGCGTTGTTCTTGGCTGGATTTCTGCTGAAGAAGCATTTGGTGGCGCTGAGGAAGCTGAGGAAGCTTCCGAAGAGGCTGCTGAAGCTGAAGAAGCAGCAGAAGAAGTCGCAGAAGAAGCGGCGGAAGAAACTAAAGGCGAGGAGGCCTAAGGTCTCCTCAGCGCCGCAGGTTGGAGCAGAAAATGCGCGAACGGCGGTGTATACTAACGATGCAGCCTGCATCCGAGGACACTCTGGTCAGGCTGATGGTAAGCCCCGATGGCACTTTGGTGCCGGACGTGGCAGCCCGGTTGCCCGGGCGCGGTATGTGGATTACCGCTGACCGGGCAATGATCGACCAGGCGGTCGAAAGTGGCCAGCTTGCAAAAGCGGCCAGCCGGTCCCTGAAGGCACAAGTGCAGAAAAGTGCGGTGCCCCAGGACCTTGGTGCGACGATCGACCGCTTGCTTGAGCGCCGCTGTCTGGACCGCATGGGTCTGGAACAACGCGCAGGCCACCTGGTAACAGGCTTTGACAAGATCAAGGCCGCGCTTACCAAGAAAGGCACCGGCAAGCCGGCGCTTCTGGTGACTGCGACAGACGGCGCCGAGGATGGTCGGCGAAAGATCAAGGCCGCAGTTGGCACGGACGTGCCGGAAGTGGCTATCTTTGACCGTGAAGCGCTCTCAGGTGCGCTCGGTCGGGAAAATGTGGTACATGTGCTGCTGATGGAAAGCGGCGGCACGGACAGGCTTAAGGTCGATTTTGGTCGGCTTTATGGAATGCGCGGGCTAGGCCCGCTGATCAGTGAAGCGCCCTCTCATGATGAAGGGCAGAGGAACGAAGATTAGTATGACTGACGAAAAGAAACTGACACTGTCTGGACGCGGCACCCTTGGCGTAGGTAAGGGGGTTGAGACCGGCCAAGTTCGTCAAAGCTTCAGCCATGGGCGTAGCAAGGCAGTCGTTGTTGAGCGCAAGAAGAAGCGTATCCTCAAGAAGGGCGCGACCGATGCCGCAGCCCCTGAGGCAACGCCGGCGGCACCAAAGCCGCAGCAAAAGACTTACGTTCCGAAAAAACCAGCAGGCGAAGGTGCAGGTAAGCTTTCAAATACCGAGCACGAAACCCGCCTGAAGGCTCTTGAGGAAGCGCAAAAACGCGCTGAAGAAGAAGCCAAAGCAAAAGCCGAGCGCGAAGCCCGTGAAGCTGCGGAGGCCGCCGAGCGCAAGAAGCGTGAAGCTGCGGAAGCTGCGGCGGCAGAGGCCGCGCACGATGACGAGGCTGACGCCCGTGCCCGCGCCGAAGAGGACGCGAAGAAGAAGAAAGCTGCCGAAGCTGCGAAGAAGGCAGAAGCGGATGCCGCCAAGAAAGCTGAAGAAGAGCTGAAGGTTAAGGAAAAGGCTGAAGCGGAAGCCCGCAAGAAAGCTGAACTTGAAGCCCGCGCTGTGCAGCTTAAGAAAGCAAGCGAAGCCCGTCAGGCTGCTGGTGGCGATGACGATGCGCGCAAAGGCAAGCAGAAGCGCGGCAAGGAACGCAAGGCAGGCCCGGGCGGCGATGATCGCAACCAGCGTGGCCGTGGCCGTGGCGACGACCGCCGCAAGGGTGGCCGCCTGACCATCTCAAGCGCCATGGGTGACGGTGAACGCCAGCGTTCGCTCGCAGCTTACAAGCGGGCACAAGCCAAGAAACGTCAGGCCGAGATGGGCGGTGGCCAGCAGCAAACGCGCCAGGCTCGCGAAGTAACTATCCCTGAAGCAATTACCGTTCAGGAACTGGCGAACCGGATGGCTGAAAAAGCCGTTGCCGTGATCAAGGTTCTGATGGGCCTTGGCGTGATGGCAACCATCAATCAGGTTCTGGACCAGGATACCGCCGAGCTGGTGGTTCAGGAAATGGGCCACACGCCGAAGCGCGTTTCTGACGCTGACGTCGAAATCGGCCTCACCGGCGGTGAGGACCAAGAGGGCGAACTGCTGCCGCGTGCGCCAATCGTGACCGTTATGGGCCACGTTGACCATGGTAAGACCTCGCTTCTTGATGCGCTCCGTAAAGCCAATGTTGTGTCGGGCGAAGCCGGTGGCATCACTCAGCATATCGGTGCCTATCAGGTTAGCGTGAATGACAGCAAAATCACCTTCCTCGACACACCTGGCCACGCCGCCTTTACCCAGATGCGGGCACGCGGTGCAAGTGCGACCGATATCGTGATCCTGGTGGTGGCTGCTGACGACGGCGTGATGCCGCAAACCATTGAAGCCATCAACCACGCCAAAGCGGCTGAGGTTCCGATCATCGTGGCCATCAACAAGATGGACCGTGAAGGCGCGAACCCTGATCGCGTGCGCAATGAACTGCTGCAGCATGAAGTGGTGACCGAGAGCTTCTCGGGTGACGTTCAGGAAGTTGAAGTGTCCGCCAAAACCGGCGACGGCCTCGACAAACTGAAAGAAGCCATCGCCCTGCAGGCTGAAATTCTCGAACTGAAAGCCAACCCGAACCGGTCGGCTGAAGGTGTGGTTGTTGAAGCCAAGCTTGATAAAGGCCGCGGCCCTGTTGCCACGGTTCTGGTACAGCGCGGTACGCTCCGTGTGGGTGACATCTTCGTGGCCGGTGCTGAATGGGGCCGGGTACGCGCGCTGATTAACGACAAGGGTGATCAGGTACAGGAAGCCGGCCCAAGTGTGCCGGTGGAAGTGCTTGGCCTGAACGGCACACCAGACGCTGGTGACGAGTTCGCAGTGGTGGACAACGAAAGCCGTGCCCGTGAGGTGACGTCTTATCGCCAGGACCAGAACCGCAAGAAACGCCAGGCTGCTGCCGCTGCGCCGAAGACGCTGGAGAGCATCTTCACGCAGATGAAGGAAAACGAAGGCCTGCAGACGTTCGAAGTTGTCATCAAGGGCGACGTGCAGGGCTCGGTGGAAGCCATTACCCAGGCGCTTGAAAAAGCCGGCAACGACGACATCCAGTGCCGTGTTATTCACGGTGCTGTGGGTGGTATCACCGAATCCGATATCACGCTTGCCCAGGCCAGCCACGCGCTGGTTATCGGCTTCAACGTACGCCCGAACAAACAGGCGCGCGAAGCAGCCGAAGCCGAAGGCATCACCATCAAATATTATTCCGTGATCTATGACCTGATCGACGACGTGAAAGCGGCGATGGCTGGTCAGCTGGGTCCGGAGTACAAAGAGAATGTGATTGGTCAGGCGGAAATCCGCGAAGCCTTCCAGGCTGGCAAGGCCGGCAAGGCTGCAGGCTGTTTCGTGGTCGAAGGCTCGATCCGCAACGACCTCAAGGCCCGTATCCTGCGTGACGATGTGATCATCTACGAAGGCCAGATCGAGAACCTGCGCCGCTTCAAGGATGATGTGAAAGAAGTTCGCGCGGGCCAGGAATGTGGCCTGACGTTCGAGAATTACCATGACTTCAAGGCTGGTGACGTTCTCGAGGTTTACGAGCTGGAGGAAATGGAGCGCAAGCTTTAAGCCTGCGACCAGCAGCCCGTTAAGAGTGTTTGGAGGGGTGGCCTGTTGGGGCCGCCCTCCGCTGTTTTAAGGAACTATCGATGTCTAAGTCTTCTCATTCCGGCGAGCCAAGCCTGCGCCTGTTGCGTGTGGGCGAAAACGTGCGCCACGCCATCTCCGCGATCCTGACCCGCGGTGACGTGCAGGACCCTGACCTGGTCCGCGCATCCGTGACGGTATCGGAAGTGCGTGTAAGCCCGGACCTCAGGAACGCCACGGTGTTCGTGATGCCGCTTGGCGGCGACCCTGAGCTGAAGATCACCAAGGCCCTGAACCGTAACAGCGCTTTCATCCGCGGTGAAATGAGCAAGGTCGTGCATATGAAATATATGCCGCGGCTCAAGTTCAAGCTGGACGAAAGCTTCGACGAAGCCAGCCATATCGACGCGCTACTCCGTGATCCGCGCGTGACCCGCGACCTCGACCACAAGGACGAGGAAGAGTAGGCGTGGCCCGGCGCAAGAAGGGCATCAAGGTTGACGGCTGGCTGGTGATCGACAAGCCGCTCGGCATCACAAGCTCGGGCGTTGTCGGCAAGGTGAAATTCCTGACCAAGGCGCAGAAGGTGGGCCATGGTGGTACGCTGGACCCGCTCGCCAGCGGCGTCCTGCCCATCGGGCTTGGGGAAGCCACCAAAACCATGCCTTTCATCGTGGACGCCTCGAAAGAGTATGCGTTTACCGTGAAATTCGGCACCGCGACCGATTCGGACGACCTTGAAGGCGAAATTATCGAATCCGGCGGCCGTATCCCGGCTGAAGACGAAATTCTTGAGGTTCTGCCGCGCTTTACCGGTTCGATTGAGCAAATCCCCCCGGCCTATAGCGCCATCAAGGTGGATGGCCAGCGTGCCTATAAGCTGGCGCGCGACGGAGAACTGGTGGAGCTGAAGGCAAGACCTGTTGAAATTCAAGAGCTTAGCCTTGTGTCTTTCGATCTGGATAAGGGTGAGGCAGCTTTTCACGTGACCTGCGGCAAGGGCACCTATGTGCGCTCGCTGGCGCGCGATATCGCGCGTGCTGTGGGCAGCTGCGGCCATGTGGTGGCGCTGAGGCGCCTTCGCGTTGGCCCCTTTGGTCTTAAAGACGCGATTTCACTGGAAAAACTGGAGGAGTTGGGCCATAGTGCGCCCGCTCAGGACTATGTAAGTCCGATTACGACAGCGCTGGACGACATCCCGGCGGTTGCCGTGACGGATGAGGAAGCGAAACGCATCAGATGCGGCATGACCCTCCTCAGGCCTGAGATCAAGCAAGGAACGCTTGTGTTGATGGACGGCGACGTGCCGCTGGCGGTCGCTGAAAACACCCATGGCACTATTCGCTCCTTGCGGGTCTTCAATATGTAACTTTTTTGTAGGAGAAGACGATGTCGATTACTGCTGAACGGAAACAAGAACTGATCAAAGAATACGCTACCAAAGAAGGCGACACCGGCTCCCCTGAGGTGCAGGTTGCAATTCTTTCCTCGCGTATTGCTACTTTGACCGAACACTTCAAAGACCACAAAGGGGATCACCATTCCCGTCGCGGTCTGATCAAGATGGTAAACCAGCGCCGCAAGCTGCTGGACTATCTTAAAGGCCAGGACGCCGAGCGTTACACGACGCTCATCGGTCGTCTGGGTCTTCGGAAGTAATTCAGTTCGGGGAGGCCGGTTCAAGGGAACCGGCCTTCTTCGCTTTTGGGGCTTCCGTTTCGAATTTCCCCTGAAAGCGACAAGAAGACACACCTTGGCTTCTAATCCGGGAGGCCTGGGATTTTTATTTAAGCGGGGCGTCTTCATAGGGAAGGCGCCGAAGTTGTCCGGCAGTGTAGTGCGATACCCGGGCAGCTGCTGAAAGGTTAGAAAATGTTCAATATTCATCGCAAAGAAATCGAATGGGGTGGCCGTACCCTCTCTCTGGAAACCGGTCATGTAGCTAGACAAGCTGACGGGGCCGTAATGGCCAAATATGGCGACACTGAAGTGCTGTGTACCGTTGTTGGTGCCAAGTCTCAGAAGCCAGGTCAGGACTTTTTCCCACTGACCGTAAACTATATCGAGAAATTCTACGCTGCCGGTAAGATCCCTGGCGGCTTCTTCAAGCGGGAAGGCCGCCCAAGCGAAAAAGAAACGCTTGTGAGCCGCCTGATCGACCGTCCGATCCGTCCACTGTTCCCATCGGGCTTCAAAAACGAAGTTCAGGTGATCTGTACGGTTCTGAGCCACGACCTGGAAAACGATAGCGATATCGTTGCCATGATCGGCGCTTCCGCCGCTCTCACGCTTTCCGGTCTGCCATTCTTTGGCCCGATTGCCGGTGCGAAAGTCGGCTACAAGGACGGCGAATACATCCTTAACCCAACGCTTGAAGAAGTTAAGGAATCCGAGCTTGAGCTCGTTGTTGCAGGCACCAAAGACGCTGTTCTGATGGTTGAGTCTGAAGCAAAAGAGCTTTCCGAAGAAGTGATGCTGGGCGCTGTGACTTTCGGTCATGACGAGCAGCAAAAAGTAATCGACGCGATCATCGAGCTTGCTGAAGTTGCTGCGAAAGATCCTTGGGAACTGGCTGAAGGCCCGAACAAGGATGATCTGGTGAAAGCCATCGCAGACGCTGGTGAAGCTGACCTGCGCGCCGCTTACGAGATCACGACCAAGCAGGACCGCGTTGCTAAAATCAGCGAAGCGAAAGCGAAGATCGCTGAAGCAGTAGCCCCTGTTCTTGAAGCCAATGAAGAGCTGACCGAGCAGATGGTTGGTGACCTGACCAAAAAGCTTGAGAGCAAGATCGTTCGCGGCAACATCCTGGAAACAGGCAAGCGTATCGACGGTCGCGGCCTCGCGGACGTTCGGTCGATCATGTCTGAAGTTGGCGTTCTGCCACGCAGCCACGGTTCCGCGCTTTTCACCCGCGGTGAAACGCAGGCACTTGTTGTTGCAACCCTGGGCACCGGCGAAGATGAGCAGATCATCGACGCGCTTGAGGGCAGCTGGCGCTCCAACTTCATGCTGCACTATAACTTCCCACCATTCTCTGTGGGCGAGTGTGGCCGCGTTGGCTTTACAGGCCGTCGTGAAGTGGGCCACGGCAAGCTGGCTTACCGCGCTGTTCGCGCTGTACTGCCGGAAGCCGAAGCCTTCCCTTACACCATCCGTCTGGTATCCGAGATCACTGAATCCAACGGTTCAAGCTCCATGGCGACCGTGTGTGGTGCAGCTCTCGCCATGATGGACGCAGGTGTGCCAATCAGCCGTCCGGTTTCCGGTATCGCCATGGGCCTGATCAAAGAGGGCGACGATTTCGCTGTTCTCTCTGACATCCTGGGTGACGAAGACCACCTCGGCGACATGGACTTCAAAGTGGCCGGTACTGACAAAGGTGTGACTGCGCTGCAGATGGACATCAAGATCACCGGTATCACCAAGGAAATCATGGAAAAGGCTCTTGCACAGGCTGCAGGCGGTCGTGCCCACATCCTTGACGAGATGAACAAGGCGCTCACTGGCGCGCGTACGGAACTTTCCGAGCACGCACCACGCATTGAGACCATGAAGATCCCAGTGGACAAGATCCGCGAAGTGATCGGCACGGGCGGTAAAGTGATCCGCGAGATCGTTGAAGTGACTGGCGCGAAAGTGAACATCGAAGACGATGGCACGATCAAGATTGCCTCTTCCGTGGCTTCCGAAATTGAAGCTGCGAAAGCGTGGATCAACGGCATCGTTGCTGAGCCTGAAGTAGGCGCGATCTACAAAGGCAAGGTTGTTCGCATCATGGACTTCGGCGCATTCGTGAACTTCATGGGCAGCCGCGATGGCCTCGTGCACATCTCTGAGCTTGTTGAAGAGCGCGTGGAAAAAGTGACCGACGTTGTGAACGAAGGTGACGAAGTATACGTGAAGTGCCTTGAGATCGATGGCCGCGGCAAGGTCCGCCTGTCGATGCGGATGGTGAACCAGGAAACGGGTGAAGAAAACCCGGATGCGCGTCCACCAAAAGAGTCCCCTAAAAAGGGCGGCCGCCGCGACTAAGCAATTCTGAGCAAAGCCCCTCGTGCTTTTTGTGCATGGGGGGCTTTTCTTCATTTGAAGAACTGCTTAATTGATTTGAAACCGGCGTATGGTACCATCACGCCGGTTTCACCCCTTTAGGAAGGTTCGTTTTATGCGACAGATGGCTGAACGGGCTGGGGTTTTGGGAGAGTTTGATGAGTTTCAGTTTGAATAGCATCCGCGTTGGCGGCAAAGAGGTTCTGCCCCTGATCGAAGGCGGTAAAGGCGTTGCCATTTCAACAGGTGCCAGTTCGGGCCCGTGGGCCGCAGCCGGTGGCATCGGCACAATTTCCGCTGTGATCGCAGATCAGTATGACGCGCACGGCAATATCGAGCCCCATGAATATCTGGGCCGCACGCGCAAGGACCGCCATGAAGAGATGGTCCAATATTCCATTAAGGGCACCATCGACCAGGTGCGCAAGGCATGGGAACTGTCGCGCGGCGAAGGCCTTATCAATATCAACATGCTTTGGGAAGTCGGCAGCGCGCAGCGTATCCTGCACGAAGTGCTCGAGAAAACCAAAGGCATGATCCACGGCGTGACCAGTGGTGCTGGCATGCCCTTCAAGCTGGGTGAACTGACCGCCAAATATGGCGCCCATTATTATCCGATCGTGTCTTCCGGCCGGGCCTTTGGCCTGTTGTGGAAGCGCGCATACAAGAATTTCGCAGAGCGCCTTGGCGGCGTTGTGTATGAAGATCCGTGGCTTGCGGGCGGCCATAATGGCCTCTCGAACGCCGAAGACCCCAACAAGCCGGGTGATCCATACCCGCGGGTTGTTGAGCTGCGCGCCATCATGCGCAAGCTGGGGCTTGACCATGTGCCGATCATCATGGCCGGTGGCGTGTGGAACCTGAAGGAATGGAAAGACTGGATCGATAACAAGGAAATCGGCCCAATCATGTTCCAGTTCGGCACGCGCCCGCTGGTGACCAAAGAGAGCCCGATTTCCGACAGCTGGAAAAAGAAGCTCCTGAGCCTGAAGCCTGGCGATGTGCTGTTGCAGAATTTCAGCCCGACCGGCTTTTTCTCAAGCGCACTCAAGAACAGCTTCATTGGTGAGCTGGTGCAGCGGAACGAGCATCAGATCGACTTCCGCACGGAAAAGGACGAGGAGTTCGATACCGAGCTGGTGGTTGAGCGCAAGACCTATATCGTGCGCCGCGCTGATGAAGGCAAAGCCCGCGCCTGGATGGCTGAAGGCTTTGAGCGCGCGATGAAAACCCCTGACGGGAGCCTGATTTTCGTCACGCCTGAAAAGTGTGCAGAAATCCGCAAGGACCAGGCCGACTGTGTTGGCTGCCTGAGCCAGTGCCGCTTCTCTTCGTGGGCCACGAATGAGAAGAATTCCACAGGCCGCCTCGCGGACCCACGCAGCTTCTGCATCCAGAAGACGCTTGAGGATGTGGCCCACGACGGCAGCGTGGACGATAATCTCGTGTTCGCGGGGCATAACGCGTTTCGTTTCGGGTCCGATCCATTCTATTCGAACGGCTTTATCCCAAGTGTGAAGCAGTTGATGGACCGTATCGTTTCTGGCGATTAGTACGCGCAACACATGAATTTGAAAAAGGGTGGCTTGTCGCCGCCCTTTTTTATGGGCAGCATGCCGGGAGGAGGACCAAATGATGCGACTGATTTTATCCCTTTGGATTTTGCTGATCTTTTCCGCAGTGCCCGCGTCAGCAGATGACCGGCAAGAGGTTGTCGACCTTTATGAAAGTTACCGGCAAATCTGGCTCAGGAATGACAGTACGGTGCAGCCTGACATTATGGCGCTTTTGACACCGCGCGCCGCCGTCATGCCGCAGGGTATGCCCTTGTTGGGCACCCATCAGCAGATCCGGGATTTCTGGTTCCCCGCTGACGCGCCGCCAACCAGGGTTCTGGCCTATGACCAGTCTGTTGAGCGGGTCGAAGTGTCCGGCGGGCTGGCGTATCTTTATGGGAACTTCGCGCTGTCCTTCAAATGGGACGGAGAAACCACCTCAACGCAGGGCACGCAGATGATGGTTGCCCGCCGCCTGGGTGGGGACTGGAAGATCGAGGCGTTGATCTGGACGTCCAGTCCCGTTGAAGAAGCCGACTAAAGCGGCTTCGACATATAAACCACATCGTCTTCCGGGTTGAAGTTATAGGGCTCGATCTCGGTGAAGCCGAGCTTGCCATATAGCGCTACGGCAGCCTCAAGGCGTTTCAGGCTATCCAGCAGCATGGTCTTGTAGCCCAGCGCTTTTGCTTGCGTGAGAAGTTCTTCGCACAGCCGCCGCCCGGCGCCCGTGCCCTGGCCTTCAGGCAGAACATAAAGCCGTTTCATCTCGCACACGTCTGCGCTGTGTTCCTTCAGTGCCACGGCGCCAATGGGTACGTCCCCCTTCTTGGCGATCAACAGAAGCACATAGCCTTCCGGGAACCGCGCCATTTCGGCTTCAATGCCCTGGAAGTCCAGATTGATGGGCAGGAACTCAACGAATGCCCGAAAGATGGCTTTGACGGCCGCGATGTCTTCGGCGCTCTCCGCTGTTGTGACGCGGGTTTCGGTTGTTTTTGTCATTGCTGGCCAGTCCATTCCATATAGCAGTCTGTCCCCTGATAGTGTGCGTCTTCGGGCTTGTCCATCAGGGTGAAGTTCAGCGTTTCATAAAGCCGCATGGCGGGCACAAGCTTGGTGTGTGTTTCAAGATAAAGGCGCGTGCCGCCCATGACGCAGAAATGGTCGATGACCGCCTCGCACAAAAGGCGGCCCAGCCCGAGGCCCTGTGCCGATGGGTCTACGCCAAGCTTTGTCAGTTCATAAACGCCGCCCCCGTCCGCGCGGATCGCGACCGTACCCAGAACGTCATCCCCGCGCACGGCGAAGAAAATCTCGCCGCCGCCCTCAATGATCTCGCTTTCCGGGTTTTCAAGCGCGTGCCGATGCACGGGCTCGACCGTGAAATACTTTTCCAGCCACGCCATGTTCAGGTCATGGAAAGCCTGCTTGTAGCCTGGTCTGTAGGGCACAATGCGAATGCCGTTCCGCGCATTATTCGGCAGCGATGCGGTCATTCGGGCGTCCTTTCCATTCCATATAATGGTTGGCCCGCTCATAGGGACTGGGCTCACTGGGGGTCAGTTCCACAAAACCTAGTTTTTCATAAAGCCTGATTGCCGGTTCAAGCTTGGTGTTGGTTTCCAAGTAAAGCGTTTTGCCGCCCCGCGCCTGAAAGCGTTCGATCACCTTTTCGCACAGCGCGCGGCCCATGCCGCCCTGCTGCACGTTGGGGTCCACCCCCAGCTTTGTCAGTTCATAAACCCCAGGGGACTGCAGCTTCATGGCAACGGCGCCAACAGGCTTGCCGCCGATCAGGGTGAAATAGATCTCACCGCCTTTCGCAAGGATATGCGTCTCCGGATCAGACAGGACAGTCTCGTCAATGGGCTCCATTTTGAAGTATTTCTCCACCCACCAGGCGTTGAGGTCATAGAAGGCCTGTTTGAAGCGGATGTCATAGGGCACCAGTTCAAATTCCGGCACGGTTTTCTGGCGTGCGGCCTGGCGTTCCTTGACCCGCTCATACAGGCTCTTGTCGGCATAGGTGGCTTCCATGGCGTCAATGCCCGCCAATAGTTTGGAAGCGCCGGCTTCGGTGTTGACGGCCTCAAGGTCCTGCCAAATGGGGCGCGCTTCATCTACCATGGCCTGGCCCGCGGCGGTCAGTTGCACGCACTTTTGGCGACCATCATCCATGGCTGTGGTTTCCACGAGCCCTTCGCCCGCCATGCGCTTGACTGTCTGGCTGACAGCAGAGTGGGAAAAACCCGCCAGGCGCGCTATCTCGCCAATGGGCATGCTGCCGTATTCAGAAAGCGCATACATGGCATAGAAATAGCTGACCCGGAACTTCAGTCCAGCCTCTTCATAGATGCGGTCGGCGTCGGCGGTCAGTTGCTCCTGAAGGCGGCGCATGCGGGTGCCAACGCCAAGCTCGAAAAAAATTTCATTGGGAATGCTCATGGGCCCGTTCCTTACTGTGATGTAAGAAATTATATAAGTTCTTATGTAATTGCGTCAAGAGGGCGGAAACGCAAAAAAAAGCCGCCCCGAAGGGCGGCCAGCGAGCGCTTGGTCGTGGGAAGTCCAGGCTCTAGAAATCGAACCAGCTACTGTCTATCGGGTCATCCACGCCAGCCAGCAGCAGGGTGCCACCCGACCAGGAGATTAGGAGCCCGCCGTCTGTCGCTTCGGCCGTGATGTCGTTGAAGGTGACACCCGCCCCAGTGAAGTCCAGCACGTCATCGTCTCCATCGAAACCGTAGATGACATCGTCACCTGCGTTTTCTTCAAAGACAAAGCGTTCGCTGCCATTGGCTTTGCCGCCATAGAGCGTGTCGTTGCCTTCGCCGCCAGCCAGCGTGTCGCTGTCCTTGCCGCCGAATAGCTGGTCATCACCGGCGCCGCCCTCGATCAGGTCGTTCTGGTTGCCGCCGAACAGCACATCGTCGCCGTCTCCGCCGATGATGGTGTCATCACCCATGCTGGCATAGACTGTGTCGTCACCAGCCCCGCCGTCGATCATGTCGTCACCGGTCTGGCCGCTGAACAGCAGGTCATCGCCGGCGAGGCCATAGAGCGTGTCGTCACCCACGCCTGCGCCCATGATGTCGCTGCCGCTGCCGCCGAACAGTTTGTCGTCGCCGATACCGGACCAGATGCTGTCACCTGTGTTGCCGTCGACGGTGTCGTCGCCGCCATCAATTGTGTCGTTGCCATCGTCGTTGGCACCGCCGTCATCATTGGCACCGCCGTCATCATTGGCACCGCCGTCATCATTGGCGCCACCGTCATCATTGGAGCCGCCGTCATCATTGGCACCACCGTCGTCATTGGCACCACCGTCGTGGTTGGCACCGCCGTCATCATTGGCACCACCGTCGTCGTTGGCACCGCCGTCGTCATTGGCGCCTGGGCCGCTGTCATCAGGCAGGAAGTCATCTATATCGACGATGCCGTTCTGGTTCAGGTCAACCCATGAACCGCCGACGATTGTGTCGTCTCCGGCACCGCCAAAGAGGGTGTCGTCGCCTTCCACGTCATCGGCGCCGTCGCCATCACCGATCAGAAAATCATGGCCGCCGCCACCACCGATAATGTCGTCACCCTGGCCACCATAGGCCTTGTCATTACCGTTGGCGTCAGACCCGGCCCAGATGAAGTCGTCGCCGTCGCCACCATCAATGGTGTCGTTGCCGTTGAAGCCGGACAGCGTATCGTCGCCACTGCCGCCAGCCATGGTGTCGTCATCCTGGCTGCCCTTGACGCGGTCGTCACCCCCGTCATCCCCGTCGTCTCCATCGCCCACGACTTCTTCCCATTCTGCGTCCTGCGCAGCTTCAAGGGCGTCGCGTTCGGCTTCGTGGGCTTCCTCCAGCGCCTGATAGTCCGCCTCCTTGGCTTCTTCCAGCGCTTCCCATTCTGCATTCTGTTCTTCGTCTAGGGCATCAATCCGGCCATGTAGGTCACCTTCAAGGGCATCCCATTCGGCTTCATGCGCCTCTTCAAGGGCATTCCATTCCTCTTCCTGAGCTGCGGCAAGATCAGCGATAGTCGCCTCATAGTCTGCCTCGAACTCAGCCAGTTGGGCTGCATGGTCTTCTTCCTGAGCGGCCCTCAGGGCGTTCTGTTCTTCTTCGAGGGCATCATCGGCGGTGCCTGCCGCCTCGGCTGCGGCCCATTCGTCAGCCAGTTGTGCCTCAAGGGCTTCCCATTCTGCGAACAGGGCAGCATCAAGCGCGTCATAGGCTGCGTCCAGCTGCTCCTTGAGGGTAAGCATTGCTGCCTCATGCTCTTCTGCAAGCGCCGTGGTTTCCGTTTCCTGTTCGGCGGCTAGTGCCTCGAGCGCGGCGTGCTTTTCTTCGTACAGGGCGTCCCACTCGGCCGCATGTTCGGCCTCAAGGGCATTGATGGCCTCATTCCATTGGGCGTCGAGGTCAGCATGTTCCTGTTCCTGCCGGGCCTCTAGTTCTTCCCACTGGGCTTCATGTTCGGCCTTAAGGGCTTCGATTGTCTCATCACTGACATCATTTTCGTCGTCATGTGCTTTTGGGGAAATGCCAGCAGTGCTGGCCGCCAACGGTGACGTTGGGGTAATAGATGTGATCACGTGTGCCTCCTACTATGTGCCTGTTTAGGCGGCTATGTTTTTGCCTGAAGGCACATCTTGTAGGTGGGCAATTAAGAAAACGTCAAATATTACAAACACTTAATTTATAAGTGTTGTAAAATTTATGTAGAATTTTCAGGGATCGGAGGCCCTAGGGTCAATCAATGATTTCGCGCTCGTAAACGCCCCAAAGGTACCGCCGTTCGATCCAGCCTTCCGTGCCATCTATTTCCAGCCGGCACCAGATTCCGTCACAGGCCTGCACTTCTCCGATCACGCCTGCGTCGGCGATCAGGCGCGCGGGGGACGCGGGGCTCGGGTCTTCATAGAGTTTGCGGGTGGTGCCGATGATCATGGCTGTCCGGCGGGACGACAGAAGCGACACATGCATCCATCCGGTCGTGCCCTCATGGTCGCGTACCTTGCGCCAGGCGCGGTGCTCGTCGATCACCTCCAGCGGCAACCGGGTGCGCTCATAGACCCACAGGATCGGGTACTGGCGACCGGGGCCGGTGCGCATGAAAGCCTTGCTGGCGGCGAGCGAGATCAGCCGCGGCAAGGGCTGACCGCTTTCACCGACGCGTGGCGTTTCACTTGCCGTTTGGGCGTGTGTAGGCAGGGATTGCGACAGAATCCCGCTGAAAAGTATCAAAATCGACAAAAAGCGCAGCATTACACCCCTTTCCCCGTCGCTTGGCGTTTGAACTGGCCTCCACCTTCTGGTACTAGATGCGCATGGTCTGAGGCAAGCTCTCTGTCTCGTGGTTCTGAAAAAGGTAATGAAGGCCCATGGCTCAAAAAGGAAACCGGCAGCGTACCAAGGTTGTCGTCACGCGCAAGTTGCCGGACAATATCGAAACCCGCATGGCGGAGCTTTTTGATGTGCAGCTCAATCTCGCGGACAAGCCGCTTGGCAAGGAAGGCCTCATGAAGGCTGTGCAGACGGCGGACGTTCTGGTGCCGACGGTGACCGACAATGTAGATGCGGAAGTCATTGCGGCGGCAGGCAAGAACCTGAAGATGATCGCCAACTTCGGTGCCGGTGTGAACCATATTGACACCAAGGCAGCGCATGAAAAAGGCATTGTGGTAACCAACACGCCGGGCGTGCTGACGGAAGACACGGCAGACCTTGCCATGGCGCTGCTTTTGTCCGTGCCACGCCGCCTTTTCGAAGGCGAAAAAATCCTGCGTGCAGGTGAATGGACCGGCTGGACGCCCACCTTCCTGATGGGGCACCGCATACAGGGCAAACGTCTTGGCATTATCGGCATGGGCCGAATCGGCTCTGCGATTGCCCGTCGTGCCAAGGCCTTCAACATGGCTGTGCACTATCATAAGCGCACGCGCCTGCCGGAAGACGTGGAAGCGGAACTTGAAGCGACATATTGGGATGATCTGGATGAGATGCTCAGCCGGATGGATTTCGTGTCTGTCAACTGTCCGCTGACAGATAAAACCCACCACCTTCTGGACCGCACACGCATGAAAAAGCTGCAGCCGCACGCCGTGATCATCAACACCGCCCGCGGTGAGATCATTGACGAGGAAGCTTTGGCGGACCTGATTGAGGTGGGACGTATTGCAGGCGCTGGCCTTGACGTGTTCGAACAGGAACCCGAGATCAACCCGAAGCTGCTGGAGCTCGACAATGTTGTGCTCTTGCCGCACATGGGCTCAGCAACCGTTGAGGCCCGCATGGCCATGGGCGAGAAGGTGCTGATCAATATCCGCGCCTACGCAGACGGCCACCGGCCGCCAGATCGGGTAATCCCGAGCTAAAATAGAAACAATGTCGACCGCACCTGATGTGCGGTCGTTGCCCATCGGGGCCAACAACAGTCACAGTATGAGTTAGAAACGGTTATGACCGACCAGAAGAATATCCGCAATTTTTCGATCATTGCGCACATTGACCACGGCAAGTCCACGCTTGCTGACCGCCTGATACAGAATACCGGCGCGCTGACCGACCGGGAAATGAAGTCGCAGATTCTCGATTCGATGGATATCGAGCGCGAGCGCGGCATCACCATCAAGGCGCAGACCGTGCGGCTGGAATATAAGGCCAAGGACGGCCAGAATTATACCCTGAACCTGATGGATACACCCGGCCACGTTGACTTTGCCTATGAAGTCAGCCGCTGCCTGGCCGCGTGCGAGGGCTCTATCCTGGTGGTGGACGCCAGTCAGGGCGTTGAAGCCCAGACGCTGGCGAATGTTTATCAGGCCATCGAGAATGATCACGAGATCGTGCCGGTCCTGAACAAGATTGACCTGCCTGCCGCGGAACCTGACCGCGTGCGCCAGCAGATCGAGGACGTGATCGGCATTGATGCCACGGAGGCCGTTGAATGTTCCGCCAAATCCGGCATCGGTATCGACGATGTGCTTGAAGCTATTGTAACAAAGCTGCCAGCCCCAGAAGGTGACCCAAACGCGCCGCTGAAGGCCATGCTGGTGGACAGCTGGTACGACGCCTATCTGGGTGTGATGGTGCTGGTGCGTGTGATCGACGGCAAGATCAAGAAGGGCCAGACCATCAAGATGATGGCGGCAGATGCCGAACACAAGATCGAGCGTGTTGGTGTGTTTACGCCCAAGGGCGTAATCGTGCCGGAGCTCGGCCCCGGCGAAGTGGGCTTTATCACAGCGTCGATCAAGGAAGTGGCCGACACCCATGTGGGTGATACCATCACCGATGTCGCCAGGCCGTGCACTGAAGCCCTGCCGGGCTTCCAGCCCAGCCGGTCGGTCGTATTCTGTGGCCTGTTCCCGGCTGATACAAGTGAGTTCGAACGCCTGCGCGACGCCCTGCAGAAACTCAGGCTCAACGACGCCAGCTTTGAGTTCGAGATGGAATCGTCCGCGGCGCTCGGTTTCGGGTTCCGCTGTGGCTTCCTTGGCATGCTGCATCTGGAGATCATTCAGGAACGCCTGCTCAGGGAATTCGACCTTGAGCTGATCACCACCAGCCCGAGCGTGATTTACAAGATCCATAAGACCGACGGCACAATGGTAGAGCTGCACAACCCGGCCGACATGCCGGATGTGGTGCGCATCGACCATATCGAAGAGCCCTGGATCAACGCCACCATTCTGGTGCCGGATGAGCACTTGGGTGCTGTGCTGAAGCTCTGTGAAGACAAGCGCGGCATCCAGGAAGACCTGACATACGCCGGCACACGCGCGATGCTGAAATACCGCCTGCCGCTTAACGAAGTGGTCTATGATTTCTATGATCGGCTGAAGTCCGTCAGTCGCGGCTACGCGAGCTTTGACTATGACCTATACGGCTATGAGCAATCCGACCTGGTGAAAATGTCGATCCTGGTGAACGGCGAGCCAGTGGACGCGCTTTCGATGCTGGTTCACCGCAGCCAGGCTGAAGGTCGGGGCCGGGCGCTTTGTGAGCGCCTGAAGGACCTGATCCCGCGCCAGCTCTTTAAAATTCCGATCCAGGCGGCTATTGGCGGCAAGGTGATTGCCCGCGAGACCATCTCTGCCATGCGTAAGGACGTGACGGCCAAATGTTACGGCGGTGACGTTACCCGTAAGAAAAAGCTTCTGGAAAAGCAGAAGAAGGGTAAGGCGAAGATGCGCATGTACGGGAAAGTGGAAATCCCGCACAACGCCTTTATCGCTGCGCTCAAGATGCGGGAAAACTAGGTGGTTGAAGGCATCGATATCCAGAAGCTCGCGGCTCAAGCAAAGGCGGGTGACGCTGACGCCCAATATAAGATGGCAGCCTACCTGTCTGGCGAAGGCCAGAAAGACGCCGCGATCAAAATGCTGCGCCAGGCCGCGACCGCTGGTCACCTTGATGCCCGGTTCACGCTTTCGAACTTCATGCTCTCGGGCCATATGGTTGACCGCGATGTCAGCCACGCCGTTCAGGTTCTAGCCCAGGCTGCGGCCAAGGATCACGAAGCGTCCATGCGGCTGCTGTCTGTGTTGAAGGCCATGGGCCATGGCTGTGATGCGGATTGGCCGGCGGCTGTGGCGCTTCTGGTTACCGGTGCACGCAAGGGCCATATGCTCGCATTGGCGGAGCTGGCGCTGTTGCGCGAGCTATATGGATTTGAAGATGACCTCAATACAGCGCTTCTTTTGGCGGCTGCAACCCGCGGTAATATTATCGCAGCCATGCAGCTTGTCAGCCGTCACCTGAAGGGGGACGGCACCATTGAAGCCGGGCTTGCCAAACAGTGGACAATGCAAGGGCGCCAGCTTGGCCACCCGCTTGCCGGCAACCTTCTGGTGCGCTTTGAAGGCGCCACTGCCGCGGCGCTGCCTGAGCCAACGGAGCTGCCGAAAATTCCGGAAGATATCCTGTCTGACCTCGCGACTGCGCCAGAAGCGCTTGCGCGCCCGCAGGCAAAAGTGGAACTGGATCGCCCGCATGTGGAAACGGTACCCGGCCTTATCGGGCCGAGCCTGTGCGAGCATATCATCGCCTCGTCCGCGCCAAGCCTTGCGCCCGCGCGGGTGGTGGACCCGAACTCGGGCGAGCTGCGCGCCGATCCATACCGCCATTCCTACAATATGACCTTCTGGCCCGCAGACCTGGACCTTGTTCTGCATGCCATCGGGGCGCGCATGTGCGCCGCCGCAGGTGTTGCGCCTGACCATGGTGAGATGCTGAGCGTGCTTTACTATCAACCCGGCATGTACTACGGCCCGCACTATGACTGCCTGGTCCCGGGTGCTGACGGCCAGAATGCGGAACTTGAGCGCAGCGGCCAGCGGCCAAAGACGGTACTGATTTACCTGAATGACGGTTATGAGGGTGGCAGCACAAGTTTTGTCCGCGCCGGATTCGCTCACAAAGGCGGCGTTGGTGACGCAATTGTGTTCCAGAATGTACTCGCAGACGGTGAAATTGACGAACAATCGCTGCATGAAAGCACGCCTGTGACGGCTGGGGTGAAGTGGATCGCTTCCAAATGGATCAGGGAAAAAAGCTATCAATTTTAAGGACTTTTGCTCTTTTCTTGATAGGCCTGATATGGGACAAACGAAAAATTTTTTCGCCAGATTCCAACTTTTTGATTTTTCGAGACTCTGTTTACCGGTTGTTAACAGGCTTCATTCTATAAAGAGGGTGCTGATACAGCCTAATAGCTCCCTTGATCTGACTGTGTCGCGCGGAACCGCATGTCCTCCCCCGATTGCGGTTCCGCTTTTTTATGCACGCAGCTTTTTTCCGATTGATGCGCCTTCCTCTTGCATGTAGCCCGAAGATGACTTTGAATAAGCCCTGATAACAACGGCAGGTCTGGTATGCGTTTGATTCAGTTGATCATTTTGACAATGTCTTTGGTGGGCACGCTTGTGCTGGCTCCGCATGCCGTCGCGCAGATACAAGGCGATGGGGCCGATCCGCGTCAGCTCGCACATGACATTTATGTGGGTGTCAACCGGGGCTCGCCCCCGGCGGCCGTGGCGCTCAAGCTTGCCGAAGTGATTCAGGTGTACCGATTCCGCTGTACCCGGGTGACTGACTATCAGGTTTTTGTTTCGCGCCCGAATCTCTTGGATATCAAGGCAAAATGCAGTGGGGACCCGCTTTACGGGGTGACCGTGGCGTCGAACGGTTATGTGGCAGTTTATGGCGGTAACGGCATTCTTGGGGCGCTCGACCGGCGCGACGGGTTGATCTACAGCTTTTCGGCCTCGGGTGAGATGGAATCCGATTCGCGCCTGACGGCAGATCAGGCGATCGACGAAACCGTTGAGCGCCTGCAACTGGGGGACGGCTTGAACCTTTGGTATATTCTGGCGATGTTCGCGGTTCTGCTGGCCATCTTCATATTGATTGCAGGGGTGTGGCTCAAGATGTGGCGCCGCCGCACCACCAAGGAGCGGCAGCGGCGCAAGGTCAAGCCCATGGCACGGCACACGATTCAGGCCACAAGCGATATCAAGGATATGCTGCTGAAGGAAAGCACGCGCGTTGCGGCCAATATCTACAAGCACCCGTCAGGTATTTTCATTGCCCGTGGCAAGCGCGGTAAACGTCGGTTCTACAGGTCACGTTTCTGGGCGGCAATGTATCGGTCTCTTGGTCTCAGGATGTTTGAGACCAGCGCCCCGCAACTGATGAATGTCGAGATTCTGGGGGCAGATGCACAACCAGAAGACGGACGTCGGGAAGACTAGCGCCGGAAAGGCGGGGTCCAGTCCAGCCCTGTGGTGATGGCGATCAGGTGGGCGGCAAAGACAAAGAACCCTACAATCCCAAGGAACTGGATATAGAAAGGCGGCACCAGGGAGACCGTGCCCAGCTCGTGTTTCTTTTCGCGCCAAAAGCCGAAGGCCCAAACCAGTACGCAGGCTGCAAGGCCGATAATCGTTTCTTTAACTGACATAATGCTAGTCTGTCTGCGGTGAGAAATCGGGCTTGCCGAAATGGAAGCCTTGGGCGAAATCTACTCCCAGCGAACGCAGGAAGTCTGCCTGGAAGCGGTTTTCCACGTGTTCGCCGATGGTCTTGACACCAAGGTCATTGCACAGGCGCACGATCGACAGAAGGAAAGTTGGCCGGTAACCCGGTGTGTTCATGTCTTCCACATAGGAACCGTCAATCTTCACATAGTCCACATTGAAGGCTCGCAGATACTGGTAGCCCGCCGCCCCTGCGCCGAAATCGTCCAGGCAGATGCGGTAGTCCATGGCCTTCAGGTCATTGAGGATGGCTTCAACCTTCTCAAGATTCTCAATGGCGGCTGTTTCGGTCAGCTCCACCAGGATATTGCGGGAGGCATCCTTGCCGGCGGTAAATTCTTTCATCAGCTGGTCAGTATAGCGGCTGTTGTCCAGCGTCCGCCCTGAGATGTTGACCGCAAGCGTCAGCGGGTTCCCCAGCTTCTTCATCTTCTTCACATAGTCGATCGCCTTGTGGCACAGGGCGATGTCAAACTCTTCGATGATACCCACTTCTTCGGCGAAGCGGATGATATCCAGCGTGCTCTGGTCGCCCATGCGGTCGTCGAACCGGCTCAGCACTTCATTGTGATGCACTTCGTTCGTCGACAGCGAATAGACCGGCTGGAATGCCATCTTGAAAGTCCCTGTCTCGATCATATGGCGCATGCCAACCACGCGGCGCTGGGCTTCGGACGCCATATCTTCATAGGCCGTGGATAGCGATTCGAAATCCACTGCTCCCGGGTCTTTTACAAACTGGTTCAGCACGTAAGTGAGGGTCCTCAATACCTGGTCCTCGGTGCCTTCTTTCGGGATGTCGGAGGCCACCGTTGAATAGGCGGTCTTCAGCGTGACGTTTTCATCAACATGCTCAAGGGTGCTGCCCAGGTGCGATCCGTCCGATTTGGTGCGGTGCAGGAAAGCAAAATGCTTGTCGCCGATCTGCCCGGCAATCTCGCCGTCCACCGAAAGTGTCTTGAGGTGCGCGGCCACCTGCTTGAGCAGCGTCCGCATATATTTGGGGCCGAACTTCTTCTTGGCATCCTCGATGCCTTCCACTTCGACAGCTGTCATATAAAGATTGCTGCCGACCGGGTTGTCTTTCATGGTGCGCGCCGCCAGTTCCATGAAGCTGTCGCGCTGCAAGAGGCCGGTTTCCGGATCGGTCATATTGTCCGTACCGCCGCCGCCCAGGGGCGCGGCCCGAAGCGCCAGGAAAGTGTGGCTGTCATCGCCGGGCATCTTCAGCGCAAACAGCCGAAGCGCCAGGCTGCGGCCACCATGCGAGATGAAACGTAGCGGAATTGGACCGATTCTACCCTTGTGGTTCAGATGTTGTTGAAGCGCCGCATAGACATCGCGGTCGTCTTCATCGATCTGGTTGATGATCGGTTCACCAATCAGGCTGCCTGCGTCTGTGCCCACGCGCTCTGTGGCGCCACCCTCGAAAACGATCTTGCCTTTGTCGTTGACCTCGAAAAAGATCTCGGCAGCGGCAAAAGCAAAGGCGACGAAGCGTTCACGTTCTTTTTTGATTTCTTCAATAGGGCCGGACATAGCGTTCCTGTTTGGCGTCGCAGCTTGTGCTGCGAAAAATTCCTACCCCCTTCCTTCTATTGCTATTCGGGAAAGGTAAAGGATTTATCATGAAACCACTAAAAACTTATCGCGCTTGTGATGCAAGGACAAGCTCTGCTAGGTTTTCGGACAACGAATTTACCTGACTGACAAGGGGATATAAGAAATGCGTATCACGGGGACACTCACGGCGGGCTTTCTGTGCGCTGCGGTCATGGCACCGATATCTGCGGCAGCCGATGAAGACGCCAGAAAATTTGAACTTTCAGACATTTTCAATCTGGAATATGCCACCGGCCCACGGCTGACGCCGGACGGTGAGGCTGTTGTGTATGAGCGCCGGTCGCTCGATATCATGACAGACAGCACCCGGTCCAATATTTGGCGTGTAAACCTGGATGGCAGCGGTCACCGCCCAGTGCTGTCGGGCAAGGCCAGCTACCGCATGCCGCGTTTCTCATCAGACGGCAGCCGCATGGCTTATGTGTCGTCCGTAGAAGGCAAGAACCAGATTTACGTGCGCTGGCTGGATACCGGGGAGACCGCCCGTGTGACCGACCTGCAGTATGGCCCCGGGTCGCTTTCCTGGTCGCCCGACGGCAGCATGATCGCTTTCACCATGTTTGTGCCGACAGACGCCAAACCGCTCTATAGCCTGCCACCCGCCCCGAAGGGGGCAACTTGGGCTGGGCCGGCCAAGGTGGTTGACCGGGTGACCTACCGGGCGGACGGCGCAGGCTATTTGCCGCGCGGCTTTACCCATGTGTTTGTGGTGCCGGCTGACGGCGGCACCCCGCGTCAGGTAACAAGCGGTGACTATAACCACGGCGGCGCGCTGGCCTGGACCGCTGATTCGCAGAATATCATCTTTTCCGCCAACCGCGTGGAAGGGTGGGAGCTCAACGGCCGTGAATCCGAAATCCACAGCGTGAACGTCGCTTCGGGTGACATCACGACCCTGACGAACCGCAAAGGTCCGGACGTTGCGCCCCAGATTTCGCCGGACGGCAAGCTGGTCGCCTACCTGGGCTTCGACGATGATGGCCTCTCCAGCAAGAATGCCCAGCTTTATGTCATGAATACAGACGGCAGCGGCAGCCGCGCCCTGTTGCCGACGCTTGATCGCGGTATCGGTGAAATCCAATGGGCGCCCGATGGCCGCGGCATCTTCTACAGCTATGACAATAACGGCAAGAGGCTGGTGGCTTATGTAAACCTGGTGGGCGGTGGCCGCGTGATGACCGATGCGGTTGGCGGCACCACGCTGGGTCGCCCCTACACCAGCGGCACGTTCCGGGCCACGGCTGATGGCCGCGTGGTCTTTACCCAGTCGCGCACCGATCGCCCGGCTGACCTGGCGGTGGTGGACCGGATATCGAATGTCACCACGCTGACAGACCTGAACGGCGACGTGCTAGGCCACCGCGCGATGGCGAGCGTGGAGGAGATTTCCTTCCCAGCCAGCGTTGGCGGACACCAGATACACGCGTGGGTCGCCAAGCCCGCTGACTTCGACCCGTCGAAGAAATACCCGCTGCTTCTGGAAATCCACGGTGGCCCGCACACGGCCTATGGCCCGCAGTTCTCCGCCGAAATTCAGGGGTATGCCGCTGCCGGCTATGTTGTGGTCTACGGCAACCCGCGGGGCAGTACTTCTTATGGCGAATCTTTCGCCAATGAGATTCACCAGAACTATCCGTCGAACGACTATGACGATCTGATGGATTCGGTGAACCAGGTCATCGCCCAAGGTTATATCGATGAAGACCGGATGTATGTCACGGGTGGTTCCGGCGGCGGCGTGCTGACGGCCTGGATTGTCGGCAAGACAGATCGCTTCCGCGCAGCCGTGGTGGCCAAGCCGGTGATCAACTGGACCAGCTTCGTGCTGACCGCCGATTTCAGCCCCTTCTTCACCAAATATTGGTTCGACGGCTTCCCATGGGAAAACCAGGAAAACTACTGGAAACGGTCACCGCTCAGCCTTGTCGGCAATGTGAAGACACCAACCATGCTGTTGACCGGCGAAGAGGATTACCGCACGCCCATGTCGGAAACTGAGCAATATTACCAGGCGCTGAAGCTTCAGAAAGTCGATAGCGTGATGGTACGCATCCCGGGCGCTGGGCACGGTATCGCTGCCAAGCCGTCTAACCTGGTGCAGAAGATCGGTAACATTCTGGCCTGGTTTGACAAATACAAACCGGAAGCCGAAGCCGACTAGCGGCTGAGGCATAAGGAATAGGAAAGGGCGTCATTCGGCGCCCTTTTTATATGTTGAATGCGGCCGATGGTCCCAGCCGGTTGACATAAAAGCCCTGCCAATCAAGGATTGGTCGAACGCACCAGCCGATACCGGGGGAGAACCGATGGCAGGAGAGCAACAGGCGCACCAGCCGGTGGAGATGCTACACCCGCGGTCGCTGAAATATCTGAGCCGCTATCTGCGCATCTTGGTGCGGGGTCGGCTGTGGTTGCAGGTGGTGATCGGCATGATCGCGGGGCTTGTGCTGGGCTATGGCCTCGGGCCGACAGCCGGTCTGGTGCCAGCCGACATTTCCGCCACCATTGTCAGCTGGGTGGCGCTGCCGGGGCATCTGTTCCTGGCGCTTATTCAGATGATCGTGATTCCGCTGATTTTCGCTTCCGTCATCCGCGGGCTGGCAGCCAGCGAAAATATGGAACAGCTCAGAAGCCTTGGCATGCGCATCGTGCCCTATTTTATCTGCACCACGGCGATCGCCATCACCATCGGGCTGGTGGCTGCGATGGTCATCCAGCCCGGCCATTATGTAGACGCTGAAACCGTGCGCGCCACGCTTGGTGGCCTGCCGCAGGTCTCTGCGCCCGTA
This sequence comes from Kordiimonas lipolytica, assembly GCF_001550065.1. The sequence continues at coordinate 77,206 of NZ_LRUB01000002.1, forward strand.
TCGGCTGAGATCATCGGTATCGGCGACATACCTGAGAAGATACTGGGTATCCTGCCCACCAACCCGCTTGTCGCCATGACGGACATGGACATGCTGAAGGTGGTGTTGTTTGCCGTGATTGTGGGCGTGGCACTGGTGCTGATGGAACCCGTGCAGGCCAAGCCGCTTCTTGACCTTCTTGGGTCGTTGCAGGCGGTGTGCATGACCGTTGTGCGCTGGGCGATGCTTTTGGCGCCATTCGCAGTTTTTGGCCTGATGACACAGCTGACCTCCAAGATTGGGTTTGATGCCCTTTTCGGCATGGCCGTTTATGTGCTGACGGTTTTGGCGGGGCTTGGCGTGCTGTTTCTTTTCTATATGACGGTTGTCACGCTTGTGGCGCGCCGGAACCCGATTGAGTTTGTGGGCCAGATCAGGGAGCTGCTGCTGCTGGCTTTTTCCACCTCAAGCTCGGCTGCCGTGATGCCGCTGTCGATCCGCACGGCGGAAGACAAGCTGGATGTCCGGCCCTCCATCAGCCAGTTTATCGTGCCCATCGGGGCCACCATCAACATGGACGGCACAGCACTTTACCAGGGCGTGGCTGCCGTATTTTTGGCGCAAGTGTTCGGTGTCGATATCGGCCTTTCTGGCTATCTGCTTATTGTCCTAACGTCTGTTGGGGCCTCCATCGGCACACCCGCCACGCCGGGGGTGGGGATTGTGATCCTCTCGATGGTGGTTACATCTGTTGGAATTCCGGTTGAGGGCATTGTGCTGATCATGGGGGTGGACCGGATTTTGGACATGTGCCGCACCATGCTGAATGTCACCGGCGATATGGTGGCCTCCACCGTGATGGACCGCTGGGTGGGCGGTGCGCGGCCGCTGCAGATGGAACTGGCAGCCGAAGCCCGGCGCGAAAGTATCCGCCGCGAAACCGGCGAAGACATCATCATCACCAAGCATTAAAAAAGGCGCCCTGCGGCGCCTTTTTCTCGTCTTTCGATAGGTCTTTATTCCGCCATATAGGCGACGTCGCCCTTCACCACAGTCAGGATGGCCTTGGTTTTCGGGATATCCGCCGGGGTTGCCGTCATGATATCGCGGTCGAAGGCCGTAAGGTCCGCATCCTTGCCCACGGTGATGCTGCCGAGCCGGTCTTCAGCAAAAGCGGCATAGGCAGGCCACAGGGTAAACATCTTCAGCGCTTCAGTGCGGGTGACCGCTTCTTCCGCGTGCCAGTTTTCACCCTGGAAACCCTTCAGGTCATGGCGGTGAACAGCAGCGTAAAATTCAATCATCGGATCGCCGCGTTCAACAGGCGCGTCTGACCCGCCGGCAACCACGGCGCCGCTTGCAATGAGGCTTGACCAGGCATATGCGCCCACGAGCCGGTCGTCACCCAACCGGTCCGGTGCGAAATGCAGGTCGCCGATCGCATGGCTTGGCTGCATGGACGCAATCACGCCAAGTTCAGCATAGCGCGGCAGGTCCTCCGGGGTCACGATCTGGGTATGCTCGTCGCGCCAGCGCGGGTCTGCAATGGCGCGCTCTGGCACAGCCACATCCTCAAAGGCTTCTTCAAACCAATTGAGCACCAGGCGATTGCCGCGGTCCCCGATGGCATGCATGGCGATCTGGATACCAGAGCCGAGCGCTTGGCGCAGAAGCGGCATGGTTTCGTCCTTGGTAGTCAAGAGAAGGCCGGAAGACGCGGCGTCGCTGTATGGCTCGAGGAGCGCCGCCCCGCGGGAGCCAAGCGCCCCGTCCATGTAAAGCTTGATGGTGCGGGTGACGATGCGGCCGTCCGCATTCTGGCGCATGCCGGAGGCGAACAGGCTTGGGGCATCCTCTGGCTCAATGGCGTTATAAACACGGATTTTCACATCGCCAGCGTCCGCGAGGCGCTCAAGTGCTTCCACTCGTGTCATGGGCACGGACATATTGTGAAGCCCGGTCCAGCCATACTGGGCATAGACGTTCGCACCGGTCACCAGCGCACGGTCAACGTCTGCTTGGGTGGGGGCGGGAACAAGGCCGTAAACCAGCGGCATGGCAGCATCGACCAGCATGCCTGTGGGTTCCCCAAGAGCGTTTTTGATGATCTCGCCGCCATAAGGGGCTTCGGTCTCACCTGTAACACCCGCCATCTCAAGCGCTTTCGAGTTGGCAACAACGGCATGGCCGTCAGCCCGGGTCAGGATCACCGGAATGTCGCCGACCACTTCGTCGATGTCCCAGCGTGTTGGGAAGCGTTTTTCCGGCCAGTGGGTTTCAATCCAGCCGCGTCCCACGAGCACGCTTGGTTGTTCTTTCGCCCGCCAGTCGGCAACCGTCTTTTTCACGGCTTCGAGAGAATCAATACCTTCCAGGTTCAGCGTCAGTTCGCGTTCGCCGATGCCGTGCAGGTGTGCGTGGGCATCCACGAAGCCCGGATAAAGGGCTGCGCCGTCGAGCGACAGCACAGTGGTAGTGTCCCCCACAAGGGCCTCCGCTTCAAGCCGGGTGCCGACATGGATGAAGACACCGCCCTTGATGGCAACGGCTTCAGCCGTGGGGTTGGCGTCATCTGCGGTGTAGATGGGGCCGCCCCAGATGACCATGTCGGCGACAGGCGTGGCGGCGGGTGCATTTGTTGTATCCTGCGCGAACACACCTGCTGCGGCAGTGCCAACAAGGGCAAAAAGGGTGGCAAATAGTCTGATGGGGCGCATGGTGCATCTCCTGATCTGAGACCATCATGCTATGGCTGCAAAAAGGAGTGTCAAGAGAAAGGGTTAGTCCACCCTTGCGCCCGGCATGCTGACAGGCCACAATGCAGGGCAATCCCACCCGGGAAGGCGGGGGGCTGTGGAAGGTTCGGGCTGTGCGTGACGCGATTGTTGCATTGATTGTTCTAGGCTGGTTGCCTTTCGCCTTTTTTCGTCCTGTTGTTGGTGTTTTGCTGTGGTTTTGGCTGTCGCACATGAACCCCCACGCCTATACCTATGGCTTTGCCGCGAGTTTCGGTTTTCTGGATTACGTCGCGCTGGTGACCCTGGCGGGCCTGGTGATGGACGGCACCAGAAAAAAGATTCCCGGGCATCCCATTGTCGTCATCCTAATGACCTATCTGGTCTGGATCATCCTGACCACCATCATGGCGTTCGACCCGGGCAATGCGATGGAGAAATTCGTCCATTTGTTCAAGGTGCTCTTGTTCACGTTCGTGGCCATAATAACCATGCAGACGCCCAATCGGCTCAAAGGCATTCTATTTGTTCTGATGATGTCGATGGCCTACATTGGTGTGAAGGGTGGTCTCTATACCATTGCAACAGGCGGCGGCGGTCGGGTGCAGGGTGCCGGCGGCATGATGGGGGACAACAACCAGCTTGCGGTTGCCATGGCCATGTCCCTGCCGCTGGCGATCTATTTCTTCCAGCACCCGCCAAAACCCTACCTTAAATGGCCGGCGCTTGGACTGGCGCTGTGTTTCGCCATATCGGTGGTGGGGACACAGTCCCGCGGGGGCTTTGCCGCCTTGGCGGCTGTATCCTTCATGATGCTGATGAAAACCCGGCGGAAATTTACCGCGCTATTCGTCATGGCCGCATTGGCGGTGGGGGGCTATTACTTTGCCCCGGACAGTTGGAAAAACCGTATCGAGAGTAGTGAAAAAACCACGGAAGACGACAGTTTCCGCGGGCGTGTGGTGATGTGGAAATTCTCCTCTAACCTGGCGGATGACAACCCGATCGAAGGTGGTGGATTTGATGTCTTCTATGTGCCGCGTGCGCGGGAACTGTATATGTCGCCTGGCGAGAAGGCCAGGGCGCCGCACTCCATTTATTTCGAAGTGCTGGCAGAGCATGGCTACACAGGGCTTGTGCTATGGCTGACAATATTGTTCACCGGGTGGTATGCGGGCGGCACGGCGGCGAAGCGTTACAGAGCGCATGAGGAGACTCGGTGGCTGGGGGACCTGTGCGCCGCGTGCCAGTTGTCGATGGTGGGCTACGCCGCCGGTGGCCTGACGGTGAATATCGCCACCTTTGACTATTTCCATGACCTGCTGGCCTTCATTGTGCTCAGTTCTGTAATTGGCGAAAAGCTGCTTGCCCGCGCCGAGAGAAGGGGGGCCGACATTGGTGGCGGCTCAGATGCCGAGGCGGTACCTGTCAAATCGAAGAAATGGTCACCTTACCAGAATAGGGATGGGCAGGCGGTAAGGGCGCTGTCGCGAGAGAGCGGACATAGAGCTTAGCCTTGTTCTTTCGTCTCGTCTTCTTTCAGAGGCTGGCTGGCGCTGGCATCAAATTTGGATGCAAAATCCATGGAGCTGGCGCCAGAGCGCCTGCGCACCAGAGCGACCACCACCCCAATGACCGCACCCGCCAGAATGACTGTGCCAAGCATGATGGCGAACCCGAGAATCCACCCCACTAGGCTGTACATGCTTTCACAGTCGTCGCCGCACAGGCTTTCCATGGGATTGCCAACCCAAAAACGGAAAGCGCCATAAGCCACGAGGCTCAAAAGGATAAGCCCGAACAGATGTTTGAGGCGTAGGTCCAGTGCTCCGGCCCTGCGCCGTTTCTGGCGTTTTTTGATCATGAGATGCTCTGACATGGGCGGCACTATGGGCGCGGGGCAATTCATGGTCAAGATGTGATCGCAGGGATCACGGTAAATTCACAGCTCTCTCAAAGCAGGTCGTGCTTCTTCAGGCCGTGGCGGAACTGGTCATAGGTCAGCCCAACATGCTTGGCCGCCGCGCGTTGATTGAAGCGGCTTTCTTCAAGCGCATGCCTGTATAGTTTTCGTTCGAACGATGCAGCTTCTTCCTTGAGATCAAACGGGCCGTCCGGCAGGGCAGAGCCTGCGGGTGTTGCTTGGGGCATGGGCGTAGCGGGGGCGGCAGGCTGTTTGCGGTTGGTCTTAGCAGGCGGACGGAAAGGGCTTTCGAACGGATCGAAGACAATATCGCATACCGGCTGTTCGCCGTCCCACGCGCGGTAGATAGCGCGCTCCACCACATTCTTGAGTTCCCGGATGTTGCCCGGCCAGTGATAGTCCATCATCTGGGCCGTGGCCTTCTTTGAAAAGCCGGGGAACACCAACCATTCAAGTTCACGCGCCATGGCCATGCCGAAATGTTCGGCCAGCAGCATGATGTCTTCCTTGCGTTCCCGAAGTGGTGGCACGGTAATAACGTCAAACGCCAGCCGGTCCAGAAGGTCATGGCGAAATTCACCGGCATCCGCGGCCGCTGGCAGATCGATGTTTGTGGCGCCAATCACGCGCACGTCCACATTGATGGTGTCGGTGCCGCCGACGCGCTCGAACTCGCCATATTCAATGACGCGCAGGAGCTTTTCCTGCGCCGCCATGCTCATGGTGCCGATCTCATCAAGGAACAGGCTGCCTTCGTCTGCCGCTTCAAACCGCCCCGCGCGGCGGTTCCTGGCACCTGTGAAGGCGCCGGGCTCGTACCCGAACAGCTCGCTTTCCAGAAGTGTTTCGGCCAAAGCCGCGCAGTTCATCTTCTGGAAGACCCTGTTCCAGCGGTTCGACAAATAGTGCAGACGCCAGGCGATCAGTTCCTTGCCCGTGCCGCGTTCGCCGATCACCAGCATCGGCCGGTCAAGGGGGGCTGCCCTGCTGATTTGGTCCATCATGTCCAGGAAAGCCGGGCTGTCGCCGATGATTTGTTCTTGTTTTTTAACCATGTGCTAATAATAGGTGAAAAATACTAAATATTGGTAATTATTTTTATCATGAATATCAGTTATTCAAGAGGTTAAATTTTTTATCCATTTAAAACAATGGGTTAAGAAATTTTCAAAAACTGGCACACCCCCTGCAAACAAGGGAAATGTCAGCGACAAAAAAGACTGACACGAAAAAACAAACACAAGACAGCGAACAAGAACTAGAGGACGACGAAGATGACCAAGATGCTCCACATGATGCCGGTAACGCCCGGGACACGACGCGAGGGGATGGATGCTGTTGGGGTAATTGCAGGGGTTGAGCTCGCGCGCCACACAGATGGCCGCCTGCCAGAAATAAGCCGCCGCATGCGCCGCATGGAACGTCAACGTCGTCTCAACTAGTTCATCCTGGCCCCGGCTTAACCCCGAGAAGAGGGATGCCGGGGCCGCGACTAACACCGCCCCCGAGAATAATAAAAAGCGAGGATCGGGGGCATGTCCCAAAAAATGGCAAAAGCCCGGGACACGTAGCGAGGACATACGAAAGGAAGTACAAAATGGGTATCTTTTCACGCCTGACTGACATCATTAACTCCAATATCAATGCCATTCTGGACAAAGCGGAAGATCCTGAAAAAATCATCCGTATGGTGATCCAGGAAATGGAAGACACGCTTGTTGAAGTGCGCTCTTCCGCTGCCAAGACAATCGCCGACCAGAAAGACCTGGAGCGCCGCATCAAGAAGGTGAAGCAGGCGCAGGGCGACTGGGAGAAGAAAGCCGAGCTGGCCATCTCCAAAGGCCGTGACGACCTGGCGAAAGGCGCGCTGATTGAAAAATCCAAGGTTGCCGAAATGCTGGCCCATCTTGAAGAAGAGATGAAGCATCTCTCTGAAGCGCTTGGCCGCAACGAGGAAGATGTTATCAAGCTGGAAGCCAAGCTTCGCGAGGCCCGCGCCAAGAAGGCAAGCATGCAGGCCCGCCACAAGTCAGCGTCGAACCAGGTGCGTGTCCGCAAGAATCTGTATGACAACCGCATCCAGGATGCATTCGACCGGTTTGACAAAGTCGACGCCCGCCTTGACCGCCTTGAAGGTGAAGCCGAAGCAATGGCCATTGGTCGCGGCGAAAACCTTGAGGACGCCTTCAAGGAGCTTGAGAGCAACGATGAGATCGAACAAGAGCTGGCAGCTCTGAAGGCAAAAGCTTCGGGTGAAACGAAGAAAGCTCCTGCAAAAAAATCGGCGTCGAAATAATCGGCGCCCAACAACAATAAAGACATAGGGGAACTAAAATGGACGAAGCCATACCAATCCTGCTCGTAGTCGTCGTGATCCCGCTCTGGATCATCTTCCACTACATCACCAAATGGAAGCAGATGAATGGCATCACCGCCGAAGATGAAGCATCGCTGGGCGACCTGCGCACCGCCGCCGACCGCCTGGAAGACCGCCTTCGCACCATGGAACGCATCATGGATGACGAAGTGCCAGACTGGAGGAGCCGTCACCATGACAAATTTTAACAACCGCCCGACCAAACTTTACAAAGACCCAGTCCATGGTCGTGTTATGGGTGTGTGTGCCGGCATCGCAGATTACTTCGACATCAAAGTTGGCGTGGTGCGTTTTCTGGCTTTCTTCGGCATCCTCTTTACGTTCCCGTGGCTTCTGATCGGCTATTTCATCCTGGGGATGGCGCTGGACCCAAAGCCCGAAGGCCTTTATGAGGACGAAAAGGAAGAAGAATTCTGGAAGCAGACGCGCAAGAGCCCGGACTATACGGCCGCTGAGCTGCGCCGCCGGTTCCGGGACATCGAACGCCGCACGTCCGAGATGGAGGCCTATATGACCAGCAAACGCTTCCGACTGGAGCGGGAACTGAAGGCTCTCGAAGACTAGACTTTCAAGGGACTATATGTCGGAGCCTTCCCTTCCTGGAGAGCTTTCCCTTTCTCCCGAGAGAAGTGTTGCGACAACGGGCAGGTGCTGATCGGACCTGCCCCTTTTTTCATAAGCCGGATGGTTTAACCTGATGGTAACAAAGAGCGCCTAAAAGGCGCCGACGACAGCCGAAGAGCTCGCTCATAAGAGCCGCGGCAGACAGCAAGGATAGTGAGTGACATGAGTGTAGCCGTTATTGGTTTGGCCCTTGGGCTGAACGCCACATCACCTGCGATCACGAGTGAGATGAACCCCCACATGCTGGCGGCAGACCGCCACTATCAGGAACTGGTGTACCAACACAAACCTGTTTTCCGTGTTGCCCCGACAGAGGCCAGCCGGCTGGTTCTCAGGCAAAGGACGCGGCCCGAAAGGCGCGCCGAGGGCGACGCGCAGACCGAGGTCCGCTAACAGAAGTGCAGCATCCTAAGAGTGCTGGGCGTTAAGGCGGGCTTCTTCTTCCTCAAGCGCCTTCGCGTAGGCCTTGCGACCCCAGAGCAAAAGGGCAATGCAGGCTGGCGTCGTAATCGCGGCCACTGTCGCCAGCGAATAGTTCAGCATCATTTCATCACCAAATAGATGGTCGGTGAAGGCGCCTATCAGCAAGGGGCCGGCACCATAGCCGATGATGCTGGTACACAGCACATACATCGCGATTATCTGACCACGCATCTGATTTGGCGTGATGATCTGCAGCGAGGCGAAGGCGATGCCTGACGGCAGATTGATAAACAGGTTTGAAATGCCGAGAACCCACCATGCCGTTGTGGTGTCTGCGATAAAGGGTAGTATCAGGCTGGGCACCAAGTAGCCAATGGGGGCAACCAGAAGCGCCCGGATGTGGGCATCTTTCTTGCCTTGGCCCAGCCAATAGTCCGCAAGAAAGCCGCCGAGCAAAAGACCAGCCGGCCCTGTGAGCAGCGAAATTGTACCAAAAATTTTGCCCACTTCACCGGGTGCCAGGCCGTGGTAGCGGTGAAAGAAAAAGGCCAGGAAACTGAGTGTGCCGAAACCAAGCGCCGCCACACAGGAAACACCGAGGCAGATGCCGGCATAGGCTCTGAAACGGTCTTTCACATGCTTCACGACCTCTTTTACCGGTATACTGGCCCCACTTTGAGACACACCTTTTCTACTGGGTTCCTTGACCGTCAGCATAAGAAACGTCAACAGGATGCCGGGCAGCCCAACCATGAGGAAGGCTTTTTGCCAGCTGCCCATCAGGCCAACGCCGGGGATTTCCACATCCGGCAGGCGTTCTGCCAGGTCTATCGCCGCTCCCCCCACAATGAAGGCCAGAGCTGAGCCTACCGGAATGCCCATGGAATAGACGCTGAGTGCGGTGGCCAGGCGTTTTTTGGGAAAGCTGTCTGCAAGAATGGAATTGGCGGCTGGGGCCAGCGTTGCCTCGCCAATCCCCACACCCATACGCAGCAGGAACAGCGAAATGAAATTGCTGGCCAGCGACGATGCCGCTGTCATCAGGCTCCAGAGAAACAGGCCGACGGCTATCAAGCCGCGCCGGCTTTTGCTGTCGGCAATACGGGCGCAAAAGAGGCCGAAGACGGTGTAGAAAACCGCGAAGGCAAAGCCTGTCAGGAGGCCAAACTGGGTATCCGAGATGCCAAAATCCGCCTTGATGGCTGGGCCCAAAAGCCCGAGAATCTGGCGGTCGATGAAGGAAAAGGTATAGATAACCAGCAGCAGCGCTACCATGTACCAGGCATAGGCCGGGCGTGGATAGCCGTCTTGGTTTGGTGACATGTGCGCTTCCCCTCGCTTGTGTCGCATGCCCTTTTTCAGCTTTAGGCCTTTAACTTGAGGGGCCAATCCGATAGACACACTGTCGTTAGGTAAGCATTAAGTCGGGCGTTTGGCCCGACTGTCAAGGCGCTGGTGTTTGGATAAAGATGATGTCTCTTGAAAATACGACGATCGCTGAAATTTTGGACACATTCGAGTTTCTCGATGATTGGGAAGACCGCTACCGCTATGTGATCGACCTGGGGCGCAAGTTACCGCCGCTCGACGAGAGCGAGATGACGGATGACTATAAAGTGCGCGGTTGTCAGAGCCAGGTGTGGCTGGTGCCTGAGGTGGACGCGGAAGGCCGTATCCATCTGCGCGGTGACAGCGACGCCCATATCGTCAAGGGCTTGGTGGCTTTGATGCTGCTGATCTATTCCGGCAAGACGGCTGAGGAGATTTTGGCCACAGACGCCAAGGGCATCCTGGACCAGCTTGGCCTTGCGGCGCACCTGTCGCCCATGCGGGCCAACGGCCTGTTTTCCATGGTCGAACGGATAAGGGCCATCGCCGAAGCGGCCTAAGTTTAGCCCATCAAATTGCAATGTTATGTTCAATGGATGCTGAACTTGTTTCAGGGTCTATGTCAGGTGGTAATGGCGCCAGCTTACCCTGCAAAAGAAAAGGCCCCGGATTTTCCGGGGCCTTCTTTGTGTCTGCTGGTATCTGTCTTAGGCGATGAAGTTGTCAAAGATAATCTTGCCGAAGATGATACCGATGGCCGTTGGGCTCACGAACCGCACCAGGAAGTACCAGATGCGGAAGGTCTTATCGCTGAGCGCCAGCTCATCCATCATGTTCTTGCGTGTCACGAACCAACCCACGAACAGCGCCGTGAACATGCCGCCAAGTGGCATCATGATGTTGTTGGTCAGGAAGTCTTTCACGCCCATGATGTCCAGCTCAAGCCCAAGCATGTTGATCTTGATGTCCGACAGCAGGTTTGTGCCCTGGCTGTAGGCTGACAGAACGCCAAGAAGCCCTGCGGCCACGCCCATGGTGACGGCAACCTTACGGCGGTTCCAGCCGGTTTTCTCCTCGACATAGGATACAGGTGGCTCCAGAAGCGAGATGGAGCTTGTAACTGCCGCCACAGCCAACAGGCCGAAGAACAGTGTGCCGAATACGATCCCGAAAGGCATCTGGCCGAAGGCGATTGGCAGGCTCATGAACACCAGGCCGCCGCCACCGGCAACATCAAGGCCATATGCGAATACGATTGGGAAAATCGCGAGACCAGCCATCAGTGCAACGGCACTGTCTGCTGCCGCAATGGTCACGGCGGACTTGCCGATCTTCACGTCTTTCGTCAGGTACGAACCATAGGTCATGATGGAACCAAGCGCGAGCGAGAGCGAGAAGAACGACTGGCCCAGCGCCTGCAGGACCGTGTCCAGGCTGAAGCGTGTTGCCGGTTCGCCGGCTGCGATGGCTTCAGCGGTGTTCGGCTTGAACAACAGTTTGTCGAAATCCGGGTTGAACAGGAAGTCGATGGTCTTGGCGAAGTCGCCCGTGAAGCCGGAATAGATCACCAGAATGATCAGGATGGCGAACAGCGCCGGCATCAGCACGGTTACGGCTTTTTCGAGGCCGCCCTGAACGCCTTTCGCCACGATGAAGATGGTAATGGCCATGAAGGCAAAGTGGGACACCAGCGTTTTCACCGGGTCAGAGATATAACCAACGAAGGTGTTTTGCGCCGTTTCCGCGTCAATGCCGCTGAAGGTGCCCATGGCCGCTTTGGCCATATAGGCCAGTGTCCAGCCGCCCACGACCGAATAAAAGCTGATCACGATGAAGGCGCCAACCACGCCAGACCAGCCGATCAGGCTCCACCAATGACTTTTCTTTTCGTCTTGTGCGATCTTTTTCATCGACCCGATTGGTGACAATTGCCCGCGCCGCCCAAGCGAAAGCTCTGCCACCAGCATGGGTGTGCCGATGAAGAATACAAACAGCAGGTAAACCATGACGAAGGCACCGCCGCCGCCTTCACCTGCTTCATATGGAAATTTCCAAATATTGCCCAATCCGACGGCGCTACCGACGGCGGCCATGATAAAGGCCCAGCGCGATGACCAATGAGCGTGTTGTGCTGCTCCAGCCATAAATCCCTCTCCCCGAGTTACTATATTTTTTGCGCAGTATGACAGCCCATGCGCAATTTGGGCGCCATCATAGAAAGAAGGCGCCCCAGTGGCTAGCGGAATCTTTGGTGGCGAAACAAGGCCTTAAACCAAGGCTTACGGCGACGTGTCGAGCACTGCGCAATAGTCGCCGTTGCTTTTGACCTGTTGGCAAAGGCGGCGGGCGTCATCCCGATTGTCCAGCCGCACGCCCAGGCGCACAACGCCGCCCGAAACATTGACCTCCCACTGGTCGATATAGCCCTTAAGGGATGGGAACTTGGCCTCAAGCGTCGGCTTGTTGCCCTGGGCGGACTGGTATGTCTTGTAGCTTTCCAGGTGCGCGAACCAGCGCCCAAGTGGCGAGGTGGACTGAGGCCTGTAAACGGTCATCGGCGAGCTGCTGAATCCGCTTGAAGGACGGACGGAACTGATCGCGCTGCCGCCGTCCAGGGTCGGCAGGCCTTCATGCAGTTGTTGCGGGCGCGCGGAGGCGACATCCAGCGACCGCAGGTTCTGTGCGATCAGGGCCAGGCGGCGGGCCGCTTCGCTTGAGACGGTGCCATTCGCAAGAAGTTCGGTGCCGCAGTGCAGATACACAGGGTCTGTGGACCCTGCTGCCATCAGCCCAGCATAGAGTTTGCGGGCGGATACAGGGTGCCCGCTTTTCTCCATCGCGAGCGCTGTGAAGAACTGGTCAACAGGGCTGGCGAGCGGCTCGGCGCTCAGGATTTCGACAGCGTCGGCTGCACGTCCTTCACACAGGGCATTGGCCACCGGTTTTGGTGCGCGCTTGGCGCCTGCTGTAGGCTTGGTGCCCACAGGCGCGCTTGAGCATGCCGCGACAAGCAGAAGGGACAGCGCGAAGCCTGCGCCTTTTGCGATAGCACTGATGCCGGAATTATTGAGACTGCGCATCGAGGATAATCCGGTTGTCGCGAGGTTGCACAGGGCGGTTGTTGGTGCCGACAATGCCCTGAACCAGTTTGATCTGGTCCGCGGAGAATTCGATCGGTGTCTTTAGCACATACCAGTTTACGCCCGGTGTGCATGGCGGATGGCTCAGGGACCCCATATAGCGGAAATAGTCTTTTTCCTGCGGCATGAAGTCCCGCGCATTGATTTTCACATTCGGCAGGTTCACGCCCTGGCCTGTTTCAATCGGCAGGTGCGGCAGCAGTTCTTCCGCCGCTTCGTTTGTTCCGCCTTCCTTCACCAGAACCGACACGATGGCCATTTCACCGCTCAGCGCCTGATGGGTGAACTGAATTTCAAGGGGGAAGGTGCGGTCCAGAACCTGGTGTTCTGCCGGTGTATGGAAATGGAATTCCTTCAGGACGAAAACCTTGGCCCCCACCCGCAGGATGCTGCCGGGCGCATAATTCTGGCGCACGGTGCTGCCGTCATTATGGGTGGCGACTGAGGTGACATTGTAAAGAGGCTCCAGCCGGTACATCACGGCGGGTTCGGTGCCGGAGATCACGATCGGGGACTGCATGCCCGCACCGCATGCCGGTGCAATGGATGACCATGCATCCGGGCCGGTACTGCCGCTGTAGCTCCACTCCTGTCCAAAGCTCCAACTGTCCTGAAACGCGGACGCTGCCGTCGCCGTGCCGATGATGGCGGCAAAAGCAGCCAAGGCATGTTTTCGGATCATAATCCCCTCCTGATACGGCGCCGGGCGGCTGAAAATTACAGCTGGCCGCCTTCGTCACTCAATCTGGCCTCAACCGATCTTGGCCCTAAGCTACTATGCTGGGCGCGCTATTAAAAGCCTGTAATTTCATCTAGTTCCCGGGCAAACTGTGCCAACCTTGCGGGCATATCGGCCTCTGCCATGTTGGCGAACCCAAACAACAGCCCTTTTTGTGGCTTGGCATGGCTGTAGCTGGCCGAAAGCGGCACGGCGCCAAGGCCAGCGCGGTGGGCGGCGGCCGCCAGCTTCCGGTCGTCCATATGGGCAAGGGAGGGGGCGGCAAGTCCGACAACATGCAGTCCTGCATCTGTCGGCAATAGCGTGAAATAGGGCGCGAGGCATTCGCTCGCCGTGTCGAAGAAGCACTGCAGCCGTTCCTTGTGGATCGACCGAAGCCGCCTCAGGTGGCGGGCGAAGTGACCGTCGGCGATGAAACGCTCCAGGATCATCTGGTCTGAGAGCGGTGGGAAGCTCTCTGTCTGTTCCCTGTGCCGGATCACGCGTGAAGCCATGCTGGGTGGCAGCACCAAATATCCGATCCTGAGAGACAGAAACAGCGACTTGGAAAAGCTGCCGCCATAAATCACATGTCTGCCGCCATCCAGCCCCTGAAGCGATTGCACGGGGCGCCCGCCATAGCGGAACTCGCTGTCATAGTCGTCCTCAAGGATATAGGCGCCTGTCTCTCTGGCCCATTCCAGAAGCTCAAGGCGGCGGCTGACCGGCATGGTGGAGCCCAGCGGATAGTGCCTGCTGGGCGTCACCAAAAGCATGCCCGGTGCCTCACGGGACCGGGCGGGCACCACGGCGCCGCTATTGTCGACTTGGGTAAAAGCAACCTTGTGCGGCAGGGATTCGGCTGTCCGCAGGATACCGGGATAGCCCGGATCTTCCAGGATAAGCGTCCGGTCATGTGGGATGATGCTTTCGGCCACGAACTTCAGGCCCTGCTGCAGCCCAGTGGTGATCATGATCTGGTCTGCATCCGCTAGCACGCCGCGCGCTGTTTGCAGGTAACTTGCGATGGCTTCCCTCAGCGGTCGGTACCCTGCCGGGTCATTGTGCTCCAATTCACTTGTGCCGGCATGCCGCCACACGCGTCCGGCAATTCGCGCCCAAAGGGCGAAGGGGAACTGGTCCAGCGCCGGCATGCCCGAAAGCGGCCTCTTTGCGCGGCCTGATGGCCTGTCTGTCTGCGCCTTTGGGCTGTCGCCAACCGTCAGATAGTGGTCTGGAAGGTCACTGCTGACAAACGTGCCCGCGCCAACCCGGCTTTCAAGATAGCCTTCGGCCATCAGCTGGTCATAGGCGGCAAGAACCGTATTGCGGGAAAGCGAAAGGCGTGTGGCCATGGCGCGGCTGGCGGGCAGGCGGTCCCCGGCATGCAGGTGGCCTTTCAAGATGGCGTCCTGCAGCAGAAGCATCAGCTGTTCATTCAGCGGTGTGTCGCTTTCCGGGTTCAGGCCGGGTGTCAGAAGGGTTTCCACCATCCGATCTGTGCGGCGGCGGGCGTTTGCGCCAGCGTTGATTTGACCGGACATAATTGGACCCTTGAAAAATTATAAATTGGACCTTCTTGTGGGATCAATATTATCCCAAGCTGCGGCCATGTCCAGTCCTGAAGAGAGAAGAGCGAAAGATCAGAAATGGCCGAGTTCACGATAAACGAGCGAAACAGGGTAAAGCGCGGTCACAAGCGCGCCCGGTATGATGAAGAAACCATATATGGCATCCTCGACAGTCACTTTCTTTGCCATGTGGCCTATGAGGTCGGTGGCCAGCCGCAGATCATTCCCACCAGCTACTGGCGGGAAGGCAACCGGCTTTATTGGCATGGGGCATCTAAAAGCCGGATGATCGTTGAGGTCACAAGCGGCAAAGATGTGTGTGTGAGCGTCACCCATCTGGATGGGCTTGTGCTGGCGCGCTCGGCCTTCAATACCAGCGCCAATTACCGCTCGGTGGTCTGCTATGGCCGTCCCGAACTGGTGACGGACACGGCAGAGTTCGACCGCCAGATGGAGCTGTTTTTCGAACAGCTTGCACCGGGCCGCTGGCCGCAGCTTCGACCGGTCACGGATCAGGAGCGCAAGGCCACGGGCCTTGTGGTGATGGAAATAGAGGACGCAGCGGCAAAGGTGCGCGATGGCGGCCCCGGTGACGGTGACACGGAAGATGTCGACTGGCCGGTTTGGGCCGGGCATATTCCGCTCACGACCCAGCAGCGTGGCCCAGTGGGCGTGCATGAGGGCGTGCGGGCAGCGCTTAATCACCCCTTGATGCCGGGGTACGACTGGAACAACAGGTAGGTGCGCCATGCTGGATATCAGACCCAACTGCGAGCATTGCGACAAGCATCTGGCGCCAGATGCGACTGACGCCATGATCTGCTCGTATGAATGCACCTTCTGCGCTGACTGCGTGGAAAGCGTGCTTGAAAATGTGTGTCCCAATTGTGGCGGCGGCTTTGTGTCGCGCCCTGTTCGCCCAGCCACAGAATGGCGAACAGGTGTGTCGTGCGCGCATCAGAAGCCGAGCGAGAAAAGGGTTTTAAAGCCGGTGGACAAGCATGCCCACAAGGCTTTTGCGCAAACGATCAAAACAATCCCACCCCAAAAGAGGTAGCGCCATGGACGGCATGACAAAAGCAAGCCTGAAGAATTGGGGCGGATGTAAAACACCGGGCGGTGCGGTTCTCAAGGGCCGGTATGCCGTGCTTGAGCCCCTTGACTGGGACCAGCACAGAGACGGCCTTTACGGGGCTATCGCTGGTGAGGAGAACCGGTCGATATGGGACTATATGCCCGTTGGCCCGTTCGAGGACGGCGCTTCAGCCTTTCAGGAAACATTTGAAGCCATCCGCCAGCAGGGTGGTTGGCGCACCATGGTGATCCGCGACGCACAGTGTGGCGACGTGTTGGGCATGGCCAGCTATATGCGTCTCCGCGAGGCCTTCGGCAGTTGCGAGGTAGGCTGCGTGGCCTTTGGCGAGCGCCTCAAACGCACGCGCGTCGCCACCGAAGCCATTTTCCTGATGGCCGCCCATGTGTTCGACGACCTGGCCTATCGCCGGTTCGAATGGAAATGCGATGACGGCAACGCCGCCAGCATGCGCGCGGCCGTGCGCTTCGGCTTCACTTGTGAAGGCACCTTCCGGCAGGACATGGTGGTCAAGGGCCGTAACCGCGACAGTGCCTGGTATTCCATGCTGGACAGTGAATGGCCTGCCCTGAGGGCAGCCTTCCGGACCTGGCTTGCGCCGGAAAATTTCGGTTCTGACGGCGTTCAGAAAGCTTCACTTGAAAGCTACCGCGCAGCGCTCTGAAAAAAAGAAACCCGAGCAGGGCAGGTGCCACGCTCGGGAATGAGGGCCTGAGGCAAGCCTGAATGGGAGGTTCAGCTTTCTCAGGAGGGGTTCTGTTATTTTTGTTGTTCGAGTGTCCAGTCGGTTGCGCTATTGGGTGCGGTCGGGAACGAGTTTACTCTTTGACAAAAGCGCGCCCACGGTGGCTCATCAAATTTTTCCTTTGCGAAGGCGCACCCCCATGGCGATGCCGATGCCGCCGATGATGGCCACAAGCCCCAGAAGTTCGACCAGCGTTGGTTCTTCGCCGAGCACAAGGAACGACAGGATCACCGCCACCACAGGGATCAGGGCATTCAGGGTTGCGGCCCGGCTGGTCCCCAGATAACCAACGGCCTTGTTGAACAGCACCAGCGCCAGAATGGCGGAGACAACTCCCTGCCAGAGGCCTTGGGTAAGAAGCGTTGCAGGCGAGACGCTGGTGATGCCTTCGGCAAAGCCGAACACGCAGCCGATCGCCACCAGGAGGAGTGACAGAAAGGACACGCGTGCCGCAATGACAAGGCCGTCCGTTGGCCACTGGCGCACGAAGAAAGTATAGCCTGCCCACAAAAGGCCGCCTGCCATGAACAACAGATCACCCTTCAGCGACGGCGTCATGCCGCCAGATGCAAGGCAGATCAGGCCGATAAGAATGGCCCCAGCGCCCAGTGCCCGCGTGCGGGTGATTTTCTCCCCAAACCAGATGTGCGCCAGTATAAGGCTTGTTACCAGCATGGTGCCGGGAATGATCACGCCGCCATGGCCAGCGGGTGCATGCTCAAAAGCGCTTGAAACCACCAGGCTATAGGTGAAGCCCGCCCCCAGCATCATCACGAAGGCCTGCCCCCATTCCTTGAGGCCGGGCCTGCCGCGGAAGGCAAAGGGCAAAAGCAAAGGCCCCGCCACAGCAAAGCGCAAAAGCACAATCTGGAAAGGCGTGAGGGCATCGGCATTGACCCCGATGGAGGTCACGACCGGCCATGTGCCCCAGATGAAGGCTGCTGACAGGCCACATACAAGGCCGACGACGGGAACCGCCGGCACCGGCATGGCGCCAAGCGCGGGTGTGGGCTGAACATTGTCGGTCATATTTCTATCCTGCTGTCCATCTTGCTGTGGTTTTCTTATTTTGAATAATATGGCGTGAGCGGCGCGTTTAATCTTCGCAAAATTCGCATTTTGATGATAAAGTTCATCATAATTTTACTTAAGGGCGCGGAAAAAATACGCATATGTCTGATTTAGATGGTTTTGACGTCAAGATACTCAATGAACTTCAGGACAACAGCCGGCAGACATCCGAAGTGATCGCCGACAAGGTCGGCCTGTCGCCTGCTGCCACGCAGCGCCGCATCAAGAAGCTGCGCGAGGACGGTACGATCAAAAAGGAAGTCGCCATCCTGTGCCCTAAATCACTCGGGGGGCGAACAACGCTGATTGTGCAGGTGGCCTTTTCCTGTGGCGGGGAGGCGACGATCGAGACGTTCAAGCAGCAGATGCTTCAGGTGCCTGAAGTGCAGCAGTGCTATTATGTCACCGGGCAGACCGATTTCATCCTGATCATGACGGTGAAGGATATGAAGGATTTCGACCGCATCACCCGCGAGTATCTGTTCACCAACCCGTCTATCGGAAGGTTTGAAACCATCGTCGCCATCGATACCTTCAAGGAAGGCTTCAAGATTCCACTTGATGGTGTATAAATGTGCCAGCGACAATAATTATTGGGGGCAAACGTGTCGGGTGGATTTCTATGTCAAAATATGGAGTGCAGGGCTTTTGTAAAGCCTGGGTATGACTTCAAATCAAACAAATTTATGGCCGTTTCCTGCTCGTCGTGCGGGCGGGAATATGGTTCGGAAGAAGCAGCATCCGAGGTTGAAAAAACAATTAGTGGAAGGGCTGCAAGAACGGGTGATGAATTCAAAGTCAAAGCCGGTGGCCAGTTTGGCTATGCGGTAGTCTGGGTCTGGGGGGCGTATATTCTGGGGGCTGTTCTAGTCTACCTAGTACTTTCCACCATCTACTGAATCAGGCGCTCTTGTCGCGCAGCAGGTCGTAGGCGCTCTGGATCTGGTGGAAGCGTTCCGCCGCTGCGGGGTCGCCCGGGTTGGCGTCGGGGTGATAGATTTTTGCCAGCTTGCGATACTGCTTCTTCAGTTCATCCTGGCCCGCACCCGGGTCCAGCTCCAGCGCGTCATAGGCGGCGTTTTCCGTCGACGTAAAGCCGTCATCATCCATCGCGCCACCCCATTCGAAGGTGCGGGCGCTGGCGAAGGCGTCAGACGTTTCGCTGCCATCGTTCATATGGCGCTGCGCTTCTTCGTCGCTCATGCCCTGGAAGAAATCCCAGTTGCGGTTATATTCGGCGGCGTGCGGGCGGCAGAAATACCAGCGCTCAGACGAACCCGGTGATTTGGGTGCCGGATGTGCGCCTTTTTCGCTGCAGCCGGAATAATCGCACATGCGAACGGGCTCCGCGTCCTTGTCGCGGCCGTACTCACCCCAGCGGGGGAACCCAAAGCTTTTTATATAGTCGTTCGCCATCAGATTATTTTAGGCCAGATTGGCCGCTTTGTCTTGTCCCAGTCACATTTTTACGGTGCCGCACTTTATATAAGCAGCCCATCAATGCAAACCTTTCTTGCGGGGTAGGCCGCTATTTGCATTATGGTGCATAAGGTTGACCTGAAGGGATACATATGACGCAACTGGCCCGTCGGTTCTGGCTTTTTCATTTGGGGTTCTGGGCTCTGGCAGGGGTGCTGCTGTTCCTATCCGGGTGGACACAGGGCGGTGCCTATGTGTCCATGGTGCGCAACCTGTATCTGACTGCCGTCGGGCTTTTGCTGGCCTGGCCGTTGATGCTGCTGTTGGCGCACACCCGCAGGTGGGAAGTGGCAAAGCGTGTTTTTGTTGTTGGCGCGGCCTGCTATGGCGCCAGCCTTGCGACGGTGCTGGTGATCAACCCAGTAACCTTTCTGCAGCTTGACGGCGTTTTTGCGGAAATGGATTTCCGCATTCTGACCGCCGGGTCGCTTAATTATGCCATGGTGCTTGCGCTCTGGTGCTTCTTTCACGAAACCCTTGAGAAGCAATCATCTGGCCAGCCCACGCATACGGAAGCCCCCCAAACCATTATGGTTCAGAAGGGCACGACCGCCCGGACACTGGATGTTGCGGAGATCGACTGGGTGGAGGCCGCGGGCGACTATGCCGAAATTCACGCGGCGGGGGAGAGCTATCTCAAGCGTACGACCATGACGGCAATGGAAAAGGCCTTGCCGATGGACCAGTTCCTGCGGGTGCACCGCTCCTATATTGTGGCAAAGGCTGCTGTCGCGACCGTGGAGGGCAAAAGCAAGGGCGCTTACCTGCTGCAGCTGCGTGACGGAGCCCGCATAGACACGGGACGCAGTTATTCAGAAAAGGTGAAAGAAGCCTTCCTCGGAGCTTAATGTCCCGTTCGTCTCCTGTTCGTCTCAAAATCGGGCTGTTTATCGCTCCAATGGTTCGTCCGTCGCAGTTTGCTTGTCTGGGGGGCGCACGCCCGGCACCGTCAGGCAAGGTCCGGCGCGCCTGTAGAGCTTTGCGGGCTACGACAGCAGGAGATTAGACATGAAATTAAAGTTATTTGCGGTGGCTTTTGCCGCTCTTATGCCCTTGGCCGCGCAGGCTGCGGACGATACGCTGGAGGCATCAATCGATGCATTGGCGGCCCGAACCATGGCTGAAAAACATATCCCGGGCCTCGCAATCCGCGTTGTGCACGATGGTAAGCTGCTTTTCGACAAGGGTTTTGGGGTGGAAAGCGTGGAGCGGCAGGTGCCAATGACCACCGACAGCGTGCTGCCCATCGCGTCTGTTTCCAAGATATTTGCGGGTACTACGGCAATGCTTCTGGTTCAGGATGGCAAGCTTGACCTGGACGCGCGGATCAGTGGCTGGTTCCCGGATGTGCCGGCAGACAAGGCAGCCATCACGCCCAGACATCTTCTAAGCCACAGTCACGGGATGGAAGACTATTATCATAGCGAACGCTTCAAGGCCCTGCCGGAAGAGGAGCGCGCGGCCATGACGACCGACGACCGCATTCGCTGGTCGCTCAATCAGCCCCTGAACACGAGCCCCGGCGAGACCTTTTCGTACAGCCTTGTCGGCTATGTAATGCTGCAGCAGATCATCGAGCAAATCGAAGGAAAGCCCTACCAGCAAGTAGTGCGCGAGCGCATCTTCGTCCCGGTCGGCATGGCAAGTGCAGCCTATGGCGGTAGTGATGTGATCGTCCCCGGTCGCTTCCCGCTGATATATGTCTGGAAGGACGGCGCTCTTGCGTATCATCATAGCGATTTTGCTGGGGATGATTTTACGGCAGCTGGCGCGAATGTCTCTGTGGCGGATTCGGTCAAGTTCCTGACGGCCCTCGCGGACGGCAGTCTGCTGAGCCCGAACCTTCGCGATGAGATGTGGCGAGCCTATGACTTCGAAAGCGTTGGTAGCAGGTTCTACGGCCTTGGCTGGTTCAGCTACAAGCGCCGCAAAGACGGGCGCTTTGTTGTCGGGCATGAAGGCGGGGGCTCAAGCTGGCTTCTTTATCTGCCTGAGGAAAAATTGGCCGTGGTGGCGCTTTCGAATATGAGTGGGGCGCGCGCTGATACGCTACCGCATGAGATCAGTTATCTGGTGCTTGACTATTTGGCTCAGACACACGCCAAGGCGGGTAGCGGCGGTTGACACCGGCGTGATAAAGGCATAGCCGGTTGCCCGAAGGGTCCGAAAGATAGGCTTCACGCCACAGCCAGCGCTGGTCCACCGGTTGGGCGTCAAAGGCAATGCCAGCTGTCTCAAGGCGCGTTACCTCGGCGTCCACATCTGGAACTTCGAAATAGATCAGGCCTGACCCCGTGTTGGTGGAGGGGCCTTCTACCTTGTGCAGGGATAAGGTGGCGTTTCCAGACGGCAGCTCAAACCGGGCATAGTGATTTTCGCTGAACACGATCAGGCGCAGGCCCAGCGTTTTATAAAAGGAGATGCTTGCATCGAGATCTATCGCGCCCAGGGTGACTTGGTTGAGGTCCATATCGCTGCCCTTTTCTAAAGTATATCTTTTATAAAATGGGAAATGCTTTTGCTGATTCAAGAGCGCGGATAGCGAAATTTTGAACAGCAGGGCGCTGGACGCAATGATGGTGGGTCTATACCTTCTAGGCAAACTGATCACGGGGGTTATCCATGCGTACTTTCGCAGAAATATTCGAGATGGCGGCTGAAAGAAAAGGCGGCGCTGAAGTGGTGGAAGGCATGCTGCCCGACATCAAGACCGCTGCGGAAATCAGCGCCATCCCCAGCGACCGTATTCTGGCGGGCATGACAAGGTCTGTGTTCCAGGCCGGGTTCAGTTGGAAAGTGATTGAAAAGAAATGGCCGGGGTTCGAAGAAGCCTTCGAAGGCTTTGTACCGGTGCGCTGGAAATTCATGTCCGATGACGATCTGGATAGCCTGTTGAAAGATACAAGGATCGTGCGGAACGGGCCGAAGATTCTGGCGGTGCGAGACAATGCCATTCTGGTGTGTGACCTTGAGGACGAATATGGCTCCGCCGCCAAATGCATCGCCGATTGGCCGGCGGAGGATTTTGTCGGCCTGCTGGATATGCTCAAGGCACGCGGTGGTCGTTTGGGCGGTATGACTGGCCAGATATTCCTGCGCTTTTTGGGGCGTGACGGCTGGGCGTTATCTAAAGACGTGGTGGCGGCACTGATTCGGGAAGGTGTGGTCGATAAGGCCCCGACCGGCAAGGGCGCCATGCGGGCCGTGCAGGCGGCCTTTAACGCCTGGGCGGAGGAGAGCGGTCGCCCGTTCGCGCATATTTCCCGCACGCTTTCCTACACGGTCGGCTAAGGCACGGACTCAACTTCTTGCTTCCGGGCGCCTTGCTGTTGCAGACTGATGCGGTTGGGGGCCAGTTGACCCGGGCGTGACGGGACAGCCACCGTCTGGTTTGGTGGCCACCCTGGCGTGCCGAAAGGTGTGTGGATGCATTCTGGCAAACCTGAAATAGGTACGGCAGCCTTGCGTGTTTGGCTGGGAGCGCTTTTTGCGCTCCTGCTTATCGCGCCGGTGAGCTATGTGGCCGCTTCGCCAGCCACGTCTTTTGAAAATAACGAACCAATGCAGCTGAAAGACGGCTGGTTTGTCTATCGCGATCAAATCGTTGATCCGACAAGCCTTGCCGCTACCGCGTGCGGTCAGGAAGGGGGCGAGGCGGTCAGCGCGCCTGATGTCTGGGGGCCGGCTTTCACAACCAGTCTTTCCACAGGGCACGGCAAAGCCACCTATTGCCGGGAAATCACACTGCCCCAGGATGACAATGCATATGCTTTCTGGATGGGGACGCTGAGGTCTGTTTCCCATATTTACGCAGTGGGGCAGAATGCGGACGGCTCACCCCAGACATGGCTTCTGTTCAAGAACGGCGAGCTGGAACCAGAGGGCGACCAGGTGGTGGCGAACCCGGCCACGCCCATGATCGCTCTGCCGTACGACACCGATAAATTCACGCTCGTGATCCAGCTTTCAAACTATATCCACAAGCAGGGCGGCATGATTGAGGTGCCGCTTCTGGACCTCAGGTGGCGCATGGCGGCGATGGAAAATCGCGCCACGGGCCTGCCAAGCGCTCTTGTGATTGTTCTTCTGTTCGTTGGTATTGCGGCGATTGTCATGGGGTACCGTCGTCGTACCGCGCGCTCGCATAATTTTTTCGCTCTGCTGGCCATTGCGGCTGCCGTTCGGGCGGCGTTCGTCAGCGACCTGATATGGGATTATCTCCCTTCCTTCAGCCTCGCCCGGAAATATGACCTTGAGTATCTGTCGCTCTATTTCATTGCGTTTGCCTACTATCTTTTCGTCACAGACCTCCTGCGGCAGGGCAGGCGGCTTCTGGTTGACAAGGTGATCATCGCCATTTCCTGCGCCATGATGGCCTTCGCCTTGTTGGTGACACCCTTCATGGCGCCAGGCACCATCACGCTAACACGCGAACCTGTTCAGATACTGTGGATGACCATCATCTGCATGGTGATCTATTCGGTGTTTCACGCCAGCATCAAGACCCCGGAAGTGCGCCGGGAAGCGATCTCGGTCAGCCTTGGTGGCTTGATCTACGGCGGCTATGAAATCCTGTCCGTGACCGGGGTTGTGGCCTCGTCTCTTGAATGGTCGCAGTTCATCATCTTCGCCGTGATCATGATGCACGCCCATGCGTTTGTCATTCAGGCCCGGCGGGTGGAGCAGGAACGCGACATCCTGATGGCCAGCCTTGAAGACACCAACCGCGACCTTCAGAACAGGGCGCTCGCGCTTGATGTGGCGCTGAAGGACGCGGAGCAGGCCTCAAACGCTAAAAGCCATTTCCTTGCCACCTTCAGCCATGAACTTCGCACGCCCCTGAATGCCATCATCGGCTTTTCGGAACTGATGTCGCGTGAGCTCCTGGGCAAGCTGGGGAACACGCTTTATAAGGACTATGCCCGCGATATTCACGCCTCTGGCACGCACCTTCTGGAACTGGTTGATGACCTGCTTGATCTGGCGCGCATCGAAGCCGGCGTGGACGAGGTGAAGTCGGAGCCCATGGATGTTGCAGCCCTGGCGGTCGAGGTGCTGAATATCCTCAGCCTGCTTGCTGAACAGCATGATGTGACCATGAAGCTGGATTGCAAGCAGAAGCTTCCGCTTCTTTTGGGCGACGAGCGCAAGATCAGGCAGGTGCTGATCAACCTCATCAACAACGCCATCAAGTTCAATGTGGAAAAGGGCAAGATCGATGTCAGGCTGTGGGCCGACGAAGCAGGCCTTAATATTGAAGTGGCAGACACGGGCATCGGTATTGCCGAAGCCGACCTGCCGCTTGTGCTGTCGCGCTTTGGTCAGGTGGACAGCGAACGCCGCCGCCGGAATGCCGGTGTGGGCATCGGCCTGCCGCTCAGCGGCCTTCTGGTACGCCAGCATGGCGGCAAATTTGATATCGCCAGCAAGCTTGGTGAAGGCACGCGCATCACCATCTGTTTCCCGCCCGATCGGCTCGCTGAAAACCCTCAGTTGGCGACGGCTGGCTAACAGCCGATATAAGGGAGGTTGCGTTTGTTCTCGCGGGCCCTAATCTTTATCGCGAATTCATTTCAAGGGGGGATTATGATCAAAACAGTTTTGCTTGCCGCGACCGTTGCCGGTGGTGCGCTGGCCGATGACGCGGCGCCACTTTTCAGTGACCACGCGGCCTATCCCATCAATGATGAAACGCTGCTGACAGCCGGCCTCGCCGCAGGTGATCTGGACGGCGACGGCGATATGGACATTGTCGAAGCCAATGGCCGCCACTGGGCCCAGCCAAGCTATGTTTACTATAACAGCGGGCGGCACTTTACCGCGCGGCGTATGCTTGGGGATATGGATACCACCAGCTATAGCGTGCGGCTTGCGGATATGGACGGCGATGGTGACCTGGATATTGTGGCGTCATCCGACCTGTTGGAGAACCAGATTTACTGGAATGACGGCAAAGGACAATTTGGTGCGCCCTCGTGGTTTGGCAGTGCGGCCTCATACACCCGCAGCATCACAATCGCAGACCTGAATGGCGACGGTCTTCTGGACATTCTGGAAATATGCCGGGGGACCACCAACCTGATCTATGTGAATCAGGGGGGTGGCGCCTTCGCGGCTCCTGCGCCTTTTGGCCAGGCGGATGACAGGACCCTGGATGTAGCCGTGGCGGACATGAACGGCGACGGCCACCCTGATCTGGTACTCGCCAACCGTGACGGGCAGCAAAATCAGATTCTGCTGGGGGACAGCACGCTTGCCTTTACGACCAGCATCCCGTTTGGGCTGGGCAATGATGACACGCGCGGCGTGGCCGTGGCGGATATGAACGGTGACGGCAGGCCCGATATTGTAACTGCAAATATTGCTGACCAGAACCAGCTGATCCTGAACCGCGGGAATGGCGACTTTGAGGTTGCCCAATCCTTCAGCGGAAATTCGTCCAGAAGCTATTCTCTGGCGCTGGTTGATCTGAACGGCGATGGCCATATGGATGTCGTCGTGGGGAATGACCGCAGCCCCACGGAGGTCTATCTGGGCGACGGCGCAGGTGGCCTTGTGCTGAATGCCGAGATTGAAGCCCATGGTCCACGCACCTATGTTGTTGCCGTGGCCGACATAAATGGTGATGGCAGGCCTGATATCATTGTTGGCAATTCAGGCGACAAAACCGTGGTGCATTACCAGCACGGAAATTGACGCAGCCGGTCGCGCAGAGAGGGCGACCTGTCGCAGGCGCCGTTGGCAGATTGGGGCAGCGTGCCTAGGTTCAGAGTGAAGGAGTAGCCATGTTCGAGAAGGTCAGCAAAATTCTGGGATTGAAGGGCGAGAATGAGGTCGGGGCTTCCGGCCTTGAACTTGCTACAGCAGCGCTTCTGGTGCAGGTCTCGAAAGCAGACGGCGAATTCACAAGCGACGAACGCGACCAGTTGGAAGCCTGCGTGAAAGAGCATTTCGACCTGACAAATCTTGAAGCTGCGGAGCTTCTGGCGCGCGCAGAGCGTGACCAGTCGGACGCCACCTGCCTTTATGCCTTCACCCGTACGATTGCGAAGGAACTGGATAACGAAGAGCGGCAGGAGATTGTACGCCTTTTGTGGCGCGTGGCTTTCGCCGACCGGCATATCGATAATTTCGAAGAGAATGTGCTGGCGAAAGTCTCCGGCCTTCTGGGCGTTTCCCCCCACGACCGCATCCGCATCAAGCAGGAAGTGCAATCAGCACAATAAAAAAGCGCGGGGCCGGAGCTCCGCGCTTCTTCATTTCGGTTTCGAAACTTCTTTTACTCAGCGGCTTTTGCCGTCTGGCGTGGGCTTGCGGCCAGCACGCTGTCGTCCACATGATCCGCGAACGTCTCGAAGTTCTTGATAAAGAGGCTTACCAGATGCTCAGCCTTGGCGTCATAGGCCTCTTTGTCTTCCCACGTGTCGCGCGGGTTCAGGATTTTGGCGTCAACGCCCGGCACTTCAACAGGAACTTCGAAGCCGAAGTTCTCGTCAATGCGCATCGGGGCATTGTTGAGGCTGCCGTCAAGCGCTGCGTGCAGGAGGGCACGGGTGGCCTTGATTGGCATACGGTTGCCGACGCCGTAAACACCGCCGGTCCAGCCTGTGTTCACCAGCCAGCAGTTCACGCTGCCTTCAGCGATTTTCTTACGGAGAAGATCGCCATACACGCTTGGGTGACGCGGCATGAAAGGCGCGCCGAAGCAGGTTGAGAAAGTCGCCTGTGGCTCTTTCACACCGATTTCGGTGCCAGCAACCTTCGCGGTGTAACCGCTTAGGAAGTGGTACATGGCCTGCTCTGGCGTCAGGCGCGCGATCGGAGGCAGAACGCCGAACGCATCAGCCGTCAGCATGATGATGTTCTTTGGCTTGCCGCCGCGGTTTTCTTCGCTGGTGTTCGGGATGAAATCGATCGGGTACGCGCCGCGGGTGTTCTCCGCCAGCGTGTTATCGTCCAGGTCCAGCTCACGAGTGTGCTCGCACATCACCACGTTTTCCAGGATGGTGCCGAACCGCTTCGTTGTCGCATGAATTTCAGGCTCAGCTTCTTCGGACAGGCGGATCATCTTGGCGTAACAGCCGCCTTCGAAGTTGAAGACGCTGTCGTCGGACCAGCCATGCTCGTCATCACCGATGAGGGTGCGGCTGCTGTCGGCAGACAGGGTCGTCTTGCCGGTGCCGGAAAGGCCGAAGAAGATCGCCACGTCGCCCTCTGGGCCGATGTTGGCGGAGCAGTGCATCGGCATGATGCCCTTCTCAGGCAGCAGGTAGTTGAGGATGGAGAAGACAGACTTCTTGTTCTCACCCGCATATTCGGTGCCGCCGATCAGCACGATGCCTTTCGAGAAGTTCACCGCGATAACGGTTTCGCTGTTGCAGCCCATGGTGGCCGGATCAGCCTTGAAGCTTGGCAGGTTGATCACGGTGAACTGTGGCGCCATGCCTTTGAGTTCGTCTTCGCTTGGGCGCACAAGCATGGTGCGGCAGAAAAGGCTGTGCCAGGCATATTCGCCGATGGTGCGAACAGCAACACGGTGCTCAGGGTCAGAGCCGCCCCACAGGTCCTGAACGAAAAGATCCTTGCCTTTCATGTGGGCAAGGAACGCATCATGCAGGGTGTCGAACTGTTCCGGGGTCATCGGGCGGTTGGTTTTACCCCACCAGATGGTCTCTTCGGTCATCTCGTCGCGAACGGTGAATTTGTCATTCGCGGAACGACCGGTGTGTTTCCCGGTTTTCACCACAAGCGGGCCATCTTTTGCAATCTGGCCTTCGCCGCGGCGAATCGATTCTTCATACAGGGCTGAAGTGCCCAGGTTCCAATATTGGTTTCCGGTTTCAAGGATGCCGTGTGCATCCAGACCGACGGTGCTTAGACAGGCGCCAAAGACTTGCAACGTCTTGTCCTCCAAGTGATTATTGGGGCACTCCGGGAATATGCTCACCGAAGCAATTTATGCCGGGCTCTTTATAATATCCACGCGCGCGTGCGGGCCCTGGTCAGTTCTTGTCCCGACCCATCTCGGGAAGGCCGATAAACTTGCGGATATGCCCCCTAAAATCAACCTGATTCTGAATGAAATCAAAATGATAGCGCTGTCAAAATGCTAAGTGCCGAAAAGAACTTGGACTCTTCGGTCGGGATATTTTCTTGTGTGTCGGATAAATTGCCACGGCGGTGTCCATTCTGCGCCTTTTTTTGGACTTAAAGTCGGCCTAACGCTTAACCTTGACAGGGATTTGTATCGGGGACCAAACTCCCCCATATAAGCCAGAATGAAAAAAGCGGTCGCAGGGCTTCAGGCTCGGCGAATTTGAGGGGACACTATGACAGCACAAATCGCACTGGTTGATGACGACCGGAACATCCTGACATCTGTGACAATCGCGCTGGAGGCCGAAGGCTTCCGCGTGCGCACCTACCCTGACGGCCAGAAAGCGTGGGAAGCTTTGTCCAAGAATCCTGCCGACTTGGCAGTGCTTGATATCAAGATGCCGCGGATGGACGGGATGGAGCTTCTGCGGAAGCTTCGCGAAGTGACAGACATGCCTGTGATTTTCCTCACCTCCAAGGATGAAGAGATCGACCAACTTCTGGGCCTCAGGATGGGCGCGGACGACTATATCGGCAAGCCTTTCTCCCAGCGTTTGCTGATCGAACGCATCCGGGCGCTGCTCAGGCGCATGGAAATGAACAAGCGCGAGCCTGAAGAAGTTGAAGCCGAACCCGGCGAAGAAGTGATGGAGCGCGGTCGCCTTGTGCTTGACCCCATGCGTCACCGCGTCACCTGGGCCGGCAAGGATGTGACGCTCACGGTTACGGAATTCCTGATCCTCAAGACACTGGCGCAGCACCCAGGGCATGTGAAAAGCCGCGACCAGCTGATGGACGCCGCCTATTCGGATGATGTCTATGTGGATGACCGTACAATCGACAGCCACATCAAACGCCTGCGCAAGAAATTCCGTGCCGTGGCGGATGATTTTGATGCGATCGAAACGCTTTATGGTGTTGGCTACCGCTACAGTGACGACTAAGCTTTGTGCATGACATGATCAGCACAAGTTTATGACCGACACCGAGCAGAAAAGAAAATCCGCCTCAAGCCGCCGTGACCGCGCGAAGCAATCCGCCCGGCCGCGCCACTATTCGCGCGGGCTTTCGCCCCTGATGGTGCGGATCATGGTGGTCAACGCTATTGCGTTGATCATTCTTGTGGGTGGCGTGCTCTACCTCAACCAGTTTCGCGACAATCTGATTGCCGAACGCGTCAATACACTCACGGTGCAGGCGCGCATCATTGCCGGTGCGCTGGGTGAATCGGCCGCCGGTGGCCCGGAAGCCGTTGATATTGATCTTGCGCCAGCGCGGCAAATCCTGACCCGGCTCGTGGGGCCAACGGATAACCGCGCGCGGCTTTTCGCCACCGACGGCCGCATGATCGCGGACAGCCGGTTCCTCGCGGGCGATAAGCGCCTGATTGAAGAGGAGCTGCCAGCGCTGGACGCACAGGTCAGCCTTCTGGATCAGATGGAAGACGCGGTTCACCGCCTGCTGGATAGCATCACCGAAGATATTGAGGCGCCGCCAAGCGTGGACCGGCCGGGCATGCGCGGGGAAGATTTCATTGAGGTGATGGCCGCGCTTGAGGGCGAGACCATGACCCAGATAAGGGTGCGTGAAGACGGCCGTTATATCGTCAATATCGCTGTGCCGGTACAGCGTTTCCGCCGTATCCTTGGTGTGATGCTCCTGACATCCCAGACCGACGATATCGATGCCATCGTGCGGCAGGAGCAGATGCTGACGGTGCGTGTTTTCCTGGGCGCGCTGGTGCTCACGATGCTGCTGAGCTTTTTCCTGGGGCGCACGCTGGTACGGCCCATCCGGGTGCTGGCGCGGTCCGCCGAGCGGGTGCGCCAGGCCATCGGACGCGAGGAAAATATCCCTGAATTCGCCGAGCGGATGGATGAGATCGGCGATCTTTCAAGGTCGCTTTCCGATATGACGCAGGCGCTTTATAACCAGATTGACCGGGTTGAACAGTTCGCCGCCGATGTGGCACATGAGATCAAAAACCCGCTCTCAAGCATGCGAAGTGCGCTTGAAACCCTGTCGATGACGGACAAGCCGGATGTGCAGGCCAAGCTGTTTGCCATTCTGCGCGATGACGTGAAGCGCATAGACCGGTTAATCACTGACATCTCGAACGCCTCAAGGCTTGAGGCGGAGCTGACCCGTGCCCAGACCGAACCTGTCGACCTGGCTGTGATGTTGGGCGTGCTTGTGGAATCCTACAAGACCGCGCACACGAACGGCGAGGTAGAGGTGGTGTATGACGACTATGAGTCAAATGTTTTCATGGTTGCCGGTGTTGAAGCGCGCCTGGGGCAGGTGTGGCGCAACCTGATCGATAATGCCATCAGCTTTAGCCCGGAGGGCGCCAAGGTGAAGGTGACGCTTGAGCGTCAGGACCGCTGGGTGATCGTGATGATCGAGGACGAAGGCCCGGGCCTGCCTGAGGGTGCGGAAGAAAAAATCTTCAGCCGCTTTTATTCAGAACGCCCGGACAAAGAGGACTTCGGCAAACACTCAGGCCTTGGACTTGCTATTTCCCGGCAGGTGGTGGAGGCCCACTCGGGTGTGATCCGCGCTGAAAACCGCACCGAAAATCATACTGGCGAGAATGCCACTATATTGGGTGCCCGCTTTATCGTAGAGTTGCCCATGTCCGCCTGATCGGCGGACGCTTTGATGCACTGAACACAGGGCTTGAGACGGGTGAACAACTATCACGGAACATTGGTGGATCTGGCGGGCGTTGGTGTGCTGTTGCGCGGTCCTTCCGGCTCAGGCAAGTCTGATCTGGCGCTCAGGTTGATGGACCGGGGGGCGGTTCTGGTGGCCGACGACCAGGTGGTTCTTGAGAAACGCTCCCGCGGCCTGATGGGATACGCCCCGGACAGGATTTACGGGCTTATCGAGGTGCGCGGCATCGGTGTTATGTCCCTGCCGGCGATCAAGACAGCGCTTGTGAAACTGGTGGTCGATTTGGTGGATGCTGATGCCGTAGATCGCCTGCCCGACCCCGCCAGCATCACCATAGAAGGCTTGGAATTGCCGCTTGTGAGACTGCATGCCTTTGACCTTAGCGCGCCGCAGAAAATTGAACTCGCCATCCATTATCCCGATCAGCTAGGGTTGGGTGTCGAGGACTATAAAAAGGGATAGCAGTATGGCCGAGGCCACGGCAGATAAAAGACAGCTTGTGATCGTTACGGGGCTTTCCGGCGCCGGGAAATCATCGGCCCTGCATTCCTTCGAAGATATCGGCTATCAGGCGATCGACAACCTGCCGCTGACCATGCTGGGCCGCCTGGTGGACGAAGCCCGCAGCGCGGGGGATATGACGCCGCTTGCCGTGGGGATTGATAGCCGGACACTGCATTTTTCGCCCGAACAGTTTGCCCAAACCATCACGGACTTGCGCGACATCGCAGATGTGTCGCTGCATGTGCTCTTTATGGATGCGTCCGACGATGAACTGATGAAACGCTTTTCCGAAACGCGGCGGCTGCACCCGCTTGGAAAGGGGCTTGTCCTGAGGGAAGCCATCCTGCGTGAACGCGAAATGATGGCACATATCAGGCCCCATGTGGACGGCTTGATTGATACAACGGGGCGAACAGGGGCCGAAACCCGCCGAACGGTGCTGAGCCGGTTCGCAGCCGAAGCGCTGCCCAAACTGATTGTTACCTTCATGTCCTTTGGGTTCGCCCACGGCGTGCCGCGGGACGCTGACATGGTGCTGGACGTTCGCTTTCTGAGGAACCCGCATTATGTGCCGGAGCTCAAGCCCCGAACCGGGCGCGAAGAGGATGTCGCCAATTTCGTCAAGGCGGACGAAGGCTTTGAACCCTTCGTTGAGAAGGTGGAAGACCTGCTGGAATTCCTGCTGCCGCGCTATGCACAGGAAGGAAAATCCTATCTCACGCTTGCATTTGGCTGTACAGGTGGCAAACATCGTTCTGTAGCAGTGGCGGAAACCATCGCGGCACGGGTGAAGCTGGACGGCATGGCCGTCAATCTTTGCCATAGGGAAATTGCCGGAGAAGAAGTTTAATCGGCAGATGCGGGCTACAGAGCCAGGATTAGAGAAGAGGGTGTGTGAATGATTGGCATGGTGTTGGTGACCCACGGACGGTTGGCGGACGAATTTGTTGCCGCGACAGAGCATGTGGTAGGCGCCCAGGAGCAGATTCGTGCCATTTGCATCGGGCCGGACGACGATATGGAACTCCGTCGTCAGCAGATCATGGATGCGGTCAAGGAAGTGGATAGCGGCAGCGGCGTTGTGCTGCTGACGGACATGTTCGGTGGTACGCCATCGAATCTGGCGATCTCGCTTCTTGAAAAAGGCAAGACCGAAGTGATTGCCGGTATTAATTTGCCAATGCTGATCAAGCTGGCAAGCGTACGGCATGGCTCAACGCTTGAAGAATCAGTCGAAGCCGCCAAAGAAGCGGGTGTTAAATATATCAATGTGGCCAGTCAGGTCCTTGGGGGCTGATAAAGCCGATAAATTGGCTGGATAGGAAAATAAAGCGGCGTTGCGCGGGGGCGCATCACGCTGGTGTTGGGGAGTGAAACAAAAGTGAGTATGGCAGTAGCTGGTGAAAAAAAGCGCGTGGACATCGTGAATGCGCGCGGGCTTCATGCAAGAGCATCAGCCCGGTTTGCAACGGAAGCTGGGCGCTATAACGCTATCGTTTCCGTATCCAAAGACGGCGTCAGCGTGGTTGGTACGTCCATCATGGGACTGATGATGCTAGGGGCGGCCAAGGGCGATTCCATTGAAATTTCCGCCGAAGGGGATGACGCTTTCGCAGCTGTGGAAGCCCTTTCCGCCATGGTTTCCAACCGCTTTGGCGAAGACGAATAAGTATCCAATCTTCGTTATATAAAGAAATCTTTATCTTTTTGATCCTACCTGCTATAAGCAGGCCAAATTAAGTTTGGCCTTGGTGCAAGTGCGCGGGCCCTAGAGTTAAGCAGGATCAAATTCATGACCGACTATAAAGTTGCCGATATTTCGCTCGCCGACTGGGGGCGCAAAGAAATCAAAATCGCAGAAACCGAGATGCCAGGCCTGATGGCGCTTAGGGAAGAGTTCGGTGCAAGCCAGCCCCTCAAGGGTGCGCGCATTGCCGGCTGTTTGCATATGACCATCCAGACTGCGGTTCTCATTGAAACACTGACGGCGCTTGGCGCTGAAGTGCGTTGGTCCAGCTGCAACATCTTCTCGACACAGGATCACGCGGCGGCGGCGATGGCAGCTTCCGGTATTCCTGTCTTCGCCTGGAAAGGTGAAACCGAGGAAGAAGCCGTTTGGTGTATCCACCAAACCATCAAAGGCCCTGACGGCTGGGTGCCGAACATGATTCTGGACGATGGCGGCGACCTGACTGTCATCATGCACGAAGACTATCCAGAGCTGATGGATGGTGTGAAGGGCATTTCCGAGGAAACAACAACCGGCGTGATGCGTTTGTATGAAATGGCGAAGGCCGGCACGCTCGCAGTTCCTGCAATCAACGTCAACGACAGCGTGACCAAGTCCAAGTTCGACAACCTCTATGGGTGTCGCGAAAGCCTGGTCGACGGCGTGAAACGCGCCACCGACGTAATGATCGCAGGCAAGGTTGCTGTTGTGTGCGGTTACGGCGACGTGGGCAAGGGCTCAGCCGAATCGCTCCGTAGTCAGGGTGCGCGCGTGATGGTAACGGAAATCGATCCGATCTGTGCGCTGCAGGCTGCTATGGAAGGCTATGAGGTCGTGACAATGGATGATGCCGCGAAGGTTGGCGATATCTTTGTCACCGCCACAGGCAACAAGGACGTGATCACGCTTGACCACATGCGCGATATGAAAGACCGCGCGATTGTGTGCAACATCGGCCACTTCGACAGCGAGATCCAGATCGCAGCGCTTTCCAACATGAAATGGGAAGAAGTGAAGCCGCAGGTGGACGAAGTTGTGTTCCCGGACGGCAAGCGCCTGATCGTGCTCGCTAAAGGTCGTCTCGTGAATCTCGGCTGTGCCACCGGCCACCCAAGCTTCGTGATGTCTGCCTCCTTCACCAACCAGGTGCTGGCGCAGATTGAGCTTTGGGAAAACCATACCAAGTACGACCGCAATGTTTATGTGCTGCCAAAGCACCTGGACGAGAAAGTGGCCGCGCTGCACCTTGGCAAGCTGGGCGCCAAGCTCACGCAGCTCAGTGAAGACCAGGCCAAATACCTGGGCATTCAGGTTGCAGGCCCGTTCAAGCCGGAACATTACCGTTACTAGGGGCGATTGGGGGCGGTAGCCCCCTGTCTCGAGGAGAGAAGAATGAGCGAATATGTTTTCACCAGTGAATCCGTCTCAGAAGGCCACCCGGACAAGGTAGCCGACCGGATTTCCGATAGCGTTGTGGACCTCTATCTGGGTGCAGACCCAGAAGCCCGCGTTGCGTGCGAAACCATGGTTACGACCAACCGGATCATCCTGGCGGGTGAGGTACGCGGCCCTGAAAGCGTTCAGGCGCATATCGAGGAAGTTGCCAGGAACGCTGTGCGTGAAATCGGGTACGAGCAGGAAGGCTTCCACTGGAAGAATGCCGTTTTTGAGAACCACCTGCACGAACAGTCAGCAGATATCGCCATGGGCGTTGACGCCGCTGGCAACAAGGACGAAGGCGCGGGCGACCAGGGCATCATGTTCGGCTATGCCTGCGACGAAACCGAAAGCCTGATGCCGGCACCGATCGATTTCTCGCACCGCATCCTGAAGTCCCTTGCTGCTGCGCGTCATTCCGGTGAGGCGCCAGAATTGGAGCCAGACAGCAAAAGCCAGGTGACGCTTCGCTATGTGGACGGCAGGCCTGTTGGTGCCACATCTGTTGTGGTTTCCACTCAGCATAAGGAAGGCGTCACGCAGGAAGTTCTGCGCGCCCTGGTGCGCAAGCAC
Source organism: Kordiimonas lipolytica (assembly GCF_001550065.1). The sequence continues at coordinate 112,429 of NZ_LRUB01000002.1, forward strand.
GTGGAAGCGGTGCTGCCGGAAGGCTGGATGTGCCCTGAAGGTGAGTTTTATGTGAACCCGACCGGCAAGTTCGTGATCGGCGGGCCAGATGGTGACGCTGGCCTCACGGGCCGCAAGATCATCGTGGACACCTATGGCGGCGCAGCCCCACATGGTGGCGGTGCCTTCTCGGGTAAGGACCCAACCAAGGTGGACCGCTCAGCCGCTTATGCTGCCCGCTATCTGGCGAAAAACGTGGTGGCTGCGGGCTTGGCCAACAACTGTACGATCCAGTTGGCTTATGCCATCGGCGTATCCAAGCCGCTCGCGGTGTATGTGGACCTCTGGGGCGATCAGCCGCGGGTGGACCCGCAGCATCTGTCAAACGTGCTGCAGCAGATGGTGAACCTGAGCCCCCGCGGCATTCGCGAGCATTTGGGCCTCAACAAGCCGATCTATACCCGCACGTCGTCCTACGGTCACTTTGGCCGCAAGCCGGCGGAAGACGGTGGCTTCTCCTGGGAGAAGACCGATCTCGTGGACGCGCTGAAAAGCGAATTCGGCGTTTAATCAAATTGGGCCGGTTCGCCGGCCCAATCTCGTCTTGTGCCACCTCGGGCAAAGAGGCTACTCTCTCCTAGTTCAAGATGATTTTCTGTCTTGGTCCAAGGGGAGATTTTGGCTGTGCCGTTTGGTGACCTGCCATCATATGTAATCTGGATCGTCATTGGTGTTGCTGCAGCCGCGTGGGTTGGTCTGGCGCTATATGCCTTGTGGCGCACCGGGCGGGCGACAGACAGGGCGCGGTCGCTGCAGGACCTTGCCAACTTCCTTGATAGCATGATCCAGACAGACCGCCGTCACCCCATCTGGCTGTGGGCGGATGGGCGCATGCAGGCTGATGCCGATACGCTGGATCTTGTGGGCCTGGACGACAGCGCGCGTACCCTTGATGAGCTTGTCACAGCAGAAAACGGCATTCCGGACCGCACAGTCGCGGATATCAAGCGCAGCCTCTCTTCCGGTGGGGATATTTCCACACCGCTGATCATTGATCGCGGCAAGAACCAGCCGCGCCTGATCCTTGATTTTCAGTGGCTGCCTGCCCGCGATGACCGCTGGCCCGCGAGCATCCTGTGGATCGAAGAAAGCATGGACCGCGCAACGCGGACCAACCGCCAGGGCGTGCGGGCGCTTGAATTGAAGCTCAAGGACCTCACGCGGGTTTTCAACAACCTGCCGTTCCCGGTGTGGGTGCGGGGGCCGGACTATGGCATCGTGGATGTCAATGAAGCCTATGTGAAAGCCGTGGACGGCAACAGCGTCTATGATGTGACCGAACGCAACCTGGAGCTCTTTGACCGTGGCAGCCTGGCTGCTGCCCGCAAGGCGCGTGACAAAGGCGAGCGGGTGCGCGAACGCCGCTTCGGTGTCACGGACGGCCAGCGCCGGGCCTTTGCCGTTACCAATATTCCGCTTGATGATGAAGGCCATGTCATGGGCATCGCTGTGGATGTCACAGGTGAAGAGGAAGCCCTCTCGGAGCTCGCGCGTGTGCTGGAGGCTCAAAACGAAACGCTCAACCGGCTTCGAAGCCCGGTAGCGATTTTCGGACCGGCGCAGACGCTGAGGTTCTACAACAGTGCGTTTGCCCGGCTGTCGCATCTGTCCGAAGACGTGCTCTCAAGCGAGCTTCGCCACAGCGAAATCCTGGATGCCATGCGTGAAAAACGCCGCCTGCCAGAGCAGGCTGATTTCCAGCAGTGGAAGAAGAATATCCTCAAGCATTACACCACGCTTCTGGAGCCGTTCGAGGAAATGTGGCACTTGCCTGACGGCACGGCCCACCGGGTGGTGACCCAGCCGCACCCGTTCGGCGGGCTCCTGATCCTTTTTGAGGATGTTACCGACCGGCTGGCGCTTGAGCGGTCCTACAACACGCTGATGGCGGTGCAGCAGGAAACGCTGGATAATATGGTTGAAGCGATCGCCGTGTTCGGCACGGACGGGTTGTTGCAGCTTTCGAACCCGGCGTTTCGGTCTTTGTGGAACCTGACGGCAGACGATATTGACGGCAACCCGCACCTGACCGAACTGACTGCCAAGGTGCCTGCGATTGCGGACGAAAAAGACCCACGCTACAGCGATTTCAAGGATCGTCTGGTCAGCTGGATCAGCGAACATAAGCACCGGAGCGGCCGTTGGTACCGCACCGATGATGCGGTGATCGACTTTGCCATCGTGCCGCTGCCGGACGGCGGCGTGATGCTGACGCAGTCGGATGTGACCGACAGCTTCAAGGTGGAGCAGGCGCTGAGGGAACGGTCCTCGGCCCTTGAGGCAGCCGATCGGCTCAAGAGCGAATTTATCACCAACATGTCCTATGAGCTCAGGACGCCACTCAACAGCATCATCGGCTTCGCTGAAATGCTGGACCAGAAGATGTTCGGTGAACTCAATGACCATCAGGCGGACTATGTCAAAAATATCCTGACAGCGTCGGGCGAGCTCAAGGACCTTATCGCAGACGTGCTTGACCTGGCGGTGCTGGATGCGGGCGAGGCACACCTGACGCTCAAGCCCATGAATGTGACTGAGGCAATCAACGACACAGGCCATCTGGTGGTTGAACTGGCGCGCAAGTCGGAAATCCAGATCAAGCTGGACAAACTGCAGGATGTCGGTGTGATTGAAGCCGACGAGCGCCGCATTCGGCAGGCATTTTACAATATGGTTTCCTCCATGCTCAACTTTGCCCGCCATGGCGGCAAACTGTCGATTGAGCTTTCAGGGAGTGATGATCTGGTCACCATCAATATCAGCAACCCGGATTCCGGGCTGACCGAGCGGGAACGCGACCGGCTGGTGACCACCGTGCGCATGGGCGCTTCCCCGGGCGGCAAGCTTGCGACAGGCCTTGACCTGGCGCTGGTGCGTTCCATCGTCAATCTGCATCATGGCAGCATTCGGCTTGACCCGCTTGGCGAGGAAGGGCTATCGCTGAGCTGTGATCTGCCGCGTACCCAACCGGCTGACGCCGAACCCGCCAAATAGACTTTATGACCATGAGCGACACAGTTTCCCGGACCATAAAATGCCGAACCGAAGCAGACACACTGAAGCTGGCCGAGGCCCTGGCGGACCGCGTTCCCGCGGGGCGTCTCATCGCGCTTGAGGGCGACTTGGGGGCGGGCAAAAGCACGCTCGCCCGCGCCTTCATCCGCGCGCGCCTGCATGACCCGGAAGCCGAAGTACCAAGCCCCACCTTCACGCTGGTGCAAACCTATGGCTGCGATGATGGTGTTGAGGTCTGGCACGCTGATCTCTACCGCCTCACGGACCCCGAAGAAGCCTTCGAGCTTGGGCTGGACGAAGCGCGGGATGAGGCCATCTGCCTGATCGAATGGCCGGACCGCATGCCACAAGACTGGTGGGTTGGTGCGCTTACGGTGCGGCTGACGATTGGTGAGCGCGGCGAACGCACAGTCGTTCTGTCGGGCGATGCTCGCTGGCAGCCGCTCGTGGAAGGGCTTGAGGCATGAGCGCACCCCAAAACGCCATAAAGAATGCCATGGTGCTGGCGGCGGGCAAGGGCACACGCATGGGTGCGATCTCTGACACCACGCCGAAACCGCTTGTGCGCGTCGCTGGCGTGCCGCTGCTGGACCGCATTCTGGCGCACCTCTGGAAGGTGGGCTGTGAAAAAATCGTGGTCAATGTGCATCATCTGGCTGACCAGATCGAAAGCCACCTTGCCCCGCTTGTGGCAGAGGGGCATGTGGCTATATCTGACGAACGCGACGCGCTTCTTGAAACCGGCGGCGGCGTGAAAAAAGCGCTGCCGATGCTCGGGCGCGACCCGATCTATGTGATCAACAGCGACGCCCTTTGGGTCGATGGGACGGGCGGCACACTCACCCGGCTTGCGCAGGTGTTTGACCCCAAGCGCATGGATGTGCTGCTGTTGCTGGTGCCCACAGCGGAGGCGCTTGGTTATCATGGTGCAGGAGACTTTATTCCGGACGGTGATCCGTCTGGTCCAACACCTATTCGTTTCCGCGGCTCCGCTGCGTCTGCGCCTGTTATGTTCGGCGGCATTCAACTGGTGAACCCCGCGCTTTATGATGATATGCCGGAAGGCAGGTGGTCAAATGTGGAGATTTTCCGCAAGGCTGAAAAGGCTGGCCGGCTGTTCGGACTTTTGCACACCGGGCACTGGATGCATGTGGGCACGCCCGAAGCCATCAAGGCGGCGGAGGACAAGCTGGCCTCCCTGCGACTGGGCTAGGCCATGGCTGATCGCGACCCCACTATTTTCACGGTTGATCCCGCCTATCCCTTCGTGGATGCGCTCGCAGCGGGCCTGATCAGCCGCGCAGGCGGGGACCCTACAGCGCTCGCGGACATGACAGTGTTGGTGCCTAACCGGCGGGCCGGGCGGTCGCTCCGCGAAGCCTTCCTGCGCCAGCTTGGTCAGAAGCCCACGCTCCTCCCCGCCATGCGCCCGATCGGCGATGTGGACGAAGACGAAATCACTTTCCTTGGGGCTGGCTTGGGCCTCGACCCATCTGACCTTAAGCCCGCCATTGGTGGCACGCGGCGACAGGTTCTCTTGATGCAGCAGGTGATGCGCTGGATTGCGCTCAAAGGCGAGCGGCTCGCTCCCGCACAAGGCTGGCGTCTGGCCGGCGAGCTTGCCAAGCTGATGGACAGTATCGACACGGAAGGCCTGTCGTTTGACGGCCTCAAGGACCTGGTGCCCGAAAATCTGGCGCACCACTGGGAAGATACGCTCGCCTTCCTCAAGATTGTGTCAGAGCACTGGCCTGCGATCCTCGAGGCAGAGGGTGCGATGAACCCGGCGGCCCGGCGCGATGCCATGCTGGATATTGTCGCTGAAGCCTGGGCCCAGCGCCCGCCTGTTGGGCAAGTGTTTGCGGCCGGTTCCACGGGCTCGATTCCGGCAACAGCGAAGCTTCTCTCAGTTGTCGCGCGGATGCCGAACGGGGCGGTGATCTTGCCGGGGCTGGACCGCGACATGCCCGACCGCGCCTGGGACGCCATCGATGCCACGCACCCGCAAGGCGTGCTGAAAAGCCTGCTTCTTACCATGGGCGCAAATCGGCACGAGGTAGCCCACTGGCCTGTGCCCAGTCTGCCTGTCGGGCCGAACCGGGGGCTCCTTCTCAGGCACGCGTTGCTGCCTGCCAAGGAAACCGATGGCTGGCGGGGTCTTGGCCTCGCGGATGCTGATGACCCCTTCGCGGGCCTGAAGAAACTGGTGGCGCCCACGCGCCGCGAGGAAGCCGACGCCATTGCGGTGATGATGCGTGAGGTTCTTGAAGAGCCATCAAAGACCGCGGCGCTTGTGACGCCTGACCGGGCGCTTGCCCGCATGGTGCGCGCCAGCCTGTCGCGCTGGGGCATTGAGGTGGACGATTCCGGTGGTGACCGGGTGCTGAACACACTGCCCGGTCGTTTTATGGGGCTTTTGGCATCTGCCGCATCTGAACAGTTTTCGCCTGTTGCGCTGCTCTCGCTCCTGCAGCATCCGTTTGTCGCTGTGGGGCTGGATCGCCCGGCGTTCCTTGCGAGCCTCCGGCGGCTGGATACCTTTGTTCTGCGCGGCGTGCGGCCGGCGGGTGGCCTCCATGGCCTGATGGCCCGTGCCCGCGTTGTGGCCCAGGACACTAAGGCTGGCTTCAACGACGATGACATTGCGGTGCTTGAGTGCGTGATCAAGGCGCTTGCGCCGCTTGAACAGGGCCTCGCGGAAGAATTGCCGCTCGATGCGCTGCTGCGCCGCCATGTGGGTGTGGCCGAAGCGCTTGCCTCGACCGAGGCTGAAGCTGGCGAAGCCATCCTGTGGAAGGGCGAGGAAGGCCAGGCGCTGGCGGATGCGCTGGCGGACCTGATTCAGGAAACAACGCCAGTGACCGGTGTGATGGCAGACGGCTATGCCGCCCTGTTCGATGAACTGCTGGCTGGCGTCAGCGTGCGGCCCGTGTGGCGCCAGCACCCGCGCCTGTCCATTTGGGGGACGCTGGAGGCCCGTCTGCAGCGGGCTGACCTGATGATCCTTGGCGGTCTCAATGAAGGCACCTGGCCGGGCGAGGTGAAGCCCGAGCCCTGGATGAACCGCCCGATGCGGGCAGAGTTCGGCTTGCCGCCGCTTGAACGCCGGATTGGGCAGTCTGCCCACGATTTCGTGCAGGCGGCTTCAGGCGGTGATGTGGTGCTGACGCGCGCGGAAAAAGTGGGCGGCGCGCCAACGGTGCCAAGCCGCTGGCTGTTCCGTATTGAAGCCCTCGCAGGCCGCGAGGTCCCAAGTGCAGGGCCTTATCTTGATTGGGCGGCAGCGCTTGACCGCAGCGCGGTGGTGACACCCTGCCTGCCGCCGCGGCCTACGCCGCCACTGGATGCGCGCCCCTCCAAGCTTTCGGTTACACAAGTGGAAACCTGGATGCGTGACCCATATGGCCTTTATGCGCAGAAGGTGCTGGGCTTCCGCCCGCTTGACCCGGTGGACGACCGACCGAATGCAGCCACCAAAGGCACGCTGCTTCATGAGGCGCTTGAACGCTTCCTTCTTGAAGACGGCCCCACGCGCGGTGATGCGGGGCTCAAGCGCCTGATGGAAGTAGGCCGTAAGGTGTTCGAAGACGTCCTGACCATGCCCACGGTTTATGCTTTTTGGTGGCCGCGGTTCGAGCGTATTGCCGACTGGTTCGTGAAAAATGAGGCCGAGCGCGCGGAGCTTTATGACGTGGCAGCGGTGGAAAGCTGGGCAGAGGCGAAGCTGCCGGGCGCCGATTTCACGCTGATCGCCAAGGCAGACCGGATCGACCGCCGGCGGGAAGGCGGCGCGCTGACCATCATAGACTATAAAACCGGCAACATTCCCACCAAACGCCGCATGGAAGCGGGCTTCGCGCCCCAGCTGCCGCTTGAGGGCTGGCTAGCTGAGCGCGGCGCGTTCGAGGGCGTGGACGGGACAGAGGTTGAAGACCTTGTGTTCTGGGAACTGAAGGGCGGGGAGCCGGTGCAGAAACAGCACCGCCCCATCAAAGACGTGCCGGATATTATTTCGGACGCGGAACAAGGCTTAACCGGCCTGGTGAAAGAGTTCTCGAAGCCCACGACACCATATCTTTCCAACCCGCGGCCCAAGGAAGCCGGTTATGGCGACTATGACCATCTTGCGCGGGTGAAAGAATGGCGTAACGCCGATGATCCGTTCGGGGGAGGCAAAGATGGCTAAACCCCGCATGACGTTTGAACAGGCGCGTGCCACGCACCCGGAACTGACAGCCTGGGTGGGCGCATCTGCCGGAACGGGCAAGACCCACGTTCTGACCGCCCGCGTGCTTCGGCTGATGCTGACGGGTACAGACCCTGAAAACATCGTCTGCCTGACCTTCACCAAGGCTGCGGCAGCGGAGATGAAAAACCGTATCTTCGAGGAACTCGGGCGCTGGACCCTGATGGCCGATGACGTGCTGGCCGCAGAGATCAATCGCCGTACCGAAGAATACCCGGACGCTGACATGCTGACCCGCGCGCGTCAGCTGTTCGCAAAGGTGCTTGATCTGTCTGGTGGACTGCAGATCCAGACGTTCCACAGCTTCTGTCAGGCGCTTCTGGGCCGTTTCCCGCTGGAGGCTGGGATGGCACCGGGGTTCGAGGGCATGGACGAAGCGGACGCCGCAGAGACCATGGCGTCGGCCAAGGACCAGATGCTGGCTTACACCCAGACGCCAGCTGGCGCGGCGGTCAAGAAGGCGCTCGACAAGGTCGCGGGGCTGGTAACGGAAAACACCTTCGATGAGGTGATCGAGCGGCTGTCGTTCGAAGCCTCCACCCTCCGCCGTGCGGAGCAGGCATACGGCAGCATGGGGCTGGTGCCCGCCCTATACCGCGCGCTTGACCTGACGCCGGGAGAAACAAAAGCCGCAGTGCTTGAGGCGGCGATAGCGGACGACGCGTTCGACCTTGGGGGCATGCGCACTATCGGGCCGGTTCTGCTTGCAGGCAGCAAGACGGAAGCGAAAGCAGGGGAAGCGATCACCGCATTCACGGCAGCGGAAGGGGACGCGCGCAAAGCATTGTTTGATGACTATGCGCTGGCCTTTCTGACTGCCACCGGTACGCCCCGCGCCCGGATCGCGGTCAAGAAAACGCTAACAGACCATCCCGAGTTTGAAGCGATCATTGAGAAAGAACAGACGCGCCTCATGCGCGTGACGGACCGTATGGCACGGATCGAGGCGGCAGAGGCCACAACGGCGCTGTTGCAGCTTGGGCTCGCGCAGCTTGGGCGCTATCACGATATCAAGTCTGAGCGCGGGCTTGTGGATTTCGACGACATGATCGACCGCACGGTGGGTCTTCTGAGCCGCGGGGACGTGGCGCCGTGGGTGCTCTTCAAGCTGGACGCGCAGGTGGACCATATATTGGTTGATGAAGCGCAGGATACCAACCGCGACCAGTGGCGGGTGGTGGAGGCGCTGGCGGCTGAGTTTTTCTCAGGCGAGGGCGCGCGTGACCGGGATGTGGTGCGCACCATCTTTGCCGTGGGGGACGCCAAGCAATCGATCTTTTCTTTCCAGCGCGCCGACCCGCGCGAGTTCGTTGCTGCGCGCGACCGGGTGTTCCACCGTGCCTGGCAGGCGGAATGCGAGGCCGAACCTGTACCGCTTAATCTGTCGTTCCGCTCGGGTGGTGCTGTACTGTCGCTTGTGGATGCTGTGTTCCACCGGGAAGCAGACGCGTGGCACGGACTTTCCGCGGACCTTGAGCATGTGGAACACCAGTTTATCCGTTCTGGCCATGGCGGCCTTGTGGAGCTGTGGCCGCTCGAGGCACCAGCCGCGGATAATGAGGGCGACGAGGAAGCCACATGGGTGCCGCCTACCGTTCAGGAACAGGCAGATGACGCGGAAGGCCGCACGGCCTGGCGCATCGCCCGACGTATCAATGACATGATCCGCAACCGTGAGATTCTGGAAGCGCAGGGCCGCCCCATTGAGGCAGGCGACGTGCTGGTGCTGGTGCGCCGCCGGACGGCGTTTGTCGACCATCTGGTGCGCGCGCTCAAGTATCTGGGCGTGCCGGTGGCGGGCCGCGACCGGATGGTGCTGACGGACGAGCTGCCGGTGATGGACTTGCTCGCGCTGGCGCACGCGGCGCTTCTGCCCACCGATGACCTGACGCTGGCGACCGTGCTCAAAAGCCCGTTCGTGGGCTTCGATGACGACTTGTTGTTTGATCTCGCTTACGGCCGTAAGGGTGCCTTGTGGCACGCGCTCCAGAAGAAAGCGGGGGAGAGGCCGGAGTTCGCCCGTGCACTGAAGTTCATGCAGGACGTGGTGAAGGGCGCGGATATCCTGACGCCGTTCGAGTTTTTCTCTCATGTGCTCACTGACCTGGGCGGTCGGAAAAAGCTGACATCCCGTCTCGGGGAAGAGGTGCATGACCCGATCGATGAACTTCTGGAGGAAGCGCTGCGGTTCGAACACACGCAGGCCGCCAGCCTGCAGGCCTTCATTCACCGGGTGGAGCATGGCGGCACCCAGATCAAGCGGGATATGGAAGCTGCGGGCGGTGCCGTGCGCATCATGACAGCCCACAGCGCCAAGGGCCTTCAGGCGCCGATTGTGTTCCTCTCGGACCTTGTGAGCATGCCGGATGTGAGCCGTGACGGACGCGTGCTGCCCTTGGAGGCAAAAGACCCGGATATGCCGCCGCTATTGCTGTGGACATCGCCTGCCAAGAACCTGGCGATCGTTGAGGAGATGAAAGCGGCGCTGAAGGAGAAGCAGGTTCATGAATATAGGCGGCTTCTTTATGTGGCGCTGACGCGCGCCGAGGACCGGCTTTATATCGCGGGCTGGCAGGACAGGCGGGAGCCGAACGAGCACAGCTGGTTCAAGGCCATCGAGGCCGGTTTTGAGCGCATCGGGGCGGAGGACGTGACGCTTGCGGACGGGCGTGAGGTGAAGCGCCTGACGGTCGAGCAAACTGCCGAAGTGCCACCCGCGAAGGCGAAAGCAAAAGCAGACGCTGTGGCTGCGCTGCCGGATTGGATCACGCAAAGAATGCCCGATGAGCCTGATCCGCCGCGACCGCTGGCGCCCAGCCGCCCGGACGAGGACGAACCTGCCGCCACAAGCCCGACTGCGCGCGGTGACGGCAAGCGGTTCGAACGCGGACGCTTGATCCACACACTGCTAGAGTGGCTACCTGACATGCCTGTGGATACCCGGGCAGACGCCGCGAAAGCCTATCTGCGGCGCTCGGGCGGCTTGCCCGAAAGCGATGTGGATGCCTTCTGGGGCGAGGTGGAAAATATCCTGAATGATCCGGTCTTCAGCCCCTTGTTTGCACCAGGCAGTCGCGCCGAAGTGCAGGTGGCCGGCAGCGTGGGCAGCCGCATCATTTCTGGCCAGGTGGACCGCCTTGTGGTGACCGAATCAGATGTGCTGATTGTCGACTATAAGACCAACCGCCCGCCACCGAGGGATGCCGCGGGTGTGGCGCCAATTTACCTCAAGCAGATGGGGCTCTATAAAAGGGCACTCGAGGGCATATACCCTGGGCGCACGGTCCGTACTGCCCTTTTGTGGACGGACATCGCGCTTCTGATGGAACTCAGCAAAACCCAGATGGATGAAGCACTTAATACCATGGGGCTTTAGCCCATATCTGGTTTGTTTTCACGACCGTGTTACTAAACCTTGACCCCGCGCGGGCCTGTTCTTACGTTAGCTTTCAAGCCGCCAGTGAGGCGGACAAAAGAGGCAACATTCCGCTCGGGCCTTGTAGCGTTCCGGCCCGGCGAGCAAAAGAAAGAAGACAGAGTTATGGCGACTATCACCATCACCGACGACAATTTTGAAGCTGAAGTGCTGAAATCCGACAAGCCAGTTCTGGTTGATTTCTGGGCGCCATGGTGCGGCCCCTGTAAAATGATCGGCCCGGTTCTGGAGCAGATCTCCGGCGAGCGTGACGACATCGTGATCGCGAAGATGGACATCGACGAAAACCCAGAGACGCCAACGTCTTTCGGTGTGCGTTCGATCCCAACCATGCTGATCTTCAAGGGCGGCGAAGCCGTGGCGACCACCATGGGCGCCAAGCCGAAAGCCCAGCTTGAGCAGTGGATTGACAGCGCGCTCTAAGCGTTCGCTTCATCGAGACTTGAGAAAGGCGCCCTATCAGGCGCCTTTTTTTGTTGCGGAAGGCGTCACCCTGAACTTGTTCCAGGGTCCATTGCTTTAGGTGTCAGCGCGGAAGACGAACTGTATGGATACTGAAACAAGTTCAGCATGACAGTTTTTATCCTATTTAGCTCGGCAGGATGCCTGCTTCGCGAAGCACCTGGCCCGCGAGATAGAGCGAGCCTCCGATCAGGACAAAAGGCGGGCGTTCGTCCTGGGCCTTTTCACCCGTCATCTTGAGCGCCGCTGTTACGTCCTTGGCCACCAGTCCATTGATGCCTGCGTCGGTAGCCGCACCCGCAAGGAAGCCGGGTTCCGCGGCACCCGGCTCACCCGGGATCGGCACGGCGATCACTCGGTTGACGATGCCCGAAAGGGGCTTCAGGTAGCCCTTGGCATCCTTGTTCCCGAGCATACCAAGGATCAGAATGATCTCGCGCTCCACCGGGTCCACTTCTGATAGGAACGACCGGATCACTTGCCCTGCCGCCGGGTTATGGCCACCGTCCAGCCACAGGTCATGGCCTTCCGGCAGCATGGCGTTAAGCGGGCTGTTCTTGATCTCCTGGAGGCGCGCTGGCCAGCGCACCCAACCAAGCCCCGCCTTGATTGCGGCATCGGGGATGGTGATGGCCTGTTGCGCGTGCGCAAGGGCAATGGCCATGCCCGCGTTTGTCACCTGGTGTTCGCCCACAAGGTTCGGCATGGGCAGGTCAAATTCGCTTTTCCAGTCACCATAATTGAAGCCGTCACCGCGTGGTTTGATGCTGGCCTGCCAGTCACGCTCAAAAAGTTTCGGCTGTACGCCTTTTTTCTCGCACACGCCCAGGATGGTCCTTGCTGCTTCACCCATTTGTGGGCCAACGACCGTGGGGACGCCTTCCTTGATGATGCCGGCTTTTTCAAACGCGATTTTGGCGAGCGTGTCGCCCAGGAACTGTTCGTGATCCATGCTTACGGGCGTGATGCCCACGGCGGCAGGCTTTGCCACGACATTGGTGGCGTCAAGACGCCCGCCAAGGCCGACCTCGAGGATGCAGAGGTCTGCCGGCGTGCGCGCGAACGCAAGGATGGCAGCGGCAGTGGTCACTTCAAAGAAAGTGATCGGGTCTTCGCCGTTCGCTTGCTCGCATTCTTCCAATAGTTCCGTCAGCGCGTCTTCGGAAATCAGCTTGCCTGCAACACGGATGCGCTCTGCGAACCGAACCAGATGAGGGCTGGTGTAGACATGCACCCGGTGCCCGGCGGCCTCGGCAATCGCGCGCAGGGTAGCGGTGGTGGAGCCCTTGCCGTTTGTGCCGGCGATATGGATCACGGGTGGCAGCTTGTCCTGCGGGCGACCAAGTCGTTCGAGCAAGCGTTCCATGCGGCCAAGCGACAGGTCGATCTTCTTGGGGTGCAGGCGCATCAGGCGCGCCAGAACAGCATCGCTGGCCGATGTATCCACGAATGGGCTCCCTAAAGAAAGGCCGCCTGGCTGGATGCCGGCGGCCGGTCAAGACTTACAAAATTTATTCGGCGGCCTTTTTCTTATGCCGCCCGCCCATCAGGAGGCGGATCATAGTACCCAGCTTTTCGCCCAGCTCATGCCGGTGCACAACCGCGTCCACCATGCCGTGTTCCTGCAGATATTCTGCTGTCTGGAACCGTTCCGGCAGTTTCTCACGGATGGTTTGTTCGATTACACGCTGGCCTGCAAAACCGATCATGCAGCCCGGCTCAGCGATCTGAACGTCGCCCAGCATGGCATAGGATGCAGACACGCCACCTGTTGTCGGGTCTGTCAGCACAACAATGTAAGGCAGGCCCGCGTCGCGGAGCATCTGGATCGCGACCGTGGTGCGCGGCATCTGCATCAGGGAAAGAATGCCTTCCTGCATGCGTGCGCCACCCGAGGCGGTCATCATTACATATGGCGCGCCGATCTTCAGTGCATGGCGAGCGCCGGCAATGATGCCTTCGCCCACGGCCATGCCCATGGAACCGCCCATGAAGAAGAAGTTCTGAACCGCGACGACAACCTGTTCGCCGCCGATCTTGCCCACAGCAACCTTGATGGCATCTTCATCGCCGGTTTTCTTGCGCGCGTTCTTGAGGCGCTCGGAATATCTTTGCGTGTCGCGGAACTTCAGCGGGTCCTGCGTCACGTCTGGCAGGTCGATAAGATCGTAGGTGCCATGATCGAAAAGATTGTCGAACCGGTCGGTGGGCGGTACGCGGTCGTGATGGTCGCAGTGCGCACACACATATTGGTTGGCGACAAATTCTTTCTGGAAGATCATCTGGCCGCAGCTTTTGCACTTGTGCCAAAGGTTGTCTGGTGTTTCCTTTGGGTTCAGTACTTTTTGCAGCTTCGGTTTTACATAGTTGGTGAGCCAGCTCATGCGTCTCAACCCCTTCTCTTATCTGCCTTTTTGGCGCTTGGCGCCCTTCAGCCTTTTGTCCCGGCCCGCACACCTTCTGCGAGTTTCCCGGTAAAGTCCAGCACGTCCTTGACCATACCCTCTTTCGGCATGTGGGTGTCATCGAGCCCGGTTTCAATCAAGGAGACGATTGCGGACCCGACCACAGCCCCATCCGCCACGCGGGCGATGGCTTCGGCCTGTTCAGGCGTGCGGATACCGAATCCGACGGCAACTGGCAAGTCTGTATGTGACTTGATACGCATTACCGCCGATTCGATATCATCTGCCGTAGCAGATTTGCCGCCCGTCACGCCGGCTACGGCTACATAATAGACGAATCCGCTCGCGCCATCCAGTACTGTAGGCAAACGGGCGTCATCGGACGTTGGTGTGGCAAGGCGGATCACGTCGATCCCGGCCGCATTTGCGGGCAGGCGAAGCTCCTCATCTTCCTCGGGCGGCAGGTCGACGACGATCAGCCCGTCAACGCCCGCGGCGGCTGCGTCCGTGCAGAATTTTTCGGTTCCATAAGCATAAATGGGGTTGAAATAACCCATCAGGACAATCGGCGTACTGTTGTCGTCTTTGCGAAACTCACGCACGATTTCAAGGGTCCGATTCATGTTTGCGCCAGCCTTCAGCGCGCGCTGGGCCGCTTTGTCGATTGCTGGGCCATCGGCTGACGGGTCGGTGAAAGGCATCCCCAGTTCGATGATGTCGGCACCTGCGCCGGGCAGGCCTTTCACGATTTCCATCGAGGTCTCATGCGTTGGATCACCGGCGGTTACGAAAGTAACGAAGGCAGCGCGTTTTTCTGCGGCCATGCGCTCAAAGCAATTTGAAAGTCTGCTCATGCTTTAAATCTCCGCACCCAGGGCGTCTGCCACTGTGAAGATGTCCTTATCGCCGCGACCAGACAGGTTCATGACGATGATATGGTCCTTTGGCAGGTCTGGCGCCATGCGGATGACTTGCGCCAGCGCGTGGCTGCTCTCGAGCGCTGGGATGATGCCTTCCGTGCGGCACAAAAGCTGGAAAGCCTCAAGCGCCTCATCATCGGTGGCGGAAACATAGTTCACCCGGCCCGCTTCATGCAGCCACACATGCTCCGGCCCGATGCCAGGGTAATCGAGCCCGGCCGAGATCGAATGCGCTTCGGTGATCTGGCCGTCATCGTTTTGAAGCAGGTACGTGCGGTTACCGTGCAGGACCCCGGGTGTGCCACCGGCGATGGAGGCAGCGTGCTTGTCTGTATCCAGGCCGTGGCCTGAGGCCTCGACCGCATACATCTGCACGTCCGGATCATCAAGGAACGGGTGAAACAGCCCCATGGCGTTCGAGCCGCCACCCACACAGGCCACAAGGCTGTCGGGCAGGCGGCCTTCCTGGGCTTGCAGCTGCTCGCGGGTTTCGCGGCCGATAATGGATTGGAAATCGCGTACCAGCATAGGGTAGGGGTGCGGGCCCGCCACTGTACCGATGATATAGAAGGTGTCATGCACATTGGTGACCCAGTCGCGGAGCGCATCATTCATCGCGTCCTTCAGGGTCGCGGAGCCGCTGGTCACCGGTTTCACCTCTGCGCCCAACAGCTTCATGCGGAACACATTCGGCTTCTGGCGCTCGATGTCCACCGCACCCATGAAGACAGTGCATTCAAGGCCGAAGCGGGCGGCCACGGTGGCGGTGGCAACGCCGTGCTGGCCCGCGCCAGTTTCGGCGATCACGCGGGTCTTGCCCATGCGTTTCGCCAGCAGTACCTGGCCGATGGCGTGGTTGATCTTGTGCGCACCGGTGTGGTTGAGGTCCTCGCGCTTCAGGTAAATCTTGGCGCCGCCCAGATGCTCGGTCAGGCGCTCAGCAAAATAGAGCGGGTTCGGACGGCCAATATATTGGCGGTTCAGTTCGTCCAGCTCGGCCAGATAATCCGGGTCCTTGATGGCGTCGCGGTATGCCTTTTCCACCTGGTGCACCAGTGGCATCAGGGTTTCCGAGACATAGCGTCCACCGAATTTTCCGAAGTGACCCTTTTCATCAGGGCCGGTACGATAACTGTTAAGCGACATTGGTACGTCCTAACTCACATAAAACCACCGGAAACCCTACCTTACGGCTTTCGCAGCACTAAGGAAGGCTTCAATTTTCTCACCGGACTTCTTGCCCGGCGCATCTTCAACGCCCGAGGAGACATCCACGGCGTGGGCACCACTTTCCTGAACCGCCTGCCGGACATTCTCTGGCGTCAGGCCACCTGCCAGCAACCAGGGGTACGGCAGGTCCCTGCCCGACAGCAGGTTCCAGGGGAAGCTGTGCGCGTTGCCGCCCGGGCGGTCAGACCCTTTCGGCGGCTTGGCATCAAACAGGATCGCGTCCACGTGGGGGGCGAACATGTCAGCCTGATCGATATCCTCTGCCGTTGATACCCCGATTGCCTTGATGATTGATACGCCAAGGCGGTTCTTCAGGATCAGTGCCTCATTGGGGTATTCGTCGCCGTGCAGCTGCACCCAGTCCAAATCCAGCGCGTCGCAGGCATCCTCAATGAAATCATGATCCGCGTTAACGAACAGGCCCACCCGTTCAGTTGAGGACGGCAGCTGACGGCGCATGGCAGCAGCGTCCTTGAGCGTCAGGTTCCGGGGCGACTTATCGAAGAAAACAAAGCCAAGCCAGCGGGCGCCATAAAAGGCTGCCAAGTTGGCGTGTTCAGGCTTTGTAATGCCGCAAATCTTTACCGAAACAGACATGCCCCATGGGTTCCTCAAAACCGGCGTGGGGCAGGGTGCGCCCTTAGGCCGGATCGTCGCTTTTCATCAGATCGTCGAATTCCACGCTTTGGCGCGTCAGCGCAGCCGTTGCGGCCTTCATCAGATCTTCGCCAAGGAGCATCCCGCTGTTCCAGGTGGCGACATAATCAAGGCCGTCCGCAACCGAATGATCCCGTGCATGATTGAGTACAGCTTTTGTGCCTGCAACCGCAAGAGGACTTTTGGAAGCAATTTCTTGCGCGATCCGTAAGGCCTGCTGGTGCAAGTCGTCACGGTCTTTCGCGATATGATTGAGGAAACCTAACCTGTGGGCTTCGTCCGTGTGCATCTTGCGGCCCGTGTAGGCCAATTCCTTGACGATGCCGAACGGGAGCACGTGCGGGGCACGCTGCAGCGTGCCCACATCCGCCACGATTCCCACGTTGATTTCCTGGATGGTGAAATAGGCGTCCTCAACCGCCAAACGGATATCGCAGGCGGTGATCACATCCACGCCCGCGCCGATGCAGGCACCGTGGACAGCGGAGATTACAGGCACGCGGCAAGTGTCAATGGCGGTGAAACAGTCCTGCAGCCAGAGGATATGACGGCGGAGCTTTTCACGGATGCGCGCGGGGTCGCCTTCTGTTGCCCCCAGCACCGCGCCGCTTTCCTTCAGGTCCAGCCCAGCGGTGAAATGCTTGCCGTTGCCGGACAGGATCACTGCCCTTACGGAAGGGTTTTCATCAAGCTCGCGGAAGGCTTTGCCGATCTCGCCGAACATGGTGCCGTTCATGGCATTAAGCTTGTCTGGCCGGTTGAAGGCCACATGGGCGATATGGTCCTTGATCTCAACAGTGATGGTTTCAAACGTCATGCGTGGCTCCTCCCGGCTGTTCTGCTCCATTATATTGGGCGAAACAGCCGGGGGGCCACCTTGCTGCCGTGATTTTTTACCGGTAGAGCGCGACCAGCTCTTCGAAGCTTCCGGCCTTGGCCATATCCTTGCCGATGCGGCCTTTCTGGAACCAGTTGTTCGCGAATTTGCGGGCCTTTTTGTCTTTGATGTGCATATCCAGATGGTCTGCGACAGACTGCATATCGGCATAGCCGACGCTCAGGTCCGCGCGCATACTGCGCACCAGGGCGAAGAACTCGTCGCGGCCGAGGAGTTCATCTAATACATTGAAGGTAAGTGTGCTGACGGTATTGATCTTGCTGTCAAATCCTTCAACTGCATACTCGGTCAAAGGTGTCTTTGAAAACATTGGGTCTTTGGACGCGAATTCTCTGACGGATCTGTAAGCGCCTTTTCTCAAGTGCGGGAGGGCGACCTCTTCATTCAGTCGAATCTGAAGATACCGATCAATCCCAACAGCCCAATGATCCTGCTTGCCTCTTGGGTTCAAACGCCATAGGTCGATCAAGTTTGATCGTACAAATCCTTCGGACAGGTGACCAGTGACACCATTGGCCTGAAAGATATCGTCTGTATTGTCTTCAATTGGATGGACCCGTCCTGTTTTTTGCGCCAAATCAGGGACATTGATCTGATCCAGAGTTAGCAGGGCAAGGCCGGTGTCGCGCGGGTGTTTAAATCCATCGGGGATTTCGGCGATTGTAAGGTGTTTGGAATTTGGCAGTGGACCCAGAATATTCGACAGGCTCGATATTTCCCTTTCCAGAGATACGGCCACAGCTGCTGCAGATGATTGGTCCATAGTCATATACGCCAGGCTTGCCGCTGGTTGCGGCATGAACTTATAAGGCCCTATGGCGAGTGTCATCAGGCCGGTGGGTTGCTCGCTTTTCATTTCGAACTTGGTGATGTCGCCATCGGTGGTTTTCTGGGCAATCTTCAGGTTGCCGACCACGGAGTTCAAGCCGGGCACGTCAAGGAAGGCGACCTGATAAAAGGGTTTGTGGGTCCACGCCTCTTGGATGGACAACCTATCTGCGTCTGCGAACACAGGATAGCCGAAGCTTTGGGCGCGGATCATGGTGAAATCTGGGTGCAGCGTTTCCTTGACCCCCACGAGGCCGGTCTGCGAGAGGTCCTGCAGATACCCGCGGTAATGCACTACGATCTCCAAGCGGCTTTCACCCTTGCGCAGCGATTTTGGCAGGGTCACCTCGGCGACGTTCAGCTCTAACGGACGCATACCCGTTGCGGACGCAACCCGGCTGGTCAATTTGAGCGTCTTGCCGCCTGGACCCACAACTTTGTCGAATTGCAGGCCGGGGTTGAGAAGGAGGGAGATCTTGCTTACCGGCGTGTCGCCAATGTTGCGGAAGCTGACCTGATAAGCCCCCACCATCTGGCCGTCAGGTGCCTCTTCCGCGAAATGGAACTTGGCCACCAGTGTGGCGTTCAGAAGCTCGATATCGCTTTCCGCCCTGGCGCTGACAGCCCCCAGCAACAGCAACAATGCCCCAACCAACAATCGCATGATGTTCCCCAACTTCATTAACGTAATAGAATAACATAATGATAATTGGAGGGAAGGATCAAGCTAAAAAATGCGGGTGGTTGCCCTGGGGTCAGTCCGGTGCGCAGAAACGGGTGATCAGCGTATCGCCGATCTCGGCTGCCGCTTCCACGTGCGCGATATCGATATTCAGGCCAAAAAGCACCATTACGATGTGCGTGGTGTCTTCCGTCACCGCCGTGCGGGCGCTGTCGGAAAAGGGGGTGCCGAAGGGGCCTTTGTCGTCCTTCAGGACCGGTAGGCCCTCAAGGTTGATCGGCCCGCGGCCGATGCCTTCGTATGTGTCGCCTTTCGCACCGATGGTCAGCGTCATATCGCCATCGATTTTGGCGGTGTCATAGATGCCGATCGGGATGCCGGTCATCAGCGACACAAGGTTGCCGCTGTCGACCACATTATTGACCTGATATAAGGGCTTGCCCGCGATCACTCGGCGGGTCAGGGATTCAGATGACGGGCGGTAGCGGCTCGGGTCCTTGCCGCAGGCCTTGAAGGCGGCTCGCACGTTCGCGATCACCGGGTCGCTCGCCGCCGCTTCGCCCAAAAGTTCCTGCAGCCGCATCTCTGCGCCGTCCTCAATGGAGGTAACAAGGCCCGGCGGTGACGGCCGCACAGCGACATCATAATCAAGCGCGCCCACATGGACGGCAAAACCAAGTTCCTGAAACCGGGGATCGATGGATAGCTGCGGCATAATATACTCCCTGACTACCTCCATCTTAACGGGCGGTTTCCGTAAAGGCCATAATCTCCGCAGCACAAATTTCCGGCCGCGTGTGGGCTCAGATTTTGGCCCATATCCGCCGGTGAAAATAGAACCAGGCGCCCCAAAGGGTGGCCGAGAGCGTAAGCGCGGCATAGATGGCGGGCATGGGGTCATCCACCGTGCTGACTGAACCGGCATAGGCCGCGATCAGGCAATAGGGGACGGTGCCCAGCCACCATGCTGTCAGGAAGCGGCTGAAGCGCATCCGCGTGATACCCGACATGCAGGCTGACACTTCCGGGATGATGGGCATGGCGCGCCCGATCAGGATCATCAGGAAACCGTGCTTCTGGAACATGTCCTTGGCTTCAGCCACTTGCTGTGGGTTTCGGGCAATGCGCGCGAGAAGCTTGTCGCCATACAGGCGGCTCAGGCCGTGGCCCGCTATGCCTGCCAACGTCAGGCCGGTGATAGACGCCATGCTGCCGACGCCAAAGCCCAGAAAATAGCCCGCGAGCAGGCATAGCGTCAGGGTTGGCATGGCGATGAACAGGTCTGCAAACAAAAGGGCGGCGATGATGGCGGCGACAAGGCCCGGCGACAGGTTCGAGGCGGCATCAAGCCAGCCTTCGATCTGCGCGACAGAAAGAATGCCAGTGGCTTTCAGCACCACAAATGTTGATGCGAAGGCGAGCGCCAGCATCAGGAATATTTTCACAAGGGCTGCCATGTCATGCTCCCTTCAGGATGCGTGCGGCCAGTGCCGGGCTCAGGCGGCGGATGAACATCAGCAATTTCACTTTGCCAATGAAGTTGTCCGGAGTCCCGCGCTCAAGCCCCTTTAGGATGCCCTGCGCGGCCTCCAACGGGGATATCTTGCCGCTGCCCCGGCCTGTGGTCATGGCCGTGTCAACAAGGGGCAGGAAAGCCTGCTGAATCTCAACCCCCGTGTCTTCAAGCTGATACCTCAGCGACTGCGTCAGGATGTTGAGCGCGCCTTTGGTGGCGCAGTAAACAGCAGAGCTTTTCTTTGGTACCAAGCCGAGGGCTGAGTTGATATTCAGGATGCGGGCGTCTCCTGCGGCCTCAAGGCAGGGCAGCAGGCCATGGATCAGGTAGCAGACGCTGGTGAAATTGGTCGTGACCTCTTCCGCGATGGATGCTGGGTTGAAACCCGGGTCCGTGAACAGGGGCGTATGCTGGATGGCGGCATTGTTGATCAGGACATCAATTGGCCCCAAAGTTTGCAGGTGCTTGATTGCGGCGCGCAAGGCCTGAAGGTCTGTAAGGTCGGCGCGGATGGTCGTAACATTTGGCGCGGCCTGTGCCAGTTTCTGAAGTTTCTCTTTGCTACGGCCCAGTACGATCACCTGGTTTTCATGGCAGAGCATCTCCACAAGCGCGCGCCCCACGCCCGACGTGCCGCCCGTGACCAGAATCCGCTTATCCTTCAATTGAAATTGCATTTTCGCCTCGCTTGTTCCTTATTTGTGTGCGGACCATAAGGCGCGGCCAATGGGGCGGCATTAACCTGGGTTAAGAGGCGATGGATTTTTCCGAATTCCTGAATGAGCATGCAGAGACGCGCCAGTTTGTGCGGGGTGACCATGTCTTTCGGCAGGGCGACGCGGACCGCAGCCTTTATTTCGTGAAGGCGGGTTTCCTCAAGGCCTATTACCTGACAGAAAGCGGTGGGGAGCAGATCAAGTCTTTCATGGATCAGGGCAAGGTGATCGGCAGCCTGACGGCAGCGGTTGCGGCGGAACCCAATACCTTCAGCCTTGTGTGCCTTGAGGATTGCACATTGATGCGCTTCTCTTTTAGTGCCCTGCGTGAGAAGGCAGCGCATTCGCCCGCATTATCAGACATGGTGACCGGCCTGCTCCTGGAACTTGCGATGAAGAAAGAGCGCCGGGAATATGAACTTCTGTGCCTGTCGGCCGAGGAACGCTACCGACGCCTGCTAAAGCGCATGCCTGAGCTGACGTCACGCGTGCCCCAGCAGGACATCGCGCTTTATCTTGGCATCACGCCTGTGGCCCTTAGTCGGATCAAGAAGCGGCTTGCTGAACGGGGCGCGACTTAAAGAGGCTGGCGATGCAGGCTCGGCGCGCGCTGTTCGATCTTGCCGTCTAGATACATATCGACAATCCGATCACCGTACACTTCATAGACCATCCTAAGGTGTTCGGGCCTCCAATCTCCGGATGGCCAAAGCTTGCCGGATGTCTTGTGGTCTTTTTTGGCAATCTCGTGCCCGGCCGCGAGGCGCGCGACAAGCGCAGGCAGGTCGGCTGCCAGGCTCAAAACGGCGCGACAGGCCAGGTCATGCAGGCCATCGCCGCGAACCAGTTCGGCGACGCATTGGTGAACTACGGCACCAGCGTCCAGTTGGTTGGTCAGATCATGCAGTGTCATGCCGGTCATCTGCGGCTCCAGCATGTAACTGGGCCAGAAATGAGTAATAGCGCCCTTGTACCAGGGGGACAGGCCGCCATGGATGTTCCAGCGCTCGCTCGTGGCACAAGCCAGCGTTTCGTCCGACAGCTTGTGGCAGCCATAGGACAACAAGAGATCGGGTGCCTGCTTCTTGATGAAAGCCTGCACTTCTTTGCTATTACAGTCGGCCGGGTCAATGGACATCAGCGGCACATCGGGCCATTCGGCCAGGCCGTAGAACTTTTCTTCGCTGGCGATATGGCGTTCGAAATGCGTTCGGTACAGGGCCTGCAGGTCGGGTGCGAGATCTTCCGGCGGCTCCGGCAGGAACAAGGCGCGCTCCTCGCGAATGATGGCTGCCAGGTGGCCGGTGGCGGCTAGGGTGCGAGCCATGAAGGCGTGACGCCTGTGATTGCCGGTGAAGAAAACGATTTTCATCAGACAGGGTCCTTCTGGTGATAGGAAATCAGCTTTTCTTCTTCCAACCGTTCAATGATGCCCTTCAACTCGCCAATGCTGCAACCGCACTTGTCGGCAATTTCCGCAAGGGAGGTTTGCCCGTCCGCCATATTGAGAACCCACAGAAGCCGCTCCAGGCTGGTTCGACCGTCTGACAAGGCATCGTTTGAATCCGATCGTGTCTTTTCGGAATTCATGTTGGGGTAGAGATTACGTTTCCCAAGCTGTGGTTCGCCAAAAGGCGAATGATTGACCGGGTTGCCAGCAATCTCACCAAGTGACAGGAAGTGTTCTAGCGCGTCAACGCTTTCCACAAGATTGTCGATGCCCATGAAGTCTTTGGTGTCGTGCGAATTGTGGTAGCCGTCATAAAATCCATATGCTGCGCGTGCCACCTGTCCCATCGGCAGGTTAAAGCCGGGCGCACAATATTGCCGTTCATCACTGCCGCCGGTGGGGGTGAAATCCATATAGCTGAATGGCAAAGGGCCTTCTTCTTTCCCATTCGTGAAGCGCATGGCCAACGAATCAAAAAGGCTGTTGCCGCGTCGGCTGGCCTTATAGCGCAGGCCGGGTGCGCCGCCGCCGATACAGGTCACAATCAGGCCCGCTTCCAGCTTTTCCCGAAGGTGGTTGTGATAATCATAGAGGAAGCAAAGAGACCCGATGGTCTCTGGATTTAGCACGAAGCGATAGCTATAGCGCCGCTTGGGCCAAGCCTTGATGCGGCGATAGAGTGCGAGAAGCGTCAGCGGACCGCTCAGCTCATTGTTGGCCAGCGACGGGTGGCACAGATAGCTTGTCAGCATGATTTCCCTGTCGCTGTCGCCGGGCAAAACGCACGTGGCGTAGGGAACGCCGCCGTCCTTGAAGTCGCTCTCGATCAACACACGGTACTGGCCGGGCTGCAACGATTGCCGCGTCTCGTGGCTCATGCAAAAGCCCCAGGTGCGCTTATAGTAGCTTGTCACATACGGGATGGCGTCGGGAAGATCGGGCAGGCTGTGGAGATGCGGCTCTAGTTCTTCAAGGCTGAAGGTGCCGTCCACCGGCTCCGCATAGTTCACGACCGACAGGTTGTTCACCTCTGTGTCGCATAGAAGCGTGCCGTCGGGCGCCCAAAGGCGGGCTCGCTTGCAGTGCCACTCAGGCGGCACCGTCCAGTCGAACACCTCCGAACCGGTAGGAATCTTTTTGACTTCCAGGGGCATAAATTGCCTGAAATAGTCGATGGACGCCTCAATTCCCGGCCCGGTGATCGAACGGAAAAGCGGAAAAAGGTGGTCGAAACTCTGGTCAAGGAGGTCGAAATCCGTCTGAAAGCGGTCAAACATGCAAGAAGCCTACACTCAAATTTCTGAAAAATATGGTTTTCTTCGATCTAAAGCTCAGCAAGCACCATGCCAACGATGTCGTAAGGTCAAAACAAACAACTAACAGGGCTGTCCTTCCCTAGGGCTCACTTTGTCTGAATGGCGGCCAAAAACTCAGAGAAATGGGGCCGATTATGCTGGTATGTACCGTTTATCCCCATATATGCGACGCCGATAACGCCATTCGATGTAGGCCAAGATACAAATTCTTTGTGCAAAGCTGTGGCCTCATCCAGAATATGATCGCTGGTAAGTGGTGTGCTTGGGATTTTCAGTTTGGTTGTCCCAGCGGACATTCCAAATTGCTGCGTCCAGAAAGACTTGAACTTTTCTTCGTCAGAATCTGCGGTGTAGATAAGCATCAGGGTCGCTTGTGAATGCCCGTCTTTGCCTTCATGGTGCGCCGAGCCCGTGGATATAATCGCCAATTGGGTCTGTTGGCCATTGTTGGCTGTGAAATCGCGCAAGTCGCCAACCATAAAATAGTAAGGAACTCGCGTATGCCATGCTCCTGTTTTGGAGCCAACTTGAAGCATGCCATTTTCAAAGGTGAGAGTGAATGAATCTGGTACATGGCGAGAAGAGGGGATTGGTCCCATCTTCAATGGCTTGACTGCTTCATAAACCATAGACCCACCATAAACACCTAACCGCTCCGCCCATGAAAAGAGCGTGGCCAATATAAGGTCCGGTTCGCCTATTGGTGCGGTTGCAACCCCGCCATATTGGTTCTTATTGTGAGAATTGATCAGGTAATACAGGTGTTCACGAATTTGGGGTAGGCGATCTTCTGAGATTCTATCAATGTTTGCGTTGAGCCAATTATTGAGTTTCGCTGTGTAAACTGCGACCTCGGCCTCAGAATAAATTGCTTTGAGCGGTGTTATAGCTGTGTAGTTAATTTGTTCTAGCGAGGCAGGGTTTTGTGTCGCGGTGGCGGGCGAGTTTGTGATCAGAAAACCGGCGATCAGAAAGAGCAAGAATTTCATTATTTCCCCCATGGTTTCCAGCACGCTAACAAAAAGGGGCCGCCTAAGCGACCCCTTTGATACTCGATACAGCGCCAGAAACTGACATTTAACTGGCTGATCTGTTTTACGCAGCCTTGGCCGGGATTTTCCCGCGGCTGTCGCCCTTCGTGTAGAAGGTCTCGCCCTTGTCGGCCATGTCGCGCAGAAGCTGCGGCGGCGTGAAGCGGGCACCGTAGGCTTGCGCCAGGCGGTCGGCTTCTGCCACGAACTCATCCACGCCCATGGTGTCGATGAAGCTGAACGGGCCGCCGGTGAAGGGCGCGAAGCCCCAGCCGAAGATGGCGCCGATGTCGCCCGAGGCCGTGTCGCGCAGGACGCCTTCCTCGAAGCAGCGCGCGCATTCAACAGCCATGCGCACCATCAGGCGGGATTTCACCTCGTCAACGCTTGGCTGGTCGTCCGCCAGCGGGAAGTGCTCGGCAAGGCCAGGCCACAGGTGCTTGGGGCTACCGTCGGTCGGATAGTCATAGGCACCCTTGCCGTTCTTGCGGCCGAAGCGCTCCAGCTTTTCCACCATGGTTTCAACGAACCCGTCAGCAGGGCTTGGGACATATTTGTCGCCAAGGGCTTTCCTTGTCGCCATGCCCACTTTGTAGGAAAGGTCGATCGCCACTTCGTCGCCAACCGCCAGCGGGCCAACCGGCATGCCGGCCATCTTGCCTGCGTTCTCGATGAGCGCCGGGTTCACGCCTTCCTTGACCATCGCATAGCCTTCCTGCACGTAGGTGCCGAAGCAGCGGCTGGTGTAGAAGCCGCGGCTGTCGTTCACGACAATCGGGGTCTTCTTGATCTGGGAGACATAATCGAGCGCGAGCGCAAGCGTTGCGTCGTCGGTCTTTTCACCCATGATGATCTCAACAAGCGGCATTTTGTCCACCGGCGAGAAGAAGTGAATGCCGATGAACTGGTGCGGGCGGGTGAAGTTTTTCGCCAGGCCCGTGATCGGCAGTGTGGAGGTGTTCGAGGCGAACACTACATCCTTGCCGATAACCGCTTCGGTCTTTTCCGTAACGTCCTTCTTGATGTCTTCGGCCTCAAACACGGCCTCGATGATCAGGTCGCAATCCTTCAGGTCGTCGTAATTGTCGGTCGGGATGATGCGCTCAAGAAGGGCGTCGCCCTTTTCCTGGGTTACCTTGCCGCGCTCCATGCCTTTCTTGACCAGGTTGCGGCTATAGTCCTTGCCTTTTTCAGCAGCGGCCATGTCGCGGTCCAGAAGCACCACTTCCATGCCGGCTTTTGCGGAAACATAGGCAACACCTGCGCCCATCAGGCCCGCGCCCAGCATACCAAGGCGCTTCACTTTCTTGCGCTCAAACCCAGCGGGGCGGAGCGAACCCTTTTCAACGGCCTGCTTGTTGATGAACAGGCTGCGGATCATGTTCGGTGCCACAGGGCCCGAGAGGAGCTTCATGAAATATTTGCTCTCGATCCGGATTGCGGTGTCGAAATCAACAATGCCTCCTTCATAAAGGCACGAGAGAATCGCTTCCACAGCTGGGTAGTTGTGCTGTGTCTGCTTTTGCGCCATGGCGTTCGCGCCAATGAAGGTCTGAACGGCCGCCGGGTTCATGGCACCTGCACCGCCCGGATATTTGAAGCCTTTCTTGTCCCATGGGGCAAGCGCGGATGGCGTTTTCTTGACCCATTCCTTGGCCTTAGCGACAACCTGGTCGGTGGGCACCATTTCCTGAACGATGCCAAGGCCCATGGCGATCTGGCCATTATATGGCTTGCCGGTGGTGATGGCTTGCGCCGCTGCCTGAATGCCCGTCAGGCGTGGCAGGCGCTGAGTGCCGCCAGCACCAGGCAGCAGGCCAACCATCACTTCTGGGAAGCCAAGTTGCATGGCAGGGGTGTCGGAGATCACGCGGTGGTGGCAGGCAAGCACCAGCTCGAACCCGCCGCCGAGCGCGAGGCCGTTCACGGCTGCTGCGAAAGGCTTGGTGCCTTCCTTCATCAGTACCTTGCGGTCTTTGTCGCCAGTTTCCATTTTGCGGAAAATTTTGTTCAGACGGAAAGCGTTCTCAAACGCCTGCTCAGGCGTCTGGTTGGCGTCCGCGCTGCCGAGCATATTGAGGTCAGCGCCAGCGAGGAACGCATCCTTGCCGGAGGTGATTACAGCGCCCTTGACGTTTTCGTCGGCCAGCACTTTGTCCACACACGCGTCCAGATCTTCAATGAGTTGCGCGTTGAAAACATTCATGTTGGCGTTTGGCAGGTCGATCGTCAGAAGCGCGATGCCGTCGCCGTCTACTTCATAGCGGATGGTCTCAGTCATTGGTTTAAACTCCCCTTGCGCTTCTTAAACACGTTCGATGATGGTTGCGGTGCCCATGCCGGCGCCGATGCAAAGTGTTGCGAGCGCGGTGGATTTGCCGGAGCGCTCCAGCTCATCGAGAACCGTACCCAGGATCATTGCGCCGGTCGCGCCGAGCGGGTGGCCCATGGCGATTGCGCCGCCGTTCACGTTGATGTCGCTATGGTCGATATCCAGCGCTTCCATGAAACGCAGAACAACAGACGCGAAGGCTTCGTTAAGCTCCCACACATCAATATCGGATTTGTCCATGCCGGCGCGCTTAAGGGCTTTCTGGGCCGCGAATTCAGGGCCTGTCAGCATGATAGTTGGCTCAGAGCCGATAGACGCCATTGAACGGATGCGGGCACGAGGCTTCAGGCCGAACTTCTCCCCCATTTCCTTGCTGCCGAGAAGGATAGCAGCGGCACCGTCCACGATGCCGGAAGAGTTGCCCGCATGATGCACGTGGTTGATGCGCTCATACTCAGGGTATTTCTGTAGGGCCACATTGTCGAAGCCGAACTCGCCCATCTGCACGAAGCTTGGCTTCAGGGCGCCAAGGCTTTGCATGGTTGTCTCTGGGCGCATGAACTCGTCATGGTCCAGCACAGTCATGCCGACAACGTCCTTGACCGGCACGATGGACTTGGAGAAACGGCCTTCGTCCCAAGCCATTTTCGCACGCTTCTGGCTTTCAACAGCATAGGCATCTACGTCATCGCGGCTGTGGCCGTATTTGGTGGCGATAAGGTCAGCCGAAACACCTTGCGGTACGAAATAGCTGTGGAAAGCGACAGATGGGTCAACTGGCCATGCGCCGCCGTCGCTGCCCATAGGCACGCGGCTCATGCTTTCGACACCGCCGCCGATGGCCATGTCGGCCTCGCCTGACATGATTTTTGCGGCCGCGATGTTGGTTGCTTCAAGGCCAGAGGCACAGAAGCGGTTTACCTGAAAACCAGCTGTCGTCTCAGCGTAACCTGCGTTGATCGCGGCAACGCGGGCGATATCCGCCCCTTGCTCACCTACAGGGGAAACACAGCCAAAAGCGATGTCATCCACATTTTCAGTGTCGATCTCGTTCCTGTCACGCACCGCCTGCAGAACCTGTGTCGCCAGCTGGATCGGTGTGATTTCGTGAAGGCTGCCATCCTTGCGGCCACGGCCCCGTGGCGTCCTGACGGCATCATAAATATAGGCTTCGGTCATTTTGGATTAACTCCCCTTGGATCCCTATGCTTAGAAGTTCGCTGCGTCGAGCGCCATGACGTCGTCGGCGCCAGTCTCAAGCTCAGCGAGCAATGCTTTGATCTCTGGCATGCGGCGCTTCATATAGTAGCGACCCGTGGCCAGCTTGTTCTCATAGAAGGTAGGATCGGATGTGCCCGCGTCCAGCGCATCAGTGGAAACTTTTGCCATCTGGGTCCACATCAGGCCCAGAAGCACATGACCAAAGAGGTGCATGTAAGGCGTGGAGGCGGCCCCGGCATTGTCCGGGTTGGCCATGCCGTTTTGCATCAGCCACATGGTGGCTTGCTGAAGGTCTTTCAGGCCAGAGCCAAGCGCGTCAGTGAATGGACGCAGGCGGTCGTCGCCCTTGGCGCTTTCGCGGATTTCACCGGCATATTTGAAGAAGGCCTGCATCGCGCGGCCACCGTTGGCTGGCAGCTTGCGGCCCACCAGGTCAAGCGCCTGGATGCCGTTTGCGCCTTCATAGATTTGTGCAATGCGGGCATCGCGCACGAACTGTTCCATGCCGGTTTCAGCGATATAGCCATGGCCACCAAAGATCTGCTGGCTGGACACGCAATACTCAAAGCCGCGGTCGGTGAAGACGCCTTTGATGATTGGCGTCAGGAGGCCGATCATATCGTCCGCCCATTGGCGCTCTTCTTCGGTTTCGGCCTTGTGCACAAGGTCAACGAGCAAGCCACACCATAGGCTGGCGGCGCGGGATGCCTCATTGAACGCCTTGGCGTTCATCAGCATGCGGCGCACGTCAGGATGTACGATAATCGGGTCCGCCGGGCCGTCCGGGTTCTTCGGCCCCGTGAGCGAGCGGCCCTGGATGCGGTCGCGGGCGTATTCAACAGCGTTCTGGTAGGCGACTTCAGAGTTCGCAAGGCCCTGCATGCCAACGCCGATCCGTGCTGCGTTCATCATGATGAACATGGACTTCAGACCCTTGTGCGGCTCGCCGATCAGATAGCCTTCGGAGCCCTCATAGTTCAGAACGCACGTGGAGTTGCCGTGAATACCCATCTTTTCTTCGATGGAGGCCACATTCACATTGTTGAATTCACCCGGCGTACCGTCTGCGTTCAGCTTGTATTTCGGCACAATAAAGAGGGAGATACCCTTCACGCCCTTCGGGGCATCGGGCAGGCGCGCCAGCACCAGGTGGATGATGTTTTCCGCCATGTCGTGGTCGCCGGCGGAGATGAAGATTTTCGTGCCGGAAATGGCGTAGGAGCCATCTGCATTGGGCTCGGCTTTGGTGCGCAGCATACCCAGGTCGGTACCGCAGTGCGGTTCCGTCAGGTTCATGGTGCCGGTCCATTCGCCGGTGATCATTTTCGGCAGGTAGGTCTGTTTCTGTTCGTCCGACCCGTCGATGCTGATCGCAGCTTGCGCGCCGGCGGCCAAGCCTGGATACATGGCAAAAGCGTGGTTCGAGCTGATCATCATTTCTTCAAAGCAGAAGCCCAGCACATGCGGCATGCCCTGACCACCATATTCAGGGTCAGACGTCAGGCTTGGCCAGCCGTTCTCAATGAACTTCTGATAGGCTTCCTTGAAACCCTTGGGCGTGGTGACAGAGCCGTCTTCATGACGGGTGCAGCCTTCGCGATCGCCGGAATAATTGAGCGGCTGAAGCTCGTTCTCACAGAATT
Source organism: Kordiimonas lipolytica (assembly GCF_001550065.1). Next base: position 142,472 of record NZ_LRUB01000002.1, read on the forward strand.
TGGCGCCTTCCTCAAGGATGGCGCTCACAAGGTCTGGGGTCGCTTCCGAATAGCCCGGCAGGTTGGAATATTTGCCGATATTCAGCACTTCATTCAGGATGAAGAGCTGGTCTTTCACAGGGGCGCGATAGATTGGCATTTTAGGTCCTCAACTATGTTGTGTGTTCTGATGAATCGATGAATGTCTGTTACGGCTGATATTTACCGAGCGGTTCACCGGTGTCCCGGCGTACCCAAAGGCCGCGGTCCTTGTCGCGGACCAGATTGGAGATCAGCTCGCTGAATTCTTGAAGCTCCTCGATGGTGGCGTTGATGTCGTCCCGCTGGGCTTCCAGTGCGCGAATACGCTCGCGGCAGCGCTCAGCCGTCACGGCGCGCTGGGTCTCGCGGCCATCGCCGACATTGTAGAGATCAAGCATCTCGCCGATCTCTGACAGTGAAAAGCCCACGCGCTTGCCGCGCAAAATCCAGGCAAGGCGCACGCGGTCCTCAGCGCTGTAGATGCGGTTCTGGCCCTGGCGCTCGGGCGAAATCAGGCCCTGGTCCTCATAGTGACGAAGCGTTCTTGGCGTCACGCCGAAGTCGCAGGCCAGCTCTTTGATAGAGTATGTTTTTGGCTTGTCTGCAGGCATGAAAGGTTCCCTCTAATGTGCCCCATTAGATAGTTGACGTTTACGTTAACGTCAACCTTGATCCGATCACAATTGCTAGACTCTTGGAAATCCTTTATATTTTCTGGACGCATGAGTTTGATTTCGGCCGAAATGGTATATTTCAATGGCTGAAGAAGGTGCGACTCGAGGCCTTGGGGGAGGCTTTGGCCGCAATAGCCTGCGAAGGGGAGAGAAAATGGCACCAAAATTTGACAGTTTCCGGGAGTTTTTCCCTTACTATCTGGCCGAACACGCCGACCCGGTGTGTCGGGCGCTCCATTATATGGGCACAACATTGGCGACACTGGTTTTGCTTTATGCCCTTTACAGCCAGAATTGGTGGCTGCTTCTGGTGGTGCCGCTGTGTGGCTACAGCTTTGCCTGGGTTGGCCATTTCGTGTTTGAGAAGAACAAGCCTGCGACATTTGATTATTGGAAATGGTCCCTGATCGGGGACTATAAAATGTACAGCCTTTGGATCACTGGAAGGCTTGGCCCGGCACTTGAAGATGCGCTTGCACAGTATGGTCGCCGCAACAGCAAAGGCGTCACTGGCGCGTAAAGGCACATAAAGGCCCTATTTCGTTAGGCCTTTGTTTGCATTTTACAATTAGTTTCGGTAGGTCTTAGCCTTAAGTCGTCCGCGGTCCATCTTTTGGAATCCGAAGCAGCATGCCTCTGTATCTACCCATTGCAGAACTGTCGATGAATGTCTTTGTTGTCATGGGCATGGGCGCCCTTGTGGGCCTTTTGTCCGGCATCTTTGGCGTGGGCGGCGGCTTCCTGATGACACCGCTACTGATTTTCGCAGGCGTGCCGCCGGCCGTTGCTGTGGCGACCCAGTCGAATCAGATTACCGCAGCGAGCGTATCGGGCGTGATTGCTCATTGGCGCCGTCAGGGCGTCGATGTGAAAATGGGCGTTGTGTTGATTGCGGGCGGCGCGGTGGGCGCTTTCATCGGCGCTGAAATCTTCACCTATTTGCGATCGCTCGGGCAGGTCGATCTGATGATCTCGATCGCCTATGTAGTGTTCCTCGGGCTCATTGGCGGCCTGATGTTCTGGGAAAGCATGCGGGCGATCATGCGCCAGCGGCGCGGCTATGTGCCGCCGCGGAAACCCCGCGAGGAAAGGCACAAGGCCTGGATTCACGCGCTACCTTTCAAGATGAGGTTTCGCAAATCCCGGCTCTATATTTCGGCGCTGCTGCCGCTGTTGATCGGCTTCTTTGTTGGTGTGCTTTCAGCCATCATGGGCGTGGGCGGCGGTTTCGTGATGGTGCCCGCCATGATCTATATCCTTGCGATGCCAACCAACGTGGTGATCGGCACCTCGCTGTTCCAGATCATATTTGTGACGGCCCTGACCACCATTTTCCATTCGGTGAATACCCAGACGGTGGACATCTTTCTTGCGATCCTGTTGCTGCCGGGGGCCGTGATCGGCGCCCAAATCGGCGCCCGGATCGGTATGAAGCTGAAAGCTGAACAGCTTCGCGCGCTTCTGGCGCTGATGGTGCTACTTGTGTGCGCAAAGATGGCTGTGGCGCTGGTGGTTGAACCGCCAGAGCTTTATTCGGTCGCAGACCTCGAGGAAATCGGGGAGCGGCACTGATGGCGATCAGGAAGGCAATGGCCCTCATGTTGCTGCTTGGCCTGGCACTGGTGCCAAGCTCATCTGCGCATGCCCTGGTGACGGATCTATCGAACAAGCGGATCGAAATTCGCTACAGCTTCTCTGGCGCCGAACTGATCCTTTTCGGCGCTGTCGGGTCCACCAACATTGATGTGCGGCAGGAAGACTATGACGTGGTCATTGTGGTGCGTGGTCCTGAAGCGCCTGCGGTTGTGCGCAAGAAGGCCAGGGTAGGCGCCATCTGGGTCAACGCAGATGATATGCGCTTCCCAAGTGCGCCTGGTTATTATGCGGTGGCGGCCACGCGCCCGCTCAATGAAATTGCCAATCCGGTTGCTTTCGCGTCATACGGCATTGGTTTCCATAACTTGCCGCTGGTGGCAGACAGTGGCAATGGCCTGATGATGCCTGATCCAGAATTTCGCGAGGCGCTTTTCCGTCTCAGAAGCGGTGATGGCCTTTACCGGCAGGAAAAGGACGAAGTCGCGATTATCGGCCAGGGTCTGTTTCGCACCAATGTGCACCTGCCCGCCAATGTGCCGGTTGGCGAGTTTATTGTGGAAACCTTTATTTTCCAGCACGGTAGCATGCGGTCCAGAAACCGGATCAGCCTGACTGTGGACAAAGAAGGCTTTGAGCGGGCGGCCTATAATTTCGCTCACGGCTATCCCTTCTGGTACGGCATTGTGGCCGTTATTGTGGCGCTTGCTGCCGGTTGGCTTGCTGGTGTGCTGGGCAAGAAATAGAATTTTCATGAGCCGCGCGAACAAACTTTTTTTCTTGCTGTTGCTGGTGATTACGGTTGCTGGAGTATCACACTGGCCCTCTGTTTGGTTTGCGGTTTTTTGCTTCTTTGCGTGGGCGGCACTGTTTGCGCGTCTATATGCCGAGCAACAGAAAAAATGCCCGGCTTGTGGGCTTGAGGTTTACAAAGATAAGAACGGTATCTTGCACGCCTGGAACAAACGCTTTGCCTGCCCCCATTGCGGCGCAAAGCTATAGCGATTAACGCTCGCTACTGCCTTTCCTGATCTCAAATAAATATTTGTCACCTTCAACGCGTGCCATCACCAGTGTATGGCCAGCCATTGAACAAAAGGCTGGCATATCCTGAACCACGGCCGGATCAGTTGCGGTCAGCAGCAGCATATCGCCGGGGGCAAGATCATCCAGCTTTCGCCGGGCGCGAAGGATCGGCATCGGGCATAACATGCCTGAAACGTCCAGATGAGCTGCGAACCGTTCGTCGGTATCATCCATTATTCATAACCCTAACCCAATGGGTGACAGGATCGCCGCGGTTTAACCGGGCGCTACCTTGGCTTTGAGTTTAATGGCCATTTCTCAATAGCGCGTTAACAGGCGCGCTATATAGAAGCCGGGCGGGGGTATGGCAAGGCGGTCTTCGCCGTTTGATGAGGTCAGTCTTCGAGAATGCCAAGGCGAAGGGCGCTTGGTAGGATCTCGCGGGTGGAGGTGACCTCAAGCGCGTCTTTCAGTTCCTTGATGTGAAAGGAGACCGTTGGTGCGCTGACGCCAAGGCGTTCGGCGATCTGGCCGTTTGTAAGGCCCGCGTTCAGTTGCTGCAGGACTTCGAGCGGGCGTCCCTTGATGCCGACGCTTGCGGCACGCTCGGTGCGCTCCAGCGGCTGATAGAAGGTGTGCATATAAAGGCTTGCCAGATGCACCTCGTCGCCGTGCATTCGCATGATGTTCTTGAGGTCACCAATCCGCTTTTCGCAGTGCAGTGTCACTTCCCCATGGCCGCGCCCAAACGGATGCCTGAGCGGGAAGCCGACGGCAGAAAAGATGCCATAATGCTCGGCTCGTTGCAGAATGAAATCGAAGCCTTCGAAATTGGGATCGCGAGGGTCCAGAAGGTCGCGCGCCATGTAAAGTGGCTGCATGGACCGGCGTTCGATCTGGTGGATCATCGGGTCCACCTTTTCGTATTTGCGGCTCAGATATTCCTCGACGCCTTCTTTGGGCATGCTGGTGATCCAGGTTCTGCCTGCCAACGACACCCGGACGTGTGTATCTTTGCCGTTTTCAGTTACAATTCGGGAATTGATGGGTGCATAGCTATAGCCATAAGTGGCGCATTTAAAGCCACGCTCGCCAACAAAATCAAGAAACAGCTGCCATACATCATGGCTGGTATCGACCGCCTCCAGTTGGCCGATCAGGGTGCTGACACTTTCCACAAAAGAGTCTCCGTTTGGTGATCGGTATTGCTTTATTATTTGTAACAATGAGCAGAACAGCCGCCAATTAAACGAAATATATACATTTCACCGAACAATGTCGCCCCTTGATCGTGATTATTTCTGGTGGCCATAAATAAAGCCCGCCCTGGGTGAGGGCGGGCTTTTACCGGGTTGGGTGTTCCCGGTAAAACGGACGGAACGGTTGGGTGCCGGGTGCTGAGAGATGTTCCGTCCGCAAACTCAAAACTGAAACTGGTGCCTAGTGAACAACGGCCCGGTTGGGTTTGAACGAACCTGCTGCGATCGTGGTCAGATGCTCATGAATCGATAGCCACAGGTCGAAACCCTCGTCGTCACCAATTGCCTTCATCTTGGAAAGCGCCTCATCCGCATAGTCGAGCGCCTTGGGGCCCAAATTCTTCAAAAGGTTCTCGGCGACGAGACCAAAATAAAAGTTTGGGTCGAATGGCTGGGACTGTTGCATCTGATTAACTCCTCGAAGCGGCGTTTGAAACTTGCCCTCCTTATGAGCAACAGGCGTGCCAACTTTTGGCCTTTAGGGTTTTCAAGGGGTTGGGGGGATATGCCCGCTATTGTGTCACCCGTCAGGCGTGAGAGCGGACAAAGCTGCCGGGTGAAAGCTGCCGCCTGTTGGTAAGGCTTGCCGTGTCAAATTGGGGCAGGAGGGTGCTTGCCCGTTCAGGCCTCAAGCAGATGCAGTAGTGCTGGCGCATGGCGCCACGGGTCGGTTGCCTGAATACGGGGAATAGTCGCAACCGGTAGGTTGGTCAGGCCCTCGATCTCCTCTGCCGTCTCGGACAGGTCAGGGTTGTCATAGATCGTGCCGGGCGCGCTTTCACTGACAATGATACCCCGCACCTTTAGCCCGCGCGCCTGCATGGCCTCCACTGTACTGATGGTGTGGGAAATGGTGCCCAGGTAACTGCCGACCACCAGCAGGCTTTCAAGCCCAAGGTCCGCGATCCAGTCGGCCACAAGCCGGTCGCCGGTGAGCGGCACAAAAGATCCGCCAACGCCCTCGATAAGCGTGAAAGTATCAGCCTCAAGGGCTTTCCTGCATGTGCTGATCACGGCATCATATTCAAGCGTGCGGCTTTCTGCCTTTGCCGCCATCGTAGGGGCCAGCGGGGCCTTGAAGCGGAACGGTGAGATCTGGTCCAGCGTGTCGGCGTGGATGGGCAGTCCAAGCGCTTTGGCGATCACAGCCGTGTCGCTTTCAGCCATGGTGTTGTCGTCAAAGCCGCTGATAATGGGCTTCAGGGCTGTCAGATCCATGCCCATTTCGCGGGCCTGATGGCACAGTGCTGCGGTCACAAGTGTCTTGCCGATCTCAGTGCCGGAGGATGTGATGAAAAGTCCAGCCATATCAGTCTCCCAAACCAAGTTTTTTGCATACGGCAATCAGCCTGTCGACGTCAGCATCCCGGTGGCTCGCGGAAAAGCTGAACCTGAGCCGCGACGTGCCTTCAGGCACAGTGGGCGGGCGGAAGGCGATCACCTTGAAGCCTTCAGTGGCCAGTGCGTCGGATGCCCCTAGCGCGTCAGCCTCTGTACCAATCACAAGGGGAACGATGGGCGTGTCGGGTGCTGGAAGGCCAAGTGCAGCCGCAAAGGTTCGCGCCAGTTTGACGGGGCGCGCGACCTTTTCCTGGTCGTTTTCGATGAGTTCAAGCGCTTTCAGGCTGGCACCAACGGCGGCAGGCGGCAGGCCCGTCGTATAGATGAAAGACCGTGCGCGGGTCTTGATCAGGTCAATCACAGGCTTTGATGCAGCCAGGTATCCGCCGTACGAGCCAACAGCTTTCGAGAGCGTTCCCATCTGCAGCGGCACCAGGCCTTCAGCGCCAGTGGCGTGCATGGACCCGCGCCCGCCACCGATGGTACCCAGTGCGTGGGCGTCATCTGCCAGAAGCCAGGCATCATGGTTTTGTGCAAGCAGGCCAAGTTCCTTCAGGGGGGCGATGTCGCCGTCCATGGAATAGACGCCGTCCACAACCATTAGGCAGCGGCCATGAGCTGCTCTGTGCTCCGCCAGCAATTCTGCCGCGTGGCCCACGTCATTATGGCGGAAGAATTTCACGGTGGCGCGTGAAAGCTGGACGCCCGCGTGGATGCAGGTATGCACCAGCTCATCTGCGATGATCAGGTCTTCCTTGCCCACAAGGGTTGGGATAATGCCCACGTTCGCCAGATAGCCTGACCCGAACACGGCAGCATCTTCTGTGCCTTTGAGGGCAGCGATCTTCTGTTCCAGTTTGCGGTAAAGCGGGTGATTGCCGGTCACGAGGCGGCTGGCCCCGGCCCCGGCCCCGAACTGGTCTGCGGCTGCCTTGGCAGCGTCGATAACGTCTGGGTGGGTTGACAGACCCAGATAGTCATTGTCCGTGAAGCTGATAAGCGGCGCACCACCATCAACTGAAAGCGCCATGGCCATGGACCGCGCCGTGTCCACAAGCGTGCGCCGCTGGTTTTTTGCTTCAAGTGAAGCCAGCTTTCCAAGGGCAAAATCTGACAGGCTGTCTGGCATGGCGGGGTGGGGCTTTTTGATCTGTTGCATGGGGGCTGACTTAAGGCCTGCGGAAGGCCCAGTCAATGCCCGTTTTTCCTTGACTTCCCAGCCTATCCCTTCACATTAGCGCCCGCAAAAAGACCACCCGCACACAGGCGTGCGGCAAGGAGAGAAACGCATGAACGCCCCAGCTAAAATCGACACTCAGGACGCCCCGATCCGCCATGACTGGACACGGGAAGAGGTTATGGCCTTGTTTGAAAAGCCGTTTATGGATCTGGTGTTTGAGGCCGGGCGTGTTCACCGCCTTTATCATGACCCCAACAAGGTGCAGCTTAGCCAGCTGATTTCGATCAAGACGGGCGGTTGTGCCGAAGATTGCGGCTATTGCTCCCAGTCAGCGAAGTACAAGAACGGTACCGGCCTTGACGCGACCAAGCTGATGGAGGTCGAGCGCGTGGTGGAAGCCGCGAAGAAAGCAAAAGCCGGTGGTGCGTCACGCTACTGCATGGGGGCGGCATGGACGAGCCCCAAGGACCGCGACATGGACACCATTGTCGCTATGGTCGAAGGCGTGAAGGAATTGGGCATGGAAACCTGCATGACACTGGGCATGCTCTCCGATTGCCACACAAAAAAGCTGAAGGACGCGGGCCTCGATTACTATAACCACAATGTGGATACGTCCGAGGAATTTTACGGTGAAATCATTACAACACGGACCTATCAGGACCGCATCGATACACTGAATCGCGTCCGTGAGGCGGGAATCAATGTCTGCTCCGGCGGTATCGTCGGCATGGGCGAGCGCGTTGAAGACCGTGCGGGTATGTTGCAGACGCTCGCGAACCTGGACCATCACCCGGACAGTGTGCCGATCAACATGCTGGTGGCTGTGCCGGGCACGCCGCTTGAACATGTCGAACGGCTCGATCCGCTTGAGTTCGTGCGCACCATCGCGGTCGCGCGCATCATGATGCCGAAATCTGAGGTGCGGCTTTCTGCAGGCCGTCAGGAAATGACGGAAGAGGCGCAGGCGCTGTGTTTCCTCGCGGGCGCCAGCAGCATATTCTATGGCGAGCAGCTTTTGACCACGCCGAACCCGGAAAACAACAAGGATATGGCCCTGTTCCAAAAGCTCGGCCTCAGCCCGGCATAAGATGACAGGCCAGCCAACATGGTTTGACGAGGGTATCGGGCATATATGGCTGCCCTATACCCAAATGAAAACCGCTACCCCACCGCTGCCGGTGAAGGCGACAAACGGCGTGCGGATCACGCTTGAGGACGGGCGCCAACTGATCGACGGCATCTCCAGTTGGTGGGCTGCGGCGCACGGCTATAACCACCCGCATATCATTGAAGCCATGAAAGCCCAGCTGGATACCATGCCGCACGTGATGTTTGGTGGTTTGGTGCATGAGCAGGCGCTGAAGTTGTCGAAGCGGCTGGCCGATATGCTGCCGGGGGACCTGAACCGTGCATTCATCGCCGAATCCGGTTCTGTGTCGGTCGAGGTGGCCATGAAGATGGCGGCGCAATATTTCATGAACCGCGGTGAAAAGCGCACCAAGTTTGTTCATTTTCGCGGCACCTACCACGGTGACACGCTTGGCACCATGGCAGTGTGTGACCCGGAAGAGGGTATGCACGGCCTCTTCAAAGGCATGCTGGCGGAAAACCTGCTAACGGATTTGCCGCGCACCCCGGAAGATGCCGAACGCTTCGCCGCCTTCCTCAAGGTGAATGCCCCCGACGTGGCCGCGGTTATTACAGAGCCACTGGTGCAGGGTGCGGGCGGCATGGTGTTCCACACGCCTGAAACGCTCAAGTGGATCCGTATGGCGTGCGATGCAGCGGGCGTGCTGATGATCGTGGACGAGATTTTCACAGGCTTTTACCGCACAGGCACCCGCTTCGCCATCGATCAGGCCGACATCGTGCCTGATATGGTAACGCTGTCGAAAGCCTTGTCTGGGGGTGTGGCGCCGCTCAGCGTCTGTGTGGCCCGGGACGCAATATTTGATGCCTTCTATGACGACGATCCGATGAAGGCGCTGATGCACGGGCCCACCTATATGGCGCATGCGCTTGGCTGTGCGGCGGCCAATGCGTCGCTTGATCTGTTCGAGCGGGAAGATTACGCCGCGCGGGCAGAAGCTATCCAGCATCAGATGATGGCGGAGCTGGCGCCGTGCGGGTTTCTGGACAATGTGAAAAGCGTGAGGGTGAAGGGTGCCATCGGTGTTGTGCAGCTTGAAGACGCGTCAGGCATTGAAGCGCTGAAGCCGAAGTTTGTGGCAGAGGGCGTGTGGATCAGGCCTTTCCGCGACATTGTCTATCTGACGCCGCCACTTATCATTGAGCCGGCGGACTTAACGAAGCTCACCGGCTCAATCTACAAGGTATTGTCTGAGGTTTAAGGCTTAGCGGCCATCTGGTTCGCCATCCTCCGCCTTGGTTGGCGCAACCTCGATTTCCTCATCCATTTCTGTTTCAGGTGCTGCTTTTGGATCCAGCTTTACTTGCTGGATGCTGACATTTCCGGCGCGATTCATGTTCCGCCTGACAACGTCCACTAACAGGCGCTGCACATGTGGCGGATACATGCTGACATCAAGGTTTCGGCCATTTCGACCAACTGACTGGAAGTTGGCGCCGCCGTTGGCAGCGCTAAGATAGCCATTATAGAGATCGGCGATATGCCAGTCCTCCAGCTTCACCTCGATGCTGGTCACGGGACCAAGCAGGAAGCCGAAATCACGTCGGGCGTATTTGTTGATATGTGCCAGAAGGTCGCGTTCGAAATTCGGGAACTTTTGCGCGACATCCCGATAATAGGTAGAGACGCGGAGAATATAATCATCCTTGATACGGGTGCCGCGAATGCTGTTCACAAAGTCTCGCGCGTTGTCTTCAAGGTCGGCATAGACGGTCTCTCCAGTGTAAGCTTTGGTACGCAGGTTGGGCGAACCCACCGAGCCCAGGAAGAAGCCGTAAATGACAACCGGGTCATCCCAGTTATCGAGCACATGCTGGCGGATGTCATAAGGTGAAACCATGGTGCCCATGACATCAAATTGGCGGTCGCAATAGAAACGGTCTTCATGGTCTGGGTCTGTGCAGTCACCATACAGGCGGTCAACAAGCGTGACCGGATAGCGGTCAGCAATCTTGGCATAGACAATCGCGTTGTGCAGGTTCAGCCAATAGGCCAGTTGCTCGTTTTTGTTCAACCTTGTGAGGTCAATTTTCTCCGGCAGGTCCAAGAGCACGTCCCGCACCTCGCGTACCACGAACTCCTGCTCGCTGGTCTTGATGTCATGGAACATGATCCGGTTGCCCTCAAGGCGCGAAGGTTCGGGGTTGTCGCGCACGAAACGTGTCCCGGTGCCAGAGCCCGGCCAAACGCGCCGGGCTGGCTTATGGTCGGACCGTCCCAGTGGCAGGACTGTCTTTTCCAGAAGATAGTCCATGTCCTCATACTTGAGGGCAGTTTGTGAATTCGGATTATAGGCTGTCGGCAAAAGCGGCTCAGAAGCCGTTGCAGAGATGCTTACGGTCAGAATTGCGCCGGTGATGGCCGCGCAGGCACCCTTGATGATGTTCATTGAAATTCCCCACTATCTCGCGTCAATGAAGTTGTTTTAATTATAAGAAAAATATAGGGGCAGTATTCCAAGTCTACAAGTATGACTGGTCTGAAACTATGCTTTGCGGAGTATTTTTATAACTTTAGCTCGGTGTAGTAATCGGTCAGGCTGCGGGTGTCACACCAAATACGGGCTATGAGCTATTGATCTGCAATCTCTCCTGGGTCGAGCTCTTCAATCCCAACCTCTGCTTCCCGCAGGTGTCGCTTCCGCTCAACCAACTCTGTCAGGAATTCCTGCACATGCCTGGGGTATTTTCCGGATGATGAAGTTTTTCGGATTATAGCAGCGATGTCTTGTGGGGACGCATTTGGGTTTGATGCGGTGGCTAAAACAATTCTTGCCGGGTTCGTGTTGGCGGAGGTCGTCAGACCGAGATGTCCGTTATAGAGATCGGCTATGTACCAGTCTGAAATGTCAGGCTCGAATGTGCTCAGATTGGCAATCAGGCTGGTCATGCGAACGTCTGTATAGCGCATCAGGTGAGCTTTCAGGTTCCGGTCAAAGTCGGGAAATAAGGAGGCATAATTGGCATAAAGCGTTGAGACGCGCGCACCTTCATCCCACAACTGGATGCCGCGCAGGCTGTTAACAAATTCGCGCGCATTATCTTCAAGGTTGGCCCAAACATTTTGCGCGGTATAAGCCTCGCGTCGCAGGTTTGGCCCGCCGATGGTGCCCTGGTAGAAACCATAAAGCACCCGGGGATCCTGCCAGTGGTTTACCACATAGGTTTCAATATCCTTGAGCGACATCCGCTTGCCTGCAACGGTTAGTATCTTTCTTGTCCAGTTTTCTTTGTGAAAGCCCTTCAAGTTTGATTGGGGATACACTTGGGCGATCTGGGTGAAGGCCGTGGCGTTATGTAGGTTCAGCCAGTAGGCGAGCTGCTCATCTGGTGAAAATTCGGTCAGCGGAACATCATCTGGCACGCGGGACAGACCGTCTACAATCGCAGCCACATAGGCTTTGTTGCTGTCCCCAAGTGCATGGAAAAACACTCTGTTGGCTTCAAGTCGGGTGGGGTTGGGGTTGGTTTTTGTGAGCCTTGACGCTGGGGCGGTTTTAATACGCGCTGCGGGTTTGCGGTCAGACCGCCCTGTATCCATCACAGTTTCCTTCAGAACCATGTCCCAGTCGGCATAGCTGATGGATAGTTTTTCCTCTGCGAGTGCAGGGTGCGCGAATAATAATGCGATTGTCAGTATGGCTAAAAGCGGTCGCATGCAAAGTCTCTCCCCCAGTATCGAGTTGAAGAGATGTTAGCCTTAAAGTGTTATTAAGACAACTATTGCGATGAGGAGCTGTCTACACGCACAGGCCAAAGAAAAAGCCCGGCGGTGAGGCCGGGCTTTGTGTGTTTCTTATGCAGCTTTTCGCCTATTCGCGATTGCCAAGGAAGCTCAGCAGATACATGAACAGGTTCACGAAATCGAGGTACAGGCTTACAGCACCCATGATCGCGCCTTTGGCGACAGCTTCGCCCGTGGCCATCATATAGTAGCTGTGCTTGATGCGCTGCGTGTCATAGGCAGTGAGGCCAGCGAAGATCAGTACGCCTGCAACAGAAATAACGAACTGCATCATCGAAGACTGCATGAACATGTTCACAACGCTTGCGATGATCAGGCCAATCAGGCCCATGAACAGGAAGGTGCCCATGCCGGACAGGCTTTTCTTCGTGGTATAGCCGTAAAGGCTAAGCGCACCGAAAGAAGCTGCAGTGATGAAGAAAGTCCGTGCGATACTCTCACCGGTGTAAACTAGGAAAATCGACGCCAGCGACAGGCCCATAACGGTGGCGAACGCCCAGAAGACCATCTGCAGTGTGCCGGAGCTCATTTTTTGAACACCGAAGCTCATCACCATAATGAAGGCTAGCGGCGCGAGCGCCAGAACCCAACGAAGCGGCGAGCCGTATACAGTTTGAACCAGCTCCTGGCTGCCCATCAGCATGTTGCCAAAAACCATGGCAACAATGCCGGTCAGCAGAACGCCGGACGCCATATAGTTATAGACCTTGAGCATGTAGGCGCGCAGGCCTTCATCGAACTCAGCAGTTTGGGTGGCAGAGCCAGCCCGGAAAGTAGTATTGTATCGTTCCACGATAGTTGCTCCCCATGGGGTTACAGTCAGTTGCAGCTAATATGGGCATTCGCCCTTTTGCTTGCAACCGTATTCGCAAGAATTTGATCGCAGAATTTCCAAGGCGATAGACTTTATCTATCACTGAAAATCCTGCATTTGATCACTCGGTCCGCAGGACCGCGTTCGGCTTGATCCCCAGTGCCCTGTAGCTAGAGCCCAAACCGAACAGAATGGTCACCAACAGGCTTGTGACCACGGTGAAAATCATCGGCGCGGGCAGGAAGCTGAATTCCATATCCATGACGAAATCCACCACGATCCATCCCGTAAGGCTGCCAAGCCCCAGCGCGATGGCGGCTGTAATCAGGCCGATAAGGGTATATTCCAACAGGTATGCCCTGAGAATCTGGCCCCTGACGGCGCCCACCACCTTCAGGATCACGCTTTCATAGACCCGCTGGCGGAAACCGGCAGCAATCGCGCCCGCCAACACCAGAATGCCGGCGATGATGGCAACAGCGGCTGTCGCCCGCACGGCAGTGCCGATCTGGTCCATCATGGTGTTGACGCTTGAGAGCACCTCTTTCATGCGGATGGCCGTGACATTGGGGAAAGCGTTCGTCAGCACTTTGTGGGCTTCCACTTCCGCTTCGTTCGACGCCTTCAGTGTTGCCATATAGGTGTGCGGCGCGGCCTTGAGCGTGTTCGGGTCAAACAGGATCACGAAATTGAAGCCGAAGGTGCCCCAGTCAATCTCCCTGAGCGACCGGACTGTCGCTGTGATCTCACGCCCCAGCACAGAAACGCTGATGGTGTCGCCTATTTTGAGGCCGAGGCCGTCTGCAGCTTCCTTGCCTAGGCTGACTTCAGGTTCACCTGCATAGCCAGCGGGCCACCAGTCGCCTTCAACCAGATGGCTGCCGTTGCCCAGCTCTTCCATATAGGAAAGGCCGCGGTCCCCGCGCAAGATCCAGCGCACATTCTGGGCCACTTCAACTTCAGACGCGTTCACGCCGTTCAGTTTGGTCACCCGGCCCCTGAGGTTCGGCACACTCACCAGCTCCTCAACCCCGTCGATGCCCTTGGCTTTCGCTTCGAATTCCGCAAGCTGATGGCCCTGAATGTCCAGAAGGAAGAAGGCCGGGGCCTCTTCCGGCACCTGTTCAGTCAGGCGTTCTGACAAGTTGCCTTCAATCAGCGCCAGCGTGGAAAAGAGCGTCAGGCCAAGCCCGAGCGAGATCACGACCGCACCCGTGGCCGCCCCGGGCCGGTGCAGGTTCGCAACGGCCATGCGGATCAGTGGGTTTCGTGACCGCGGCGCCTTGGATGCCAGCCGTTCAATCAGCCAACTGGTGAACCTTAGAAGGCCAAGTGTCAGCCCAGCGCCGCCCATGAAGCCTGCCGCGAGCATACGGTTGTCTGACATGCCAACCGCCAGCAGCACTACAACGGTGGCGGCACCGAAGATGGTGGCAACATAGATGAAGCGCGGCCAGCGGCTCTCAGGTGCCACGAGCGCCCGGAACAGGCGCACCGGCGGCAGGTCCCGCGCTTTGCCAAGCGGCCAAACCGCGAAGGCGACGGTGATCATCAGGCCATAAAGGGCAGAGAGGAAGAGCGCCAAAGGGTAAACCCCGCCATCGGGGCGGACCGGGAGCGTGTCAGGCAGGAACATCGCCAGCACGCTCGGTAGCATTGAACCCACGATCATGCCAACCGCGATGGCGATCAGGCCAATCAGCAGTATCTGGAAGAAATAGGTTTTGAAAACTGTGCTGCCGTCCGCACCCAGTATCTTGAAGGTGGCGATGGTCTTGGTCTTGCGGTCCATATAGCCGCGCACCGCATTGCCCACACCCACACCGCCAACAACCAGCGCGGAAATGCCGACGAGCGTGAGGAAGATACCCATCTGGTCAATGAAGCGGCGAAGTCCCGGCGCACTCGTGGACCGGTCACGCACCCGCCAGTTGGCGTCCGGGAAAGCTTCCTTCAAATCTTCGCGCACGGCCTTGATATCGGTGCCTGCAGGCATTTTAAGTTTGTAATAGAAGTTCACCAGGCTGCCGGTTGTGATCAGGCCGGTTTCTTCAAGGGCTGCGCGGCGGATCATCACGCTGGGGCCAAGCTGGAAGCCCATGTTGGCCTTGTCGGGTTCCTTCTCAATGAACGCGCGGATATCGGCTTTCACGTTGCCGAAGATCAGTGTGTCGCCGGGTTCAACGCCCAGGCGGTCAGCCAGCAGCGGGTCAATCGCCACGCCCCATTTACCCGCGCGCTTTTCAAACAGCGCTTCGTTATCGAGCATTGGTTTGGTGACGAAATCCCCATAAAGCGGGTATAGGCCATCGACCGCCCGGAGTTCCACAAGGGTGGACCGGGGCGCGCCGTCAACCCGCGCCATGGTGCGAAGGCGCGCGCTATCGGAAAGCGTGCCGCGTTCATTCAGCCATGTTCTGGCTTCAGGCCCCAGTTGAGCCTGGAAAATGTTGATCTCCATGTCGCCGCCAAGGATCGATTGTCCTTCGCGCTCCATGCCTTCCTGGATCGCGCGGGTGAGCGAGCCGACGGCGGCGATGGCAGTCACGCCCAAAATCAGGCAGGCCATGAAGATGCGGAAGCCCGAAAGGCCGCCACGAAGTTCCCGAAGCGCCAGCCTTAACGCCACTGGCAGGGCGGGGTTGCGGCTGATCATTTGTTTGACACCTTGCCCATAACGCCCATGTCGCCAGTGACGGACTTGGTGTTGCCCGTATCGTCCACCACTTTACCATCGGCCATTGAAATCACACGGTCGCAGCGGTCGGCGAGCTCCGGGTCGTGGGTCACCAGCACAAGGGTGGACCCGCGCGCTTCGGCGAGATCGAAGATCAGTTTGATGATGGCATGGCCGGTCTTGCCGTCCAGGTTGCCTGTGGGTTCGTCACCAAACAGGATTGCGGGCTCAGGGGCCAGTGCGCGGGCCAAAGCCACTCGCTGTTGTTCGCCGCCCGAAAGCTGCGCCGGGTAATGGTCCATCCGGTGCGCAAGGCCCACAGCCTCAAGTTCCTTGGCCGCGCGGTCGAAGGCGTCGTTGACGCCCGCAAGTTCAAGTGGCACGGCCACGTTTTCCAATGCCGTCATGGTGGGGATCAGGTGGAAGGCTTGCATC
Organism: Kordiimonas lipolytica; assembly: GCF_001550065.1. The sequence goes on from NZ_LRUB01000002.1 coordinate 158,389, forward strand.
ACGATGCCCACGCCCTTCAGCCGGTGGCGGGCAAGCGTGTCTTCGTCTGCGCCCTCGAATGTCAGGCCGTCAACTTCTACTGATCCGGTCGTTGCCTGCTCCAGGCCGGTCATCAGGCTCATCAGCGATGATTTGCCGCTGCCCGATGGGCCAACAATGCCCACAGTTTCGCCTTTTTCGATGCCGAAACTGATGCCCTTCAGGATATTCACAGGGCCCGCGCCGCTCTCGAGCGTCAGCGTGACATCGGATAATTTGATGATGCTGGAAGTGTCAGCCATTGTAATTGTCTCTCTTCGCTGCCAGATATTCTGATTATGGTTTTAAACGTCTCTATAAGCTGGGAGTTTGCCTCGTGAAGGTCAATCAAACGCTCAAACTTTTTTTCTATACGCTTACTGCGGTCATTTGGACGACTTTTGCGCCCGGAAGCACCGTAAGCGCGACGGATGGCGAAAGTGCGGCAGATACGGTTGAAATACTGGCGTTTGGCGACAGCTTGACCGCAGGCTATGGCCTTGAGGCAGGAGACGGTTTCACGGACCAGCTTGAAGACTGGCTGAATGCCAATATGAATGTCCCGGTAAAGGTGACGAATGCGGGCGTGTCTGGTGATACCACATCGGGCGGCCGGTCACGGCTTGAGTGGGGGCTTGCACCTTTTGAAGGCGGCAGGCCGGATCTCGTGATCCTGACACTGGGCGGCAATGATGGCCTTCGGGGGATCGACCCAAAAATCACTCGCGACAATATTGATGCCATGGTCGGGCTTCTGACCGAACGCGGTATCCCGGTGTTGATTGGCGGCATGATGGCGCCGCCAAACCTGGGCCCGGATTATGCTGAAATCTTCAATCCATCCTACAAGGCAACGGCGGAAAAATACGGCCAGCCGCTTTATCCCTTCTTTCTTGAAGGGGTGGCAGCCGATCCGGCGCTTAACCAGACTGACGGAATTCACCCCAACGCCGAGGGCGTAAAAATTATCGTGAATAATATCGGACCAGTAGTCAAAGACCTGATTTTACGCTAGAGTTAGTGTGTCGTGGGTATGTGACCCACGAAATCTTGTCGCTTACGACTCTTTTAGGGAGGTCGACCATGGTTCGTTTATTTGTCGGCCTGGAAATTCCCGAAAATGTGCGATCTGCGCTCGATGAGGCGCGCGGCGGTGTGGAATGTGCACACTGGCAGCGGGATGACCAGCTCCATCTAACCCTTGCTTTTATCGGCGATGTTCCCAAGCGAACAATGCATGAAATCGAAAGCGAGCTTTCCCGGATAATTGTGACGCCCTTTGAGCTCGACCTCAGGGGCGTTGGTCTTTTTGGGAAGCCCAAACAGCCCAAGAACCTGTGGGCCGGTGTGTCTGACAGAAAGCCACTTGTACATTTGCATGAGAAGATTTGCTTCGCGCTGGAAAGCGTGGGGGTGGATGTGGAACGCAGGAAATACAAGCCGCATGTTACGCTGGCGCGGTTTCGCCGGGGGGCGCAGGCTCGCATCGGCGACTGGCTGACGGAGCATGAAATCCTGCGGACACCCGCGTGGACGGTGGATCATTTCACGCTGTTTTCCAGCCAGCTGACGTGCGAGGGGTCCTTCTACACCGTCGAAAGCCGGTTTGGCCGTGCCTATGAGGGCGAGACCGAGGACGAGGATTTCACTGCCTTCAGCGGCTTTGAACTGGAACCAGCCTGGTAGCAGGCAGCCTGGACGCCATGTCGGTTATGGCGTCCAACAGCGCGCCGCGCGCATTCCAGGGCAGGAAATGGTTGGTGCCTTCAAGGGTAACCAGCTTTGGCACCGTGTCCGTAAATTCCCGCAGCATATAATCCGTGTTGGCATAGGGTACCAGCTCGTCTGCCGTGCCGTGCACGATGGTGACCGGCACATGGATGTTCTTGAGGCGTGGCTCAAGGGCGCGTAGTTCATCTTCAAGGCCGATCAGCTCAAGATTGGCATTCCTGAGTTCCCGTTGCAGCAGCCAGGAAAAGGGTGGCACGGCCCCCAGTCGCTGTATCCACATGACTTCTTCAAGGTCAGGATCCAGTGCACCCGCTGCGATGATGATACCGCCAACCTTGTCACCATACAGCGTGGCCGCTGCAGCCACAATCGGGCCGCCCAGCGAGTGGCCGACCAGAATGGGCTTGCCGCGTTCCGGCATGGTAATGAGCGGCCCCAGCGCCTGGGCCTGTGCCATGATGGATGTCTGGGCACGGTCAGGTCGGGTCTGGCCAAAGCCGGGCCGATCAACGGCGATAAACTGAAACCCATCGGGTGCGTTCTTCAGCATGTCATACCAGTCTGATGAATCGCCGGGCGTGCCATGCACAAAAATAACCCGCTGACCCGTAGGGGCTCCGCCCTCAAGATAGCTGAGCTGGTAGAGCTCCTCGGCCTTGGTGGCAACAGCCCGGCGCATGGCGAATTCGTCATGATCGAACCGCGGCTGCATGGAGATATAAGCGGAGGCGCAACCAACCAGAAGAAAGGGAAGCGCCAGGAGACAGCACCAGAATTTCTTTGATTTCAGGATCGCCAGTATGCGCATGGGTAGTCCTCGCTTTATGCCTTTATGCCTGCCCCATTCAAATCATAGGCGGTCAGGACCATGCAGCCAGTGACATCATCTCAACTTTGCGTGACGCGATTGCTTCCCATTTGGTCATAAATCTGTGACACTCGCCGCGTAATCCTGACTGTTCAGACAAGATTTTCCAGAAGGGGGCTTTCATGGGCAATTTTTCACGGCGTCAGATTTTGCGGGGGGCTAGCCTTCTTGGCTTGGCGGCATTTTCGAAACCGCTCTTGGCTACGCCAGCATGGTTGACGGGTAAACCTCGTTTTGCCAGCTATCCCTTCACATTGGGCGTGGCATCGGGCGACCCGCTTCCCACGGGTTTTGTGATCTGGACACGGTTGGCCCCCAACCCGCTTGACGCGATGGCTGTGGGCGGCGACCCGGTCCCTGTGCGCTATGAAGTGGCTGTGGATGACCGGTTCAGGAAAGTGGTGCGACAGGGAAGCGCCATTGCTTACCCTGAAAATGCGCACGCGGTGCATGTGGATGTAACGGGGCTGGAGCCGGGCAGGCCATACTTTTACCGCTTCATGGCGGGGGATGAGGTCAGCCCGGTGGGGCGGGGCCGCACCACGCCAGCCTTCATGGCACCAACAGACTGCTACCGTTTTGCTTTTGCCTCCTGCCAGAATTACACTGTCGGTTATTTCAAGGCATACCGCGATATGATCGCGCAGGATGTCGACCTGATCGTGCATCTGGGCGACTATATCTATGAGCACTCCTATGACCCGATATTGCGGCATGTGCCGACGATGCTGGCCCGATCGCTTGATGACTATCGCGCGCTGCATGCGGCCTATAAGCTTGATACAGACCTGCAGGCCGCCCATGCCCATACAAGCTGGCTGCTGACATGGGATGATCATGAAGTCGCCAATGATTATGCCGCAGACCAGGATGCGCTTTATGAAGACCCGCGCACCTTCCTGATCCGAAGGGCGGCTGCCTATAAAGCCTATTTTGAGCATTTGCCGCTGCGCCGGGCAGCCACGCCGGCAGGGCCCGATATGCATCTCTATCAGCGGGTCAATTTCGGTGACCTGATGGAAATCAGCATGCTGGATACGCGCCAGTACAGGTCAGACCAGCCGTGCCAGACACCGGAAGACGGGGGTTGGCAGCAGGTGAATTGCGCGGAGCGGTTTGACCCCAATCGCACTATTCTGGGCGAGGCCCAGGAAAAGTGGCTGGGCTGGGGGTATGGCCGGTCCGGGGCGAAGTGGAATGTGATGGCCCAGGGCATGCTGTTTTCCAAGCATGACTATCAGTTGGGCGAGGGCGAGCTGATTGGCAGCGAATATTGGGACGGCTATGTGGCCTCGCGCGACAAGGTGCTTGACCTGATCGAACAACGGCCCGTCTCAAACCCGATCATTATCGGCGGCGATGTGCATGCGTCCTACGTGTGTGACGTGAAGCAGGACTTCAGCGACCCGGCATCGAAAACACTGGCCAGTGAATTTGTCGCAACCTCGATTACAAGCGGCAACAGCCATTGGCCGAAAAACGTCAGGTCCTTGCCGGAAAACCCGCATATCAAGCTCTATGAAGGCAGGCACCGTGGTTATACCCTGTGCGACCTGACAAAGGACACATTCACAGCCGACTTGCGCGTGGTTAACGATGTGCTGAAGCCGGACCTGGAGGCCAGCAGTTTCAAGCGATATGTGGTGGAAGACGGCGTGGCTGGCCCACAGGAAGCTTAAACGCCGAAGCGCTCCAGAATGTTGGCTGTTTGGTGAACGTACCCGCCACCGAACAGCCGTACGTGGACCAGAAGCGGCCATAGCTGATAGAGCGCCGTGCGTTCTTCCATAAAGCCGGGCTCGATGGCGAAATGCGCGTGATAAGCATCGAAGAAAGCCGGGTCCATTCCGCCCATCAGCTGAATGAAGGCCAGGTCCATTTCGCGGTGGCCATAGGATATGGCGGGGTCGATAAAGCCAGCGGCACGGTCACCATCAATCAGCATGTTCCCGGCCCACAGGTCACCATGCAGCAGGCTAGCGCCGGGGTCGGCAGGGATTAGGTCTGGCAGTTTGACGGCCAGCGCCTCAACCCTTTTCATGAAGGCTGCGTCAATGCGGCTGGTGTTGAGGCATGACCGCGCCATGGCCAAGAGGCGGTTGTCACGGAAAAAAGTGATCCAGTCTGCGCATAGCGTGTTCTTCTGCGGCAAGGGGCCGATCACGGTGTCCGCCTTGAAGCCATAGGGCTTCTTGCCTGTGTCTATCACGCGGTGAAGTGCCGACACGTGCTTTGCCACATCCTCAGCCGCCGCGCGCGGGTCAATGATGCCCTTGTGGTCTATATGGCTGATCACCAATATGCCGGCTTCCTGGAACAACACGTCCGGTACCGGCAGATCGCTCGCGGCCCGAAGATGCTTCAGCATCATGGCTTCAAGCTTGGTGGTGTCACCCTGATCGGCGCGTGGGCGCTTGGCCACTACCTTGCGTCCGTCCCCCAGTGTCAGGCAGGAGACATCGGCGATGTCGCCGCCGCGCATGGGTTTTGAGGCCGTCACGGGGCTACCAAGTGCTTTCGCGAGTTTCTGTGCGAGCGGGGAAGCCATGGCGCGTCTAAAGGTGTCGCGCTTTGATGGCTTCAAGAAGGCCCGCGGCAGCTTCCGCTGCTGCCTCAAAGCACAGGTCGAACTGGTTCACTTCACCATAGTATGGGTCTGGCATTTCTTCATAAGGGTGGTCGGGCGCGTAGCTCATGAACAGCTCGATCCGGCCCTGGTGTTCAGGTGCTGCGCGGTCCATCAGGTTCTGCAGGTTGTCGTGGTCCATCACCAGGATATGGTCGAAGGTGTGGAAGTCGTCGTCGCGCACCTGTCGTGCCCGCTGGCCGGAAATATCGATGCCGTTCTTTTTCGCGGTGGCCTGGGCGCGACGGTCGGGCGGGTTGCCAGCGTGATAGCTGATGGTGCCGGCGCTGTCGATTGTGATGCGGTCTGAAAGCCCCGCTTTGTCGACGGCAGCACGGAACGCACCTTCCGCCATCGGGGACCGGCAGATGTTCCCCATGCAAACAAACAAAACTTTCACCATCTGGATTTGCTCCCGCGCCGCTTTTGCCTATAAGTATCCCTTGTTAACCAGTAGCGTATCTTGACGGGGAGAGAAAGAGCGCATGGGGCCATACAGGGACATCGTCATACTGACCGGGGCGGGTGTTTCCGCCGAATCCGGCGTGCGCACCTTTCGCGACAATGACGGGCTGTGGGAAGAACACCGGGTGGAAGATGTGGCCACACCTGAAGCCTTCGCGCGTGACCCCAAGCTGGTGCAGCGCTTCTATAACCTTAGGCGCGCTCAGCTGCCTACTGTTCAGCCCAATGATGCTCACAAGGCCATCGCCCGTCTCCAAAAGGAGCTGGATGGCCGCGTGACGGTGGTGACCCAGAATGTCGATAACCTGCACGAGCGCGGCGGAGCAGAGGGTGTGATCCATATGCACGGCGAACTCTGCCGGGTCAGGTGCGTGCACTGCGGCATGCGCCATGATTGGACGACCGATTGCACGCAGGCAACACCCTGCCCATCATGTGGCGCTGCACCCGGACTTCGGCCCGACATCGTCTGGTTCGGCGAGATGCCATACCATATGGACCTGATTTATACGCGCCTCAGGGCCTGCGACCTGTTCATATCGGTTGGGACCAGCGGCAATGTCTATCCGGCGGCCGGCTTTGTGGCAGAGGTGCGGCGGATCGGGCACGCACATACAATTGAAGTCAACCTGGAGCCCAGCGCGGGCGTCAGCTATTTTGAAGAATGCCGCCACGGCATGGCAGGCGAACTGATGCCGCCCCTGGTGGATGAGTTATTGAAGAAGGGACAGTAAAATGAGTGACAGACCAACAAAGATGACAGACGCCGAACGCGATGCAGCCCTGGCTACAGTTTCCGGCTGGGTCTATGATGCGGATGAGAAAGCCATCAAGAAGACTTTTCAGTTTGCCGATTTTTCCGAAGCCTGGGGCTTCATGAATCGTGCTGCTCTTCTGGCCGAAAAAATGGACCATCACCCTGAATGGTTCAATGTCTATAACCGGGTTGAGGTGAAGATGACCACGCACGACGCCGACGGTGTCACAACCCTTGATTTCCAGATGGCGACCGCGATGGATGGTTTCGCCGCTTAAGGAGACTGCCATGAAAACCACGGCAATGGCCCTTGCGGTCAGCATGTTTGTTGCTGGACCTGCAATAGCGGGGGCGGATGTGAAGCTGAAGGGCACAGAAGACGTTCTGGGGAACAAGATCGGTTACCCGGAAGGGCAGGCAGAGATCACAGGTGTTGACGTGGTGCAGAAGCCCGGGGAATGCAACGGCTGGCATAGCCACCCGGTGCCCACCTTCGGGCTGGTGAAATCAGGGGAGCTGACCGTCACTTACGCCACGGGTGAGGTGAAGCTGTTCAAGGCCGGCGATATGCTGATCGAAGCGCAGCATGTCGCGCATGAGGGCTGCAATACAGGTAATGCGGACCTGGAAGTCCTGGTGTTTTACGCCGGGTCCAAAGGTGTGCCTAACACGAACATGCGCGAAGACGAACGACCGCAATAGCGGCTGGGACCCGGGGCTGGCCGAGCTTCACCCCCTTGGGTGGTCAGGCAGTCTTGGAAATGAAGTTGCTCACCAGCAAAATTTTGTCCGGTGTCTGGTGGTCGTTCGCAAGTGGCAGGAAAAGAAGCGTGGAGCGCAGGAAGGCCTTTTGCGGCCCGACATAGGGCACTTCGCGGAAAAGCGGTTCCTTGCTGGTGCGCACGGTGTCCAGAAATTCCCAAATCTTGCTGCCGGGGCCCTTGCCTTCCATCTCGCTCAGTTTCATGCCTGTATAGTCGCCGTGCGTATGGGCGCGAACTTCGGTGCCCACAAGGCGATAATGAAAGTCGAGCGGGTCATCAAGGATGTCAAAGATGACAACATGCGGCAGATATTTGCCGACAGTGCGCACGTCCAGATCTCTGCGCGCGGGCAAGCCGCCATGGTTGGCGTGCCAGTCTTTCCAATAGTCCAGCAATAGATTTTGTATGCGGGAAAGATCCATCACAGAGGTCCAGCTTTGCTAAAATCGGGTCAGCCACCCATGGCTGACGTTACTCTTCCAGCCACGCTTTAACAAGGTTATGCGCAATTGCAAAGGGTGGCGGTACCAATCGGTAGGCGCTTTCACCTTTCTGGCTTGCACGGACATCGTCTTTAGAAATCCAGAGCGCTTCGGCGATCTCAGCCTCTTGAAGGCTGATTTCGCCTTCTTCCACCCAGGCTTCCACACCGATCATCAGGGTCGATGGCCAGGGCCATGGCTGGCTGGTGACATAGCGCACGCTCACAGTCTTCAGGCCGACTTCCTCAAAAACTTCCCGCGCAACGGCTTCTTCCATACTTTCGCCCGGCTCCATGAAACCCGCGAGCGCAGAAAAATTGCCTTCGGGCCAGCCTTTGCCACGCCCCACAAGTGCCATGTCGCCGCGCCGCACCAGCATGATCACCACGGGGTCCGTGCGCGGAAAATGATGGGCGTGACAAGCCGGGCATTCACGTTCGTAGCCCGCTTTGATCAATTCGCTTTCCACGCCGCATTTGGCGCAGAAACGGTGGCTTTCATGCCACATCAGCATGCTCTTGGCCTGCGCGACGATCCCCAGCGAAGGATGTGGTTCACCCACCGGATCGGTCAGTTTGTGAGCGACATTGCGGCCATCACGAAACTTGGCGCCCTGTGGCTCGAAAAATGGGGTGAAATCATCAGTTGTGCCATCAAGCAGGATGGCATAACGGGGCGCACCCTCAGCGGTAAGGCCAAGAAAGATGGTGTTCTGTGCGGGCAGCAGGCGGATCGCAGAGGGTTTTTGCCAGGCGATGTCGCCGGCCGGTTCTGTCAAAATCCAATAGTCATTGCGCGGCAGGAAGCTGCTACTGTCCTCATCCCGCGCACCTTCCGCGGCGAACAGCACGACTCGGGCATCGTCCCGGTCCATGCAGGTGCCGAATATTTCCGGGTCTTCCCTCATGTGCTCGGCACGGTCAAGCGGATTGCCGGAAAAAGCGGTCGGTACGGGCGAAAGCGCCATAAAAAGCTCCCAAATTAGACAACCCATTACCTAGGGCGGACACATTACTCTTGCAAGTCACTTCAAGAATCGCCATATACACCCCCGGGAGAGCCGGCGGACATTCCGCTCGCCAACCCGGTCAGGTCCGAAAGGAAGCAGCCGTAACGAGTTAGGCATGGGTCGCATTGGCCCTCCCACCCTTTCAGGGGATCAAGATGAACGCGCAAGGAATTTGCGGGTTCATTTTTTTTGCCTGCAACACCCATGCTAAAGCCTTTTCCCCCGCTTCCAGACCTGCTAGTCATATGCCCTCAGTATTACAGGGATGAGGCTTTATGAGCGATAGCGCACCAAAGACTGAATATCAGGTTCTGGCCCGTAAATACCGGCCGTCGGATTTCGACAGCCTGATTGGGCAGGAAGCCATGGTGCGGACGCTTTCGAACGCCATCGATACAGGCCGCCTGGCGCACGCTTTCGTGCTGACGGGCGTTCGCGGTGTGGGTAAAACCACCACGGCGCGGATCATCGCCAAGGCGCTCAACTGTACAGCCCACGACGGCCCCACCATCAACCCATGCGGCAAATGCGAAAACTGTAAGTCCATTGCCGAATCGCGCCACGTTGACGTGCTCGAGATGGATGCCGCGTCGCGTACAGGCGTGGACGATATCCGCGAGATTATCGAAAGCGTGCGCTATGCGCCGGTGTCCGCGCGCTACAAGATTTACATCATCGACGAAGTGCACATGCTGTCGAAAAACGCCTTCAACGCACTTCTTAAGACGCTTGAAGAACCGCCTGAGCATGTGAAGTTCATCTTCGCCACCACGGAGATCCGCAAGCTGCCTGTGACGGTTCTTTCCCGCTGTCAGCGCTTTGACCTGAAGCGGGTGGAAGCCGAAACGCTGATCGCGCATCTGGCGAAGCTTGTGGAAAAGGAAGGCGCGAAGGCAGACGAGGGCGCGCTGAAGCTTATTGCGCGAGCCGCCGAAGGCTCGGTGCGTGACAGCCTGTCGCTTCTGGACCAAGCCATCGCCCACGGCGGTGGTGAGGTGTCGGAAAGCCAAGTCCGCGATATGCTTGGCCTCGCGGACCGCGCCCAGGTGCTGGACCTGTTTGAGCAGGTGATGAAAGGCGAGATCAAGGAAGCCCTTACCACGCTTAGGTCCCAGTATGACTCCGGCGCTGACCCGGCTGTTGTGCTGAATGACCTTCTGGAAGTTACCCACTGGCTGACCCGCCTCAAGGTGACGCCGGATACCGGCACAGATACTCTTGTTTCGGAAGCGGAACGAAAACAGGGTGGCGCCATGGCTGAAACGCTTGGCATGCCGCACCTGACCCGCGCGTGGCAGATGCTCTTGAAGGGTGTGGGCGAGGTGAAGGTTGCCCCAAGCCCGATTGCGGCGGCTGAGATGGTTCTCATTCGACTGGCCTATGCTGCCAACCTTCCGGCCCCGGCCGACCTGGTGAAGCAATTGCAGAACGGTGGCGGTACGCCCGCGGCTGGTGGCGCTGCACCTGCCGGTGGTGGCGGACCAGGAGCAGGCAACGTGACCGCCATTGGCGGCCAGCAGGTCCAGGCCGGCGCGCAGGGCGGCCCAACGGCCAATATGCAGAGCGCGCAGGTTGTGGCGCTGAGGCAGGACCAGTCGGGCGACCACCCAATGCATCCGATGCCGGTTGATTTCGAGAAGCTGGTGGCGCTTTTTGAAGCCGAGCGCGAACCCACGCTTGCGGTCGTGCTGAAGGACCATGTGCGGCTGGTGGACTATAAGCCTGGTCGGGTCAGCTTCAACACCACGCGCCAGACACCGCCTGATTTTATCATGCGTACCAAACAGTGCCTGAAGGCCTGGACCGGCGTTGATTGGCAGATCACCATCACCAAAGAGGTGGAAGGTGACGACACGATCCGCACCAAGGAAATCCGCCGCGACAAGAAGCGTCGTGACGAAGCCATGGCGGAGCCGATAGTGAAGGCGCTGTTGTCGACCTTCCCAGACGCCGAATTGTTGGCCGTGCGCGACAGCCGCACTGAAGAAGAGCTTGAAGCCGATCTGGCGGATGACGCGATGGAAGGCATCAGTTTCGATGACGACGCCAGCGAATTCGATTTTTAGCGCACTATAGATGATAGCGACGAGTACAAGGCTCCGCCGTTGATGAAGGGCGGGCCGCAAGATAAGCGACGAGAACAGGACACGGTTGGGGATGTCGCGCCAGCCGCAAGGAGCAAACAACAATGAAAAATCTTTCCGAAATGCTAAAGAAAGCCCAGGAAATGCAGGCCCGGATGGGCGACATGCAGGCCGAACTTGACCATGTTGAGGTCGAAGGCACGGCGGGCGCCGGCATGGTGAAAGTGGTGCTGACGGGCAAGGGCGATATGAAATCCGTGTCGCTCGACCCGTCGATCTTCTCAAGTGAAGACAAGGAAGTGGTCGAGGACCTGATTGTCGCAGCGCACAACCAGGCCAAAACCAAAGTGGCTGACGCAGCGGCAGAGAAGATGAAAGACCTCACCGGCGGCCTGGACCTGCCACCCGGTTTCAAGATGCCTTTCTGAAAGTTGGATGTTACCCGATGCAAATTAGCACAACGGCCGCCAAGACACTTGAAGAGCGATATCAGTTGCGGTCTTCGGGGTTTCGTCTGACGGGGCCTCTCAAGTTTGAGCCTGAAGCCCGTATTTGGAACGCACGCCGTATCCAGTCGGTTCAGATCGGTAAATTCAGTTCAATAAGCCCGCAGGCAGTAGTGGTCAGGGTACGAATGGGGCGTTATTGCTCTATCGGGCACCAAGTGGAAATCGGGATGTCTCGTCATCCTGTGGGCTGGCTGACGACGTCCGCAGCTACTTACGCGCCGGAAAAAATCTCACCGAAATTGTCTCAAGAGAGTAATGATTTCGACAGCAAGCCGGAAGATACCTTCATCGGGGACGATGTATGGATTGGTGCACATGTGTTGGTCCCTGGCGGGATTAAAATTGGCACAGGCGCCATCGTCGCTGCAGGGTCTGTGGTGACCAAAGATGTTCCCCCTTATGCCATAGTTGGCGGAAATCCAGCGCGAGTGATCAAATACCGGGTGGATGAAGAGTTGATTGAGCCGCTGCTTGAAAGCAAGTGGTGGGAATATGACGTCTTTAGCGCTGGCAAACGCGAGCAGATAGATTTCGAAAATCCAGCTGAGGCTCTGGAAACGATTGAAAAGTTGAAGCAGGCAGCCGAGCTTGAGCTATTGGAGCAGGTTTGGTTTCGCGTATATACCAAAGGTGAAAATCTTCACGTTGTGTCATGATCCAGCGAGATGCTTCACCTACTGACCAGCTTCAAGATGCCGTTATAGAGGAACATGTGTTTACACATCTGATCGAGCAGCATTTCACAATATTAGTGATCGTCTTTGTTGCGGGCTATCTGCTCGCGAAGATACCAGCAGTTTTGTGGGCTATCAGACAAGATCAAGACCGTCAGAAACTTTTGGCTTTGGGAAAGGCTGAAAAAAAAGTCCGCCAGCGCGCTTGGATTCTGGATCCGTTTGAAGCCAAATCGTCGACTTCCTTGCCCGAGACTTTAAAAAGCCAGATTGCGCTATTGACACCGCAAGATGGTATCCTGATGGCCAATGTTGAGGCAGACAGGCATGATTATGCCGCCCGAGAACTCCAAGCGTCAGATTTCTTTGAGGTCTATCCGGATGCCAGCAAGGAGTCCATCGCAAATGCGCTTATACTCGCTAACGCACTGATGGCCAAGGTCACTTGGATTGGAGAGGCCTGCCGTAGTGAACTTGTTGCTGCCGAGCAAATAAAGGGCTATCTAAAACAGCACCATCCGGGGTTTGAGGCGGCAAGTTACGATGCGGTAATCCATTATAGCATTGTTGCAACCCGGTAGGTGTCATGGCGGACAAAAGCTTCACTTACATTCTTGGTAGTGTGAAAGACGGCAAGGCCCGTAATTTGTTGCCTTGAAAAAGCCGGCTTTTTCCCCCTATCGTTAGCGACAGCGTGATTGTCAGTGATGGGGGAATGACATGGCAACCAATCAAAATCTTCTGCAATTTGTCGAAAAGGCGCTCGGGAAAGGCCAAGGCCGCGAGGATATAGCGACTGCCCTTGAAGCTGCAGGCTGGGACAAAGGCGAGATCAAAAAGGCCCTGGCCGCTTTCGCCCCGATGGATTTTCCGGTTCCCGTTCCAAGCAAGCATTATTCACTGGCCGCGCGGGACACAGTTTTCTACCTGTTCCATTTCTGCGCCCTTTATCTGGCGAGCTGGGGCATCATTTTCCTGTTCTTCAATATCCTTGATTTCACTATTCCAGATGCGTCCAATTCCATGAATGCCGATTATATCGAAGGCAATATTCGCTACTGGGTCGCTTGGTCGATTGTTTTCGTTCCAGCTTACCTCATCGCTGCATGGAAAGCAGAGCAGCGCACAAAGCAGGACCCTAATTGCCCCATGTCCAGCGGCCGACAGTGGCTGACCTATCTGACCTTGTTTCTGGCCGGGATGACGGCGCTTGGTGATCTGGTAGCCCTTATTTACCACTTTCTGGACGGCGCCGCGACGATGCGGTTTTTGTTGAAGGTGGCTGTGGTTGCTGGCGTGTCCGGTGGTGTTCTTCTCTACTATTTTCGGTCAATCAAGGCGGTTGAAGATGCGGAGGCTGGTGATGCAGCCTAGTTCGTCCGCTAAACTGTTCCTGGGCATTGCAGCAGCCCTGACCCTTTTGTTGGTCATTGTTGGCACCGTGCTGGTGCGCTCGCCTTCTGAAATGAAGCTGGTGAAAATGGATCAAAAGCGGGTGCAGCACTTGCAGCAGCTTGCCCAATCGGTGCGTGTTTTTTATCGGGGCGAAAAGGCCTTGCCGGAAACTTTGGTTGCCCTGAAGGAACGAGATGACCGCGTCAAGCTGTCTGCCGATCCTGTTTCGGGGAGAAGCTATCAGTATCATTCTATCGGCGAGACTTCGTTTGAGCTTTGCGCTACATTTTCTTTGTCCACCCTTGAAGGCGACCGGCCAATGTATGGATTGATATATGACGTGGACTGGCGGCACCCTGCCGGTGACTATTGCTTCAAAATCGATATTGATAGCCAGAATGACCTGCGCGGGCTTTGAGTATCCCTGCTTCGTTTATGTCCTCGGGAGCGTGAAGGACGGCAAGGCTCGCACCTATGTGGGCTGGACCAGGGATGTGGAGGCGCGGCTTGCGTCCCACAACGCGGGCACCGGTGCCAAATCCACCCGCGGGCGAGAGTGGGTGGTTTTGCATACAGAAGAGTTTAAAACACGCGGCGAGGCCATGAGCCGGGAATGGCACTTGAAACGCGACCGGAAATTCCGCAAAAAGCTGGTGGAAGAGTTTTTGAAAGGCCAATAGATGCCCCGTTCCCACGGCAGTGAAATTGATACGCTTATCCAGCTCCTGGCCAGGCTGCCCGGTCTTGGGCCACGGTCTGCACGGCGGTCCACGCTGCAGCTTCTCAAGAAACGCGACACCGTGATGAAGCCGCTCGCGGACGCCCTTCACATGGTGGCGGACAAGATTGTCATCTGCGATACCTGCGGCAATATCGATACCCACAATCCCTGCCATGTGTGTGAAGACACGCGGCGTGACCGCAGCCTGGTGTGCGTGGTTGAGGATGTCGCCGACCTTTGGGCGCTTGACCGGTCCGAGACCTTCAAGGGGCTTTATCATGTTTTGGGCGGCACACTTTCGGCACTCGATGGTGTGGGCCCAGACGAGTTGAATATCACCCCACTGATTGACCGCGTTCAAACAGGCGAAGTGCAGGAGGTGATCCTGGCGCTTAACGCCACAGTAGACGGGCAGACCACCAGCCACTATCTGGCGGAGCGGCTGTCGGGTAGCGGGGTAAAGGTTACGGCGCTGGCGCACGGCGTGCCCGTGGGCGGCGAGTTGGATTATCTGGATGATGGTACGCTGGCGGCAGCGCTGCGTGCCCGAGGGAGTATAAGCTGATGACAGACCATGTGAAGCACAAGGGCGGCTGCCACTGCGGCGCAGTGACGTTTGAACTGACAGCCCCGGCAACACTCAAGGGAAAGCGCTGCAACTGCAGCATCTGCAGCATGACAGGCTTCATCCATGTGTTTGCAACAAAGGACGAATTCCGCATCACATCAGGCGCGGACAACCTGACTGACTACCGTTTCAATACAGGCACTGCGCAGCACCTCTTTTGCAAAACCTGCGGTGTCAAAAGCTTTTACGTGCCCCGCAGCCATCCGGACGGCTGGTCGGTCAACCTCAACTGTATCGACAAAACGACGGTTACGGACATTGATGTCGCTGATTTTGACGGCGCTAACTGGGAAGCCAATATTGCTGGCCTGCGCTCCGAAGGCGCTTAAGGTACAGCAAATCCCCCAAAAAGAGGGTCGGGGCCTGCGCGCTTTGGCAACAGACCCCGAGGGGAGCCCAGGCGTCAGCCAGGGGCTCGGGAGTGTGAAACGTCTCTCTAAGGGGAATATCCCCACCTATCATCGCAAATCGGAAGGCCGAGTTGGGCGGCCAACCATCGTCACTCGGGAATATTCTCATCCGCTTGAGATTGAAAATACTCTTCCAGTGCGAGCATCAAAACTAGAAAGAATTTAGGTGGGGTTTTAGCCCAGCAGGCGGTTGATCACGTCTTCATAGATGTCGGTCAGCGCTTCGATGTCGGCTACGGCCACATGCTCGTCGATCTTGTGCATGGTGGCACCGACAAGGCCGAATTCCACCACAGGGCACATGTCCTTGATGAAGCGGGCGTCCGATGTGCCGCCGGTGGTCGATAGCTCGGGCGTTACACCAAGCCGGGCGCTTGCGGCTTCCTGCACGGCGTCCGAAAGCGGCCCCGCGGGTGTCAGGAAGCTGTCGCCACTGAGCCACCAGTCGATCTCATAATCCACACCCGCGCCATCCATGCGGCGGGTTAGTTCCGCGCGCAGGGCTTCGGGGGTGAATTCATTATTGAAACGCACGTTGAAGCGCGCCTTGGCCTCGGCGGGGATCACATTGTGGCTTTCGTTGCCCACGTGAACATTCACGATCTCAAGGTTAGAGGGCTGAAAGCGGTCGTTCCCGTCATCAAGTGGGCCATCCAGCGTGGCCAGCAGCTTGACCATATCCGGGATCGGGTTCTTGGCCACATGCGGGTAGGCCACATGGCCCTGCGTGCCCTTGACCGTCACGATGCCGTGCAGGCTGCCGCGGCGGCCTATCTTGATCATCTGGCCCATCTCCGTCGGGTTGGTGGGCTCGCCCACCAGGCACATGTCTATCTGCTCGTTGCGCTCGCGCATCCAGTCCAGCACCTTTTTGGTGCCATTGACCGCGTCGCCTTCCTCATCGCCTGTGATCAGAAGCGAGATCGAGCCTTTCGGCGTTCCCTTGGCAAGGCGGCGCTCAACCGCAACCACGAAGGCGGCGATGGCGGATTTCATGTCAGAGGCGCCGCGGCCATATAGCTGGCCGTCGCGCACTTCAGCAGTGAAGGGGTCAACTGACCAATGGTCCTTCGCACCCACGGGAACCACATCTGTGTGACCGGCAAAGCAGAAGTTCGGGGCCTCACTCCCTAGCCGGGCATAGAGGTTCGGGACAGGGGCATAGCCTTCTTCCTCGAACACCAGTTTTTCGCACTTGAAGCCCATCTCGGTCAGGTAGCTTGCAAGCAGATCCAGCGCGTCGCCCTTGTCTGGGGTCACGCTTTCAAGGCGGATCAGTTCCTGGCTGAGGGTAATGGGGTCAAGGCCTGCCATGGGTTAGTCTCTCAACAACTCGTTCACCGAGGTTTTGGATCGCGTGCGCTCATCCACCCGTTTCACGATTACGGCGCAGGCCAGATTGGGGCCCGGTGTGCCGTCTGGAAGCGGTTTGCCCGGCAGCGTGCCAGGCACCACAACACTATAGGCCGGAACGCGGCCCATGAACACTTCGCCGGTGTTGCGGTCAACAATCTTGGTGGATGCGCCGATGAACACGCCCATGGAAAGGACAGCGCCTTCCTCAATAACCACACCTTCCGCCACTTCGGAGCGCGCGCCGATGAAACAGTTGTCTTCGATAATCACCGGGCCTGCCTGCAGGGGCTCCAGCACGCCGCCAATACCTGCGCCGCCTGAGATATGCACATTCTTGCCAATCTGGGCACAGCTGCCCACGGTGGCCCAGGTGTCAACCATGGTGCCTTCGTCCACATAGGCGCCCAGGTTCACGAACGACGGCATTAGTACTGCACCCTTGCCGATAAAGGCAGAGCGGCGCACGATGGCGCCCGGCACGGCGCGGAAGCCTGCGTCGCGGAAGCGGTTTTCACCCCAGCCTTCGAACTTGGAGGGCACCTTGTCCCACCAGTTGGTATTTTCACCCGGGCCGCCGGCGATGGTTTCCATGTCATTGAGGCGGAACGACAGCAGCACGGCTTTCTTCAGCCACTGGTTCACCACCCATTCGCCACTTTCCTTGCTGGCCACGCGGGCTTCGCCACTGTCGAGCAGGTTCAGCGCGGCTTCGACAGCGTCGCGGATTTCGCCGGTGGTTGCGGCAGAGGCCTGGTCGCGATTGTCGAACGCGTCGTTGATGATGGTTTCCAGTTGGCTCATGGGTGCGGTTCCTTGGGCTTAAGGTCGTTCACAAAAATCGCAAGAACAATAGCGTCCGCGCCCCTCAAGTCAATCGCGGGAACAGGCTGGCCGCCCTAGAATTCCTAACCTACCGGTTTAAAAAAGCGTGCAGCCAGGTTGCCAGATTGCCGGTTTCCGCATGCACGGTTTCCGGGTCGTGGTCTGCCTTGCCCCAGATATTGCCTGTGTTGATCCACACCGTGGCCATGCCCATGGCGTGCGCTGGCACAAGGTTGCGGGCCATGTCTTCAAACATCACGGCGCGCTTGGGGTCAATGTCGTATTTGGCGACGAACTTGTCGTACACTTGCGGTTTCGGTTTGGGCTCCAGGTCCGCTTCGTGAATGTCGAAGATATCTTCGAACAGGTCGTCAATACCAAGGCGGTCCAGCACCTTGGCGGCGTATTTCGCGTCTGCATTGGTGAATACCACCCTGCGGCCATCCAGCCGGGTGATGGCATCGCGCAGATGATCGTCGCGCTCAATCGGTGCGAAGTCGATATCATGCACGCTGTCCAGATAATGGTATGGGTCCACCGAATGGTGCGCCATCAGGCCCTTCAGCGTGGTGCCGTGTTCCAGCAGATACTGTTTCTGTACCTTGCGGGCGTCCTCGGCGTTCAGGCCAAGAAGCGTCTGCACATATTCGCCGATCTTCTGGTCGATCTGGCTGAACAGGTTGCATTCCGCCGCATAAAGCGTGTTATCAAGATCGAAAACCCAGGCATCGCGCGGGGTGTCGAAGGTGGGGTGAAAGCTTTGCTTTTTAAAATCCAACATGGTGCATATGATACTGCAATAATTGTCATTAAAGCTAGATTAACCGCAAGCAACATAGTTTTTATGACAGGGGGCCAGATTTCAGGCAATCTGGAGCTGGAAGCGAAAGGGAAAATGTGGCGCCACTGAAGAAAATGGCAGGTATTTCAGGCAGTTTGAGCCGGTCGAAGTCCAGCGCCTTCCGCGTTGCGGCAGGTGGAGATGTGCTGGACCAAAGCCCGTCTGCGGGCCCGCTAGTGGCCTTGTGGCAGCAAGATGAGGGTCCGCTGCATCACACGGTTCATGAAGCACTGACATCCGGCCTGCCAACGGACGCCCGCATCGAGGACGGTAAGGGCTCAACCTACTGGCTGGTGGCCGTGCCGCAGGGCAATGAGGTCGTGGTGGTGACGCGCGATACAACTCTGCCCGACAAAGTGACCGAAGCGCTTCTGAAAAGCCGCACCATGCTGAAGGAGCTTTTGGACGGCGCGGTCGATTTGTCTTTCGAGCTTGATGAAAACTACAGGTTCCGCTTTGTGTCGCCTCACGAAGCGTTCGGGCAGGATACGGAACAGTGGCTTGGCCGGAACGCCACGCGCATTTTCTGGCCGGATGGCGAGGCACCTGTACGCAATCCTTTCACAGCAAAGCGCGAGGCGCAGTTTGATAATGTCCCGGCTCTGTTTGAAGGCGATAGCCGTCGCTGGCTGCATTTCAATGTGCATCCGCTTGTAAATGAACGCGGTGAGCAGACCGGCCTTCGGGGCACGTGCCGCGACATGACAGACCGCTATATGGCCGCCCGAAAGACAAAGCAGGACGGCCTGCGGTTCATGCTTTTGCAGCGGATCACCCGCATCCTGAATACGGCTGAAAGCGCCGATGACCTGTTCGACAGTGCGTCGGCCGCACTTCAGGAAGTGCTGCGAGCCGATATGGTATGGGCAGCGATGCATTATGAAGAAGGCCTCGTGCCCAGTTCCATCGTCGGCAGCTATCAGGAAATACTGGATATGGACTCCATCTGGGCCAGCCTGGTTGCAGCTGAAGACCATGTGTTGCCATTTGAAAGCACGGGAGAGCGCCAGCATCTTGCGCTCAGGATGCAGCGGGGGGACAAGAGCCTCGGCATGATGATTGTCAGCCGGGATACGAAAGTCAGCCCTTGGTCGGACCTTGAAGTGGAGCTTTTGAGCGGTGTCGTTGAAGTGCTGACAGCGGCGTTTGGCAAGGCGGAACTCATCGACACACTTTACCGCCTGTCCAGCAAGGACGAGCTGACCGGGCTGATGAACCGTCGTGCGCTTCTGGAAGCGGTGGAACGGCGCCTTAAGCACCAGTGCCGCACAGGCCTTTCAGGCTGTCTGGTTTTTATTGATCTGGACCATTTCAAGGAAGTCAACGACACACTGGGGCACCGGGCGGGTGATCAGGCGCTCAAGGGTGTCGCCAAGCATATGCAGGCCATGATCAGGCCGTGCGATTTTGCGGGGCGCTATGGCGGTGATGAATTCATCCTCTGGCTGGAGGATATGGATAGCGACGTTGCGGCCAAGAAGGCCGAAAGCCTGATCGCGGCCATGCCTGCCATTCGGAGTGAGATCGGCGGAGACGGTCTGCGGCTGAATGCATCGATCGGAGTTTGCCCATCGGTTGCGGGGGTGGATTTGACGTTCGAGAAATTGGCCGATCGCGCCGATGCGGTTCTGTATGAAGTTAAAGAAGCGGGGCGTGGCCATGTGGCTATTGCACCGACAAGCGAGGCCCCGGGTGATACCGCGGCGGGGGAAGAGGAAGACTGATGCTGGGTAAATTGAAGGCATTGCTTGGGGGCAAGTCCGATAAAGATAAAGCGTTGCCCGAAACGCTGACCAAGGAAGACGAGCAAAGGATTCTGGAGACCGGGTCTGAGGGGCAAAAGCAGGCCCTTGCGAACCGCACAGATGCCCGGCCAGAAGTGCTCTATTTTCTAGCCGAGGATGCATCGCCAGAAATTCGCCGGGCGATTGCCCAGAACCCGTCCACGCCGATCCAGGCTGCAGAGAAGTTGACGAGCGATGAGGATGAAGAAGTCCGTTCAGAACTCGCCCGTAAGATCGGCCGGCTGATACCGGGCCTCAAGCCGGGCGAACAGACCGCCCTCAGGGAAAAGGCCATCAAGGTGCTGGAAGCCCTGGCGGCTGACCAGCTGCCGAAGGTGCGGGCCTATGTGGCGGAAGAGATCAAGAGCGCAGACAGCGTGCCGAAGGCCATTGTCGACAGGCTGGCGCGCGATGTTGAAGAGATTGTCTGTGGGCCGATCCTCCAGTATTCGCCCCTTCTGAACGATGATGACCTGCGTGAGATCATTGCGGCTGGTGTGTCTGGTGGGGCGCTGAAGTCCATTGCCAGCCGAGCCTTGGTCAGCGAAGAGATTTCCCAGGACATTGCGGCCACGTTGGATGTGCCAGCAATTTCCACGCTCCTGACCAACCCAAACGCGCAGATCCGCGAAGACACGCTGGACCAGATTATCGATCACGCCAAGACAGTGGAAGACCTGCACGCGCCGGTGGCGCTGCGCCCGCAACTGTCGATCCGGGCGATGAAGCGGATCGCTGGTTTTGTGGCTTCAGCCCTTGTTCACGCCATGATGGAGCAGGCGGAACTGCCTGAAGAACAGGCGGAAGAGCTCCTGGAGAGAGTGCGAGACCGGCTGCACAGTGAACGCGTCGGCGATGAAGAAGAGGACAAGCTGGCGAAGCAGGCCATGGAGTATTTCGAAAAGGGCGCGCTGGATGACAAATTCGTCCATGACCAGATCGAGGAAAACCGGCGAGAGCTTTTAATGCAATGCCTTGCCGTAATGGCTGATATCCCGGCAAAAACCGTACGCCAGATTGTTAATTCCAAGAGCGGCAGGGCCGTGACGGCACTGGCCTGGAAAGCGAAGCTTTCAATGCGCACGGCCTATGAACTTCAGACAAAGTTCGCCTTGGTGCCCAAAGCACAGCTTCTGAATGCCAAGGATGGCAAGGACTATCCGATCGACGACAACGAGCTTGAATGGCATCTCAGCTATTTTGTCGAGCAGGCTGATTAGGTCGGGCTATGGCAGGAACCCGACAGGAAAGCGACTCTTTAGGCACCATTGATGTGCCGGCGGACCGTTTGTGGGGTGCGCAGACCGAACGGTGCCTGATGAATTTCCCGATCGGGACTGAGGTGATGCCCATACCGTTCGTTCGTGCTCTGGGGTATCAAAAAAAGGCTGCCGCACTGGCGAACAAGGATATTGGTCTTCTGGATGGCAGGCTGGCTGACGCCATTGCGGCGGCAGCGGGCGAGGTAGCGGCCGGCCTGCATGACGCCGAATTTCCTTTGCCTGTATGGCAGACCGGCAGCGGTACCCAGAGCAACATGAACGCCAATGAGGTGATCGCCAACCGTGCGAGCGAAATGCTTGGCGGCAAGCGGGGCGCCAAGGAACCGGTGCACCCGAACGATCACGTCAATATGGGGCAATCGTCGAACGATACGATTCCCACCGCGATGCTTGTCTCAGCCGTGCAGGAACTATCTGGCCGGTTGTTGCCTGCACTGGACGGCATGACCGCATCCATCGCTGCGTTTCGGCAAAGATTTGGTGATGTGATCAAGCTCGGGCGTACCCATTTTCAGGACGCCACACCCATCACGCTCGATCAGGCCTTTTCGGCCTATCAGGCGCAGCTGGAGGCTGTGTTGGCCGCGTTCACGCAGCAATTGCCACGCCTGAGCGAATTGCCGCAAGGTGGGACGGCAGTGGGTACCGGGCTGAATTGCCATCCGGATTTTGCGGCGGCTTTCTGCCGCCATATCTCCGACCTGACGGGCCTGTCCTTCAGCCCGGCCCCCAACAAGTTCGCGGGCATCAGTGCTCATGACGAACTTGTGGCGCTTTCAGGTGCCTTGAATGGTGCAGCGGCGGCGCTGATGAAAATCGCGGGCGATATCCGGCTGATGGGGTCTGGCCCGCGCGGCGGGCTTGCGGAGCTTCTATTGCCCAAGAACGAACCTGGCTCGTCCATCATGGCGGGCAAGGTGAATCCAACACAGGTAGAGGCGCTGACCATGGTGTGCGCGCAAGTGATGGGCAACCATACCACTGTCACCATTGCAGGCAGCCAGGGGCAGCTGGAGCTGAACGCCTATAAGCCGGTGATTATCTATAATGTGCTTCAATCGATCAGGCTTCTTTCAGATGCGGTGGATAGTTTCACCAAGCGCTGTCTTGATGGGTTGAAGCCAGACCGTGACCGAATTGACGCGCTGCTCAAAAGCTCGCTGATGCTTGCCACGTCACTGGTGCCTCACATTGGCTATGACAAGACGGCGGAAATAGCCCGTTTGGCGAACGATGAAAAGCTGCTCTTGAAGGAAGCGGCGCTCAGACTTGGCTATATTTCGGAAGAAGATTTCGACCGCTGGACAGACCCATCGAAGATGATCGCCCCATCAGGGGATTGAGTGAGAAGCACGACGTACCGTGCTTCTCCTGTTTGCCATAGTATCGCTAAAGGCCTTTAGAAGTCGATCATGGCCGACGCAAGATCGGCTGATGAGACGCCATCCAGATACACGCTGGTACCTTCACCGGTTTCGATATAGACGCCAAACACCACACCTTCATCCACCTGATCAAAAGTGTGCGCAAGCAGGCTCTCGAGGTCGGTGAAGTCGATCTCAGTTCCAGAGAAATCAAGCCGATCCTCTGTCACGTCAAACCCATGGACCGTATCGTTGCCATGCCCTGCTTGGAAAATGAAGGTGTCGGCTTCTTCGCTGGCGATGAAGGTGTCATCGGCCTTCGTGCCTTCGCCGCCGCCTTCAATGATGTTTTCCTCAACAGGATCAATGTCCGCGTCTGGTGGTGGTCCTGCACCGTCGCCGATTCCGCCACCGGGTTCTACAGGCATGATGGTTACTTCGCCATCATCTGCACCGGTTTCGCCTTCGCCGTCTGGAATGGGGCCAGCGCCGTCTCCGATGCCGCCATCGGGTTCTACAGGCATGATGGTTACTTCGCCATCATCTGCACCGGTTTCGCCTTCACCATCGGGAATGGGTCCGGCGCCGTCTCCGATGCCACCATCGGGTTCGACCGGCATTGGATCTTCAAGCGGTATTGGTCCGGCGCCGTCTCCGATGCCACCATCGGGTTCGACCGGCATTGGATCTTCAAGCGGTATTGGTCCGGCGCCGTCTCCGATGCCACCATCGGGTTCGACCGGCATTGGATCTTCAAGCGGTATTGGTCCGGCGCCGTCTCCGATGCCACCATCGGGTTCGACCGGCATTGGATCTTCAAGCGGTATTGGTCCGGCGCCGTCTCCGATGCCACCATCGGGTTCGACCGGCATTGGATCTTCAAGCGGTATTGGTCCGGCGCCGTCTCCGATGCCACCATCGGGTTCGACCGGCAT
>NZ_LRUB01000002.1:181924-524881 GCF_001550065.1 Kordiimonas lipolytica
AGCGGTATTGGTCCGGCGCCGTCTCCGATGCCACCATCGGGTTCGACCGGCATGGGGCTTCCAAGTGGTATTGGTCCCGCCCCATCTCCGATGCCACCATTGGGCTCCACGGGGAAAACAAGCTCACCGCCACCTGCGGTTTGCCCTATCAGCCCCCTGATTTGATCACCCGACACGTCTGATGGCATGTCGAGCGTCACCGTGGTTTGGGGGATGGCAAAACCGCCAGGCCCTCCAAAGTTCCACGCCCCAGTCATGTAGATCAAAAGTCCTCTCCTTATTTTGATCAATTGTCCAGAATGTCCGGCCGTGATTACGGCCAGGGGTTGAATTGTGGAAATCAGGGGCTGAACCCAATATGAACGGAAAATTCAGAAAAGCCTTTTCCTGTTAAGGAATGGCATTCTTCTTCGATGTGTCTTGTGGAAAAAGGCTGATTTGAGCCATTTTCTCCTGGAGGTTGGGTCACACCTGCTTCTCTGCAGCCCATGCTCCAAGACAAAGGAGGCCGAAAGGGCCCCCTTGTTCCTTCATTTTGCCGCTTATCGCGAAAGGGTCAGTGCGCAGGCCGTATCAGCGTACCTGCACCGCGCTCGGTGAAGATTTCAAGCAGCATGGCATGCTTGACCCGGCCGTCCAGGATAACCGCACCTTTAACGCCGGCTTCCACGGCCTTGATGCAGGTTTCCACCTTGGGGATCATGCCGCCGGTGATGGTGCCGTCCGCCTTGAGGCGCGCGATGTCCTCCGGGTCCAACTCCGTCAGCATTTCCTTGTCTTTGCTGAGTACGCCCGGCACGTCTGTCAGCAGGAAGAAACGCCGTGCGCCCAGTGCCCCGGCGATGGCCCCCGCCATTGTATCGGCATTGATGTTATAGGTATTGCCGTCTTCGCCAGCCGCGATGGGTGAGATCACGGGGATGATGCCGTTGGCCATGCTTTGCTTGAGGACGGTCGGGTCGACATGCGTGGGTTCGCCCACGAAACCCAGGTCGATTACCTTCTCGATATTGCTGTCCGGGTCTGGCTTGGATTTTTCCATCTTGGTGGCGGTGACCAGCTTGCCGTCTTTGCCTGACATGCTGATGGCCCGGCCACCTGCCGCGTTGATGTCAGCGACGATGGATTTGCTGATAGAGCCACACAGCACCATTTCGGCGATATCCACAGTTGCTTTGCAGGTCACGCGAAGGCCGTCAACAAAGTCGGTCTCGATCGAGAGCTTCTTGAGCATTTCGCCAATCTGTGGGCCGCCTCCATGGACAACCACTGGGTTGATGCCCACCTGTTTCAAAAGCGTGATGTCCTGGGCGAACTGGCGTGCCAGCGCGTCATCGCCCATGGCATGTCCGCCGTATTTGATAACGAAGGTTTCGCCAGCATATTTGCGCATGTAGGGAAGCGCTTCGACGAGCGTGGCTGCTTTCTTCTGCAGAATTTTCATATCGCGGTCCACTGTGATCATGGCCTTGTTCCATCAATGAGGGTGACAAAAAGATGTAAGGCCAAGGCTGGCCCTAGTCAAATCGATACCCGCCAAAGTTTGTTGGTCGGTCGTCCGTCAGCATGACCCCCATCGTCATCATAAGCTGTGATGCATAATAAGCGGCCCATATGAAATAGCCGACATACTCTGGGGCTCCCATGAACTCGCGTGCGCCAATAGCGGCATCCGACAGCACGAACAACACAGCCCCGATGCCAGTCAAGCGGAACGGAAATTTGCTGAGCAGCGCAGAGGTTGCCATGGCAGTCAGGACAGCGGTGTAGACATACACATACATGCGCATCTCGCCCAAACCGTCATACAGCATGTAGCCGGAGAAGAAGGCGAACAGCCACAATAGCGACGACAGCCTGACAGGCAGCGTGCTTATGTCGCTCATGGGTTGGCGGTTGGTAAGGTACAGAACGATGAAGAAAATGTGGCCAACCATGAAGCCCATCATGCCGCGCAGGAATGCCTGCCCAGGCGGGTCGGTTGGAATTTCCAGGAGCACATCCCCTGAAACAGAGAATATGAGCGCGAAAAACAAAAGGGCGTGCCCGAATGTGCGTATATTCACGGCAACAAACAGCGCCAGGAAAGACACGGCACTGGCTTTGGAGAGAACGCTCCACAGGATGCCGTCCGGGTGCCATCCGGCCCCGTGAACCACAGCGCCAATGAATGACAGAACAATGAAGATCTGCCCCAGCGCTTCCAGGACCGGTCGTTTGCGGCGGCTAAAGATGCGTGTCACGTGATGCTCCTCCTCGCGCCACTATATGCAGGCTGCTGGGGTTGTCACAAGTCTTTGATTCAAATGTATCAATTTTAACCGCTGCTGTGTAGGGACAGTTTTCAATTGGCATTCTCAATGCGTGCCTTCAACCGCGCGGCGGGGCGCAGCAGCACAAGGTTTGCGGCGGCATACAGGATCAGGATCTGGATAACCGTCAAGCCTGTCGCCAGGAGGGCTGCGGCGATGATGGTACCGCCCGCCATGAAGGCGCTGTTGAATACATTGTTGGCGGCAATCGCACGCGACCGGGCCTCGCGCGGGGTATATTCCTGCAAAATGGTGTAAAGCGGCACGATTACCATGCCTGCCATCATGGCCACACCAATCAGCGCGATAAGCATCGGCCAGTTGGATGGAGCGGCGATAAAGGCCTTCAGACCAACGACAGTTTCAGCAGAAAAGGGCACACTGGGCACTTCTGGTAGGGCCCAAATAAAGGCCAGGCTGACAGCGCCAAGCCCCACAAGGGCACGGGGCGCCAGGCGGGCTGAAATTTCGCCCTTCAAAATGCGGCTGCACAAAAGCGCGCCCGCGCCAATACCGACCGAGAAACAGGCGATCACCAGCGTGATGACTGTTTTGTCCCCGCCCATGCGCGCGTAAACGATTTCGGGTATCTGCGCGATATAGATGGAACCATAAAGCCAGATCCAGCTGATGCCGATGATGGCTGGGCGTGCGATATCATTTTGCCATGCGCTTTTCAGAAGCGTGCCGGTTGAGGTGAAGATATTCACCCGGATGTCCAGGTTGGGCGCGGCCTGCCCGGTTTTGGGGACCAGCCGCCCTGTCAGCGTGCCGATGACGGCGAAAGCGATCATGATGCCGGAGATGATGAAATTGTCACCGTCCTGGCTGATCACCAGCCCACCCACCAGGATGCCAAGCAGGATGGCAACAAAGGTGCCGGCTTCGATAAGCGCGTTGGCGCCCAGAAGCTCATCTGTTTTCATCAGGTCAGGCAGGACACCATATTTGATCGGGCCGAAGAAGGTGCTCTGGAGCCCCAGCCCGGAAAGCACAGCCACCATCATGTAGAAATTCTGGAAATAGATGGCAAAGCCGCCCACCACCATCAGGCCAATTTCCCAAATCTTGATCCACACGATCTGGTTGGTTTTCTCATACTTGTCGGCAAGTTGCCCGGCAAGCGCGGAAAACAAGAAGAAGGGCAGGATGAACAGCCCGATCGCCAGGTTGGTCAGGATGGACGGCTGGATACCCATCTCGGACGCCAGCTTGACGGTGATCAGGATAACAAGCGCCTGCCGGAACAGGTTATCATTCAGCGCACCAAGAAACTGTGTGATGAAAAGCGGCAGGAAGCGCCTTGTGCCAAACAGCTGCCACTGCGTGCGTCCCACGGGCCCCGGCCTATTCTGCGGCCGCAGTGCGGTGGTGCGAAAGCTCGTGGCTGGCCTGCCGGATAATCTGGAACGAGCCGGACAGGAACAGCGATGCCATGATGCCTGCCACAATCAGGTCCGGCCAGCCGGTGCCGGAAATCCACACGCCGGACGCCGCCACCATCACCATCACGTTGCCGATGGCGTCATTGCGGCTGCAAAGCCACACGGACCGCACGTTGGCGTCACCGTCCTTGAAGCGCATCAGCAGAAGCACGCTCGCAACATTGGCGGCCAGCGCCGCTGCCCCAACGCCGCCCATAATCGCGGCGGTTGGTTGGTTCAGATAGAAAACCGTATAGATGGTGGACCCCAATACCCACAAGCCCATTACCGAAAGGCTGATGCCTTTGAAAAGCGCGGCCTTGGCGCGCAGGCTGCCGGCCTTGCCAATCACATAAAGCGACAGGCCGTAGGTGAAGGTGTCGCCCAGGAAATCAAGCGCATCTGCCTTCAGCGCCTGGCTCTGGCCCACAAAGCCCATGGGCATTTCAAACAGGAACATGGCCGCATTGATGAGGATCACATAGATGAGCGCACGCTTATAGCGCGGGTCCATCCCTTCAAACTTCACATCATGACAGCAGTTCGCACCCATAACAGTCCCTCTGGTTTCGCCCTTATTTGGCCCGATAATATGTTGGTGTGCAAGGCAAATTTCTGGATGATATTCCATTACATGGCTGGATGATATTGCATTACATATTTGCAATTGAAGCCGGTCTGTTGCGATGATAGGCGATGCTTTGAAAGCAAACGGAGCAGTAACCACATGATGCCAGTTCGCACGATAACCCTTGGCCTTCTTGTCAGCCTTTTTGTCGCGGCGCCGTCACGCGCCTCTATGATGCCGCCCATGGAAGACACGGGTGACCGTGTGGGCGGCGTTACGGTGATCACCAGGCTTGAGGCCGAGCGGCTGCCCGAAGGGCGGCATGATTTCTATTTCCGCGCGGGCTGGCGCAACACCGGCGCGCCCATTCATGTGCCGGTTGTGGTGGTGCGCGGCGCGAAGGATGGCAAGACGCTTCTGTTGACCGCCGCGGTCCACGGTGATGAGCTGAACGGCATCGCCGTGCTGCACCGGCTTCTGGAAAAGCTGGACCCAAAGACCCTTTCAGGCACGGTGGTGGCAGTGCCGGGGCTGAACCAGCCGGGCATCAATGCCAACAACAGGCGCTTCCCGGTGTCTGCGGGCGGTGGCTCGCTGGTTGATCTGAACCGTAATTTCCCAGGCAGTGTGGGCGAAAGTGGCAGCACATCCGGGCGCTATCTTGGTGCCCTGTGGCAGGGCCTCATTCGCCAGAACGCTGATTTCGCCGTGGATATCCACACCCAGACGCGGGGCGCTGCCTATCCGCTTTTTGTGTTCGCCGATTTCGGCAACAGCACAGCGCGCGCGGCGGCCCATACCCTTGGCCCCGACATGATCAAGAATGACGCGGGCCAGCAGGGCACGCTGGAGACCAGCCTGATGAAAGAGGGCATTCCGGCTGTTACGCTTGAAGTGGGCGCGCCAAAGCAGTTCCAGGGGGAGCTGATTGACCGCGCGGTCTGGGGCCTCCAGAACCTGATGCGGGCGCACAGGATGGTGCCGGGCAGTGTGGAACAGCCGCCGGTGAAAGCCATCGTGGGGTCGAACTACACCAATGTGTATGCCGACCGGGGCGGCATTGCCGTTTTGCATGTGGGCCTGAAGGACGCGGTGAAGAAGGGCCAGGATGTAGCCACGCTGTATGACGCGTTCGGGCATGAAATTCGCACCTACACGGCCCCGCATGACGGCTGGGTGCTGGCCGTGGCCACAGACCCGGTGCGCGAGGCCGGAAGCATGCTGGTGCGTATCCTGCAGTAGGCACACGAGCGAGATACGCGCCAGATGACAGATATCTGATTTTTTCATGAGCCATTTCGGCGCCGCTGTCGTAGAAACGGCGCAAGCAAAGTTAAGAAAACGGCGAACAGACCTATGACCAGCGAAAAACCGACAGATCACCCCACCGTGGCCCACGGCAAGCTGGGCATCCTGATGATGTCCCTTGGCACGCCCGACGCCCCCACCTATGGCGCGGTTCGGAAATATCTGGCGGAGTTCCTCTCGGACCCGCGCGTGGTGGAAACGCCGCGCCTGATCTGGCTGCCGATCCTTCATGGCCCGATCCTGACCTTCCGGTCTGGCAAGTCCGCCAAGGCCTACGCCAAAATTTGGGACAAGGAGCGAAACGAAAGCCCGCTTCGGACCTACGCTAGAGGCCAGGCCGAAAAGCTGCAGGCCGCCTTCGGGGAAGAAGCCGAGGTTGAATGGGCCTTCCGGTACGGCACGCCGTCCACCAAGGATGGCCTCACGCGCCTGCGCGAAAAGGGTTGTGACCGCATCCTGTTGTTCGCGCTCTATCCGCAATATAGCGCCACGACGACTGCGACAGCTTATGAGAAAGCTTTCGAGGTAATGGGCGAGATGCGCTGGATGCCATCTGTGCGCACGGTGCCGGCTTACTTTGATACGCTGGAATACCCTTCCGCGCTTGCCGCGAGTGTGAAAGACAGCCTGAGCACATTGGATTGGGAGCCGGATAAAATCCTGGCGTCCTACCATTCGATCCCAAAGGCCTACTGGGATAAGGGGGATCCATACCCCTGCCACTGCCATAAGACCAGCCGTTTGCTGAACGACGCGCTTGATCTGCCGGAAGGCAAGCTGGTGACCAGCTTCCAGTCGCGCGTCGGTCCCACCGAATGGGTGCAGCCCTACACGGACAAAACGGTCGAGCAGATGGCCAAGGACGGCGTCAAAAAGCTCGCCGTGCTCGCCCCGGCCTTTTCACAGGACTGTCTGGAAACCCTTGAAGAAATCAATATGGAACTTCGGGAAACCTTCCTTGAGAACGGCGGCACCCACTTCCACTATATCCCGTGCCTGAATGACACAGAGCAGGGCATGTGGGTGCTCGAGAGCGTCGCAAGGAACGAGCTCAAAGGCTGGCTGGGTTAGGGCTATGTGCAACCTAGCTCGGAGTGGGCTTTTGCAGAATAAAAATTGAGAGGTCCAGTCAATGCGTTAGCATGTACCGTAAATTGGCTAATAGAATCTAAAATTGCCCCCTTTTTAAATGGGATATGAATAGCATAAGCAGTTTCCTGGTGAACTCTCTCCGTTAGCGCTTCTGGCCAACGATTTTTCAACAATATTGGTTTGGACACAATGTTGAAGCCGGGATAGGTGATAATTAGAGGCAGCTCATACCTATCAACGGCTTGTTCAATTTCATAGCTGAGCATGCTGCCGGAACTCCTCGTTTTATCGCTTAAAATAACGAGGCAGTTTTTTGATTTGGCAAGGCGCTCTCTTATCCTCGATTCTAGGGTAGATCTTTGGCTGCTATCTCTAACTGCATACGTCTTCTCGTGGCTGTTCACGAATTTGAATTCGATATGCTTTTTTGAACTCCAGGCTTGTATGGTTGAGTAATATCTAAAGTCCGACTTGCTCGGGTCGGTTTGTCCAAGGCCGTCAAAAGCAATGTAGGTTCCATTGCGATAAGCCATATCTACTTCCAATCTTGATAGATTGATCCCAAATCGATTTCAGGCTTCTTGTCTTTTGGCAAAACTATTTTTATGGAATTTGAGACCTTTCCCTGTTTAGTTTCTTCAAACACCGCGGTGAGTATTAAGTCGACAAGAATAGCGTTTTTGATACCAATGCGGGCAAGCCCAGAACCTAGCAGCGGGATGTAAATAGTTTCGTTGGAACAGGAGTTTCGAGCTTTAACTAGAAGCCCCCGAACTGCTTTAATTAGGTCTTCCGCTGTAGCCGACGTTCGATGAGTTGTTTCATCGGTTCGGCCAAGCGCGACAAAAAGGAACTTATTTTCGTTAACAATAGCTGTCGCGGTTGTTCCAATTTCATAGCGTCGTGTACGCCCAGGATTCCTTGTAATGGTTGTAAAGGGCGTTTGAGAGAGTGCTGTGTCGACTTGGTTTCGCCAATTGCCACTATTTCCTCCCCAGAATTTCTGAATGACCTGGCCGTGAAGGCTCTTGGATGATACTATTATGTCATCAACGATGTCATCAAAACAGTCGTTCACCCCAATGGCTTTCCAGCCTTTTTGATCAAAAAAATCGCCAAAAAGCACGGATATTTTTGTGTCGAAACTATTGCTGGAAATAACGATTTCGTTTTTGAAGAAACCTTCTAAGAAAAGACCATCTGCAAAGAATAGAAGTAGCCCGAGGAGAGTAGAGCTTAACAAAAAATCTTTGTAGGAAAGGTCTAATTCCTGATTTGTGATGCCCTCATATGACTCGATAAAGAGCCATATAATGCCGATAGCTGTGAGCAAAGCTCGAAAAAAGCATAGCCACTTAGAAAACGACTTCATAGTAATGCACACTCCAAGGTATCATGAAGTTAGCATAGCATACGATATTGGACTTTTTGCAATTTATACTGGTTTTTGACTACTGCATCCCCATCATGCCGGTGACTTCCACAATCACCTCGCGCTCATGCTCGCCGTCGAACTCCAGCGTCAGCGGGAAGACATCGCCTTTCTCAAGCGGCTTTTTAAGGCCCATCAGCATCACATGATAGCCGCCGGGCGCGAGCGTGAAGGTCTCGCCCGGCTTCAGCGGCACGCTCATCACATGGTCCATCTTCATGATGCCGCCTTCCTCATAGGACCGGTGGATCATGGTGGTGTTCGCAATATCTGTATCCGCGCCCGTCAGCTCAATAATGTCGTGCGTGTTGTTGCGGATGGTCAGATACACAGCGGCAGAGACCGTGCGGCTGGTTTTGCGCGCCCAGACCTTTTCAATTTCAATGCCTTCGCCATCATGCTCGCCGTGGGCGAACGCGGTGACGGAAAAACTGAGGGCCAGAATAAGGGCGGACAAAATTGCTTTCACGGGTGTTCTCCTTTGTCCTGCTCATAGCCTGACTATATAGGCTCAGGCAAGGGACATCACGTCGCAGGGGGCAGGTAGTTTCGAAATGGACCCTGAAACAAGTTCAGGGTGACAGATGAGTGGGGTGGACGGCTTAAGCAACTCAGGTCGTCATGCTGAACTTGTTTCAGCATCCATACAGCAGTTGGCGAATGACGACCTGTTAACTTGGCCTACGCCGCGTCTGTGGCGCAGATCAGCTCATGCTGGATCGCGGGCTCGAACGCCGAATGGCCTGCCACCGGCACCATCTTCAGCGTCGCCCACGGCATGGCCTGCGCCAGCTCCCACGCGCTTGTCGGTGGGCAGATGGCGTCATAGCGGCCCTGCACAATGGTGGTGGGCACGCCCCTGAGCTTATGGGCGTCGTCCAGAATCTGGTTGTCGGCCTCAAGGAAGCTGCGGTGCTTGAAATAGTGGGCCTCGATCCGCGCGAAGGCGAGCGCGAAAACAGGATCCACCGAATGGGCGCGTTGTTCTTCATCGGGCACCAGTGTCACGGTGCTGCCTTCCCACAGGCTCCATTCCTTGGCGAAGGTCAGGCGGTCTTCTTCCCAGTCAGGGTCCACCAGGCGCTTATAATAGGCGCTGATCAGGTCACCGCGCTCTTCTTCCGGGATCGGGCCGCAGAAACGCGCCCAGGCTTCGGGGAAAATGCTGCTGGTGCCGCCACGATAGAACCAGTCCAGCTCGCGCTGGCGCGACAGGAAAATGCCGCGCAGGATCAGGCCACGCGTGCGTTCTGGAAAGGCCTGGCCATACAGAAGCGACAGGGTGCTGCCCCAAGACCCGCCAAACAGGAACCAGCTGTCGATATTCAGATGTTGCCGGATGGCTTCCATGTCGGCCACCAGATGCTGGCTGGTGTTGTGGTCGAGGGACGCGTGCGGGCGGCTTTTGCCGCAGCCGCGCTGGTCAAACAATATGATGCGGTATTTCGCCGGGTTGAAGAAACGCCGCTGGATCGGGCTGGTGCCGCCGCCAGGGCCGCCATGGACAAACACAATCGGTGCGCCCACCGGGTTGCCGGACTGCTCCACATAAATCTCATGCCCGCCTGGCACTTTCAGGCGTTCGCTCGCATACGGCTCGATGGATGGATAAAGAGAGCGGAGGGTTGTTGTACTGTCTGCGCGCACCGTGCTGTCCCGATTTTTTTTGTCTTAGGTTTCAGCCAGAATAAGCCGCAGAAGTTAATAATACAAGAAACACAGGTTGCCCGGCCCCATCCGCAGGGTCGCGCCAGCCGACGCCGCTTAGGCGTCAATGCCAGATGGCTGTTTCCACCCGGTCGTGCTGGCTGGCATACTGGCGCAGCTTGCGGGTTGGGTTCACTGCAACGGCTGAATCCACCAGATCAAGGGTCGGTATATCGCTGTGGTCATCGGTATAGAAAAGGGTCTCCAGGCCGCCCAGTTTCTGCCCCTGGATCAACTGCTGAACCATGGCCCGCTTTGCGTCGCCATAACAATTGTCACCCTGGATGCGGGGGATCACCATGCCGTTCCGCGTCTCCAGCCTCGTGGCCACCAGGTGGTTGAAACCAAGTTTGTTGGCGATGGGGGCGGCATAGAAGGCATAGCTGGCGGTGGCCAGCACAAGGATGTCGCCTTGGGCCTTGTGCCTGGAAATGGCGCTCAGCGCGTCCGTATAGCATTTCCCGCGCACGATCATGTTGGCGAAGGCATCGGCTGCGCCCTCTAGGTGGGCAAGCGGTTTAGTGCCAACCAGCAGGTGGAACATGACTTCCTTCAATCGGCTGCGGGAAAAAGCCTTGAGCTTGTAGGCCGCCATCACCAGCAACATCACCGGCGTCAACAGCAGGCGGTGGGGAGCATAATGCCATGCGTACCAAAGCAGAAAAGGCGTGTAGCTGCCAAATCTGATGATGGTTCGGTCCAGATCGAAGATGACAAGTCTTTGGCGCTGCATAATCAGGTATCCAGAATCTCGCTGGCGATCATGACATCCGAAGGCTTGTCTACATCGATGGACAAATGGGCTTCCTTGAGGATGACGGGGTGGACCGTGGCACCAATGGAGTGGGAGGCGCGGCTGAAAGCGCTTTCCAGGCTCAAGAGGCGCAAGGCAAAAGCGATAAAGACCAGTGGGCCGAAATGCCAGGCAAGCCGCCAGACGCGCTTGCGGTTATGTTCGATACCAGCCCAGAAGGCCAGGACCGAGCGGGCGCGTTGTCCCTTCAGCAGGAACAGGTTGCAGCTGGTGTAGGCCGCGCCCCGCGCGAACTTCAGCCATGTGCGGCGGGCCGCCGGTATCTTGGCCAGCACTGTTTCCGCCGGCACCAGCCCCACGGCGATATCGGTGTCCAAAGGCTGGCCGTCGAGGAAAGCCGCGACATCGCTACCCGTCAGCAATACATGATCGCATGTGGTTACCAGGGTCGGCTGGTTGCTTGGGTGACTGTCGAGGAAATCCACGATGCTGCCACAGATGGAATCGCCGCTGGCGACAAAAGTTACATCGCGCCGTGCCTTGAACGGCTCGAAATCTTCGAGCGCCGCCATGTCTTCGGGCGACTGGGTCAGGATGAAGATATCTGACACACGCCCCGATGCATCGAGCGCGTCCACGACACGGTTGAGCATGGCGCGTCCGCCGATATGGGCGGCGGCCTTGTATTTGACGTTGAACATGTCCGCGACCGGGTCGCCCTCCGGGCGGCGGCCAGCAAGGACAATTACCCGTATTTTTTCAGCGGTACAGGTTGACACGTATCTAGCCCCAGAAAGTTACAATAGGCTTCGGCGGCACGCTGTGCGGATGATTTTTGCTGAAGGTCGATAGACGACTTGAAGAGCTTCTGTTGCTCCGCCCTGTAGGCGTGAGGCGTTTCAAGTGCGGCCTTCAAAGCTTGGTCGAGTTGGTCAATTGAGGACGCAACGGGGCCGAGGGTCCAGAATTTATATTTCGGGTCGCGCTGCCAGTCCGCGCCGTGTCCGTTAAGGAAGATGCAGGGCCGTGGACGGGCAATGAATTCATACACCTGACTGGAGACGTCACCCAGATAGATGTCGGCCGAGCGTATGTGGGTCATGTCCATGCAGGCCGGGCTGCCGGTGTCGATCAGGATATTGTCGCTGTTCTTGAAACGCTTGGCCAAATCCTTCCGCCAGCGCACCACCCGGTTGGTCAGTGACGTATGGATGCGGCGCTTGTAGAGCATCACATGAGGCGCAAAGATCAGGTTGAAATCCTTGTTGTTCGCGAAATAGTCCAGAACCTCTTCGCCCATGGTGAACCAGGAAGACAGGTAAGGATCGAAGTGTGGGTTATAGAGCACGATCGGTCGCTGGTTCTTGAACGGACGGTGGACGATATTTTCCTCCGCCAGAGCATCGAACTTCATATAGCCGATCACGGCGCTGTTTTCCGGCTGCACGATGCCAAGGGCGATCATCCGGTCGCGGTGTTTGTCACCAGGCAGGAAAACATAATCGAATTTGGAGATATTGTCCGACCAGGCGACGTCCCGGTCGCCAGCACCATGGCAGACACGGACCATTTTCAGGTGGGTCAGGCCAAAGACCTCACGCAGCATCAGGCTGGTGCGCTCCGGCACCACCAGGGTGTCCAACTGGCGGAAATGGTCGAGGTTGTTTTTCAAAACAGCGATGCGCTTGAATGGCGCGACTTTGTTCAAGAGCTTGTCGAGCACTTTGTAGACAAGCGGCACATCAAGCAGCGTGAACTGACAGCGGGGCGTATCGCCCGCAATTTCGCGGACCATTTCAAGTTGTTCTTCAGTGGAGGCGAAAACCTCAATTTCCACATCATCAGCAGTGCCTGCCAGCGCCGGAATCATGGGCGCAAGATGGCTGACCTGATGAGCGGCATCATGGTTGAACAGAAATCCAATGCGGTGTGGCATAAGCGGCTTCTTTTTTTCTTTCTGCTTTTTATGAGGCCTTACTTAACTCGCGGCCGTCGCGGACATTTCAGACTAAAAAATAAACAAAGATCAGAACAAAACACTCTGACAAAACGTCGCATAAGGGCTGATTTTGCCCCAAATAAGGCAATTCGACAACCGATATGCTTCAAACGGGGGCGTTTTCGCTTCAGGACCGAAACAATAAAAAGGCCGTAAACGTTCGTTACACTAGCGTTTCAGAAATGTTTCGTCTTATCGGGGACGGACCTGATTTAACTAATTTCAGGCTGCAGAAGCGAAAAAAGGTGCCAATGGACGCCTTTTTCTGGATTAAGCTTGGTTGCTACTGTGCAGCCATGCGGCGGGACTTCAGGATTTGATCCGTCAGTTCCATGTCGCCTGGGTTGTCCACATCAATTGGTGCATCGGCGAATGGCATGCGGATCACCTGCACCGTCAATTTCCAGCGCCGTGACAGGCTCGCGGCCAGCTCGTGAATGGTGGCCAGCTTGTAGCGGTACTTGAGCATGAACATCAGGCCAAAGGCCTTCATGATACGCTGCGGTTTCTTGCCGAACTGGCCGCCACCCTCGAAAATCTTGGCGGTTTCCAAGGCTTTCTCGTTGGCCAGCGCATAGAGGTTGCAGCTGGACCAGCCACCGTCCTTGAGATTATGGAAGGCGCGCTTGCCTTCGGGATATGCTTCCAAGATAACGGATGCTGGGGTCATGGCAACGGCTGCATCGGGCTTGTGCTGCTCAATTTCCTTGCAGAAATGGTCAACCATTTCAGTGGTGTGCAGGGCGTTGTCCCCTGTGGTGATCACGAGTGGGTACGGGTCCTCGATCCGGGCGGCAGCGTCCGCGACCGAAAGATAGAGGTTTTCCGCGCTCGGCACATACTGAATTTCGCCCTTGTCCAGCATTTTAGCGAGCGCGGGCACAGTCCTGAGCAGCTCTTCGCTTTCGATTGAAACAAACACACGGTCGATGCCACGGGCGTTTTTTATTTCGCGGATGACGCGTTCCAGCATCACGACACCATCAAGTGTTACCAGGCACTTGTGGCTGACCCCTTGGGCTTGGGCGACAACGTCGGCGGCGCCGCGACGGCTGGCAGCCAGCACCAAAGCTGTGGCTTTCTTGGTTACAGTCATAGGGTTATCCCTCCTACCCAACGGGCATAGTTTAAATCAGACTAGGCCGTTAAGGAAGACATGAGTTTACGAGCGCTTTCGCCCTTCGGAAGTGCCATCAATGTCTCTCTTGCGGTCTTGTATCTCTCTTTGTCCAGAAGGGTGCCCACACAGCCGTCGAATTTGTCCCAAAGCTGGTCCAGCGTCAGGGGTGCAGCACTTGAGCCCACCGGCATTTCAACTTCAATGCTCATGGTGGTGCCAGACTTCAGCGTAACATGAACCTGTGTCGGGAAATCGCTCTCCAGTTTCTCGACATACTCTTTGCGCACAAGCGGCAACAGCGCGGTAACTTCCGGGCGACTGATCGCGGCCTCTTCATAGTCCGCCAGCGTCGCGTTGCCCGTCAATAGTCCAACAGCCAGTCCATATTCAAGGCTGAATTTGGCTTCCATCGAATTGGTTGGGCGCTCATACATCAGGTTCCGGAGGTGCGCAGCCGGCGCACGCACAAAAATTTCCGCCACATCAGGGGCTTCAAAGCCATGTTTTTCGCGCAGGAAAAGAAGGCCGTCGAGCGCACGGTGGACGCTGCCACAGTTGGGGAAACGCTTCAGTTTCAGGCCATATTCTTCAATATGCAGCGGCGTGCCGATATCCTTGGTCGCGAACTGGACTTTCTGACCATATTCATCCTTGTCTGCCATGGTGGCGCGCAGCTCTTCCACATCCTGGCCGACCATCAGCGTTCCCATGCCGTTCGCGGCATGCAGCGTGTTCGCGCCTGCTGTAATGCCGGCCTCGGCGAACTGGGCGGCCTGAACCGCGCCTGCGGCTGCAAGCCCTGCATGCAGCGGTTTGGTCATGGTGCCGAACTGGCTCATGAAGCCACCGGCAAGGCTTGTTGAAAGCGAAATGGCGTGGGCTGTTTGCTCGGCATCCAGGCCCATCAGTCGCGCGCATCCGGCAGCCGTGCCTACGGTGCCAACCGTTGCCGTGGCGTGCCAGCCGCGGCTGCGGTGGTAAGGGTTCACGCCCTGGCCCACACGGCCAACCATCTGCAGGCCAACGATATAGGCATCAAGAAGCGCTTCGCCCGTTAGGTCGCGTTCGTCCGCAATGGCCAGAAGGGCAGGTACCAGAACTGCGCTGGCGTGGGCTTTTGCTGGATCGAAATTGTCGTCAAAATCAAGGGCATGGGCGGCCGTGCCGTTCACCAGGGCGGCCATGGGGGCAGACAGGCCGCCTTCAAAGCCAACCGCGCGGCAGTCGCCTTGGCCCCACCTGCGGGCGAGAGTGAACACTTTGTGTGTAACGTCCTCGCGCGCACCGGGCACCATGACAGCGATGGTGTCAATGAAGGCGTCTCGCGCGCGGTCAAGCGCCAGGCTCGACCAGGAGGCGTCTACGCCAGTCGTCCAGGCTGCAAAAGCGTGCAGCGGGTTATCCGAATTGACCTTCATATGTCCCTTGGTATCTTATATGACTTGTGTGTTGGTCTGAATTCAGCAAGATTTATTTATAGTTAAATAAAACCGGCAGATAAAGCCTGTGTTTGTTTTCCAGGCGGCCTCTATTTGCTGTTTTGGGTTTTTGAAATCAAGAGGGAAGTGGCAAAAAATTGGCGGATGCCCGGACAGGTAACGGCTTTGTAACGGTGGAAAGTGGCAGCCCCAGCGCCTTGGTGCGCCTGCGCGGCGACTGGATCATCGATAATGCTGTCGATATCGACAATGCCATGCCGGGCATTGTGGCGGCCTGTGAAGCGGGCGCCGTTGTCGACTGTTCGGAAATCACAAGCCTTGATACCACGGGTGCCGTGCTGATCCGCCGTTATTGTGCCGCCATCGAGGATGCCGGTGCCGCAGTGCTCACAGGCGTTCTGGCGGCCCACAAAACCCTTTTGGAAGTTATCTCCTGCTGCCCGCCGCCTGCCAAAACAGAACCCGATCATGTCGCCTGGTATCTGATGCCTCTCCTTCAGGCGGGTGAAGCCACCATGACGGCGCTCCGGTCGTCAGCCCGGCTCCTGGGGTTCCTTGGGTTTGTGCTGATGCGCCTTTTTGGCTCGTTGTTTGACCTGGGGCGTATTCGCCTGGTGCCGGTGGTGCACCAGATGGAAGTGGTGGGGCTGCAGTCCATGGGAATCGTGGGGCTGATTTCCTTCCTGATCGGTGCCGTGATGGTGAACCAGGGGGCTATCCAGCTGGCCAAGTTCGGCGCCGATATTTTCGTTATCGACATGCTTGGCATTGGCCATCTGCGGGAACTGGGTATTCTTTTGACCGCTATTATTATAGCGGGCCGGTCCGGCAGCGCCTTCACGGCCCAGATCGGATCGATGGTGCTGCATGAAGAAGTGGACGCCATGAAGACGCTGGGGATGGAACCCATTGATGTGCTGGTGCTGCCGCGCCTTGTGGCGCTGACGGTATGCCTGCCGCTTCTGGCATTCTATGCCGATGTGGTGGGGATCGCGGGCGGCGCGTTGATGGCATGGATCCAGCTGGATATCACGCCCGCCAATTTCCTGACCTATTTCCGGGAAGTGATCTCGATCGACCACTATTGGGTTGGCATCATCAAGGCGCCTTTCTTTGCCGCAGTTATCGCCACAACCGGCTGCTACCACGGCCTCAGGGTACATGGCAGCGCCGATGCGCTGGGTATGCGCACAACCAGAAGCGTGGTGCAATCCATCTTCCTGGTGATCGTGCTTGATGCCCTGTTCGCTATCTTTTTCACCAGTGTGGGGCTATAGGCGGTGGCTAACAAGAAACCGGACATCGTTGTAAAGGTGCGGGACCTCAAGACCGCCTTCGGCACCCATGTGGTGCATGACGGTCTCAATCTGGATGTCAGGCGCGGGGAAATTCTGGGTGTTGTCGGTGGCTCGGGCACGGGTAAGTCAGTGCTGCTGAAGGCCATTATCGGGCTTCTGAAACCTCAGAGCGGCACGATCGAGATCAATGGTCAAGACCGGGCCACGATGAGCAATGAAGAAGACAGGCTTTCCCGGCGGGACTGGGGGGTCTTGTTTCAGGATGGGGCGCTCTTTTCATCGCTGACGGTGGCGCAAAACATCCAGGTGCCGCTTCGGGAACATTTTCACATGTCCCACAGCCTGATGAAGGACTTGGCGCTTTCGAAGTTGCAGATGGCAGGCTTGTCGCTGGATGCGGCGGCCAAGTTCCCCAGCGATCTTTCTGGCGGCATGCGCAAGCGCGCCGCACTCGCGCGCTCATTGGCGCTCGATCCGGACCTTCTTTTTCTCGATGAGCCCACAGCCGGGCTCGACCCTATCGGCGCAGCGGCGTTTGATGAACTGGTACAGGAACTCTGTCGCTCGCTGGGGCTTACGGTTTTTCTTGTGACCCACGATCTCGACACACTTGTCAGAGTATGCGACCGTATCGCGGTGCTAGGGGATCAGAAAATCCTGATCAACGCGCCGCTTGAGGAAGTGATGGCGTTTGATCACCCTTGGGTGCAGGAATATTTTCACGGTCCCCGTGCGCGGGCCGCAGGCGCAAAAGACTAGTGCCAAAGACGAGATAGGACAGGCAACGGCTTATGGAAACACGGGCATCGCATATATTGGTTGGCAGTTTTGTTCTGGCGTTCCTTGCCGGGCTGATCGCCTTTGCCATCTGGATCGCCAAGGTCGATTTGGATGCCGAATATCAGGAATATGACATCTTTTTCGATGGCTCCGTGTCCGGCCTTTATAAGCGCAGTATCGTTTACTATCTGGGCATTCCGGTTGGAGATGTGCGGGACATTACGCTTGCTCCGCACGATAGTGAGAAGGTTCGCGTGCTCGTGCGGCTCAGAAGCGAAGTGCCGGTCAATGAGGAAACCTACGCACGGCTTGAGTTTCAGGGGCTGACCGGCGTTGCCTATATCGAGATCAAGGGCAGCCCGCAGGGCAGCGCCCCCCTTAAGGCCAAGGCAGGGCAGGAACGGCCTGTGATCCGGTCTGAGGCCTCGCCCATTCAGGAAGTGTTCGAGACCGCACCAAACCTGATCAATGAGGCAATCCTGACGGTTGGCCAAGTCAAGAAGATGCTGGCAGAAGAGAATTTGGAACGGGTCAGCAATATCCTGGAGAATACCGAGCGGGCCACCCGCAATATTGCAGACGGCACGGAAGACCTGGATGCCTTGATGGTTGAAGTACGCGAGGTGATGGCCCGCGTGAATGAAACAGCTGCCAAGCTGGGCACGCTCGCGGACAGTGGCAACAAGCTGCTGGCTGAGGACGGCGAACGGCTTGTGGCTGAGGCGATTGAAACCATGAACGCCGCGCAGGCGATGCTGGAACGTGTCGATGCGCTGGTAGCCGCCAATGAGGACAGCGTCACGCAATTCGTGCAGGGCAGCCTGCCTGAGGTTACCCGGATGATCATGGACTTGCGAAGCACAGCCCGCAGCCTTTCGCGGCTGGTCAGGAAAATAGAGCAAAATCCGGCTGAAACGCTTCTGGGCCCGAAAGAGAGTACATACGACCTTGACGCCCGCAAGGTGAAGGAGACGAAAGAATGAGGCAGCTTTTTAGAAAAAACGCGCTTGGTCTTGTCGCTGCTTCTGCCCTTTTGGCGTCATGCGGGCCGCTTATCTCCTTCGGCGATGAAGGCCCGGCGGATGAGATTTATACGCTTCGCTATCAGGGCAGCTATCCCGCAAGCGGGTCGGGCCCTGTTGTATTCATTGATGAGCCCGCCGTTGCAGACAGCCTCAAGGGCGACAAGGTTGCGGTTGCGCTGCCGGGTAACCGCCGTTCAACCATTGACGGCGTACGTTGGTCGGCGCCTCTGGCGGACTTGATCAGAGACTATGTGTTGAGATCTCTTGCAGCAAGCTCAGAGGCCCGGATGGTCGGCGATGGTGGGCTGGATATCCAGTCCAGCTGCCGTCTGGGTCTGAAGGTCTGGGAAATGGACTTTGTTCCCGGCGCCCGTGCTGCGGACGACAAGGTCTCTGTTGTTTTGGA
This sequence comes from Kordiimonas lipolytica, assembly GCF_001550065.1. The sequence continues at coordinate 200,589 of NZ_LRUB01000002.1, forward strand.
ATTCACGCTCGTGCGCCTGAAGGACAACCAGCTCCTTGGTATGCCGACCATTGCGAAACAAGTGAGTACCCGCGGTAGCGGTACGGATGCCGTGATGGCAGCCTTCCATGAAGCCATGGGTGACGCGGCCGGGGATGCGGCCAGTTGGTTCGGCAAAGCCCATGAAGCTTGCGATGCGGGCTAGGCAGCAGGTTTCCTGAGTTCCCAGAAACTCCAGGCCAAAAGCAGGCAGCTTGTGACCGCGATAGCGTAAAAGAGCGGCTCTGGCGCTTCTTTTGTATACAGCAGGCCCGCGGCCAGCGGCCCTGCCACCCGACCAAGGGCCGAAATCCCGCTTGAAAGTCCAAGGGCCGCGCCCTGGTGGTGTCGGTCCGTGCGGCGCGACAGCAGGCTGTTGAGTGCGGGGAATGAAATGGTCATGCCGCTCATGATCAGCGGGAAGGCAATCAGCGCCACAGTGAAGGACGGCGTGCCGAAAATGATGACCAGGCAGCCAATAAAATGGATGCTGCCACCAAGCACCAGCGATTTCAGTTCACCAATGCTTTTGAACAGCGGCCCTGTCGCCAGCGACTGGATCGCAGCAATGCACAGGCCGATGGCCCCCATCAGGTTGCCGACTTCCTGCTGGCTCCAGAACAAGAGGTCCTTGGTCCAGAAGGGCATGATGGTGAAGGCCATGATCTGCCCTGCGGAGGTCACGATAAACATGGAAAACAGCGCCAGCTGGGCCGGGGTTTTAAGGAAGGTGGACCAGGGAGGACGCACTGACACGTGGCTGGTTTCTGTCTCACTCTCGTCAGAATTCGTTTCGGATATGAAACGATAAGCCATGAAAGCGGCGATCAGCGATAGGCTGGCTGCCACAAGGCCGGGCAACAGAATGGCTGATCCGCCACTCGCGCTACTGAGGTGGCTCAGTTGCCCACCTACCAGCGGGCCGAACGCGAACCCCAGCCCGAACACAGCACCGATCAGGCCCATGGCCCGGCCACGGTTGCTTTCATCGGTCAGGTCGGCCATGGCAGCCATGGCGATGCCTACATTACCGGCCATCGCGCCAGAGAAGGCGCGGGCCAGGAAAAGCATCAGAAGGCTGTCTGAAAACGCCAGGATGACATAGGAAACCATCGCGCCGATGAAAGTTGCGGCAAGGGCAGGGCGCCTGCCGATGCGGTCCGACAGCCGCCCCCACAAGGGGCCGGCGGCAAAAGCGGTCAGCGAATAGATGGAAAAGAGCGCCGCCCCCAGGGTCGCTTCATCCAGCACCATGCCCCCAACTGTTACGGTGCCCGCATAGGGGCCAACCAGAAACGGCAGGATCGGCACAATGATGCCGAAACCCAGGAGGTCGATAAAGATGGCGAACAGGATGGCTGGCATTGCCGGTGGTCTCTCGCTGCGGAGTTTCATTTAAATTGGGGCGCTCACTTGAGCATACTTTCTCGCCTTCGTGTATCACGAAGTTGCGAGATGGGGATGAAGCGTGCGCCCTGCGCGTTAATTCGATCAGCGCGTTAGTCCGAAAGCGCGTCGACTTTTTCCTTGAGGGCGGCCAGTTGGGCCTGGAGGTCTGCGATTTCCCGATCCTTCTCGCCGCCTTTGGGTGCCTGTTCTGCAGGTTTTGCAGCAGGTGCGTGCGTGGTCTGGGCGCTTGCCGTTAGGGCACGCATGCTCTGTTCAAAGAGCGCCAGGTTCTGCCGTGTCAGCTCCTCGAAAATCGGCATGAAATTGCTGCTGTCCACTGTTTCACCGCACGCGGAGCGGATCTGCTCCTGATGCCGGGTCAGAACTTCCATGGCGCTCTGCAGATAGCTTGGCACCATGGCCTGAAGGCCGTCGCCATAAAGGCTGATCAGCTGCCTGAGAAAGGCGATGGGCAGCATGTTTTTTTCGCGGGTCTCTTTCTCGAAGATAATCTGGGTTAGGACAGCGCGGGTGATATCGTCGCCCGACTTGGCGTCGCGCACCACAAATTCCTCGCCGGACTTGATCATGTCAGCCAGGTGGTCGAGCGTCACATAACTAGAGGTTTCAGTGTTATAAAGCCGCCGGTTCGCGTATTTTTTGATGATGATCGGTTCGCCTTGATCGCGCTTTTTCCGTGCCATCTTCTGTCCCATCCTGCCTTTTCGGATACCCCTTCCTCGCATGTGCGAAAAATCCGAAAACACGGCAATTCTTTAATTAATTGGCCGAATTAAATGGTATTTGGTGCGCTGCCGCAAGGAAAATTGTGCATATGCACAAAGAAAATGACTTTGCGCCAAATGCAGGCATCCTATAGTGAAATTGTCATGCGCGATGAAGATATTGAACAAGCGGCCGACCTGTTCCTGACCCTGTGGCAGGAAAATATCCGTCTTTGGGCAACCGAGAAGGATCTGCTGCCGCACGCCGAGCTTGCGGCGCTTCTTGAGGTGCCGCTTGAACGGTCACCAAGTGTGGGGGAAGACCCATGACCGCGCAGCCAAAAGAACACGCCAGCCGGATGGCAGATGTGGAAGCACAAATCCGCGGCCCCCGGCCTATGTCGCTCCATCTTGCCAACAGCTTGATGATCTGGCGCGAAGCTGGCGCGGGTGCCAGGCGGCTCCGTGCGGGCACTGGCATATGGCACACTGGCGTACGCGACAACCTGGATGCGCTCAAGGGCTTGATGCGCTCTGAGGATGACTGGCAGCGCTTTTTCACCGCGGTGGAAAGGAAGGCGTCAGGCCGCGCCGATACCATGCTGGCGGGTATCGCCAAATATCTGGCGCATCCTTACCGTCGTCCGGAAAGCAAGGCGGCTGAGGCAGTGCGTATTGGCAATTGCCGATTGCTTGATTTTGGCGCGCCTCAATCAGGAAACAGGGGCAAACCGATCCTGCTGGTGCCCAGCCTGATCAACCCGCATTATGTGCTGGATCTGATGCCGGGCCGTAGCCTGGTTGAATTCCTGAAAGGGCATGGTTACAGGCCCTATCTGGTGCACTGGTACGAGCCGGGCGAGGAAGAGCTGGGCTTTGGTATTGGCGATTATGTAATGAAGCGGTTGAAGCCGTTTCTGGATCATGTGGCGGGCGTGGCTGGCGCCCCGGTTCCTGTGCTTGGCTACTGCATGGGCGGGACGCTGACAACCGCTTTGGCCGCGCGCGCGGGTGATATGGTGTCAAAGCTTGCCCTTGTGGCCGCGCCGTGGGATTTCGATACCAAAAAGCCTCATGCGGGTAAGAAATATGCGCCAGTGATGGTGGAGGCGCTGGCCAAACTACCTACCAACATGCCGCTTCCGGTGGATGCGGTGCAGACGTTTTTCACAAGCGTGGACCCCACGCTCAATGATCGCAAGTTCCGGAAGTTTGCCACCATGGACCCATCTTCCGAAGCCGCCGAGTTTTTTGTCGCGCTTGAGACCTGGGTCAATACCGGCGCGCCGCTGCCGCGCCGGGTGGCGGATGAAGCCATGGTCGGCTGGTACCGGGACAATACCACAGGCCGGGAAGAATGGTATGTGGACGGCGCGCCCGTGCGGCTTGAGGATGTCACATGCCCGGTCTGGATCGCCGCGCCTGAGGAGGACCGGCTCGTGCCGCAGGAAAGCGCCTATTCCATGCTGAAAGGCCTGCCGAATGCCACCGTGCACGACCCGGGCGCCGGGCATATCGGTATGATGGTCGGGTCAAAGGCGCGGACGGGGCTTTGGGAACCACTTCTCAAGTGGCTGGAGACTGACCATGCGGCCTGATGTTCTGAAATTATACCGTTTCTATGCAAGCGCGATCGGCCGCGCCACCTGTCCGATTATTACCGCGAAGCTGATGCGCCTGACAGCACCGCCAACCGATGGTGTCACCATCGGTTTTGGCTTTACCCTGCCGTACCTTGACCTGATTGCCAGGGCAGAAGGCAGGGCCGGTGGCCGCTTTCTGGCTTTCATGCCCGCGCAGCAGGGTGTCTGCCATTGGCCCGCGCATTTGGGCAGCCGGACCGCCTTGGTCGAGGAATATCATCTGCCGCTTGCTGACAGTTCCGTTGACCGGATCATTCTGGTGCATGCGCTGGAGCATGCCAACAGGCCGGTAAATCTCCTGCGCGAAATCTGGCGGGTGCTGGCACCGGGCGGCCAGATGATCGCCGTGGTGCCCAATCGCATGCGCAGCTGGGCAGCCTATGAGGGCACACCTTTTGGTCACGGCAGGCCTTATTCGAAAGGCCAGTTGTCGTCGCTTCTGGAAGAACAGATGCTGCCGGTGGATGGCTGGGACACGGCGCTGATGATGCCGCCCTTCATTCGCCCGATGGCTTCGAAGCTCCTGAGATACGGCGAACGCCCCATTGGCTTTCTGGGCAAGAACCTGGGAGGGGCGCTGATTGTCTCGGCTCGCAAGCAGGTTTATGGCACTTTACCCAAAAGTGCCCGCAAAGCGGCAATCATGCCGGCTCTGACCGGTTCATGATATCTGTACGAACAACCCTGTGACCATAGAGCACCACCAAGCCTTTTCCAGCGAGGCGAGCGAAAATTCTTCAGATTTCTGGTCTTGTATTATTATTGCGCAGACAATATTGTTTGGGTCATAAAATTATTCGAAACGTCAAGCTAGTGGAGAGCAATATGACGAACGAGACCCCTAAAGATTCGACGATGGAAGAAAGCAAGGAAATGGCGATCCGTCAGGTAGCAAACGCCCTGCACCGCCTGAACGATGCTGTTATCTCCGCCGTGGGCAAGGGTGTCACGGTCGAGCTGATGCGTGCTTCCCGCTACCACAATGAAGAAGGCGCCTGGGGCGATATGCTGGTGCCGATCATTCACAAGCAGGACTAGGGCTCATGCCAAACGGGGAGATTGTCACGCCAAAACTGGCGACAGCGGACGTGTGCGACGCCATGGGCCGCGCCGTCTCTGTGCTCCCCGTTGACTTTCAGGATTTCGGCGGGCGCGTGGATTTCGCCGGGCCTGCCGTTACCCTTCGCACGCTGGATGACAATACCAAGGTGCGTGCGCTTCTTGAAGGCAAGGGCGAAGGCCGGGTGTTGGTGGTGGACGGCGATGCTTCTACCCGTGTGGCACTTCTGGGTGGGAACCTTGCGGCATTGGCGGCCAAAAATGGCTGGGCTGGCGTGGTGATATATGGCTGTGTCCGTGACCGGCACGAATTGCTGGGCGAAGACGTGGGCATCAAGGCGCTCAGAAGCTGCCCCAGGAAATCCGAAAAGCTGGACCGGGGCGATGTGAATGTGGAAATCGCCATTTCCGGTGTGCCCATCCACCCGGGCGACTGGGTCATCGCGGATGCCGACGGTGTGGTGATCGCCAAGGAACTCCCGAGTTTGTAGGTGGCTTCCTCTGATCCGCATATCGACCTCAGTCAATTGCCTGCGAGCAATTTGCTGACGTTGCATGCACAAATCACGGAAGAACTTCGAAGGCGTGAAATTTTAAGAAGCTCAAACAACCCTGTTGGCGATTTGGCAGAATTTCTATTCGTTAACGCCTTTGGATGGTCTCAAGCACCGAACTCTCAGAAGGCGATTGATGCCTTTGATGCCAAAGATCGTACTTTTCAAATCAAGGGGCGCCGTCCAACTCGTCATAATAAATCACGCCAACTTAGCTTCATTCGCGAATTGGATAAGAAGCATTTCGACTGTCTTGCTGGTGTCATTTTCCGTGAGGATTATTCGGTCTTTAGGGCGGCACTCATCCCATATGATGTCGTCATTGCCCATTCTCGCTATTCTTCGCACGCAAATGGTTGGTTGTTTCAATTGAAAGATGACATCTGGGACATACCGTCAGTTGAAGATGTCACGCTTCGGCTGCTTGAAGTTTCCTACTAAAAAACGGCCACCGCCCGCATGGGGTCAGTGGCCGAGTGCTCTCAGATAGTATTTTTTCTGAATTCCGTTTTACCTGAACAGGGACAGCACAGCCTGTGGTGCCTGGTTGGCAATGCCGAGCGCCTGAAGGCCGAGCTGCTGTTTGGTCTGGAAGGCCTGCAAGTTCGCGCTTTCCTTGGCCATGTCCGCGTCCACCAGGTTGCCGATCCCAGTCTCGATCCCGTCGCTGAGCTTGCTGTTGAATTCAATGAGTCTGTCGATCCTTTTAGCCGTGGCGCCAAAGTCCGACAGTGCTTGGTTGACCAGATCTATGCCATCCTCCAGATAGCCCACACTCGCTGCAGCGTTTGAGGCACTGTCAAGGTTGGCGTCTGGTTGGCCAAACTGCAGGACGATGGCCTCGATTGGATGAGCCGCCATGGTAATTGTTGCGCCATTCTTGCCGGAAAGAACCGTGGTATCTGTGCTGGTTTGCATAACGAGGTTAACGCCGTCAAATTCCGCATTCAACGCAATGGCGTTGATCTGGTTCCTGAGTTCCAGAAACTCTTCTGCAAGCGCGGATCGTGATGTTGCATCCAGAGATGTGTCCCGTGCCGCAACCGCTTTTTCCTTCATTTCAATCAAGAGATCCGAGATTGATTCGCCAGCCGCCATCGCGACATCAAGTATCTGACCGCCGCGATTCAAGCTGTCCTGGACAGCACGCAGTTCAGCAAGATCGCCTCTCATGGACTGAGCAATAGAATATATCGCCGCATTATCCTTGGCGGACGCGACTTTAAGGCCGGTATTGATGCGGGATTGGGTCTGGTCCAAAGCGCCTTGGGTGGCATTCAAATTTTGCAATGCCGCGAACGCACCAGCGTTGGTGTTAACTGAGAATGACATATTCTATGTCCTGCAATACGGTTCTGTATTCATGGGCCCATCGAAACCCTGACTCCTTTTGAGCCAGCTTTTATCCTACCTTAAGGTGTGCCTCGAGTCGACTCTGTTAGTTAAAATTTTATCTATTGGCTGCAGTTTTCCTTGGTTGGCCAACGGTTTGACTGCCGGAACTTCAAAAAAACGACCGTTGCCTGATTAAGGGACAACGGTCGAGTACTCTCAGATAGTATTCTTATCGAATTCGATTTTTACCTGAACAGCGACAGGACGCTCGATGGCGCTTGGTTGGCGATCGAAAGCGCCTGAAGGCCCAGTTGCTGCCTGGTCTGGTAGGCGGTCAGGTTTGCGCTCTCGCGCGCCATGTCCGCGTCCACCAGGTTGCCGATGCCCACTTCAAGGCCGTCTGACAGCTGGCTGGTGAATTGTTTCTGGATATCAAGCCTCTGTGACGTGGCGCCAAGGTTCGAGAGCGTCTGGTTGACGGCTTCAATGGCTGCATCAATGGAGGTTACGGCTGTTTGCGATGCAGCCGGTGATGACGGGTCTTCGCCTGCTGCAGGGTTGCCGTTTACAAGGTATGAGGACGCTCCGTTTCGAACCAGATAGAGGTTACTGCCGGCGTCAACATTGGGGGCGAAGGCAAAGCCATCGACCGTGGTGCCGTTAATCTCGGACGCGCTGATGCCGAGTGCTGCTGCAACGCCCTGCTGGAAGTCGTTGCTGACCGGGAATGTGTAGTTGGCATCTGTGGTGACGCCGGTGGAGGGATCGATCGTTTCGCCGTTCAAATTGCCGCCATTGTCGTTCTGCAGATTGACAAGCGCTGCCCGGAATTCGGCATCAGTGCCGGCACTAATGGTTACACCCGCCAGCGCCACAGGCGTGCCGGTAACAGATACAGTGGAGCCAACCAAGTTGGAGTCGGTGAGGCCCAAGGTGCCCAGTGTCAGGTCGCTGGCAGCAGAACTGATCGTGCTTGATCCGCTGTCGTCCGTGATGGCGGTGATGGAATTGGTACCGTCAACCACATTGCGCCCGTTGAAGGTCGCATTGCTCACGATGGATTCGATCTGGTCCCTGAGCTCAGTATATTTCTGGCTCATGGCAGTGCGGCTATCGGCGTCCAGACCTGCGTCGGAACCGGCCACGGCAAGTTCCCGCATTTCGATCAGGAGATCGGAAACGGATTCTGCGGCAGCGAGGGCGATATCGGTTTCGGACATAGCCCGGTCGAGCGAGCTTTGGACAGCATTCAGCCCGGACACATTGCCGCGCATGTTTTGGGCGATGGAATAAATGGCTGCGGAGTCTCGGGCACTGGCGACTTTGAGCCCCGTGTTTACACGCGACTGGGTCATTTCCAGCAGCTTGGTGCTGGCACCCAGATTTTGAAGGGCGGCAAAAGCGCCCGCATTTGTGTTCACACTGAAAGACATCTTCTATGCCCACATTAAATGTTTTCGCCCGTTCTGAGCGGCGCGCACCTTTTGTGCACTATCGACATCAATAACGTGAACAGTGGGTGTGAGTCCCGCCTTTGCGTCTCAAACTAGAGTCAATTTGTCTCAGATTTTATCTTTTTAGATTTCGCAATTCCGATGGCGTCATGCCGAAGGCTTCCTTAAAGGCACGTCGGAATGCGGTTTCTGTGCCGAAGCCCAGATCAAAAGCCAGATTGGAGATGGAGCCGGCCTCGTTACCTCCATGCCGCAATTTTTCATGGGCCAGTTGCAGGCGTTTGGTGCGGATATATTTCCCAATGCCACCCAGTGGCTCGGCCAAGCGGTACAGGCGTGCGCGGGACAGGCCCAAGTGTTTCGCGACCATATCTGGGTCCAGGTCTGGGTCCAGCAAATTTTTGTTGATGAAGATACAAACCTTGTCCAGTTGGCTGTCGCCGGTTGAGCCCTCATTGCCTGCATGGCGCTTGAAAATAGTATTCAGCATCATCAACAGGGGCGGCAGCAGTTCCTCAACGTCTTCCCCCTGCATAAGGTTCGTGTAGGTGCGGAAACAGATGAACTGTTGATAGAGAAGGCTAGTTGCGGGCAAGAGCGCAGAAAGAATAATGGGTGCCTCGTCACTAAGGCCAGTGGGCAGGAGGGGCTTTAGTTGCTCGTCGATAACCAGACAGTCGAGCTCGCAATCCGCACCTCTGAAGGTCACGTCCGCACCCAGCGGAATAATAGCGAAGTCGGCTGGTTTCAGTATTTCTTTCTGGCCGGCGCTCAGGATGGTTGTTTCACCGCGCCGCAAGGTGGTCAATATCAAGCCACGACCGCTTGATACCAGGGGCTGTGCCTGACGGACATGAAAATCTTGCCCATTAACATTCAGCGTCACGGCAGCAAAGTTCTGGAAGCAGTGGACTTGGTGCAAGCTAGCATATGCAGAAAAGTCCTTTTTCTGCATGGAGTTAGAAGCTGAATGCTCGGTCTGCATGATTTCCTGATCGAGTTGGGTCAAGATTTCTCCACCTGGTGCCGATATCTCCGAAAAAGCAAAGCAAAGGCAGTGCCAGTTTAGGAGAGACTAGAGCGGTGGGTTTACTTTTCCAGCAGGAACAGTGCCTGGTCGGCAGCCCAGTTGGCACGGGTGCGGCCATACTTCAGCGGCGTGCCGTCCGCCTTGTGGGGGACAAATTCCCGAACGCGGATGCCTTCTTCCTCGATCAGGTCAAATAGGTCGAGAATGGTACAGAAGTGGATGTTGTCCGTGTTATACCATGTTTTGTCGAGCGCCTTGGTCACCGGCATGCGGCCCCGTCCAACCAGGCTCATGCGCACTTTCCACTGACCGAAATTAGGGATGGTGACAACGGCGCGCTTGCCGATGCGCAGCAGTTCCCGAAGCACTAGCTGGGGCCGATACACAGCCTGCAGGGTTTTGGACAGCACCACATAATCAAAGCTCTGGTCCGGATATTCCTTCAGGTCGTTGTCGGCGTCGCCCTGAATCACGAACAGCCCCTTGGCGACGCATTCATTCACGCCAGCCTGGCTGATCTCAATCCCGCGGCCGTCGACACCCTGTTTGTGCACAAGATAATCCAGTAGCTCGCCGTCGCCGCAGCCTACGTCCAGAACGCGACTGCCGGGCTCGATGAGTTCGGCGATCAACTTCAGGTCGGGTCTGAGGTTATGCATCATCCGCCTCCTGTTCGCTGACCGTCAGCCCGTTGGTTTTCGCCGCGGCCTTCACGAAGCCCGTCAGCATATGGTCCATCTCCGGCACGTCCAGGAGGAAGGCGTCGTGGCCAAAGGGGCTTTCGATTTCGGCGAAGCTTACCGGTACGCCCGCTGCGTTGAGCGCATGCACAATCGACTTGTTCTCAACCGTTGGATAGAGCCAGTCTGAGGTGAAGCTGATCACGCAGCAGCGCACATGGGCCGCGGCCTTAAAGGCATCCGCCAGCCGTCCACCGTGGCGCGCGGCAATATCCAGATAGTCCATCGCACGGGTGATATAGAGATAGCTGTTGGCATCGAACCGGTCGACAAAGCTGGAGCCCTGGTGCCTCAGGTAGCTTTCTACCTGGAAATCCGCCTCAAACCCGAAGGTGACTTCCTCGCGGTTCTGCAGGTTGCGGCCGAATTTGGCTGTTAGCGCGTCTTCCGACAGATAGGTGATATGCGCCGTCATGCGTGCGACAGACAGGCCCTTGGCGGGTTTGACGTCATGGTCATAATAGCGCCCATCGCGCCAGTCCGGGTCGGCCATGATGGCCTGCCGCCCCACTTCATGGAAGGCAATGTTCTGGGCTGTGTGGCGCGGGGCGGTTGCCAGCATTACGGCGCTGTGCAGCTTTTCCGGGTAGGTGGTCAGCCATTCCTGAACCTGCATCCCGCCCATGGACCCACCAATGATCATCATCAGCTTGTCGATGCCTAAGTGCGCCACAAGCCCGGCCTGCACACGCACCATATCGCGCACTGTGATCACCGGGAAGCTGGTGCCCCAGGGCTTGCCGGTTTCCGGATTGTCCTGCCAGGGGCCGGTGGTGCCAAGGCAGCTCCCGAGCACATTGGAGCACACAACGAAATACCGGTCGGTATCGATCAGCTTACCGGGGCCCACGAGCCGTTCCCACCAGCCTGGCTTGCCGGTGATCGGGTGGGTCGAGGCCACATACTGGTCACCGGTCAGCGCGTGACAGATCAGCACGGCGTTGGTGCCCGCGTCGTTCAGCGTGCCATAGGTCTCGTACCCCACTGTCACAGGCGACAGCACAGCTCCGCCGTCAAGCTCAAGCGGCTTGTCGGTGAAAAGCGTTGCGGTTTTGCCAGCGGTTGGTGTCACGAAACCTGTCCAAATCCTTTGAGCCAAGGGCTGGTTTTGCCCGGGCCTTGTGGATGCACAGAAAAGCGGGCGCAGGCCCTTATGTCAATCGCCCTAAAACTTACCCGTGAGATTAGGAAAGTTTCCTTTGCCTTTAGGGGGGCGGCGCTTTATCCCTTTTTCTTGTATTTCTTAAGGGTTTTCCGGGTATTTTCCGGCTTTTTGGAGGTTTTTCATGGGTGCGCCCAAAGCACATGACTGGATTATGGACCTGGAGGCCTATGTGCCTGGCAAGGCGAAGGCTGAAGGCGTCAAGAATCCGGTGAAGATGTCGGCAAACGAATCCGCGCTGGGGCCAAGCCCCAAGGCTGTGGAGGTCATCAAGGCGTCAGCAGGCGGCGTGATGCGCTATCCAGACCCGGCTTCCCATGACCTGATCGAGGCCATCGCCAAGGTGCATGGCCTGAAGGCAGAGCGCATTTTGTGCGGCACTGGCTCTGACGAGCTTCTGACGCTTCTTATCCATTCCTATGCAGGTGTGGGCGACGAAGTGATCTTTTCAGAGCTCGGCTTTTCAGTATACCCCATTCAGGCGCAGGCCGCCGGCGCAACGCTGGTGCCGGTGCCGAATAAGGACTGGGCCGCAGACGTGGACGGCATGCTGGCCGCGGTCACCGACAAGACCAAGCTTGTGATTGTCGACAACCCCAATAACCCCACAGGCGCCTACCTGCCGTGGTCTGAGGTTGAGCGCCTGCATCAAGGCCTGCCGGACCATGTATTGCTGGTGCTGGACGCCGCCTATGCCGAGTGTGTCACAGCGGGCGACTATGAAGCCGGTGAAGAACTGGTGGACAAGTTCGATAATGTGGTGATGACGCGCACGTTCTCAAAACTGTACGCGTTGGCGGGCCTGCGGGTTGGTTGGATGTATGCGCCCGATGGGGTGATTGATGTGATCAACCGCTGGCGTATGCCTTTCAATGTGTCGAACCCAGGCCACGACGCCGCGCTCGCGGCCGTTAAGGACCAGGCATATCTGGATGAGGTCGTTTCCTTCACCGCCCAGTGGCGCGACTGGTTGACGGCGGAACTCACGGCCATTGGCCTCGATGTGGTGAAAAGCCAGACCAACTTCGTGCTGGTGGGCTTCCCGGATGAAAGCCCCTTCACGGCGGCTGAGTGCAACGACTACCTGATGAAGCATGGCTATATCGTGCGCAAATTTGGTGTGTTGCCCAATCACCTCAGGATTTCTGTCGGCACGGAAACCCAGAACCGGGGGATCATATCGCTCATCCGCGGCTTCATGAACGGCTCACCAGATGAGGCGCAGGCATGACGGATAAAGTTCACTTTGACCGTATCGCCATTATTGGTGCGGGGCTGATCGGATCATCCGTGGCCCGCGCCGTCATGCGCGCTGGGGCCGCCGGTACGCTTGTGGTATCTGACCGCGATGAGGCGGTCCTGAGTGAGGCCGAAAAACTGGGCTTCGCGCACGAGTTCACAGTGAACGCGCGCGAGGCCGCGCAGGATGCCGATCTGGTGGTCATTGCTGTTCCCGTTGGGGCAATGGCGTCCGTGGGCGTTACGATCGCACCTGTGCTCAAGGCTGGCGCCATTGTCACGGACGTGGGGTCGGTCAAGGAAGGCGTGTTCAAGGCACTTGAACCGCTGCTGCCTGGGAATGTGCATCTTATCCCCGGCCACCCTGTGGCGGGGACCGAGCAATCAGGCCCATCGGCGGGGTTCGCCAGCCTTTTTGACGGCCGCTGGTGCATCATCACGCCGCCTCAAGGCGTTGACGAAGGTGCGCTTGAGAAACTCACCAAGCTATGGGAAGCCATGGGCAGTAAGGTTGAGATCATGACCGCCCAGCACCATGACCTGGTGCTGGCGATCACCAGCCACGTACCGCACCTGATTGCCTACAATATTGTGGGTACGGCCAGCGACCTTGAAGAAGTGACACGCTCGGAAGTGATCAAATATTCTGCGGGCGGCTTTCGGGATTTCACCCGTATCGCCGCCAGTGATCCCACCATGTGGCGCGATGTGTTCCTGAATAACAAGGATGCGGTGCTTGAGATGCTGGGCCGCTTCAGTGAAGACCTTACGGCGCTTCAGCGGGCGATCAGGTGGGGTGACGGCGACGCGCTCTTTGACCTGTTTACCCGCACCCGTGACATCCGCCGCCGCATCATTGACGCCGGCCAGGACGAGGAAGCCGCCGATTTCGGTCGTCACCACGAGGAATAAAAAGATTAAGGCCGGGGAGACCCGGCCTTTTTTGTGTTGGTTACCAGACCTTCATCACTTCGGTAGGCAGGCGCTCGACCACCTCGTCGGGCACGAAGAAATCGGGCACCAGTGGTCCTTTGGCGTGCGGCGCGTACTTGGTGAAGTCGGTCATGCCCTCTGCGCGCAACACTTCTTCATCAATGAAGAAGTTGCCTGAACACTCTTTCGAATGGCGCGTCAGGATAGCAAAGGCCGCATCCGCCATGATCTCGGGCGTGCGGCTCTGCCTGGCCATCTCACCGTCGCCGATCACATTCCGGATCGCCGCCGTGTCGATCGCGGTGAAGGGCCACAGGCTGTTCACAGCAATGCCTGCCGCCTTGAACTCAGCGGCCATGCCTAATGTGCACAGGCTCATACCGTATTTGGCGATGGAATAGGCCACGTGGGGCGCGAACCAGCGCGGGTTCATATCCAGCGGTGGCGACAGCGTCAGGATGTGCGGGTTATCAGACTTCAAAAGGTGCGGGATGCACTTCTTGGACACAAGGAACGTGCCGCGCGTGTTGATGTTGTTCATCAGGTCATAGCGCTTCATGTCTGTCATCTGTGTGTTCGTGAGCGAAATGGCAGACGCGTTGTTGACGCAGATGTCGATGCCGCCGAAGGCCTCGACCGTTTTGGCGACCGCCTCATCCACCTGTTCTTCGAAGCGGATGTCACACAGAAGCGGCAGCGCCTTGCCGCCCGCTTTCTCGATCGCCTCAGCCGCCGTGTAGATGGTGCCTTCAAGCTTCGGGTGCGGCTCTGCCGTTTTGGCGCCGATGGCCACATTGGCGCCGTCCTTCGCTGCCCTAAGCGCGATCGCCAGCCCGATACCGCGGCTGCCGCCGCTCATGAAAATGGTTTTTCCCTTCAGGCTCATGAAATTCCTCCTTTTCCCCGCGAAACCGATTGGCCCGCATCCTTCCTTGCCCTGATAATAGCGCGTTTGGCGCTATGGGCAGCGGAAAAGGCAGAATTATTTTTGGGGCCTGATGGCTTAGATGGGGGCTTAGGGGGCTTAGTCCTCGAGAAGCGGCTTCAAAGGCATGACAGGCTCACCCTCCAGTGTCAGGCTGCCCATTTGCAGCATGACAGACAGGTCGTCTTCACCGGCGCGGGCGATGGCGCTCGCAGCATTCTCAAGCCCCATGTCTTTGAGGGTGGCGGCGATGGCATCGCGGCCCAAGACCCTGAAGGTGGCACTGCCCAGCGGGCGGAAGTCTTCATCGAGTGTCAGGCTGGCGTTGCCGCCAAGGCGCCCGCCGCCTGCATCCAGCTTGATGGCGTCCAGCTCCAGAAGGCCACCTGCGTCGCGCCAGGCGCCAAGGTCGCGGGCAGTCCAGCCTTTGACGATGGGCCCCATGATACCGCCGGACGTTTCAATCTGCGTGGCACCGGTGTCAACGGTCAGCTTGAAATCCAGAAAGCGGTCTTCATAGAGGCCGTTTTCAGGTTCATGATGCGCTGTGTCGGACCGCAGGAACAACTGCCATCCCTTGAGGCGTTTTGGCCCCTCCAGTCCTGGGGCTTTCATCAGGCTGAAGTCTGCCATATTGCCGGAATCAATTGCGATCACCGCCTTGCCGTCGTCGTGGATGCGGTAGCTGCCGCGCATGCTGCCGTCGGTGAAGGCAAGGGCTTCACCCGCGGCCTGAACGCGCACATTGGTGGCTTCGGCCACCCAGTGGCCGGGCGTCCAGAGGTGGCTCACCAGCGTCACGCTTTCGGCGCCAAAATCCAGCCCAGGCCCGCGGGTCTGAACCTGCAGCCCATCCACCGTGATCACGATGCGGTAGGGAAAGCCGGACAGCTTCACCTTGCCGTGCTCCACCTTCAATCCTTTGTCACGCCAGCCGCCGAGCATGGCTTCGGTGTCTTTTCGGGCCTGGAAGCTGCTGGTGTACCAAAGGCCAGAATAGATAATGGCGGCGACAATCAACAGCCCGGCAAAGGTGCGAATCTTGGTCATGGTCAAAGGGTCCCTGTCGCTGATTTGGCTTGCTTGCCCGCATCACCCGGCGCGGGTTTGAAGGCTTCTCCGATCAGCGTAAATACATATTTGTTATATTCATTTGCAAGATACAGCATCGGCCATTCGCCTTTGACCGGGTAGGCGAAAATGGTGGCGTTCGGCATGGCACGCCTGAACAGGATCAGGCTTCTGGGCATGTGATAATCTGCAGTGACAAGCACCAGTGTCTGGTAGCCGTGGGTTTGTGTCCACAGGTTGCTTTCGGTGGCGTTGCCCGCGGTGTTGGGCGCGGCCCGGTCGAGGTCCACACAGCAGGTGAAAAGCGCCTCTTCCGCGCCGGTCAACGCGCTCAGCTCATGGGGTTCTACCACCGGATTAACGCCTGAAATCAACATGCGGTCAGCTACCTTGGCTTCCAGCAGCTTAAGACCAGCTTCCAGCCGTCCGGCCCCGCCTGTCAGCACAATAATGCCGTCGCTTTTCGGGGTCATGCCGTCGGGTATCGCTTTTGGCAGTGTCAGGACGAAAAAGCCGAACCCGAGAAGCCAGGCGGCAACCAGATAGACAGGTGCCTTGATCAGGAGGCGCGCGACTGATTTTCTGTTTCTTGCCATGGTGTGCCGCTACATCATTTGCGCCAGCGCCCGCCGCACGGTAATGCGGGCTGTGACCATGGTGATGAGTGCAGAAAACAGTGGCAGCAAGGCAAGCCAACTAAGGTTGGCATTGTCGGGCAGGGTGGCTGTGATTAGCCCCTGGCCCATTTCACCCGCCAGATAGTTGATCAGATACAGTGTGCCCGCCGCCAGCAGCACACCCACAAGGCCGCCCTTAAGGCCGTGCGCCATATAACGCTCGTCAAAGGCCTTGGAAATCATGGCATCTTCGGCGCCCATCAGGTGCATGATCTCAATGCTTTCCCGGTGGGTGGCAAGGCCCGCGCGACAGCCAAAAATAACGATCGCCACGGTGGACAGCACAACCATGACCACGATGCCCGCCAGCACCAACTGCACGGCCGATGCAAGGTTTAGCACCTGGCTCATCCATTCCTGGTGGTCGTCAAGCTGCGCGCCCGGTGCGGCTGTGGCCAGCCGTTCCTTGAGGCCCCCGATATGAACCGCATCAGGTGATGAAAGTGACACATCGATCAGGGTAGGCAGCGGCAGGCCCGCATCAAACGGCACATCCCCAAGCCACGGGGACAGAAGCTCCAGCACATCTGCTTCCGCCAGCACATAGGCTGATGTGATGCCCGGCGTGGCCCTGAGAAGCGTGAGCGCGTCTTCGGTTTGCCTGGCGCGCTCAGCTTCATCCTCAACCACAATCTGAACAGTCAGGTTACTGCTCAGGCCCGCGCTCCATTGCTCGATGCCCTTGCCAAGGGCAAGGCCGCTTGCGAGCGCCAGCGTGCACAAAAACAGCATCACGCCGATCACCCACGGCAGCAGGCCTTCCCGCTGGTGCTGCTTAGGCAGAAATTGAAGTGTCCGGCCCCACATGCTCATGCTCCCGGATCGATTGGTGTGCCGCCCGGGACGTGCTCCAGATCGCCTTTGTCGAGTTTCAGGATCGGTGCACCGATAGATTTCACCAGTCCTTCATCGTGGGTTGCCACCACGGTGGTGGTGCCTTCCTTGTTGAGGGCGACAAAAAGATGCATCAGGCGGCGCGACATCTCGGGGTCCACGTTACCTGTGGGTTCGTCCGCCACCAGAAGGTCAGGCTTATTGATGATGGCGCGGGCAATCGCGACCCGCTGCTTTTCCCCGCCCGAAAGGGTCGCGGGGCGCGCATGCATGCGGTCCTCCAGCCCAACCCAGCACAGAAGTTCTTCCACATGGTCGGCGACCTGGGCCTTTTTGGCCCCTTGGATGCGAAGCGGCAGGGCGACATTTTCAAACGCGCTCATATGCTCGAACAGCCGGAAATCCTGGAACACCACGCCGATACGGCGGCGCATGCGAGGCAGCGCGTCACGCTCAAGCGTCATCAAATCACGGCCGAAAAAATTGATCAGCCCGCGAGATGGCCGATGCGCCAGATACAGCAGCTTCAAAAGTGTTGTCTTGCCGGCACCCGAAGGGCCAACCAGAAAATGAAAGGACCCGCGATCGAGTGAAAAGCTGACATCCCGAAGGACTTCAGCGCCCATTCCGTACCGCATGCCGACATTTTCGAAGGT
Organism: Kordiimonas lipolytica; assembly: GCF_001550065.1. The sequence goes on from NZ_LRUB01000002.1 coordinate 218,033, forward strand.
TATCATCTGGTGCTCCCGCCAAGTTGCGCGCAGAATTGCATATAGGGGCTTTTGCGTCCAGTGGCATGGTGCACAGCTGGCTGATAATGTTGCCCCGTGTTAACCATGATGTCGGGATGTCAGCCAAGAGAAGCTCTTGGATCGCCCATGCCATGCAAGTGCTTGTGTTATGAGGCAGTTTTCCTATAGTGTTAACACTTATTTTATCGGGTGGGGCCTATCATTGCGGGTCTTTGGTGAGAAAGTTCGGGCGTTTAAATGATCCTTGTTTGTCCTGCATGTGATGCAAAGTTCAAGATTCCGGACGGGGCCATCCCGGCCTCCGGTCGCAAGGTTCGCTGTGCCAAATGCAAGCACAGCTGGCACGCTGTACCCCAGCAGATCGTCAAGGCACTGGCTGCCGCCGCTGCGCCGCCGCCACGACCTCAGTCTGCGCCAAGCGCTGCGTTTCCGCCTCCTGAAGAAATTGACGCCGGCGCCGCTGCGCGTGCTTCGGCCATTCGGCAATCTGTCCAGGGATTTGATGATGCTGCCTCGCCTGCGCCGCCACCGCTTGCGGATGAAGATCGCGATATGTTCGATGAGGACGGCGCACCTGAACCGAAAGTCGCGGCGCCGGGTGACGAATTTGACGAGGATCATGGCGCGACTGACCACGGTTCGTCGGAGTTTGACGGTGACGACTTCGGTGTTGGCGCTGTGGCCAAGGAACATATGGGTACTGAGTTTAGCCTGGATGACGATGACGACCATGAGGGCGGCGATGACGATAGTGAAGAAGATTATGATGCAGGTGATTTTGTCGCCCGTCGCCGCGCCGAGCAGCGCCGGGAGGCAGAACGCAAGGCCCAAGCCCGGAAGCGCCAGCTTCTGGTTGTCGGGTGGGCGCTTCTTGTCGTTATGTGGCTGACAATTCTGGGTGGACTGGTGTTCATGCAGGATACAGTGGTGAAAACCTTCCCGGGCATGGTTGGTTTCTATGAGATTTTTGAAGGTGCAAGCGACGTTGAACGATTCCGTCCGGAAGATGGTGAACCGCTGACGACGCCCCTGACCGAACGCGAGATCTACCTGACGGCAAAGCTCTATAATGACCGGACGCGGGTTGAGACCGTGGACGGTAACCCGGTTCTTATGGTGCGGGGGTTCGTTGAAAACCCAAGTGCCACGGAATTTGGACGAACGGCATCTGTACCGCAGGTACGCGTGGATGTGCTGGACCGCAGCGGCAATGTGCTTGAGACTGTGATCACCGACCCGGAGGGCTTTGCCATCCGGCGGGGCGCACGGATCGATTTCGAGACTAGCATCTATCCCGTGCCGCCGGGGGCTGCGAATGTGTCTGTAAAGGTGCTGGAAGGGACCCGGTCGCGCGTGGTGCGCAGTACTGGTTGACGCATGAAATGGGGGAGAGGGGGCGACAATGGATTACTTCTTCGATTGGAATAAAGCCGGCGATGCACATGTCGGCATAGAGCCCATCTTCACTGCAGATGAAATCGTCAACAAGGTGGATGAATTAGCTGGCAGGCTGACCCGCTGGTTTGATACTGAACCCGTGGCCCAGGTAGCGATGAACGGGGCCATGATGTTCGGCGCGGACCTGAGCCGCGCCATGTCTATGCGCGGCTGTGTGATGGAGATGGATTTCATCCATGTGATCAAGAATAGGCAAAAATCGACCCTGGAACTGAAGGCCACCACAGAATTGCCGGTAAAAGGCCGTGATGTTCTTATAATTGATGATATATTCGAACAAGGCAGGACTTTGAGCGCCATGCGAGAATATTTTCTATCCCTGGGTGCAGAAACAGTGACCAGCGTTGTGCTTCTTGATAAAAGTGGTAATAATCCAACTAGTATTAGGCCGGATTTCATAGGTTTTGAGTGCCCCGATGTTTTTGTCATCGGATATGGAATGGACATTGCATACCGATACCGGGAATTGCCCTTTATAGGCAAAATGGGCCGGGCATAGATCGGCGAAGATGCATTAATTAGGTGTCTTCCGTTTTTTAGGAAGGGTGTCCCCTTGGCACGGGTATTGGTAGTTGAAGATGATGAAGCGGTTCGCGACTTTGTATGTCGCGTCCTTTCGATGCATGGCCACAGTCTTCTGACCGCTCATGACGGCGCTGAAGCTGTGGAGCAGATGAATGCCCACCATTTTGACCTACTGATTTCAGATATCGCGATGCCTGTGATGGACGGTATTTCGCTTGCGCTCAAGGTGCGGGCATCAAGGCCCCATGTGCCGATCATTCTGATGACCGGCTACGCCAACGAGCGCCAGCGTGCTCATAATCTGTCGCTGTTGATCGAAGGGCTTCTTTCCAAGCCTTTCACCATGGAGCAACTGCTTGCGGAAGTTGGCAATGCCCTGAAGGCTGCACGGGCCCGCCAGGCGGAGATGGAGGCGGCAGGCGCCCCCATTGCGGCTCAGTCGTCCGAGAGCCAGGACGGCACGTCGTCAAGCGACAGCAAGTCTTCAAGCGACTGACGTTTCCTGACCACCGAATATCTGTCACCGTCCACCAGCACTTCTGGTACAAGGGGGCGGCTGTTGTAGGTTGACGCCATCACCGCGCCGTACGCGCCGGCGGATTTGATCGCCACCAGGTCCCCTGCTTTCAGGGGGGCAGTGATCCGCTGCTTTGTGAATACGTCACTGCTTTCGCAGATCGGCCCAACGAAATCGGCCCTCAGGGTGTCTCCTGATTTTGGTTCCTCTACCGGCACGATGGCGTGATAGGCGTCATACATGGCGGGGCGGGAAAGGTCATTCATAGCCGCATCAAGGATATAGAAAGTGCGGTTTTCGCCCTGTTTTTCATACAGCATTTCCGTGAGCAAAAGCCCCGCGTTCCCGGCGATCAGGCGGCCGGGTTCCAGGATGATGCTGCAATCCATATCCCCCAGTACATCCTTGATCATAGCGCCATAGTCCGCGGGCGCGGGTGGTGCCTCGGCGTCTGGGTCGTAGGGGATGCCCAGGCCGCCACCCAGGTCGATATGGCGGATGTCATGGCCTTTGGCGCGCAACTCGCGCACCAGGCCGACAACGCGCTCGAACGCCAGGCGGAAGGGTTCGAGATCCGTGAGTTGGGAGCCAATGTGCAGGTCTACGCCCACAGCCTTCAGGTTCGAAAGTTCGCCAATCCGGGCATAGACGTCGTCCACTTTCTGCCAGGCGATGCCAAACTTGTTTTCCGATTTACCGGTGGAGATTTTGGCGTGGGTCTTGGCGTCCACATCCGGGTTTACGCGGATGGAAATCGGGGCAACCTTGCCCATGCTGGCCGCAACCTCATTCAGCACCTCAAGCTCCGCTTCGCTTTCGGCGTTGAACTGCATGATGCCTGCCTCAAGCGCTGCTGCCATTTCTGCGCGGGTTTTGCCGACGCCGGCGAAAGCAATCTTCGAGGCCGGAATGCCAGCCTTGAGCGCACGCTGAAGCTCACCCAGGCTGACCACGTCCGCGCCCGCACCGGCCTTTGCCAATATGCGCAGCACAGCGATATTGCTGTTTGCCTTCACGGCAAAGCACACCAGCGCATCGAGGCCCTCGAAGGCGTCGGAGAAAACGCGGTAGTGCCGCTCAAGTGTCGCGCGCGAGTAAACATAAACAGGGGTTCCAACCTCTGCAGCAATCCTGCTCAGGGGCACATCTTCAGCCATCAGTTGGCCATTTTGGTAATGGAAATGATCCATGGATAAACCTGTCTGGGGAAGGGTCAGTTTGACGTGGATGAATAACCGGCAGGCGGCTTCACGTCGCCCTTCTTGCCGCAAGCGCCAAGGCTGCTGGCTACCAGCAGGATCATGCTAATGGTCAAAATCTTGCGCATCCGGGGCTCCTTATTTCAACGCTTTGCGGGCGGCCGTGACCGCTTTTTTGACATTCTCTGGCGCCGTGCCACCAAACGATGTGCGGCTGGACACGCTTGCCTCAACGCTCAACACGTCGAACACGTCGGACGTGATCCTGGGCTCAATCGTCTGCATCGCTTCGAGCGGCAGGTCCTTGAGGTCCACACCCAGCTGTTCGGCGGCTTTCACGACTGAGCCGGTGACATGGTGGGCGTCACGAAACGGCAGGTTCAAGACACGCACCAGCCAGTCGGCCAGGTCTGTAGCGGTCGAGAAGCTCTGGCCCGCGGCCTCCGCCATTACGTCTGCGTTTGGCTTGAGGTCCTCGATCATCCCGGTCATGGCGGCGAGGCACAGCTCAAAGTCATCGACAGCCTGGAATACGGGCTCCTTGTCTTCCTGCATATCTTTGGAATAGGCAAGCGGCAGGCCCTTCATAACCATCATCAGGCCGTTCATTGACCCGCTGATGCGGCCTACCTTGGCGCGGATCAACTCGGCCGCGTCAGGATTGCGTTTTTGCGGCATGATCGACGACCCGGTCGAATAGGCGTCAGAGAGCGTCAGGAAGCGGAAGGCAGCCGATGCCCACAGCACAATCTCGTCGGCGAGGCGCGACAGGTGCACAGCGGAGATCGACAGCACGCTGAGGAACTCAAGCGCGAAATCGCGCGCCGACACGGCATCGAGTGAGTTGGCCATCGGCCGGTCGAAGCCAAGCGCTTCGGCCGTCATGTGCCGGTCAATCGGGAAACTGGTGCCCGCAAGTGCGGCAGCCCCCAGCGGGCTTTCGTTCACGCGGGCGCGGCAATCAGATAGGCGCGCGCGGTCCCGGCTCAGCATTTCATGGTAGGCCATCAGATGGTGGCCAAGGGTAACGGGCTGTGCCGTCTGCAGGTGCGTGAAGCCGGGCATCACGGTGCCCGCGTGTTTTTCGGCCTGATCAATCAAGGCACCGAGAAGCCCGGCAAACTGGGCGTCGAGCGCATCAATGGCGCCGCGTGTCCACAGGCGGAAGTCAGTCGCCACCTGGTCGTTCCGGGACCGGCCGGTATGCAGCCGCGCGCCAGCATCGCCGATAAGCTCGCGCAGGCGTGCTTCCACATGCATGTGAATGTCTTCAAGGGCAGGATCGAACACCATCTTTCCTGCTTCAATCTCCGCCGCTACCTGATCAAGGCCCTTGTGGATCGCGTCGCAGTCTGGCTGGCTGATCACACCGACAGAGGCCAGCATGCTGGCGTGCGCCTTCGAGCCCGCAATGTCTTCGCGGTACAGGCGTTTGTCGAATCCGATCGATGCATTGATTTCTTGCATGATGGCGGATGGGCCGGAAGCGAAGCGGCCGCCCCACATGCTCTGGCCGCCTGCCTGCTGTTCAACTGCGTCGTTCTTGTCGGATTTGTGATCCACGGTAGTCTTGCCTTTCGTATCAGCCTGACTATTGTCTTGGCCAATTAATAACGGTCCTGTCGGGAGACTAAAATGTCCAAAAAGGCGCTTGTGCCAGCAGTCATCCTTGTCGTCCTTCTGGGCGCTGCAGCTTATCGGCTGTTTTCGCCTACGACAACGCCCTTCCCCACGGGTGCGCCGATAAATTCTTATCTGAAAGGCGAAATGGCAAAGCTTTCCTTGCCCGATACGCCAAAGGGCCTGACGGACCATATCATCATGCGCGAAGATGGCTCGCCCATCAAGCTTTCGGCCATGAAGGGCAAGGCGATGCTGATCAACCTGTGGGCCAGCTGGTGCGCGCCCTGCCGGGCGGAGATGCATGAGCTTGCGAACCTGCAGAAAGAACTGGGCGACGACACGTTCGAAGTTGTAGCCATCACGGTGGACCGTGGCGGCATCCTGCAGGCCAAAGACACGCTGGCCGAATGGGGCGTTGAAGGCCTGAACCTCTATGCTGAACCCACAATGGCGATCGCCCTTGAACTGGCGGACGGCAAACTGCCGACCAGCTATATCGTTGGTGCGGACGGTGAGGTGAAGGCCTATTTCCTTGGGCCCCTGAAGTGGGACGTGCCGGAGGCCATCACGCTCTTTACCGCGCTCAAGGAAGGTGCGCTTTAAGTTTTCATCCCCTCCGGTACCTATTCCCTCTGGGATTGTATTGTGGCATTATAGTTCGTGTAATGAGGTACTAAACATGCACGGCAACCAAGGTGGGGACTATATGATGAAACAGAGCAAGATGTGGATTGTCGCGGGTCTTTTGGCTGCGTCAGTATCCTTTGGGGCAGGCGCAAAGGAGCGGCCGATTGATCAGTATCTAAAGGGTGAGCTTGACGGTATGCATGCCTTTGAAACCAGCCTTAATCTGTCAGACTATCAGGTGGTGACAGGGTTTGACGGTACCGACAAGCAGGTTTCCAAGCTGGCATCCAAGAAGGGCAAGGCCCTGTTGATTACCTTCTGGGACCGGTCTTGTTTGATTTGCCGCAGCTATCTGAAAGACCTTGATGCCCTGCAGAGCCAGATGGGCGATGACAAATTCGAGGTTGTGGCCATTGATATAGGCAAAAATAATTTCACCTATACCGAAAATTCGCTGAAGCGCTGGGGAATTTCATCGCTGGGCGTCTACGGCAGCTACTTCAACAGCATCTACAATGAACTACGTGCCAATCCAATGTTCCGCCTCTATGGCAATGAGCCCACGAGCCTGCTTCTGGATGGGAACGGGGAAGTCAGGGCCTATACCAGCGTGACGCGCGACTGGTTGTCTGACGACGGCAAGGCCCTGATCAATGCACTTAAGGAAGACGCGATCGACTAGCCCAGGCTGGTCGCGTCCGCCGGGATTTCATCCTGTGCGACAACCTGTGTCTCCGTACTCGCGTCGGCCTTCCATTCCTTGATATAGGGGTGTTCAAGCACCGCCTGCATGTAGGCGCGGGAGGTTTCGCCAAGCTGAATGCCATAGCTTTCGAACCGCGACACAACAGGCGCATACATCATGTCTGCCGCGCCAAACTCGCCATAAAGGAAATCCCCGCCCGCGCCGAAGCGGGTGCGGGCTTCTGTCCACAAGGCGTCGATACGGTCGACATTTTTCTGCACGGCATCTGAAAGCGTCAAGCCGGTGCGGCGGTCGCGCATGTTCATAGGCGCGGCACCCCTGAGGGCCATAAAGCCGCTGTGCATTTCCGCTGCGATGGACCGCGCGTTTGCGTAAGCCGCCTTGTCTTCAGGCCACCAAAATTTTTCAGGCGCAATGCGGGCGCAATAGTCGATGATGGCCAGCGAGTCCCACACGCGCACATCGCCGTCGCAAAGGGCGGGCACGCAGCAGGTAGGGGAATAGGCCTTGATACGCTGGTAAAATTCCGGCGTGTCCAGAGGCAGCTTGATTTCCTCGAACGCGAGGCCGGTGTGACGCACCGCCAGCCAGCCGCGCAAGGACCAGCTGGAATATGTCTTGGTGCCGATGATGATCTTAAGGTCTGACATATGTCGTGACTCCCTGATTTTTCTTGGGGTGAACAGGATAGTCCGTTGGCTTTTATCACAGGTCTGCACGGGCGTCGCCCGATTGTTTCTAAGGCTCTGCCTCCAAAAAATTAAGGCAGGTGTGAGACGCGGAGGTCACTGAAAGCGGTCAGGCTGATGCCTTCTTTTTCGCATACCTCACGCACAGTGTTTTGGCCCGCCATGCGCTTCAAATATGCCCCAAGGTGTGGGAAGCTTTGGGGCGGCGTAGGCATATCACTTGCCCAGATGCACAGCATCAGAAGGAAATAGTCACAGACGGTGACCGTATCCCCCACCAGATAGGTGCGGTCTTCCAGCGCCTGATCCAGAATTTTCAGGTCCGCAGCCACGCGCTCGCTGTGGGCGGCTTCAACGGCTTTTGCGCCGCCCGCGTCCTTTGTGTGCTTGGCGGGGTAACAATAAACCATATAGTCCGCTTGCAGCGTGTTCGTCAGATACATCAGCCACTGCAGGAATTTGGCCCGCTCCAGGCTGCCCGGCAGTGGAGCCAGACCGGCTTCAGTATGCTGTTCCGCCAGATACAGGCAAATCGCCGGGCTTTCGAATAAGGCCAGGTCGCCGTCCATCAGGGTGGGGATCCGCCCCGCCGGGTTCATCTTCAGGTATTCGGCCGATTTCTGCGCATCCGATTTTCGGTCCACCAGCACAAGTTCATAGGGCACGCTCAGATGCTTCAGCATGAAATGCGGTGCGAGGCTGGCGTTGCAGGGGTAATAATATAACCGGTACATGCAGAAAGCTCCCCTTGGCGTTACCCGCCCCAATGCAGGTCAAAGGCATCAATTTTTACCCGTCTGCCATTCTTGGCGAAAGCCTCCTGGGCCTTGGGAAGAGCCAGGGCCTTGCGCAGCCTGTTCATCATGATGCGCTCGAACGGTGGTGTGTGTGGCGCTTCCTTGGCTTGCAGGAATTTGGTTAGCGCCATATCCCGGTAGGCATTGTCTGCCAGATGCTCGATCATGAGGTCGGCGGTTTCCGAAGGCCTGTCGGCGCACAGCAGTGTTGAGGCATAGGCGTGGATATTCTTGCGCGGGTTTTCAGCCATGGCATCAAGGATGGCGTCGCCATTATCGGCCTGGCCCAGCATATAGTGCGAACAGGCCTGCACGCTGCGGATGAACATGCGACCAAAGTCGCTGGCATAGTCTTCAGCCACTTCGGCGTTCAGTTCTTGCGCATAGGCCAGAGCCTCTTCATAGCGGCCCACCTGCTGCAGCAGAACGGCCAGGTTGATGCGCATGTTGATGGTATCAGGGAAATCCTCGATCGGCAGAGCTGTGAGCTTCTTCATGATGTCAATCGACTGGTCATACTGCCCCAGGTCACTGAGCGCGCGGGCATAGCTGTCTACTACCCAGAAGGCATCCGTGCCGATGGCCTCTACCGTGCCCCAATCATCGACGAATGGTTTGGCGGCTGCGGCAGCTTGTTCCATTTTGCCGCCGTCGCGCAAAGCCTCCACATAGGCGGCTAATCGCTCTGCATCTTCTTCGTCTTCCTCATAGGCTTTCTTGCGATTTTCGATCTCGCGGTCCAGCGCAAGCCGCAGGTCGGCGCCCGCGCGTTTCTCCACGTCTGGCCATATCGCCTCATAGCGGCGGTCGATCATCAGGGACAGCAGGGATGACGGGTCGCTGATTTTTTCGAGGAACCGTGGGATGTTTGTCAGCCTGTCGCTCTTCACCAGCGCCTGAACCGCATTGGCATAAATCCAGTCAGCGCCCCATGAGTTGGTGCCTTCATAGCCGGCGCCCGCCAGCAGGATGGATAGATTGTCGAACAACTCGCTTTTCCCTGCTTCCGTCAGTTTGAAGTTCAGGTCGTTGATCCACTGGCTGTTCAGGTTTTTCGCAGACGCCGGATGCTTGGCCGCCAGCGTAACCAGAATGCCAACTTCCTTTTCAAGGTCTTCGGCCCCGCGATAAAGCTCAGCCATCCGGAAATAAAGATTGGCGTCGTCGGTATAAAGTTCCGCCGCTTCCTCAAACGCTTTGAGGGCGAAACTATCGCGGTCCAGCTTGTTCAGCGCCATACCACGCTTGAGCTGGATCAGGCCACGCAGGCGATTTGCTTCAGGCACTTGCTTGAGCATGGCGTTCAGTGTCCTGAGTGCCAGAATATGCTTGTTATCATCCATGGCCTTCAGGGCTTTGGTCATGTCTTCCTCAAGGGGGCTAAAGAGCTCTTCGTCGATGTTGAAGCGCCCTGCCATGGAAAGCGGCACCTTTTTGATGCTGAAAGTCAGGTTTGTGTTACTGGCAATGTCGTTCCCGAATTTGATAGCCTCTGCCGCGTCATCTGGCGTGACCGAAAGCGTGGTGTTGGTTACTTCGAAGTCGATCACGAGCGTTTCGCGGTCTTCAGTGAAAGTGCGCTTGAAGGCAGCGCCTTCCAAAGCGCGGCGGACAATTTCGCTGCCGCGCGGCCGGCGGCCTTCGACCTCCATCTTGATCTGATGATGCCGGTTGATACGGTAAGGCATTTTAAGCGGTGTACGCCGCTTGGTTTGATTGGGGGTGTTGAAAAGATCGCGAACACCCCAGGCATTGATCGACATGGAATTCACAGCGCCTGAGCTTTTCGCCGCGGCGCGGGGCAGCCGGTATGCCGCATTGATGGTGATGCGGTTGGCGTCCAGGTCATCTTCGATTGTCAGGTCGCGGGTCTCGACAAGGCCATCATACATGCCCAGATAATAGTCCAGGTAGGATGAGGAAAAATCGTCATAGGACTGGCCGGCAATCGTGCCGCGCTGGATGTCCGCCTCGTCTTCTTCATAGACTGTGGTGACCTCAAGAGTGAAGAAGTCCTCGCCTTTTTTAGGGAAGCTATAGGCTTCCGTGACACGCATAGTTGGATCGGTCGTGGGCTGTACTTCAATGGGCTCCAGGCCCGCGTCTTCGGCGCCGATTGGCAGGCCGTAAGCATAGCTTGGCTGGATCAGTATGTCACCTCGACCGCCCTGGTGCGACCAGGTTGGGTCAAGCCAATAGGCGCGATCACCAATCTCTGCTTTGACGATGGCGTGATCGAAGGCGATCGGGGCGGGCAGGGTGTCGGGCAGGCTGGGGCCTTGCTCGCTGTCCACCAGCGCGGGCCAGGCCTCAATGCCCAGTTCACGCAATACGGCGGTCAGGAGGAGCGCTTTGTCTTTACAGTCGCCATAGCCGCGGCGGATCACCTGCTGGGGCGTCCGCGGAATGTGGGATCCATTGCCAATTTCGATGCCGACATAGCGGATTTTGTCCTGCACAAGTCGCAGGGCTTCGGTCAGCCTGTCTTCGGGCGCCTGCCACTTGTCTGCAATCGCCTGTACCTTGAGCGCAAAGCTTTCAGGCAGGGTCATGTCCACATCATATTTTGGGGCAGCCCAGCGCTGAACATCCTGCCAGCTTTCCATGCTTGAGATGCTGACAAGCGGCCAGCTGACGTGCCACGCAGGGGTGGATTCTTCGCCCGGGATAGGGGTGGGGTCTATGACCGACCATTCATAGATTTTCACGTCGCCTGACTTGCTGATCACAGGGTCCGGCGCATCTTGATAGGTTTTAATAAAGAGTGGTTTGTCTTCAGGCCAGATCAGCCGATAGTGGCGCTCACCGATGGGGACAGACCAGCCCATGTCGAAATAGTCGAAGAACTCACCCGGCCAAAGGCTTGAATGCACAACGCTGGATACGGCATAGTCGATGGTGTCACCCACCTGAATGTCTTCAAGTTCCGCCAGCGCCGTCAGGTCGCCATCAATGATGCCAGCGCTTTCAAGACTTTCCTCTTGCCGAAGCAGTGTGATCTGAACGTCTTGAAGGCGGTCCTGGATTTCGCCGTTCCGGACGACACGGATGTGGTTGAAGGTCAGGTCGGTGTCGTGCGGGTCGAAGGCATATGTCAGGCGCGAAGCCTCTTCGAGGCCTGAGCGGTCAGTCACCGTATAGGAATAACGGGTGTAATATTCATAGCCGTCGGGCCGCCAGGCAACCTGTGTGTCGGCGAGCATATAGAAGATGCCGTCGCCCACGGCTGCGGCCCGGTGTTCCGGCACGCCGGTGCCAGCCTTTCGGTCAACGACCCAATCCGGCGCATCGGCCTTACCGACCGTGACATCTGCTTTGGTCTCGATTGATGCCTGAAGTGGCAGCGTGGCAGCTGGCAACAAAATCAGGAAAAACACAGCAACAATTGGTGCCCATACGCGATAGAACATGACAACCCCCGAAAGATTTTACGTCTGTGCGCGCAAGGCGGCACAAAGTACATCAGAAATTGATAGCGCCCCGGGGCCGCAGTTGCAACATTCGTGTATTTTCTACAAGTCTAACGAAAAAGCCCCGCCAAAGGGCAGGGCTAGTTATCTTTGCGCCGTCATGCGCCTTTAGCGGGTCGGTACAGGTATGTCGCCGCGATAGTCATAGAAGCCGCGGCCAGTCTTGCGGCCAAGCCAGCCGGCTTCCACATATTTCACCAACAGCGGGCAAGGGCGGTATTTGCTGTCCGCCAGGCCGTCATACAGCACCTGCATGATCGAGAGACACGTATCAAGGCCGATAAAGTCTGCCAGTGTCAGTGGCCCCATCGGGTGATTGGCGCCCAGCATCATGGCGTCGTCGATGGCTTCAACGGTGCCCACGCCTTCATAAAGCGTGTAGATGGCTTCGTTGATCATCGGCATCAGGATACGGTTGACGATGAAGGCCGGGAAGTCTTCGGACACCACGGTCGTCTTCTTCAGCTTTTCCGTGAACACATGGAAGCGGTCGAAGGTTTCCTCACTTGTGGCGATGCCGGGGATCAGCTCCACCAGTTTCATCACGGGTACCGGGTTCATGAAGTGAACACCCATGAATTTCTCTGGCCGGTCGGTTGAGGCGGCAAGGCGGGTAATGGCTATCGAAGACGTGTTGGATGCCACCAGCGCATCTGCCTTCAGGTGCGGGCACAGTTCCTTGAAGATGGAGGTCTTGATCTTTTCGTCTTCAACGGCGGCTTCGATCACCAGGTCGCATTTGTTGTGCGCCGCCAGCGTGTCGGCCAGCGTGATGCGGCCAATGGCTGCGTCCATATCAGCGGCCGTGATCTTGCCCTTGGTAACCTGGCGGCCCATATTGCCCTTGATGACTTCAAGCCCGGCTTCCGCACGGTCTATCGAGACATCCGAAAGGATCACATCCATGCCTGCAAGCGCGCAGACGTGGGCGATCCCATTGCCCATCTGGCCAGCGCCGATAATCCCTACCTTCTCAACCATGATATTCTTTCTTTGCCACGTTTTAAGTCGTGACTTTTTCTAACATATTTTTTTGAACAGGGGCAAAAAAGGGCGCGCAATACGTGCGAATTTTCGTCGCACAGGCTGCACGCCCTTTTAGAAATGTTTAGCCGAGGGCTTTTTCAAGCTCAGGTACGGCGTCAAACAGGTCTGCTACAAGGCCATAGTCCGCCACCTGGAAGATTGGGGCTTCTTCGTCCTTGTTGATGGCAACGATGATCTTGCTGTCCTTCATGCCGGCCAGGTGCTGGATCGCGCCGGAGATGCCAACAGCGATGTAAAGCTCTGGCGCCACGATCTTGCCGGTCTGGCCGACCTGATAGTCGTTTGGCACAAAGCCCGCATCCACAGCCGCGCGGGACGCGCCAACGGCGGCACCCAGCTTGTCTGCAACAGCGTCGATGATCTTGAAGTTCTCGCCCGAGCCCATGCCGCGACCACCGGAGATGATGATCTTCGCGGACGTCAGCTCAGGACGGTCAGACTTCGAAAGCTCAGCGCCCACGAAAGAGGATACGCCAACCTTGCCAGCTGCGGCGATGCTTTCAACAGCCGCAGAACCGCCTTCAGCGGCTGCTTTGTCGAACGCGGTGCCGCGCACGGTGATCACCTTCTTGGCGTCGGAAGACTGCACGGTCGCGATGGCGTTACCGGCATAGATCGGACGCTTGAAAGTGTCAGTGCTGACAACCTCAACGATGTCAGAAATTTGCGCAACATCCAGGCTTGCAGCCACACGTGGCAGGAAGTTCTTACCTGTGGTGGTGGCAGGCGCGAGGATCGCGTCGTAGCCATCCGCAACAGACAGCACAACTGCTGCGAGCTCTTCCGCCAGTGGGTGTTCGTAAGTCGCGTCGTCAGCAACCAGAACCTTCGATACGCCGTCGATCTTGGCGGCGGCTTCTGCGGCGGCAGCGCAACCGGAACCAGCCACAAGGGCGTGTACTTCACCAAACGCTTTGGCAGCCGTGACGGTCGCAAGCGTTGCGTCTTTTACGGACGCGTTATCATGTTCTACAACAACGAGAGCGGTCATTAGATTACTCCCTTTTCTTTAAGCTTGCCCACCAGTTCCTCAACGCTTTCAACCTTGATGCCGGCTTCGCGCTTCGGTGGCTCTTCAACCTTCAGCGTGGACAGGCGCGGTGCCATGTCGACACCGAAGTCGGCTGGGGTTTTCTCGTCGATCGGCTTGCGCTTCGCTTTCATGATGTTTGGCAGCGTTGCGTAGCGTGGCTCGTTGAGGCGCAGGTCAGTGGTGATGACAGCCGGAAGGTTCAGCTTCACGGTTTCCAGACCGCCGTCGATCTCGCGCGTTACATTCACGCTGTCGCCGTCTGCAGCAACTTCAGAAGCGAACGTGCCTTGCGGCCAGCCAAGAAGCTGTGCCAGCATCTGGCCTGTCTGGTTGCAGTCGTCATCAATGGCTTGCTTGCCCAGAAGAACGATCGATGGATTTTCTTCTTCCACGATGCCCTTCAGGATCTTGGCAACCGCGAGAGGCTCGCTTTCGCCGTCATGCTCCACCAGGATGCCGCGGTCGGCGCCCATAGCGAGACCGGTGCGCAGCGTTTCCTGTGCAGCCTTAGGGCCGATGGAAACAACAACAATCTCTTCTGCCTTGCCCGCTTCCTTCAGCCGGATCGCTTCTTCGACAGCGATCTCGTCAAAAGGGTTCATGGACATTTTAACGTTTGCGAGCTCAACGCCCGTATTGTCGGATTTAACGCGAACCTTCACGTTATAATCGACGACCCGTTTTACGGGGACCATGATCTTCATGGGGTTCTTTCTCCCAATTTTTGTGCAGGGCAACAAAGCCCCTGAGAACCTTGGTTGACTAGGCCGGGGCAATCAGGCCCCAACCCTTGAAAATATTAGGGGTACACAGCGTTAAACCAGATAAAAACCCGAGTCAATGCGGTGCAGCATTTTGCGCTGCGCCGTAGCGTCAATCCGGGCTATCGTGTTGCGCCAGGCACCCACAAAACGTCCGAAGCACCATCCTTGTTGAGGTGCCTTGAAAGGACAAATAGGTGGTCGGACAGCCGATTCAAATATTTTATCGCCGCCGGGTTGATCGAAACCTCGCGCGATGCAGTGATGGCATGCCGCTCAGCGCGCCTGATCACGGTCCGTGCCAGATGCAGATGGGCGCTGGCCGCAGACCCGCCGGGCAGGATAAAGTTGGTGAGCGGCTGCATGTTCGCGTTCATGCTGTCGATCTCTTCTTCCAGCCGCGTCACCTGCGCGTCCGTGATGCGGAGCGTCATCTCACCCGGCGTGAAATCCTCGCCTGGGGTTGAAAGGTCCGCGCCCAGGTCAAACAGTTCATTCTGGATGCGCGCCAGCATCTCGTCCGCCGCCCCTTCGGTCGTGAGCCGCGCGAGCCCAATCACCGAATTGGCTTCGTCCACTGTGCCGTAGGCCTCAATGCGGGCGTTGTCCTTTGCCACGCGTTCACCGCCGGTGAGCGATGTCTCACCCTTGTCGCCGCCGCGTGTGTAGATTTTGGTCAGCTTCACCATGCCTGGGGCCCTAAATCGTAAAGGCAAACAGGGCGAAGAACACAATGGCCAGTGCCTGTGCGCCTACGCGGGCCTGCATCAGCTTATTGCCGTATTTTTTGTTGAAATCACCGCCCTTCGCCATGGAGCCAAAGCCGGCGAACAGGATGAAAAGGGTGATCAGCATGAACAGCATGCCGAGAACGAGGAAAATAAACATATGCGCTGTCTCTCTTTTGCGTTTCGCACACTATAAAGCAGTACGGATGCAGGGCAACATCAGACCGGTAGGTGCGGCAAAAAGGACGCAACAATATCTATTTCGAAAATCGCGTTATTGTTGTTACATTGTTATCATAAATAGCAACGGGAGGCTGGTTTGAGATTGAAATGGATAGTGTTGGTAGTGGGGAGTTTGCTCTGGTCTACGGCTGCAATTGGGCAGACTACTGTGACAAAAGTAAACGGCGGGAGTGTTAAAGTTGAATTGGGATATGGTATCGCGGTCAATAAGGGGTCTTCACTTAATCGAGAGTGGATCGCGATAAATGATGCAGACCTGCCCCTTAAAATTAAAGGAACCCCGGGAGTTCAGGCTATTTATGATGCTGGAAAAAAGTATTCGAATGGAAGTTTCAAGTTTGTCGCAGCATACACGGTTTCTGC
This sequence comes from Kordiimonas lipolytica, assembly GCF_001550065.1. Next base: position 233,840 of record NZ_LRUB01000002.1, read on the forward strand.
TGATGAGGAGTTGACTGCAGTAGAGGTTCGTTTTTTGACCTTTGATGTTTGGGGTGATCATATTCGAACTCTGACTGCAACGGATGTTATTGACTTGAAAGCCGGAGAGACCAAGAGCTTAGACGGCGAGTGGCGTGTGTATTCTGATAACGACATTATTGAATACTACGCTTCAATTGCGTACGTGGCTCAAGTAAGAACAAAGGATGGGCGCGTCTTAAAGGCTAACGCGAATGCAGTTCTCGAAGAGGCTAAGAAGTTCTCGGCGAAATTTGCCATGACTGATTTGGAGCCTATCGCGGAAAAATAGAATGTATCAGTGCTTCCGGGTCGATATCTCTCGCGCGCAAGCTTTCGAGCGTGACGGATTTGTTCCGCTTGGCGAAGCGTTCGCCGTGCTCGTCCAATAGCAGCCCGTGGTGGTGATATATGGGTGTCGGATAGCCGAGCAACTTCTGCAACACCACATGGATGTGCGTGGCGTGGAAAAGGTCCTCGCCGCGGATGATATGGGTGATGTGTTGCAGCGTGTCGTCCACCACAACAGACAGATGATAGCTTGTCGGCGTGTCCTTGCGCGCCAGCACCACGTCGCCGAGCTCTTCGGGTTTCGCCGTTACCTCGCCCTTGATCTCATCGTGCCACGAGAGCGGCTCGCCGATATGCTCAAGCGCGGCCTTCAGGTCCAGCCGCCAGGCGTGCGGTTTGCCCTCAGCCAGAAGTGGAACTGCGTCTGCCCGCCCCCGGCAGATGCCGGGGTAGATAGGCCCGTCCGGGCCGTGTGGCGCGCTCTCGGCGGCCTCGATTTCACGCTGGATATCTTTCCGCGTGCAGAAGCAGGGGTAGACAACTCCCATGGCCTTCAGCCGGTCCAGCGCCGTCTGGTAATCCGAGAAATGCTCGCTCTGGCGCCTGACAGGTTCTTCCCATGTCAGGCCAAGCCATTTGAGGTCTTCAAAGATACCGTCGACAAATTCGTTTCGGCACCGAACTGTATCAATATCTTCAATGCGCAAGAGGAAGCGCCCACCCTCTTCGCGCGCGCGGTGGTAGGCCAGAAGCGCAGAGTAGGCATGCCCCTTGTGCAGCCGTCCGGTGGGGCTGGGGGCAAAGCGTGTCACGAGTTGTTGCGGATCAGTGCTCATGGCCGCACTTTAGAAAGAAGTGCTGGACAAGGAAACGGCAAAATGACCGTCCGTGGATGTCTATGATGAAACCAAACAGGCGGCCTTGTTGATGGCTGCTGCCAGTTCTTTCTGGTTGATGGGCTTGCCAACGCAGTCGTTCATGCTGGCCTCAAAATAGGCTGCTTTGTTGTCCTCCATCACGTCGGCGGTGAGCGCGATGATGGGGATGGACGCTGCGGCATGTGGCAGGGCGCGAATTTTCCTGGTTGCTTCGGGGCCTGACATTTCGGGCATCCTGACATCCATCAGGATCAGGTCAAAGTCATTTTCCTCTGAAACCAGCCGCAATGCTTCCTTGCCGCTTTCGGCAATTGTCACCTTGTGCCCCATCTTTTTGAGGGTGTTCTGGACAATCATCTGATTGATCTGATTGTCTTCCGCAACAAGGATGGACAACGCCTGTTTTTCCGCTGCCGGGGATAGGGCTGGTTCGGCCTCTTTTGGCAGGTCATCGGCGCTGGCAGGCTCATAGGGCACAGAAAACCAGAAGGCGCTGCCCAATCCCGGCGTGCTTTTGACTGTAATTTCGCCGCCCATACGTTCCACCAGTTTCTTGCATATGGCCAGCCCAAGGCCGGTGCCATGATATTTACGGCTGGTGGAAGCGTCGGCTTGCTCAAATTCCTGGAACAGGCGCCCCAGAAGTTCCCCATCCATGCCGATCCCGGTGTCGATCACTTCAAACTCAAGCCGTTTTTTTGCGGCATTGTGACCGCATACCAGCGTGACCGAGCCACGATCGGAAAATTTTACAGCGTTGCCCATCAGGTTCACCAGCACCTGCCTCAGGCGCGTCGGGTCTGCCTTAACGGCCTCAGGAAAATCCCTGGCAATTTTCGCGGTGATTTGCAGTGTGTCTTTTTTCTCCATCGGGCAGGTTTGATAAAACATCTGCACGACTTCATTTGCCATAATCGCCGGGTTGAAGGGGATCTGCTCAATCTCGAACTTGCCTGCGTCCAGCTTAGAAATGTCGAGAATATCATTGAGAATACGCAGCAGCGCCTGGGCGGCTGATTTGATCTTGTCGACCTTTGCCCGGCTTTCATCAGGCAGCTTGTCTTCCTGCAGCATGTCAGAAAAACCCAGAATTCCTGTCATGGGCGTTCGGATTTCGTGGCTCATGGTTGCCAGGAACGCGCCTTTCGCCTTGTTGGCCAGAACGGCCTGCTGCTCTGCGTGGCGGCGCTCAGCCATCTCCCGTGACAGGCGGTATAGCGCAGCGCCGAACAAAAGTGCTGTGACCAGGGTGGTGATCATGACAGGTGTCAGGGCCTTGATGCGCGCTGCCCAGATGGCTTCAGCCGGGATTTGCGCCACAAGCTTAAGCGCAATATTGTTCGTAACAGTCAGGTGGCTCTCGGTTACGCCGATGGTATCCCACGTCCAGTGGCCTGCGGCAGTTTCCGCGTGTCCTTGGGGTGTGGTGTTTATCTTTTGCCAGGCTAAGGGGTTGCGCGTGCCCAGTGTTTCCGTTTTCCCCAGCATGAAGCCCCATTCATCGGCCGGGTTTGGCGATTTCAGCCAGAATCCATCGGCATTCAGCAGCATGATGTTTTCATTGTCTGAAAAGCTGATGATCTTGTCGAGCATGGGCTTGGCCGAGATGTTCAGCACCACGATGCCGTGCGGTATGCCGCTGTTGTCAAACAGCCGAAGCGCCATTCGGACAACCGGATTGAAGGGTTGCTGGACTACGCCGTTCTCCACGTTCAGGTCAAGCGGGGAAACATAAAGCTCAGAGGGCCCAAGCTGGAGGCCCTGTCGCACATAGGGGCGACTGCTTTTGTCCTGCAGGTCATCTGTTTCCAGCCTACGGACATCGGCGGGGGCGGGTTGATCAATCCTGACAACCTCAACCCCGTCTTCGCCAATCCAGCGGACCTGGGCATAATTGGGGTTGCGCATCAAAAGTGTGGTGAAGGCATTGGCCACTTCATCAAGAGCCGGGTCAGCCTGGCTGACTGCCTGCCGCATTCTTGGTTCAAGGACTGCCACGCTATAGAGGTGGCTGGCAGGAAGCCTCAGGCTTGAATGGAGCGACTGGCTGGCAAGGCGGACAGAGAGCGTCTCGCGGGCAATGAACTGTTCATTCAAGCGTGTGTAGGCCATCTGCCCGGCGTAAAAGCCGAACGCGGCGATCACCGCGAGGCCGAGCAGTAGCCACAGAGTAAAGCGTTTGCCTGATATGTTTTTTGTCACCATCGTATCCAAATAGGGGAACCGGTGCTCAGAACGCCTAAGCAACAGTGCCTTATTTCCTACGCCTGTTCCAGTTGCTTTGGATGAAATTATCAGTTGAATACTTTCAAGGCCGTTAATTTACCCGAGTGAATTTCAACATGGGTGAGAAACCCTGGATGGTTTACTGCAGGCCATGCTTTGGCTTTTGGCCGCTTGCCCACGTCAAAACCCGCGGGTAAGATCGCGCCAAGGGGGCAGGGATGACACTACCGCGCATTGAAGCAAAAGAAATACCCATATATAGGCCGCGCGCGTTGAAAGCGTTGGCGCGCCGCATCGCGCGCACCATTACCCGCTATCCTTATTTCACGGTCGTATCGGGTTTTGATACAGTGGCCAACGAGGAGGAGATCAAGGCGCTCGCCAGCATGCTTGGTACGCTTGGTTGCAGCGCAAAACAGACGCAGCCGCCGCTTTCCTTCACCCGCGTCGCTGTGAACCCTGAGGCTGTCCGGCGCACCAGAAAAGCAACGGCCTACAGCCGGACCCACCTGCCCATCAGCCCCCACACAGACAGCAGTTATCTGCCTGAACCCCATGACCTGGTGGCCTTCCAGTGCGTGGTGGCGGACACGGGCGGCGGTGAAAATGCCATGGTGGCGGTGACTGACGTGCTTACCTGCCTTGCTCCCGCAGACATCAAGCGCCTTCGCCAGCCGGTGTTCCCATTCTCAAGGGGATATTTCCCTGTGCTTGAAGGGGAGGGAGCTGAGACCACGATCCGCTATTACCGCACGCAGGTTGACCAGGCGGTTCTGGACGGCGCGAGCCTGAGCGAGGATGACCGCGCGCTTCTGGACCGGCTGGATGACGTGCTGGCGCATAAGGCACAGGCCTTCACCTTCAAGCTGGAGGAAGGCGAGGCTGTGTTTTTCGCCAACCAAAAGGTGCTGCATGCCCGCACCGGGTTTACAGCAGACAGCAATCGAACGCTTTTCCGGGTGCGTCACACCGTTGACTTGAAGCACGCAGCAGCAGGCGGCCTCAAGAGCTGGCTTTCCGGGTTGCGTGCCAAGCCAGACACTGCGCCTGTGCGGCGGGACCCTGTTCATGACCTTAGGGATCAGGTCGCTGAAAGCCCGGATGATCCGCTTCTGGTGCGGCGGCTTTCCACAATACTGGCCTCGCGCGGTGCTTTTTCAGAAGCCGCTGTGTGGAACCAAAAGGCGCTGGCGCTGGCGCCCACGGCGTATGACAATCTTGTCCTCAAGTCCTGCTTGCGCTGGGAAGAGGGGGACCGCGAGGGTGCGCAGGAAGCCCTACGCCAACTGGCGGAGCATCACCCCTATGAATTCCCGCGCCGCGCTGATCCGGCAGGCCCCAACATTCTTCGGGTGCGGGGCATGAAGAATGTGAAATATCAGCTGCGCACCAAGGCGCGCGGATTTGAACCCTCGCTTGAAGGCGGGCATTTCTCGGTTACCAATTTCCTCCGTGACCGGCGCTATAATGTGTGGCTGCATAATATCTATGATACGCCGGCTGAGTGGCCGGGCGACAGGCCAGCCCCTGACCTGGTGCTGAACACCATTGCCTGCGCCGACAGAATGACCGACAGCCTGAAGGCCCTGTCAAAGTTCCTGGCGGCATGGCCGGGCGTGCCGGTTATCAACCACCCTGACAAGGTGCTGCAGACCACCCGGGAACAGAACTGTCGCCGGTTGGGGGCTATCGACGGTGTGGTGTTCCCGAAAACAGAGCGTGTGCATTGGGACGGCGGCGACACCGGCAGCATGGTGTGTGCGATCACTGAGAAGGGCTTTAGCTATCCGCTGGTGCTGAGGCCGGTTGAGACCCATACCGGGGTTGAAGTGGCTCTGGCGGCGGACACTGAGGCGGTGCAGGACTATTTCAATGCCGCGCGTGCAGGCCGGGATTATTACTTCATCCAGTATCATGACCTGTCGGACGAGAGAGGGTTTTTCCGCAAAAGCCGGACCTTCTGTATCGACGGGCAGTTCCACCCGGTGGCGAGCCTCGTGCACAACGACTGGAATGTCCATTCGGGCGACCGCTACAGCGTGATGGTGGACAGCGAAGAACTTCAGGCCAGTGAACAAGCCTATCTGAAGGATTTTGAAGGCTGGCTGGGGCCGGATAACATGGCGCGGCTTGAAGAGGTGCGCAAGCTCATCGGCCTGGACTTTTTCGGCATCGACTTCTGCAAGCTGGATGACGGACGCCTGTTCATTTTTGAATGCAACGCGGCCATGCGCCACAACTATGACCACGCCGGTGCCTTCCCCTATACCGAACCCTATCTGGACCGGGTATCGGACGCCTTTGACGCCATGCTCACCGCCCGAACGGGGCCGGTGGCGCACGAATGGATGAAGCTGAGCCAGCGCGCCGCGCGTTTCTAGGGCAAATGTTCGACCCGGGGTTGATATGCTGTGCGGGCACAACATAATGCTTTGTCATCCGCGTGTAACACTGTATCTTGTATATATGACCTGTCGGAGTTGAAGCCCTTATGTTGCGGGGCGGTGCCGATGGTGGGCGTCGGTACCCTTTCCGGCTTGTCGGGGGGATATAGACTATGGGTGTTAACTTTACGCCCCACTTGCCTTCGCCGGACAGTTGTCCGGCCCTTGTGCTGAACGCCGATTATCGGCCGCTCAGCTATTTTCCGTTAAGTTTGTGGAACTGGCAAACGGCCCTTAAGGCCGTTTTTTTGGATCGGGTGTCGATCCTGTCGAATTACGAGCGTGAGGTGCACTCACCCTCAATGACCATGCCGCTACCAAGCGTGATCGCGCTGAAGAAATATATCAGACAGCCGAAATATCCTGCTTTTACGCGGTTCAACCTGTTCCTGCGCGATGAATTCACCTGCCAATATTGTGGCTCAACGGAAGACCTGACGTTCGATCATGTCATCCCCAGAAGCCAGGGTGGCAGAACCAGCTGGACCAACATTACGGCAGCGTGCGCGCCGTGCAACCTCAGGAAGGGGGGTAGAACACCGGAAGAAGCGCACATGTTCCCAAGGCGCAAACCCACGAGGCCCTCGGCACACGAGCTTCACGAACACGGTCGCCAGTTCCCGCCAAACTATCTGCATGAAAGTTGGCGGGATTTTCTTTACTGGGACGCGGAACTGGAGCGCTAGGCGAAGCGGGTTTGTTCGTCATGCTGAACTCGTTTGGCGCACCGCCAGCATTGCAAACAGCATCCAAGCTATGTCTGCGGCAGCGACCTTGAGTGATTTGGGCGACAAATAGACCCTGAAACAAGTTCAGGGTGACGGCCTTGCGTGTGATGTCAGACCCGCTTGGAGATCCAGATGGCTGCGCGGCAGCCGGCCTTGATGGCGGCGGAAAGAACCGGGTAACCCACGGCTTCTTCAGCGCCATGTTCTTCGGCGATCTTTTTGTGTTCGACCTCTTCGGCCTGGAACTTCTCAATCACCTCTTCAAGCTCGGCGTCCTTGCCCTTAAGCGCATCGCGCTGGTGCTGGTAATGGTCGTCGATCACTTCTTCGACCGCCTGGGTGCAGGCCATGGCGGCCTTTTCGCCCATCAGCGCGGTGGTGGCGCCAAGCGCGAAGCCTGCCACATGCCAGAAGGGAGTCATCAGCGTGGGGCGCACGCCGCGTTCGGTGATCATCTTGTTGAAGCGGTCCAGGTGAACCTCTTCCTGCTCATACATGTGTTTGAGTAAGCCCGCTTTCGGGTGTTTGTCACCCATCACGGCGCGTTGGCCCGCATAAATCCGCACCGCGCCATATTCGCCCGCATGGTCCACGCGGATCATGCGCTCGGTCTCTTCCTTCAGGCTGCGATCACCCGGCAGCGGGCGCGCAGGCGCTTGTTTTTCAAGCGTTGGCTTCGGAAGTGTCTCTTTTGCGGTTTTGCTCATATCCAGTCCTTCAGGCCGACCTTGCCTTGTTCACGCAAAACAGCGTCATGCCGGTTGCGATCAGGAAATTATAGCCTGCCATGGATATGCCGAAAAGGGACCATGCTATATCGTCGCAGCGAATAAGTGGCGCGTCCATGATGGCCTTCAGCGCGTCATCAATGCTGTCGGTGACATTCACATAGCTTGAGCAGGTCGCAAGGCCTTCCCACCAGCGCTGCTCGACCCCGAAGTGGAAGGCGGCGATGCCTGCGTCTGTCGCGAACAGAAGCGCCAGCAGAACCAGCACCCATTTGCGTGGCAGGCTTTTCATGCCGGTAGCCAACAGGCTGACGGCCATGATGGCCATATAGGGATAGCGCTGCCACCAGCAGAGCTCGCACGGCGGATAGCCCGCAAGCTGGAAGCCGAAGGCGGACCCAAGCACAAGCGTGGCCATAATGCCTGCAAACAATACCGGTTCGCGGTCAGGGAAGGATGTGAGTGTCTCGCTCATGCGGATGGTCCTACAAATATTTCAGCGCAACAAAGCCCAGAATGCCTACCACCATGAAGGCCGTGGTGACAAGCCCGAGGCGCTTTTCAATAAAGTCGCGGATTGGGTCCCCGAACTTCCACAGAAGCGCGGCCACAAGGTAAAAGCGCGCGCCTCGCGCCGGAATGGACGCGCCAATGAACACAAGCGGGTTCAGGCCCACAACGCCGCTTGCTATGGTGACCACCTTGAAAGGAATGGGCGTGAAGCCCGCCACCAGCACAATCAGGATGCCATAATCGGTGTAATAACCGCGGAAGGCTTCAAACTGCGGCCCGTAGCCGTAAAACTCGATGATCGGTCGGCCGATGGTTTCAAACAGGAACATGCCGATCAGATAGCCCGCAACGCCCCCCAGCACGCTGGTGATCAGCGTAATGGTGGCCAGCCGCCAGGCCTTCAGCCGGTCGGCCAAGATCATGGGGATCAGCATGATATCGATGGGGATCGGGAAAAAGCTGGATTCCGCGAAGCTGATCGCGCCCAGCCATTTTTCGGACGCCGGGCTCTGGGCCTTTTCGATCGTCCAGTCGTACAGTTTCCTGATCACGGTGGTTATGTCCCCTCTGAATGCTGGTCCAGCAGCAAACCTCAAACTTCCTTAGCAATGGGGCAAGCTCAAGGCAACTGAATGCGCGTGTGCGGCTGAATAATTTATAAGGGGCCCAAAGGGCGGCCATTGTGCGCTTGACGGGAAAAGAAACGCGTATATTATGCGCGGGCTTTCTACCGCAGATTCTATGCGCAGTGCCCCTGTGGCGGAACTGGTAGACGCGCGGGATTCAAAATCCCGTTCCTTCGGGAGTGTCGGTTCGATTCCGACCGGGGGCACCAAAACAAACGGCGACCATCTGGTCGCCTTTTTGTTTTGTACCTTCCTTGAGGAATAACCGTGTTCGTTCACGAAGCGAATGGAATGAGCGGAGTAGACGTGAGCATGGCAAAGCCTGCGCAACGTCATTCCGACCGGGGGCACCATATCTTCCAGTTGCAATATATCGTGAGCTATCGCGGGCCTTCTTGCACGGCTTGGGCCTATTCAAGCCTCTAGCGCGTCAGCCGCCTCAAATAACCCCATATAATACTGAACTATTTGCCACGATAGCTATCGCAATTTGTGCAGAAATGGCTACAATCACGGGGGATTGGCGGTCATAACTTGAGGGTGGGGGCTTTTATGCTTGGTTTCTTCGCGGATTTTGAAACGCTAAAGACGATCCCTAATATCCCGGCTTCCAGCCGCACGTTCCAGTTGCCCGTTTATGCTCAGGTGGGGGATGACCTGTTCCTCTCATACTATACCGACGAGCAGGCCCCGGGATGGGAAGATGCCCTGGCGCTGGACCCGGCGGGGGCCATGTCCCACATGGCTTATGCCGTGCTCCGCTTTCATGATGTACTGTATTTTTCCTGCGAGACCTACGAAGACGATACCATTCGCGAACACCGGCTGGCGGAGTTCGGGTTGAAGCCTTTCAGCCAATATGTGGTGGAGCATTCGGCGCTGGTCGAGCGCCTGTTCGATCGTCAAGAGAAAAGCACGATCAAGCAGCAGCGGTACCCGCGGGAGGCGAGGCATTTCATTTTTACCATGCATGGCCATGTGTTCGAGCTGGTCGCCGCTGGGTTTGAGTTGGCGCGTGGGCGTGGGTCGCTCGTGGATGCCATCGCGCCCATGGTGACACGCCGGATGAACGGCCACGCTGCCGCGCAGCAGCCCTGAAGTACCCCTTTTTCCGCGGCGCTATTCCGCCGCGGCTTCGGGCGCTGGGGGCGGGCAGAAGCGCTGGCCCTTGTCGAATATGATCTTCCACTCGCCGTCGGCGTTTTTGCGCCAGGTGCTGTGGAAGTAGGCCACAACCGTGCCGTCGGGCGCCATTACCGGGCCAGTGGAGCGGGCGAGCGTACCGCTTTCAAGCACCAGCACGGTCTCAGGCTTCCATGAGAAAGGCGCGGCCTCGCCCTCATAATAGGCTTTCCAGCGTGCCATCACGGCTTCCTTGCCGCGGTCCGGCACATTCGGGCCCCAGAAGACCGTCTCTTCATCCAGGAAGCTGGCGAAGGCTTCGAAGTCGCGGTCGGCCATGGTTTTGGCGAAAGCCGCCTCCACCGCCGCCACTTCTTGTTCGAGCGCCGTGGCCTCATAGCCTGTCAGCAAGTCTGCCGCACTGAGTGCTGGTGCGCCCATGGCCATGGCTGCTGCCAGCACCAAGGATTTGAATTGAATATGGGTCATGCTGTTTCCTCCCCAGCTTATGTCTGGCTACCAGTTTACCGCTAAGCTGGAAGGATTGTCTATTATACGTCCGTTCAGGGCAGGGCCGATTACTCCGGCTTCCTGAGTACCATGAAAAGCGCCTTCTTCGGCCCCGGTTGCCACTTGTAGGCCACGCTGAAGCCAGCGTCCGTGAACTCTTTTTCAAGCTCCGCCGCCGAGAAGAACTTCACAACACTTGGGGCAAAACGCACAAGGCGCATCAGCGGCAGCAGGAACCGCACCCAGCCAAGCCCATCCTTGAGACAGGCGGTGCTGGTAACCATCAGCCCACCGGGCTTCAGCATATCATAGCAGCGCTGGATGACGGCCTGCCGGTTTTCCAGCAGGTGCAGGATGGAATGCGCCATCACCATGTCCTGGCTTTCGTTCGGCACATCCAGATCATCAATGGCGGCAACCTCGAATGACACATTCGTCACGCCTTCCGCTTCCGCCTTGGTGCGCGCAATAGCGATCATCTCTTCGGAGATGTCAGTGGCGCGAATGTGCTTTACATGGGGCGCATGCAGAAGCGCCGTGCTGCCGGTGCCGCAGCCGATCTCAAACACCTCCATGTCAGGCGTGAAGTAACTGCGCGTGACCTCAAGCTTGCGCTCATAAGACGGCATGTCGCCGATTTTGGCTTTGGCATAGCGCGCGGCTACGCGGTTCCAGAATTTGGCATCCTGATGCATGAATGTTCCCCATCGCTGCTGTCGTTTACGGCTTTGGTGCCGATTTCTGTAAATGTGGGGTGTTTGATGCCTGGTGTAAAGGGCTGTTGCGGGGCAGACGCCCCGCGCCGGTTGGTTGACCTCTGCATAGGCGGATCAATCGTTCAGTTTGACGATATCCTCGATCATCACACTGGCTTCGCCAAGGAGGGTGTTGATGGTTTTGGGGTCATCAAAGATACGGTAGACATTGACCGACAGCATATGATCGTTGACCAGGGTTATCCCGATCACGGCACCAACCGGCATCCGGCCATTTTCTGTCGCGACCTGTAGCTGAAGGCCTGCATAGACACCAGCATCGGTTTTCGCCAACAGTGACGGTACGCCGGTGCCGGAAATTTCAATAGGCGCCATGTTGTCCGTGCCCAGAACGCTCTCGCCGGCCTGGTTTACATTTTTGCTGATCTCGGCAACATCCACCTTCACGCCCTTGTCGAATTCCACGGCCAGGGCCTCGACCAGCTGTTTTCGCGTTATACCCTTGATCGGCTGGGCTTTGGTGCCGCCCTGTAGCGGTGACAACAGGATGACCCAGCGGCTTAGATTCAGAGAAACCCCCTCACGCAGCTGAGCAAGCTCATCGCAAAGCAGGTAAGCCCCCGCCACTTCGTTGCTGCCGGCGTTGGCCCTTACCTGAATATCTAGCCAGGCCTTGTCGAAAGGCTGTGCTTTGTCGATGGCGCAGAAGTCATCGTCCGCACGAACCGTCACGCTTGTTTCACCGAAGCTGACCTGATTGTCACCAGCATGGGTGGCGATGGAAAGGGCGATGGCAAGGCTGAAGGCTGTGGCCAGACGAATAAGTTTCATGGTTTCCCCCGAAAAAAAAGATTGAAGGACAGGCTAAGTCATCGGTGTATCAGAGGCAACAGCTTTGGATACAGTGCGGCTTCAAGGTTGATCTTTCATTCATGTTGCAAACTACCGTATTGTTGCCCTGCAAAATTGGGAGGCTGGTATGATCAAGGGAAGTTGCCACTGTGGTGCTGTAAGGTTCGAATTTCCAGGTTCGCCGGAATGGCTGACGGAATGTAATTGTTCCCTCTGTCGACGTCTGGGCGCGCGCTGGGCCTATGCCGATGAAGCGAATGTGACGCTTCATATGGCTTCAGGCGCAACGGAGAGCTATATCCAGGGCGACAGGACGCTGGCGACACACCGCTGCAGGACATGTGGCTGTGTGACCCACTGGGAAGCCCTTGATAAGTCGGAAAGCAGCCGCATGGGCGTGAATATGCGTCTGGCGGACCCCGCGGATGTGGCCGGCATCCGCGTGCGGCATCTGGACGGCGCGGATAGCTGGCAATATCTGGATTAGGGCACCTGGCGGGCCTGCGCGGCCTGCTCAGATATAATCGAAATCGTCTTCCCCATGGTGCGCTTGCGGTGCCTCGGGGTGGATGGGCACGGTCAGGATGACGGTCGTTCCCTTGCCTTTTTCAGACTCGATCTGCATGCCCCCCTTCATCAACAGCATGAAATGTTCCACCAGCGGCAGGCCAAGGCCCGTGCCTTCGCCCTCGGCCTGAACATACATCTGTTTGCTGACCTGGGCAAAAGGCTGCATGGCCAGCTCGATTTCCTGTTTGGTCATGCCGATGCCGGTGTCCGTTACTTTCAGTTCGAACTGGTCTCCCAGTTCTGTGGCCTCGATGGATATATGGCCCTCGGCGGGCGTGAACTTCACTGCGTTCGACACCAGGTTGATGATTACCTGCTTGAGGATGCGCGGGTCCGTAGTGATCTCCAGCGCGGGCACTTTCAGGTGCAACTGCTGTTTCTTGCGGTCCATCAGTGGCTGGCTGAATGCCACGGCTTCTTGAACAATCTGGTCCAGATAGGCGTCATTGAATTGAAGCTCGAACCGGCCGGCTTCCAACTTCGACAGGTCAAGAATATCGTTGATAATATCCAGCAGGTGCTTGCCGCTTTCGCAGATATACCCCAGATATTCGTCAGTTTGCTCCGGCGTGACGGCCATGTCCTTCTGCAGCATTTCTGAGAAGCCGATCACGGCATTCAGCGGCGTGCGCAGTTCGTGGCTCATGGACGCAAGGAAGCGTGACTTGGCGATGCTGGCGGCTTCGGCCTCCTCTTTCGCCTGCGTCAGTTCCATGGTGCGTTCCACCACCATTTGCTCCAGCCGCTCTTTCTGCTCTTCCTGCAGCTTATAATGCAGCCTCAGTTCGTGGATCATGTCCGCGAAGGCGCTTTGCAGTATCCGCAGTTCATCATGGCTGTGGCGTTCGCTGTTGGCCAGCAGGTCGCGGGTGACTTCGTCGTCCAGTTCTTTCTGCAGGCCACCAAATCGGGCCCGCCGGGCCAGGCTCGTGACGGTCTGCAGGGGTTTCAGCCAACGCTTCAGAAGCCATGCGGCGACAATGAGCCCAAGGAGCGCAAGCCCACCCGCATAGAGGCTCGCCTGCTGGATCAGGGCGTTGATGTTGCCGCGCACCCGTTCGGTGGTGACGCCCAGATGCACGATGCCGATCAGCTCCTGCTTTGGCGAGGATGTTGTGGCTGGTGGCTCCGTATCATTGTCCTGCAGTAATTCTTCTTCGAACAGGTCGTCACTGTCGCTTGTCAGCAGATCGCGCCAGATGGGGGCACCAATGTGCATGCCCGCGCCCAGCGTATCCGTATCTTCATCGCTGCTTTCGGAATGCTGCAGCACGATAGGGCCCCGCGACCGTTTCACGCCCGAGGCGACATTGGCGTCTACGGCCTCTGATACTGCCCCGGCGGGCAGGGTGGCGATCACCTGTCCTTCCGGGTCCAGAATGCTGATGTAATTGATGTCCGGGTCCTCAAGGTATGGGCCTAATGTCTGCTCCAGAAGCAGCCGGTCGCGCACCAGAACCCCAAGCTTGACGTTCTTTGCGATGCCAGTTGCCGTGGCTTGGCCGCGGCGCGCCAGGTCGTCTGTGAAAACCTGCGATGATGTCACAACGAAAGCGGCGGCCAAAAGCCCACCAACGGAGACGACTAGCAGCACAAGGAAACCTGTTGCCCTTTGTGTCAGGCTCAGGTTGTCGGCCAGCCAGCGACCCGGCGCCCATGTCCGTCTTTGGGCTTTCATCGCATCACCATTTTCACCCCTGCGGGCGCACCGCCGGTAACATCCGGTGTCTGGCGCAGGGTTTCCTGGTTGACGAGCAATTGAAAGAGGGTTGGATCATCCGAAAGGTCAGGCGGTGTTCCGGTTTCCAGATAGTGTTCAATGGCCTTGCCCAGTTTTTCGCCCAGGCGCTTTGGGTCAATGGTCAGGGCCGCCAGCATGCCGCGGTCCACCAGCCTGTCGCTGTCCACCAATGTGGGGACCTGGTTTTCAAGCGTAAGCTGAAGGATATATTCCACCGTGTCGGCGTTGATCGCCACGCGGTCCTTGATGAAGACGATTGCGTCCATCTCCTGAATCGCGGTGCGCAGGCCCACCGGCACATCATAAGGGCGCTGGACATAATAGAATTTTATCTGCAGCCCCAGTTCCTGCGCGGCCAAGACCGTTGGCTCGCGAATATCGTCCAGCCTGTGCCGGGTGGCCAGGAAGCCGACGCGCTCGATATTGGGGGCCAAGGCCTTGAGCGCTTGCAGCTTCAACTTGGGTGAAGGAGGGACCACCAAGCTTACAACGCCTTTGCTGTATCGGGTGTCATCCATCTCAGACCGGCCCAGGCTGTAGAAGATCGGCACATCCTGAAGTTCGCGGGAAATCATGCGTGTGGCCGGTTTGCCCAGGGTGATCACCAGATCGAGTGCATTATTCTGTCTAAGCTGTGCCAGCTCATAGGAAATCTGGCGGCCGACCCGGACGCTGCCTTTCATATCCATATATTTGACAGGGCGGCAGGGCAGGCAGTGCTCATTAAGCGCTTCTGCAACCGTGATGCTGCGCTCGTGTTTCAGGGTATCGACAATATAAACTTCAGCGGCCTGAACGGTGGCAGGCGCATGCAACCAGCCCAGAAGCATCCATGCACTTCTGCATCCAATAAGCCGCCACAGCGGGCGAAAGAACCCGTCAAATTTCCTGTTTTCCGCCGTCATATGCGATCGGATTGTCCCTTTCCCGACAAAAGGGTTAGCGGCCCCAAGCGAGGCTTGCTTACCTTTTGTAATCATATCAGCCAATAGGTTAGTAGGCCGTTAAGGACAATTTTATCCTTTTTGGCTGATTTCCACCATATGTGACTTGCTTCCCCTCAACTGGGGCCTATTGTTTTGGTGAAGCTGGAAGGACGTCCTATGAACAAGCTGCGCCTGATTGCCCTGTTGTTTGTTGCCTGGTCGGTGATGCCAACCGAAGCGGCGGATATGCCGACTGCCGCCCCCGAAGATGTGGGCCTTTCGGCCACGGTGCTGGATGACATGACCCGTCATTTTGACGCTTATGTGCGGGAGGGAAAGCTGACCGGCCTTACGACGCTTGTGGCGCGCCACGGCAAGGTGGTGCACTTCAAGGCCTATGGCGACCGGAAGCTTGCAAGCGACGTGGCGCTTGGAAAAAATGACATCTTTCGGATCTATTCCATGACCAAGCCAGTCACGGGTGTGGCCCTGATGATGCTGTATGAAGAAGGCCGCTTCAGCCTTGATGATCCGGTTGGCGCCTATCTGCCGGAGTTTGCAGGCGCGCGGGTTTTCAAGTCGGAGCGTGAAGATGGCACAGTTGAAACCGTTCCGGCGAAGCGTGAGATCACCATCCGGGACCTGATGCGCCACACAGCCGGGCTGACATACGGTCTTTTCGCCGATACGCCGGTGGACAAGCTATACCAGAAGAATGGCGTTCTTGAATCTGGCCTGTCGGCCAAAGAATGGATTTCGCGTCTTGCGCGCCAGCCGCTTCTTTACCAGCCGGGGGACAAGTGGGTTTACAGCTTCGCTGTGGATGTGCAGGGCCGCCTTATCGAGGTGCTCTCCGGTCAGCCGCTGGACCAGTATTTTGAAGAACGCATTTTCGCGCCGCTGGGCATGAAAGACACAGGTTTCTATATTACCGACAGGCAGGCGGAACGGCTTGTGGATATGGTAAAACCCGACAAGGACAAGGGGCTTACGGTCATTGTCGATCCCTATTTCCCGGACTATACCAAAAAACCCTCCAGCTTTTCAGGCGGTGGTGGGCTGGTGTCCACCACAGTGGACTATTGGCGCTTCGCCCAGATGCTGGCGAACGGCGGCGAGCTTGACGGCGTGCGGATACTGAAGGGTGAGACCATTCGCCTGATGGCGACGGACCAACTGCCAGCGCCCGCGGCTGCGTCCTGGGGCGGTGATCGCGGGCTCGGATTCGGGCTGGATTTTGCGGTAGTGAAAAACGTCCAGAAATATGGCGGCTACGGCAGCGAAGGCCTTTATTATTGGAGCGGCATGGCCAATACCAATTTCTGGGTTGACCCCAAGGAAGACCTGGTAGTGGTGATGATGACCAACCTGCAGCCATATGGTGCCCTTCCGCTCAAGGAAGACCTGCACAAATATGTCTATGAAGCCCTTGGGCAGACGGGCGGCGCAAACGCCGCCCAGGCGCGTTAGTCTTTAGCAGCATTGATAATAAAGAAAAGCGGCGGGGCAAAAGCCCCGCCGCGCGCCTGTCGATCGCTCACAACTGAAGACCCCCATCTACTCAGGGCGAACGACAATGGCGACTTTACCCGCTGGCATACCTGCCTTGACGGCTTCGTCATGGATGCGGATGAACCGGCCCATGGCGGCGTCTTTGTGGGTTTCCACCAACACGGGCGCGTTTGGCCGCGCGGTGTGGGCTTCCTTCACGATTGCCTCAATCGACCAGTGGTCAATCATGCGGCCTGCGTGAAAAATGCGGCTTTGGGCATCGACGGAGAAGCCGATCGGCTCGGTGGGCGACTTCGGACCCGATAGCGGCTTCTGGAAGTTGGGCTCAATGCCGTTTTCCCGGACAAAGCTCGCCGTCACGATGAAGAAGATCAGCATGATGAAGACGATATCCAGCATCGGCGTCATATTCGGCTGGGCTTTGGCCTGTGTCTTCGCCTGTGTGCGAATAGGTGTGCGCATAGCCTGCCTCCTTACCCGTTTTCGGCCATTTCAAAGACCATGCGGAACTGGACACCCGGTGTGGCGCGGGCTTGCCCGTCTACAACGGTGGGCTTGTATTTATATTTCTTGATGGCGGCGAGCGCGGAGCGATCAAACCACCCCTTCGGATTTGCATCCACCACAACGGCGTCTTCTACATCGCCTGACTCGGAAACCGTGAATTCCAGAATCACCCAGCCTTCAACGCCTTGTTCCAGCGCACGGCGTGGATATACCGGCTGCACGCGTACTAGCGGCAAGCGTTCGCCGTCAGACAAGCCCAGCGCCAGCTTGGTTTTGCCGGGAGTAACGATCTGGGGCTTTGGCGCCCGTCCGACCGTGACATTGATACCTTCGAGCGAGGCAGAGCGATCCACTGTTATTTCCGGTTGAGGCTCGACTTCTGGCGGCGGTGTTACCCGGTCGATTTCCCGGGCCTTGAGCTCGGTGATCTTTTCGATTGTGAAATCGCGGAATTGCTTTCTGGGGGTCTCCTGAAAGTCGAGATCATTGGAGGCAACAAGCCCCTGCATCAGATAGAAGAGCCCGAAAGTGGCGGCCATAGCGCCGCCGGCAATGGGAACAAATTTGGATTGGTTGGTAGCTGCAAACATAACGCCCTCCATCAATGTTATGATGTAACATTAACAGACTTTTGGGCACCTGAAAAGTTATAATATAACTTTATTGAACAGAGGCCCCAAGGCGACGCATTTTGGCGAACCAGCGCTGTTTTTTGGTGTCCGTCGCACGGTCGACCATGCCGAAATAGCTGGTGCGGATCGGCCCACAACCGGAAAAGGCCAGCACATTGCGCGCGAAGAATTTAACCCCGTGGGAGAGATAGAAGAGGCGGTAGGCGAAAGCGGGCATGCCCATGGTGACCACCAGGCGTACCGAGCGGCCTTTCAACAGGCTGCGCCATGCCGTCAGCTCATCTCCCTCAGGCAGAAGGGTAGGGCGGAAGATCTGCTCGAAGAAACCTTTCAGAAGGGCCGGCAGGCTGCCAAGCCATAGCGGGAAAACGATCACAAGATGGTCTGCCGCCAGAAGGGTGGCCTGCACATCCAGAAGGCCGGCTGGTGTGGCCCCGCTGTTCCAGTCGTCGGGTGAGCGCAGCATGGGGAAATCCAGATCCGTGACCGCGACGGTCGTGACCTCATGTCCGGCGTCCCCGGCACCTGCTTCGTATGCGCTTGCGAGCGCATGACACAGGTGGTTTTTGGCGCTGTCAGGATGGCCCTGCAGGATGACGATTTTCTTCTTTGTGTCCATGATACCGGTCTCCGTGTTGGAAACTGGCAGTATAGTTCCAGGGCCAGACGATGTCCTTGATGCCGGTCAACCGGGGCGCAGGTGTTCATAGTGGGGCCAAAGAAAAACGGCGCCCCGTATGGGACGCCGTTTCTCGATTTTTCTGTGAAGGCCGTTAGCCGTTCAGCATTTCTTCGCGCGCTTCCTCAGCTTTGAGATAGCTCTCCCACTGAGTAACCATGCGCTTGTCTCTGCGGTCGGTTGCCATGCGCTTCGCGGTCTTGAAGGCCTCACGGGCTTCCTTGAACCGCTTCAGCTCGGTAAAGGCCTGACCCCGCTGCATGGTCGCAGACAGTGTCTTTTCCTTGGCCTTTTCCGACTTGTCCTTTTCGAACGCTTTTATAACGCTCGCGAAGGAATCAAGGGCATCCTTATAGTGACCAAGCTGCATCTGCACCTGACCGATCTGGAACCAGAGATCACCGTCTTCATCGCCAGCTGCAGCCTTGGAGAGAGGCTCGAGCGCCTTCTCATACTCATAGGCCATCATATAGCACTGACCGAGGATCTTCTCGTTCTTCGGGGATTTCTCGACACGGTTTTCCTTGAAAGCCTTTTCGAGAATCCAGGCACATTTGATTGGTGCACTACGCGCCAATTGGATTTGGGCAACATTCACAAGCTGTGTCTCGTTATCGTCGAGGAAGCCTTGCTTGTAAGCTGCTTCCGTCAGCGAGTAGGAGGTCTGCTCGTCACCCAGTTCCTGATAGATACCTGCCAGCTGGGTCCAATAGCGAGGCTTTGGCCAGTTGATCAGCAGGATCTCCAGCACGTCACGGACTTTTTCGTATTGGCCGAGTTCCCAGTGAGAGGAAAGAGCAATGCTGTACCAGCTTTCTTTCACTTCCACAGTTTCAAGGGAATTGCCAATTTCGATGGCCTGATAGATATACTTCAGACACTCTTCGAACTCGTTCCGTACATAGTGCAGGTTGGCGATGAACTGCAGGTTGCTGACGCTGATCAGCGTCGGGTCAACACGGTTCTGCCAACGCTGGATATATTCCAGCGCCTTGTCGAAATCTTCCTCACTATAATAGAGTTGCCCCAGATTATAGATGATGCCGATTTCAAGAGCTTCCGGAATGGAATCTGCGAACTGCAAGATTTTTTCGTAGGCACTGATAGTGCCGCGAACGTCATCCTGCTCGTAGAAAACCTGTGCCTTCAACTGCCAAGCGACGGCGCGCTCGTAGTCGTTGGCCTTGCGCGCAAGCGCATCGTCCAGGATTTCCATACCTTCCGCATAGTTTTTGGCGTCGATGGCTTCCTGAGCCTTCTGCAGCTTCTTGTGGAAGTCTGCAGTCAGCGCCTGAACCTTGCGGGTGCTCTGTTTCTTGTTTGATTCCGCCCGTTGGGCGAAAGCAGTTTGCTCACCAAAGATTGGCGTACCTTCCGGCATTGGCAGGGCAGCGAGTACCGCTGCCGCAGCCACAGCCATTGGAAGAGATTTGATGGTCTTGATCATGCTCATGACTTTTCTCCTCCCCTAGTCTGCCAGATCGAAGCTGAACCGGTATTTAACGCCGGTCACCTTCTGCGGTTGGCCATTGACGACTTTCGGCTTGTATTTGAACTTCTGCGCAGCTTTCGTTGCGGCACGCTCAAAGTAGCCTTTCGGGTCGGCCTCGATGATGATGATGCTGTCAGCCGGTACAGTACCGTCTTCGTTCACCGTCAGTTCCACAATCACATATCCTTCGATGCCGCGCTCCTGAGCCCGACGTGGATATTGTGGTTGCACGCGTACGAGCGGCAGATAGTCACCATCCTGGCTTGGGCCGAGGTCGATGGAACCCAGATCTACGCCAGCGCCACTGTTGGCACGGCCGATCGCCAGGTTCATCTTGTTCGGACCCTGAACGTCCACTTGCGGAGCTTCGATCTCCGGCGGTGGCGCCTCCACTTCTGGTGGCTTCTCTACTTTACGCTCCATGCGTTGTGGCGGTTGCTCCTCGATGTCTTCAACGACATCGACAAAGCGTACGCGGGTCTGTTCTTCAAGATTCACTTCCTGACCGAAATCAACAAGCGCCTGCATGACATAGAACAGACCGAAGGTAACGCCAGAAGCGGCTATAAGAGCTGTTACAAATCTTGCAATCATGAACTCTGCTCCGCTGCTATGGCAATTGTTGGGACGCCAGCATCGCGCACGGCGTCATAGACTTTCATTACCAAACCGGCCTTCGCACTTTCGTCTGCCTGGATAGCCACAGTCCCTTTCGGGTTTTCACTGTGCAGCTTCTCAACCGCCGTCCGCAGAGCATCAAGCTCTACCTCTTCACGGTTGATCCAGATTTCGTCCGTTGGCGTGACAGCGATCAGGATACTAACCTGTTTCCTGGGAATCGCTGTTTCGGCCTCGGGTTTCGTCACCTGGACCCCGGCTTCCTTTACGAAGACCGCAGTAACGATGAAGAAGATCAGCATGATAAACACGATGTCGAGC
Source organism: Kordiimonas lipolytica (assembly GCF_001550065.1). The sequence continues at coordinate 254,490 of NZ_LRUB01000002.1, forward strand.
ATCGGCGTCATGTTGATATCCGCTTCTTCTTCCTGTTTTTGTGCGTGGTCTCGCATTGTTTTCTCCACTATGCCCCCGAAGGGACTGCCCTTGAGGCAGGGGCGAAGCCCCTACCGGCTTTACTTCTTGGGCGTCATCACGACTTTGTCAGAGCTGATCCCGATGGCCATCGCCGCATCATAGATGCGGAGGGAAAGGCCAAAATGGGAATCTGCGCCAGCCTGAATTACAACCGGTGCCTCCGGACGCTCTACGCTTTCTTTCTTGATGATCGATGACACGGACGAGATATCCACATAACGGAACTCATGCATGATCCGGCCGTTGTTATCGATAATGAAAGCGATAGCGCGCTTGTCATCTTCCGGTGGCGGAGGAGTTTCACTATTGTTGTCCTCCGGTTTGTTGATCTCCAGACCAGACTCTTTGACAAAGGTTGCGGTCACGATGAAGAAGATCAGCATGATGAATACGATGTCGAGCATCGGCGTCATGTTGACTTCGGCTTCGTCGCCCCCTTTTGCAAATTTACGCATTGGTAAATACTCCGATTCTGGTCTTAGTGATCCGTTGTCAGGCTGTCTTCGAGCCGCTCGGATTCGCGTTTTGCACGACGTTCGATATAGGTGCTCAGGAAAATGCCGGACAGTGCAGCAACCATGCCCGCCATAGTCGGGATTGTTGCCTTCGACACACCTGCCGCCATGGCGCGAGCGTTCGATGAACCCTGTGTCGCCATAACTTCAAACACCTCAATCATACCCGTAACCGTACCCAGCAGCCCGATAAGCGGACAAAGGGCAACGAGCGTCTTGATCATGCCAACACCCTGATTCAGGTTGTTGTTGACCTCGGAAATCATGGCTGTGCGAATTTTATGCGCATACCATGACCGACGCTCGGCACGGGATTCCCATGCATCGACAACGCGATTCTTCTGCTTGTTGTACTCCAGTGCGAAGTACCAAATACGCTCGATGATCAGCACCCACATGATGAACGTGACGCCAAGCACCAGGAACAGGACGTTACCGCCCCGCTCCATGAAGGCTTGGATCGCGCCGAATGCTTCATTAAGCGCTAGCATTCGCGTGCTCCTTCTCTGCGTGAACCGCGATGATACCAGCGGACTGTTCTTCCAGTACGTGAATCACGGACTTGGAAGTGCCGGCAACAAAGCTGTGCAGGAGCAGAGTAGGGATTGCAACCACGAGGCCCTCTACCGTCGTCATCAGAGCGGCGGAGATACCTGCGGCCATCATGCTTGGGTCACCAGTACCGAACAGGGTAATCGCCTGGAAGGTCTGGATCATACCAGTCACTGTACCCAGCAGACCGAAGAGCGGTGCTACTGCGGAAATCAGCTTGATCAGCGTCAGGAAGCGCTCAAGGGCAGGCGTTTCCTTCAGGATTGCTTCGTCAAGCTTCAGTTCCAGTGTTTCGACATCAACATTCTTGTTGCTGTCGTAAACAGACAGAACACGGCCCAGTGGGTTGTTGGTGTCAGCAACTTCGGAGCGAATCTGCTTCTTCACTTTGCCGGAAACCATCATCAGATAGAGCCACTGAACAACAGCCATCAGAACACCGATCGCCCCCAGAGCAAGAGTGAGGTAACCGATGAAACCACCCTGAGCGAGATACTCAGGCAGTGTTGGCTTTTCAACTTCCAGGCTCAGGATCTGACCACGGGATGGGTCAAGAGCGATTTCAGAGAAGCCGCCGGATGCGTTCTGGAACGTGTCAATTGTACCAGTCAGACGACCGGAAGGCTGACGCTGCAGCTCTTCAACTTCGCCAGTGCTTGGCTTGTAGATGTAGAATTTGCCGTCGCCTACGATGCCGAAGTCACCGATACGGGTTACGTCGGTTTCGTAGGTGTTGCCATCTACGCCGCGAACAGTCTGGTTGAAAGTCACGATTTCAGACGAACCGATCATTTCCTGAACCATCACTACTGGCCATGCGCGGATTTCTTCAATCGTTGGCAGTTCAGCAGAGTCAGAAGCTTTTTCTACCAGCGTGTTGATTGGGCCCATACGGCCAGGGTTGTCGATTGTCACGTGAGACGTGGAGATAATCGACTTGGCGTCACCAGCGTTTTGTTGAAGAACACCGAAGAGTTCCTGAAGCTGACCGAGACGCTCGCGCTGGACTTCCAGTTGACGGGCGATTTCAGCTTCGTTGTTGCGGCGTGTTTCTTCAAGACGCGCGGATTCACGCTCAAGGCGTTGCTGCGTCTGGCGCTCTTCGGCCAGAAGCTGAGCTTGTTGCTCTTTGCGTGCCATGAACTCACGCTCACGCTCTTTGTGCTGTTGCGTTTCAGTAGCACGGCCTTCTTTCACTTTGTCCAGAAGGCTATTGAGGTCTGCGGTCTGGGCGTTCGCTACGGCGGACAGACCCATGACGAGAACTGCAGCAGAGGTCAGAATCTTTTTCATTGTTATCTCCCCTTCTGAACCGGTGCTTTGACAGGCAGTACCAGTACATCTACAGGCATCTGGCTGCGTGCCATGCGAATGAGCTGCTTAACTGGCGTTGCATATTCTGCGTCCAGTTGAACCCAAGAACGGGAGTCCTGATCCCAGGTAGCAGTCTCTTTACCGTCTTTCGTCTGGTAGTAGAAACCAACGCGACCGATACGAACGAAGTCAACACTACGACCGTCAGCCAGCTGACCTTCGTAGGCGTTACGCGTACGACCGTACTGAACTTCAGCTTTGTAAGCTTCAAGAATCACACGGAAACGCTCTGGGTCGCTTACGTTTGGATCGTCAATGACGTCCGTCAGGTTTGCGACACGCTCGCGGCGCTCTTCGATCTGGAATGGGATATCGAGCTCAACAAACTCAGACAGGTCTTTGACCATGTCTTCCATGAGCGGAATCACCTGACGTTTGATTTCGTCAATCTGCCCGATGGAGCGTTTGATTTTCTCGATTTCTTCTTCCTGCTTGGTGATCACACGGCGCTGTTGAGCATTGTAGGCGCGCAGGCCTGCATTGGTCTTCAGAACCGTTTTGAAATCCGTGTAAAGTTTGGAAGTAGCGTCGGCTGTTTTATCAATAGTAGCCTGGGACGCTTGTGCGATTTTATTGGCCTGGTTTACCTCTTCAACAATCGACTTCAGGCGTGCGTCTTGTGCGTTTGCAACAGTAGCACCCAGAAGGATCGAGGCAACCGCAGCCGTCGAGACAGCTATACGTTTCACTTTAGCCTTATCCATTTTCTGCCCACATGGGTTTTAACAAAGCTACCAGCCTCCTCGGAAACCGAGGCCGCCAGCAGCGGATTAAACCTTGCAAAGAAAAGGTGCCCGAAGGCTCCTAACCTTTACCCTTTCAAAAATTGGGAGCAAGCCGACAGCTATGCATAGTCCCGGACCCAAGAGCCCGTTCAGTCAAAGTGTCGTATCAAAAGGCTTTCCCGTACCTCTCCCAATTGTGCCGACCACCACACGGATTTTCTCCGCTTCTAATCTCATTGTCTCGCCGTCTAGGTTCCGACCTCGGGGAGGCAGGAGGACGATTTATTATGATTTTCCCCGCCTCCAGAAACTGTCGTCTCTGAAAGTGGAGATGAGACGGGCGGTCCGGCTCGGAGCCTATCATCCAAGAATCTTCTGTGATTCCAAGCAAAAATTTCACTTTTCGTGTCAGAATCCCGTCAAGCATATAATTTTACTGCTTTCATTCCTGTGGATGAATAGGTGAAACTAGTATGTAATAATATAACTATTGCAATGCAAAGTCAATTGTTTAGCAATGATCTATGCAAGCAGATGGGAATGTATCGGATGCATTCGGACTTTGATTGGCACCTGAGTGCGCTCGCCAAACCATGGTTTAGAAAGTGTCAGGAACGGGTAGCGTTTTTCTGCTGCAACTCCATCAGCGCGGCAACGACGCCGTGCCACTGATTCTCGGTAGATACCTGAATTGCATGTTCAATTCCCATATGGCTGGACAAGCGACTGGCCAACATCCGGCTATCTTCAGAGATGTGTCCGGTGTCAAAATCGCTCGCGCCGCCGTGGGGTGAAGCACAAGATGTTGAACGCATACTGTAACCCTTAACTAAGCACTTACCTCTCGCAGCCAGCTACTGCCGACAAGCAAAGATGCTAGCAGTCAGTTCTAAAAATCGGGTTAACAGTTGCCGACGAATTGATCCAAAGCAGGTGAAAATTTATTCAGCGCTGATCAGCTTTTTTCCACCAAATTGCATGCAAAACCTCCCCTGAGGGAGGGTGATTCGGTGTCACGGTACATAAAAATCGGCGCAGCAGGGAGAATCAGGAGCCGTTTCTAGCGGGTGTCGTCAGAGACCGTGACCCGCCGCAGGCCCCGTACGCTGTTGCCGATATATACCTCGTCTGCCGCCAGAAGGTCCTCGCGGCGAATCATCTGTTCTGCGATGGCGGGTGTATGGTCTGCCAGAAGCGCTTGCCTGAGCGTGCCAGCCAGAAGACCGCATGCAAGGGGCGGGGTCAGCCACAGGCCGTCCTTGACAATAAAGACATTGCTGATGGCGCCTTCCGTCAGTTCATCCTTTTCATTGAAGAAGAGGATATCGTCGTACCCGGCCTTGAAGGCGCGCGCGAAAGCGCCGTCATAGAGCTCTCGTCTCGTTGTCTTGTGGTGCAGGAAGGTATCGTCTGACTTCACGCGGTCTTTCGCCAGACAGACCCGTCCTGTCTGCGCCTGGGGCAGAAGCGGGGCACTGGTCACGGTGACAGCGCCAGTTTGGCCTAGCAATAGGCGCACCCGGCGCGGCGCATCCAGTGGCATGCAAGCCTCGCCGTGCTCATCAAGCATGGCCAGCGCGTCGGCGCGGTCTAAAGCGAAATCGAAATAGCGGGCGCTGGCCTCAAGCCGCGCCAGATGCTCGTCCAAAAGGTCGAAGTTGCCGTCCACCTCAAGCTTCATTGTTTCAATGAGCGAGAAATCCTTGGCTTCTGTGCGGGTGAAGCGCGCCTTCAGCAGGCATTCTTCATATTCGCCCGTCGGGTCGCTGTCCGCCACGACGCCGCTGCCCACGCTCAGGCGGCCTTTGCCGTCAGGCCCGAAGGTCAGGGTGCGAATCGGCACGTTGAGGGACCAGTCCATCTGGCCGTTTTCGCCCGCAGACGGATCAGGCGGGCTGAAGTGGCCGATGGCGCCGCAGTAGATACCGCGCGGCGCGGCTTCAAGCTCAGCGATGATCTCCAGTGCCCGTACCTTCGGCGCGCCGGTTACAGACCCGCAGGGAAACAGCGCGTTCAGAAGCCCTGATGGTGTCAGGCCTTCGCTGGCCTTTGCCGTGATGGTGGAAGTCATCTGCCACAGGGTCGGGTAGCATTCAGTCTCGAACAGGCCCGTGACCTGCACGCTGCCGGGCTCGCTGATGCGGCTCAGGTCATTCCTGATCAGGTCGACGATCATCAGGTTTTCGGCGCGCGATTTCTCATCGCTCTTGAGCGCGGCGGCCACGGCTTCGTCCGCTTCAAGGGTCAGCCCCCTGGGCGCTGTGCCTTTCATCGGCTTGCCGGTCAGCCTGTCGCCCTCGCGCCTGACGAACAGCTCCGGCGAAAGCGATAGCACCTTGTGCCCGCCATGATCCGCCCCTGTGTCGATATAGGCCCCGAAGGGCACCGGCTGGCTGGCCCGCAGGCGCTCGTAAAGCGCAAGCGCGTCGCCTTCAAGGGTGCAGGGAAGCGGGAAGGTGTAGTTGATCTGATACACATCCCCCGCATGAATATAATGATGCACCTTCTCGATCGCGGCCAGATAGTCGACTTCCGTGACGGGCGAATCACCGATCTCAAGCTTTGCCATATGCCGGTTGCCGCGCCGGGCGCTGAAAAGGGCTTCCGTCATATCTGATGGCGTCAGGGTCTTGCGGTGGCGGGTGGCCATCATCCAGATCAGCGGCTCATCGGCGCGCTTGGTCATCCGGGGCTTCAGGCGCGGCTCGAAATGGGCAGCGCATTCGTATGATATCCAGCCCGCCAGGTGCAGGCCGGATGCGAGCGCGGCGTCCATGGCCTCAAGCGCAGGGCCGACTTCCTCGAGCGTGTGTGCCACAATCACCGTTTCCGGGTCATGAAACAGAAGCGACCGACCCGCCCGGTGCGCCGGGCGGCTATCATCAAGGAGCACCATCGGCGCGTGTCTCAGGTCGGTCACATTCATGTCTCAAATTCGGGCACGCCGGTGGATTGGCGCGCTGGCCTGCTTTCCAATATTTAGTTACTATTGAAACTGTTGGGCTGGCGGATTAGAACCAGTCCCGAAATCCGGGTCCTTATGTGACACAGCTTCAGGCGCGTCAATATGCGTGCCCCATAATATAGAGGGAAAGTCCCGATGCCCCCAATAACTGATGCCGCAGGGAGCCAGCACGCCACCGTTGATCCGGCTGAGCTTGAAACCATCACTGATCTGTATGATCGGGTGCAGTGGCTGTCGTCCTGGACCATCCATCACGCCAACAATATCCGCGAAAGCCGCGACGGCCTCAAGGTGGGCGGGCACCAGGCCTCAAGCGCTTCGCTGGCGGCGATCATGTGCGCGCTTTATTTCGGGGTGCTTCGGCCCGAAGACCGGGTGGCGGTAAAACCGCACGCAAGCCCGGTGTTCCACGCCATCCAGTATCTGTTTGGCAAACAGACGCGCGAGCAGCTGGAGCGCTTCCGGGCGCTGGGCGGCGCGCAAAGCTATCCCAGCCGCACCAAGGATATCGACGATGTGGATTTCTCCACCGGGTCTGTAGGGCTTGGCGTGGCCATGACGGCTTTTGCCTCCATGGTGCAGGATCATCTGATCGACCGCGGCCTGATGGACGCCAGCAAGGCTGGTCGCATGATCGCCCTTATGGGCGACGCTGAGCTGGACGAGGGCAATATCTATGAAGCACTGATCGAAGGCTATAAGCATAACCTCAGGAACTGCTGGTGGGTGATCGACTATAATCGCCAGAGCCTCGATTCGATCACATCCGACCGCATGTTTACCCGATTCACTGACATCTTCGAGACAACGGGCTGGAAGGTGATCAATATCAAATACGGCAAGAAGCAGCAGGCGGCGTTCAAGAGGCCCGGCGGTATCGCGCTCCGTGACTGGATTGATGCCTGCCCCAACACGCTTTATAGCGCGCTGACCTACAAGGGCGGTGCGGCCTGGCGCGAGCGCCTGATGGCAGACATCGGCGCGAAGCGCGGCGTGAAGAAGCTGCTGGAAGGCTATTCAGACACTGAACTGCAGGCGCTGATGACTAACCTGGGCGGTCATGACATTGAACTCCTTTTGGAGACCTTCCGATCTATCGACAGTGACCAGCCACACTGTTTCATCTGCTATACGGTCAAGGGTTACGGCCTGCCGTTCCAGGGCCACAAGGATAACCATTCTGGCCTGATGAACCCATCCCAGATGGCGGAGCTGCAGGCGCAGATGGGCGTGCCGGAAGGCAAGGAGTGGGACCTGTTCGCCGGCATGGAAGACAAGGCAGCACACCTTGAGAAATTTCTGACGAAAGTGCCGTTCAACCAGCCGGCCACCCGCCGCCATGATGCGCCGACACTGAAGCTTGAAGACGCGCTTGAGCCCGGCTCAGGCAAGCAAAGCACGCAAGTTGCGTTTGGCAAGATCATGAACGCACTTGGCAAGGGCACCAGCAAGCTCGCAGACCGCATCATCACCACCAGCCCGGACGTGACGGTATCGACCAACCTGGGCGGCTGGGTGAACCAGCGCGGCATCTACAGCCGCGACCTGATGGAAGACGTTTTCAAGGCAGAAAAGGTGGTCAGCCCGCAGATATGGCAAGGCCACGGCAAGGGCCAGCATATGGAACTGGGGATCGCCGAAAACAACCTCTTTCTGGCGCTTGCTGCCATGGGGCTGGCGGGCAGCCTGTTCGGCGAACGGCTGATCCCGGTGGGCACGCTATATGACCCCTTCATTAACCGCGGCCTGGATGCCCTCAATTACGCCTGTTACCAGGACGCCCGCTTTATGCTGGTGGCCACGCCAAGTGGCCTGACGCTCGCGCCGGAAGGCGGCGCGCACCAGTCAATCCATACGCCGGTGATCGGCATGGCGCAGGACAAGCTGGTGTATTTCGAGCCCGCCTATACCGATGAGCTGGCGGCCATTATGGCCTGGGGGTTTGATTACATGCAGGCGCCGGACGGCAGCTCCGTCTATCTGCGTCTTTCCACCCGCGCGCTCGAACAGCCATCGCGTGATGGCGATGCCTGGCAGGCCGATATGCTCAAAGGCGCCTATTGGGAACACGCGCCGGCCCAAGGTGCGGAGCTGGCGATCATCTACACAGGTGCGGTGGCGCCGGAAGCAAATGCCGCCCTTCAGGAAATTCTGGAAGACGTCCCAGGCGCAGGCCTGATGGCTGTGCCGTCGCCGGACCTGTTGCACAAGGACTGGTCGGAAAGTGTTCGCTCGCTCGGGCGTGACGGCGTGCGGCGGGAAAGCCATATTGGCCGTCTGCTTGCCAGCCTGTCGCCGAACGCAGGGATCGTGACGGTGATTGACGGTGCGCCCACCACGCTCAGCTGGATAGGCGGCGTGAAAGGGCACCGCACCATGCCGCTGGGGGTCGATCAGTTCGGCCAGTCGGGCGACATTGATGACCTGTACGACAAGTACCGTATTGGCACGGATGCGATCCTTGATGCCTGTGCGTCGGTGTATGTGGTGGATTGATTGACACATTTCGCGAAAAATTTTCCCTTCTGAGTTGTTTTGTGTAGTCTGCCCTCATAAACAGCCCGACGTTTGGTGAAGGATAGGCAGTGCAAGTGTTTAGTTTGAAACGGCTTCAGGCGAATACCTGGTGGAAGAAGCTGGCCATGGTGCTGCCTGCCTTTTTTACGGCTGCTGCTTTTGCTGACAGCGACACGTCAGAACCTGTCGACATCTCATGGTATCTGTTTGACTATCCGCCCTCCTATATCACCGAAGGCCCCTATGAGGGACAGGGATACCAGGACCAGATTCTGGCAGATATCGAACGGTCCGCGCCTTCCATTCGTATCCACCGGATTGCCACGTCAATGGCACGGGTCATATCGAACATGGAACATGAAAAAGGCGCCTGTGCCGGGGCACTGGCGAAAACGCCCGAACGCATGACCTACATGGTTTTTTCTGATCCTATTCTTGTCTCCATGCCGCTCCGGCTGGTGATCAGGAAGGATATGATGGCAACCTTTTCGCCATTTCTTGATGACAAGGGCCAGGTGATGTTGTCGGCGCTTTTAAACACCGAAGCCGGACTGAAGGGCGGAGTTGTGAAGGGGCGTGCCTATGGTCAACAGCTGGACGTCGCCATGGATAAAGAAGCCCGGTTGGGCAATGTGGTGCGCGCGGGGCAGGGGCATCTGGTCCTCCGCATGCTGGCCCGTGGCCGCATCGGCTATACCTTCGGCTATCCGGATGAGATTGGGTTCTACGCCCGTATGCTGGAGAGCGAGGGTGTGGAAGCGAAATTTGCGATGCTTCCTGTTGCTGGTCATTCCACAAACTCTCACAGCCATATTGGCTGCACGAAAGATGCGGCGGGCAAAGCTTTCATTACGGCCGTGAACCGCGTCATCGCGGAACCAAAAACGCATGCAAGATGGCAGTCTTACTATCTGAACTGGGTGGACCCTTCGGCGCGCGCTGCAGTTACCGCCACAATTGATCAAGATATTCAATAGCAGTAGCCCATACAGCGCGCGGTACCATTTCAGCTAAATTGACAGCGCTGTCCTTAAGCGTATGATCGTCAAATAATACAAAAACATCAGCGAGGAAAATTAAGTGAGCGACCGTCAGGCGGGCTATTTGCCGTCATTAACCGCCATGCGCGGCATTGCCGCCACCTGGGTAATGCTGTTTCATATCGATGTAAGTCTGTTCTATCGCAATTTGGGGCCCTTGGTTCCGCATGAAGTGACGGGGCTGATCACCGGTGGCTACATGTGGGTGGACTTCTTTTTCGTGCTAAGCGGCTTTGTTATTACCCACGTCTATGCAGGTCATTTTGAGACCGGGCTGGGCCTTCCGGCGGTGCGTGCTTACCTGAAGGCCAGGTTCCTTCGGATTTACCCGTTGCATCTTTTTACACTGCTGCTGCTGATCCTTTTCTGGCAGGGACTGGAAGCGTTCCAGCCTCATCTGATGGATGACAGCATGCGAACCTATTTTTCGCCCGCAGCCCTGCCCAGCAACTTTCTGCTGACTAACGCGATGGACCAATATGTGTTTCTGTCTTGGAATATTGTGTCTTGGTCTATCGGTGCAGAATGGTGGACCTACTTTGTGGGCATGTTGATGCTGGTTCTGATTGGCCGGGGCAGGGCAGCGGCAGCGCTTGTCATTATGGGGTTTGCAGGCGTCTGCCTGCTATCTCTTGTGCATCCTGAAGGTAAGCTGGACATCACTTTCAACTATGGCTTCTTCCGGTGCCTGTTTGAATTTTCGATGGGGGTGGGCCTTTATCGTTTTTACAGGCAGGGGGTGTGGCAATCCTGGTTGAAGACGGACGGTGTTGTCTTCATCGTTCTCGCTCTGATTGCCCTGGCGCTGCATTACGACTGGAGCGACCTGACATTGCCGCCGCTTTTCGCCTTGCTGGTGATCGCGGGCGCAAGCAACCGGGCCAACTTCTCACGGATAATGGAAACAGCTTTGCCGCGCTATTTGGGCAAGATTTCCTACTCTGTCTATCTGATGCATGGGGTCTGGTTCATGGTTTTCTGGGCGTACTTGCCACAGCTGAAACAGGTCTTTGGATTTGACGCACTGCCGCTTCAATACCGGACTGTCTATCTGGTGGCCTTTGTGGCTGTGTCTGTTGTTTCGGCGACGCTGACTTACCGGTATGTCGAGGTGCCTGGCCGCACCCTGTTCAGGCGGCAGGCTGCCATCGCCAGGCCACAGCCTGTTGTTGCCACTGCGGACGTGCCTGAGAAATAGAAAAAGCGGCCGCAGCCGCTTCTTGATCTGCTTTTGCTGCAACTGACTAGATTACGCCGTAGCCGCTCAGAAGCCCTACGACGCTGGCGATCAGGATCACCAGCCAAGTGAAGACGGTGCCCCAAAAGCGGAACGGGTTGCGGCCTTCGAATTTGCCGAAAGTCAGCCCGTGCATATAGCGCCCAACCACAAAGAAGGCAGACAGCACGATCAGGAAAACGCTGTTCACGCCCCGATATTCCAGAAGCCCGATCAGGATCATGGCCATCGGCGCGTATTCGATAAGGTTGGCGTGTGCCCGGATGGCGTTCTGCAGGCCTTCGTCGCCGCCGTCGCCGATAGAAACTTTGGCGCGCCCTCTGTTTTTTGCAACGTTATATGATAAATAGAAAAGAAGCAGGCCCAAAAAGCTTGCAGAAATTATGGTAATAGTCATAAGCCCTCCCCGGTTGCTATGGGAGAAGGGTGGTGCCAGAAGGCATGAAGGTCAAGTAAGGAATACAAGTGGATCGGAAAGTCAAAGATCGGTTCAGGGACTGGAACTTGCTGCACAAATCCGTTGTGGCATTGATCGCGGCCTTTTTCGTAAGCGTTGCCTACCGGGCGGTCATCGTGATCGATTCCGCCTTCGAAGTGCAGCAGGAAGCCGTGCTGCCCTACGCCGCAGAAACTATCTGGCCCTGGATATATACACCCGAGCGCCGGAGCAACTGGCAGGCGTGGCAGATCGATTATGCGCCCTATATGGGGGCGCCGGATAAGGTCGAGTCGACACGCCTCGCGCGCTGGAAGAAAGAATATAAGCGGTGGCATGCCGTTGAGCGCACGACCGAAGTCGTGCAGGCCCGCGTCTACGCCACGGTTCAGGAATCGGACAAGGATACACGCTGGTTCCGTGTCGAGCTGACGCCGGAAGGGCCGTGCAGTACCCGCGTACGCCTTTATGACATGGTGCGCCCCAAGGGCTATGAAGAGCGGTTCTGGTTTTTTACCAGCCTGGACGACGAGCAAAAGAGGGTCGACGCATCGCTTAAGGCGCTGGATCGATGGGTAGACGGAACGTCAGAGGGATGCGCAACCACCGAAGAATAGATGGCGGTGAAGCTACTGTCTCGTGGGAGATATGGATGGATGTGGTTGTGGCAAGCGCCAGCCAGAACGCCCGGCAGTTACAGAGGACCTAGTCGTCGGCCACGTCAAAATCAGTGAATTCCCATTCGTCGATGTTTTCCATCTCGGCCAGGAACAGGTTCTCGGCCGCGACAACAGCTTCCTCTTCTGAGGACGCTTCAACATCGGTAACCCAATAGAAGGTGCCATGTGGAAGTGCTGCTTTCAGGGTAACTTTGCGGCGAGCCATAGGGGTGTCCTTAATTCTGCTTGTTTGGTGTTTTAAAAACATCTCACAAGCGCCGGTCTAGCATGAAGCAAAAGCCCCTGCAATCACCCCGATGGCTATTTTCGCCTTTTTGGTCGGGCAGGCTATAGCGAGCGCCCGATCAGTTCCTTCATGATCTCAGACGTACCGCCATAGATGCGCTGGACCCGGCTGTCTGTATAGTGGTGCGCGATCTCATATTCGGCCATGAAACCGTAGCCACCGTGAAGCTGCACGCAGGTGTCCACAACGCGGCCCTGCATCTCGGTTGTCCACAGCTTGGACATGGCGCCGCCCACAGCGTCCAGTTCGCCTTTCACATGGCGGGCAAGGCACTGGTCGATGAAGGCCCAGCCCACATCAATCTCGGTTTTCATTTCCGCCAGCTTGAAGCGGGTGTTCTGGAACTTTGCGATCGGACGTCCGAACGCCTGGCGTTCCTTGACATAATCCAGCGTGATATCGAACGCACGCTGCGCGCCAGCCATGGCAATCACGCCGATCGACAGGCGTTCCTGCGGCAGCTGCTGCATCAGATACATGAAACCCGCCCCTTCATGCCCGATCAGGTTGGTGGCCGGGACACGGACCTCGTCGAAGAACAGCTCTGACGTGTCCGATGAATGCTGGCCAATTTTCTCGAGGTTGCGACCGCGGCGAAAACCCTCGCGGTCGGCCTCCACCACAATCAGGCTGACGCCCTTCGCGCCTTCACCCGGGTTGGTTTTGCAGGCCACGATGACAAAGTCGCAATTCTGGCCGTTTGAAATGAAGGTCTTCTGGCCGTTCACCACATAATGGTTGCCGTCCAACTTCGCGGTGGTCTTGATGCCCTGCAGGTCAGACCCGGTGCCTGGTTCCGTCATGGCGATGGCGCCGACCATCTCACCAGTGGCCATTTTCGGCAGGATGCGTTCTTTCAGGTCGTCGGACCCATAGTGAAACAGGTATGGCGCCACGATGTCTGAATGCACCGCCAATGCTGCACCACCCGCGCGGGTGTAGACTTGCTCTTCGTTGATCACGCAGTTGAAGCGGTAGTCGCCGCCAACGCCGCCATATTCTTCCGGCATCTGCGGGCACAGGATTCCGGCTTCACCCGCCTTGTTCCAGAATTCGCGGGGCACCTGCCCGGCCTTTGACCATTCCGCTGTATAGGGGGTGGCTTCGGCTTCAAAGAATTTGCGGACAGCGTCCCGGAAAATATGGTGCTCTTCGTCATAAACTGCACGGCGGGCCAGCATGTGGTTTCCTTCCCATTTGTTCCCTCTGGTCTATGAAGATGGGGCGGGGTCGGGGAGCTGTCAAATAAAATGGACGGAACAGTCCACTAATTGCCGGTTTGTCAAGGGGAAGTAGCGAGCGTGCGGGCACAAAAAAAGGGACCGATTGGTCCCTTCCGTTCGTTGATAGGGCTTTTTGTTCCCTATGGGTGTGCCCCCCGAGTGCCCTTTTGCATTCGGAGTGCCCTTTTATCCGTCCTGTGACCGGCGGTAGGCGCGGATCGCTTCGTTCATGCGGATCTGCAGTTGGCGGCGGCGCTCGTGGACGGCGGCCAGGTCTTCATCCCAGCGCGCCTGCTGTTCTTTTGTCAGGTAAGGCATGATTTTCGCGGCCCGCTGGTCCATGCAGGTGAGATATTCATCCACCTTTTTGGAATATTCCACGATGGCATCGCGGCTGTCGCGAATCTGGTCGGCGGTTGCAACACTGCCGTCGGGAACGGGTGGCTGGTCCATCGGGGGCTCGCCACAATCGGCTGCAGTCGCAGGCGCGCTCATCACCAGGAAGCCAGCAAATACTAGAGACAGGGTTTTCATCATCGATTTCTTATCCTTACCAGTCAGAGACCGCATCATACAAAGTTTGGCTCATAGAACAACTGCCATAACAGCTTGGCCAAAATTGGGCGGCGACAGGTGGCGTTGAATGAAGAAAGGGCCGGCACTGGGCCAGCCCTTCTTTGATTGGTCGGCGTTCTAGTCAGCCTTCTTGGCCGCAGCTTTCTTCTTTGGTGCTGGTTTCTTGGCTGCCGGCTTTTTCTTCGGAGCCGCCTTTTTCGCAGGCTTTGCCTCTGCTTCGGCTTCACCGCCGGAGAGGTCGATCGGCTCGGGCGCTACGTCATTCGCCGCCGGTGCCTCGGCTGCCTGTGGCGCTGCAGATGGTTGCTGTGCTGCCGCGGCTGCTTGCTGGGCTTCCATTGCTTTCGCGCGGGCTTCGTCTTCCGCCTTGGCATGCTCCGGGAACAGTTGGCGATAGACGGCATTTACGCGGCCGCCAACGTCCGAAAGGGCTTTCGCCACGGCCTGTAGGTTATACCCGACGCCGCGATAGTAGAATGTATGTGTGTTCGGGTTATAGGCGCGGTAGATGCATTCTTCCGGCGTATTGCCGTCACCTATCTGGGCAGGGTCGCCGACGAAATCGAAAATAACCTGGCGGCCTTTGGTGTTGCCGATCCACTCCTCGACCTTCTCATCAGCGCGTTCCCAAAGCTCGGCCAGACGGCGGTCGTTCAGCGGGTGCTTCTCAGGCAGTTGCAGTGCTTTACGCAGCGCTTCTCCCCGACCGCGGGCACGGGCGCGCGTTGGCCACAAGAGCAATGAAATCTGGCTCGACGGCATCAGGACCATCTGGCCGCCGTAAAGGACACCATTGGCTGCCTGGTTCATAACAGCCTGGTTGAAAAGGTCGAACGAAGCCTGCGCGTGAAGGCACTGGTTCCTCAGTTCGTGAATGTAAATGGCAAGCGTATTATTATCCATGTCAACTATTCGCTTTATTCTTGAGTTTGTTCGCAGCTGTCCCTCTGCACCTCCTCCCAGATGGTGCGCCTGAATAGCCTATTCAAGCCAGAGACTGCCCCCTATGGCCTGAGCGATAGCACAAGCGATCCCCCAAATACCAGCACGGAATCGCGCCTTTTGGCACAAGACATCACGTTGCCTCATTGCCAGAACAGGGCGAAGACTGTAAACTGCCAGTGGGTGAAACAAGTTGGGTGCAAAAATGGCTGATGCTGCTTTTGCTGCAAGTTCGCGGGGTGCGAGCCCTGTTTCCCGTGCGGAACGTCCTTCCGCGCGCCCCAGCAGTGCGTCTTCAGGCCAGTCAGCAGACTTCAGTCGGAGCCTGAACCAGGGTCAGGGCGAATCGGGGCGTCTTCTGCCTGGGCAGGGCACGCCACCGCCACAACCCGGTCGAGGTTTGCTTGGTAACGGCGTTTCGTTTCTTCTGGCCCAAACAAGAACGCAGGAAGCCAACGCTCCCTTGCCGCCAGTCTCCAACTTCGAGCGGGCAAAAAACCGCTATCTGGCGACACAGTCCAACATCAAGGATACGATCGCGGCCAACAGCATCTTGCGTGGCGAAGCCAGCGATGCTTCCGTGGCCGAAGATGCGGCATCTCATGCTCATGTCTATGATGATGATGTCGAAGAAGCCCAGTCGGGCCCTGTGCAATATGCTTCCGGCAGCCTGATTTAGGCGCTGTTTTTTTTCCAGTCCCCTAATTCGTCCCTCAATCTTTTGAGCTAATCCATGACCGAAAAATTTTACATTCAGCACTGGGATGCTGCCTTGTTGAAGCGGCAGGCAGAGGCTACGGCGTCTGCCGTCAAGGCGATCTTGCCGGATGCGGATGTTCGTGAGGTCGGCAGTACCGCAGTGGCCGGTGCAATCGGCAAACAGGATATTGATCTTTTGGTGCGTGTAGCTCCAAACGCATTTACCGAGGCCCGCGATACTCTTGATGAAGTTTTTCCACGGAACTCTGAACAGCTTTCGACATGTGACTTTCAGGGCTATTTGATCCCCGATGATTTGGACGTTGCTGTGCAACTGACTGTCCATGGCGGGCAATATGATGTGTTTCTGCCTTTTCTGGATGCACTGACTTCAGATGCAGTGCTTCTCGAGGCCTATAATCAGCTAAAGCGGGATTGGCACGGAAAGTCCATGCAGGACTACCGTACGGCAAAGTCAACCTTCATTGAGGCTGTTTTGGCAGACCTTGGGTAAAGTGACAGTTAGGACGCGAGTTGGGAAGACAGGATCGTGAGCCAACGGTTTACCCGTTTCTCATGTTCGCCCGGTTTGCTGTCGCCAATCGGCTTGCGGCTATAGATTGCCAAGGCGCTTGTATAGTTGTCGATTTCGATGACCCGAACCGTCAGGACCGCTGGAATGCTCTCGCCAGGCAGGCGTTCGAGGAAGTCAAACTGGTTATTGACGGGATCAAAGCCATAAGTGCGGATCGTGGGCATGCCGTCCACATAGTCGGCAAGAGCGAGGCGGAGCGTACGGGCATCCACCTCGAAGCGGGCTGCTGGACCGTTGGTGATTGCTGCCTCGCACAGGGTGGCCGGGCACAAAAGGTACCCGCTATCGTCCCCCTCGAAGGCCAGCGTCTCAAACTCAACGGTCTCAAGCGTGCCGCTTTCATCGCCGAAAATACTATCGCCCCCGCCGATCTGGACCAGGAAATAGACTGCCAGTCCAATGACTATGACAAAAAGACAAAGCCCGATGGCGAGGGAGCGAAATTTTTCCAGCATGATAACCTTTAAACCAGTTGCTTAACCCAGGATCGAGCCAAGCTGCATGGCAAGGCTCATGTCGCCTTCTACACGCAATTTACCGGTCATGAAAGCCATCTGTGGATTGAGATTTCCTTCGGCGATCTGGACGAAGTTGTCCATGGTGACTTTCACAGTGCAGTCAGCCTCGGAATCCTCATTATCAACAACAGTTGGAGACGCTTTGCCGTCAATGCGGACAACGCCGTCGTCGCCGAAATCGAACTTGATAATGGCGGCGAGTGGGGAATGCGAACCAACGCGGCCGCGGATTTCTTCAGTGATTTTTTCCAGTGACATAATGTCCTCCCTTGCAACTGATAGTGAATATTGGACTTAACAGTCCAGAAATCAATCAGTTATTGCTTATATCTCAGTTCTGGTCGTCTTTTTTCTTCTTCAGCTTACCAACGAGGCTGGTGATGCCTTTTTCAAGCGACCCTTCCTTGTCTTTTACAAGCTCTTTCAGTTTGTCGGATGCGCCAGCTTTGATGAGGGCCTGCGCAATCTGTGGCTGCAGCACGGACATGACGTGGCGCGCGATCTCTGCTGGCGCCATGCCTTTCTCATCTGTGCCAAGGTCGGTTATGGTGAAGTCAGCGAGCTCGATTGTCTTGTCCACACTCAGCGCGCCTTCGGTTTTCACGGCAACCTTAGGCGCCCTGATCACCATTTTCTTGATGGTGAGGGTAATGTTTGACGGCTTGGTATCGTCTGCTGGGCCCACATTCTGCTGCAGCTGCTCGAAATTGGTTTTGCCGTCGATTCGGCGGGCATCCAGCATGGGAGAATCAATCACGATACTGTCGATGATTACATGGTCAGACAGGAGCGTGCTTGGCTGCAGCTGCATGTCGAAACTGCCAAGGCTGGCAATCTGGCCTTCCCCATAGCCTTCGGGCTGGCCGATCTCAAGCCCCTTGAAGCTGACTTTTCCGGAAAAGGGCGACAAGTTGATGCTTTCAACTGTCACAGGAACCTTGAGGGTTTTTGGCCCACCGGTTTCAACGCCGGCTTTTACGATGGTGTTGATCTGGCTGTAGGCGACGCCTACGCCTACCAGCAGAATAACCACCAATCCAAGAAATAGTTTTTTCATTGTCGTGCCTCCGTCCCGCTTCGATCCGATTGGCGATTATGATGGCACTGTTTTACGGCCTTGTTAAGGCATAAGGCTGAGGGAATGCGTGAACAAAAGTCTTAACGAATCCCGTCAGTTATGCCAGCATGGCGGCAAAGCTTGGCAAGTTGACCGATAAAGGGTGGTGATTTCATGGCTGTGCTGACGCAAGTTCTCCTGCTGGTGTCCTATATGATCTTGGGGCTCGCGGTGATGATAATCCCACCGCGCCTGTTCGGGATGCCTGAACAATTGGCGCAGCTCCTGGGGGTCGTGGTTTTTTTCGGGGCCTGGCAGATACAAAATCTTTTCACCGTAAGGCGGATCGAAAAAGAAACGTCCGCTCGGGTGGCCGTTCTTGAAGATGTGACAACCATCCTTCGTGGGGACTTGGAACGGACCCGACGCAAGACGGAGCAAGGTGACGAAAAAAGCGATGAAGTCGTCGGTGAACTGAAGGTACTGCATACCCTTCTGACGCAGCTGATGAAGCGCGAGGTGGAGCTTGAAGCCAAGGTGCCCAAGGCTACCAGAATCGCACAACGGGGCGGTAAGGCTGGTATCCTTGAGCCAACCGATGAAGAGGCGCTGGCGCTGAGCGCAGACCATGTGCCGGAAAAAGTGGTCGACACGAAGGCTGAAACCAAACAAGGCAAGACACCGGAATCGGCTCTTGAGTTGGAGCCTGAAGGTGACGTGGACGATGATGGCGGGCTTGAGCTTGATGAAATCGAACTGACGCCGGAAGAGGCCGCGATGGCAGTTGTGGACGAGGGCGACGGTGAAGAGATGGAGCCTTTGCCCCAGGATGAAGAGGGTGAGGATGAGGGCGTAGAGCCGGGCTCCGATGCGCCGCGGCCAAACCGCCCAACCCCCAAAGCGCCGGTGCGCGGTAAGAAAGCGCAAATTCGCCTGATCAAGCGCGAGGATCAGCTTCTGTCTGTGATCCGAAGTTCGCTTGCAGAGAACCGGGTTGACCTTTACCTGCAGCCGATTGTGACACTGCCTGCCAGGCGGTCGGTCCATTATGAATGTTTTTCCCGTGTGCGGGACGAAGAAGGTCGTATCATCCTGCCGCGCCAATATATGAGGGTGGCTGAAAACAAGGGGCTGATCGGGACAATCGACAACCTCCTGCTGTTCCGCCTGATCCAACTGGTGCGCCGGCTTGGCAAGCGGCGCCCGAAGGTGCGCTTCTTCATCAATATGTCCCGTTACTCAATGGAGGATGAAGAATTCTTCCCGCAGTTCATCGATTTCATGTCGGCCAATTCGGAGTTCCGTGACCGCCTGGTGTTTGAAATCAGCCAGGAAGATTATTATATGCTGCCAGGCGAGGTGAAGGAACGGCTTCTGGCGCTTGGGCGCAAGGGGTTTGGTTTCTCAATGGATCTGGTGAAGGATTTCAATAAGGACTTCACCTATTTGGGTGAGAATAAGTTCCAATTCATCAAGGCCGATTTGGGTGATTTGATGGCTGCGCATCCTGAAGAAGGGGATGTGGAAGCGATCAAATCGTTCCTGCGACGGAACGGCATGCAGTTGATTGCGAGCCGGGTTGAGAGCGAAGATGATGTGCTAATGGCGCTGGAGTCCAAGGTGGAATATGCCCAGGGATATCTGTTCGGCGAACCAACATCTGCCGCTAATCTGAGCAGCGAATTTTAATTTGTAACGAGTAGGTCATTCGGGTGTCCGCCTAAGCCCTAGCTCCAAAATCTGGAGGCAGTTTCATGCCGAACTCATCCGGTACCAGCGTGCATATAGCCGCTGGACTAAGTGAATTGATGGACGAAACAGACCTTGTGATCTGTGATCTTTGGGGCGTGATGCATGATGGCCTGAAGCTGCATTCTGGTGCGGTTGACGCGATCCAGAAGGCACGCGCTGCAAGGGCGAAGACCGTTTTCCTTTCCAACGCTCCGCGTCCGCGCGGCTATGTAAGGGATCATTTGCTTGAAATGGGTCTGCCTTCTTCGCTGACGGATTTCGTCGTGACCTCGGGCGGCTTGGCACGCGATGAGGTGCGCGAGCTGTATTCGGGTGCGAAGCTCTATCATCTTGGGCCGGAAGGTGATCGCAACACTGTTGAAGGCCTGCCAGTTCAAGAGGTGGGGCACCCGGATGATGCCGAGATCATCCTGGCGACTGATCTGGACTTCCGCGATATTGATGCCCATGGCCCCTGGTTGCGAACCGCCGCAGAGCGGGGTGTTCCCTTTTTGTGCGCGAACCCTGACAGGATCGTGCATGTGGGTGATCGCCTTTACCCCTGTGCCGGCGCTGTGGCGGACCTCTATGCCTCAATGGGCGGGGATGTGCATTGGTTTGGAAAGCCCACCCCGAAAGCTCTGAGGTCTTGTGTCAAGGAAGTCGGCCTGGACGCGGACACCACCGGCGAAAGGGTCATGATGATCGGGGACAGCCTGCAGACAGATATAGCGGGAGCAGGTGCCGCAGGTTATCGGGGGATCTTTATCACAGGGGGGATTCACCGCAATGATGCCCCGCTTCTCGACCAGGCCTCGAACAAAGGGCGTGTGCCTGTGCATGCCTTCCGAAAGATATTTGGTAAGGAAAAGGCTGTACCGCATGCTGTCATGCATAGCCTGAAGTGGTAGGAGCCCAAAGAAAGAACCGGGCCGAAGCAAGCTCCAGACCCGGTTCCTTTTGAACTGTCAAGCTGGCCTAGCCGAACAGGGCGTCGATATCGTCCTGGCTGACCTCTTCACCTTCGGGAAGATCGATCTCTTCCTCTTTGGCTTCTTTGGCCGGCTCGGCTTTCTTTTCAGCCTTTTTCTTTTCTTCCTCGGCTTTTTTCGCCTCTTCCGCTTTCTTCTCGGCTTCCTTTGCCTCGTGCTCGGCTACCGGATCGAAATCCTCCTCGAACATATTGTCGAGTTGTTTGGGCGAAACGGCCTTCGGAGCTTCTACTTTAGGTTCCGGTTTTGGCTCAGGTTTCGGGGCAGGCTCTGGAGCAGGCTCAGGGGCTGGTGCTGCAGCCGTTTCCGCAGCCTTGGCCTGGGTGCCCATGAGGGCGTCAACCTCTGACTGGTTGATGCCTTCGCCTTCGAGTGCAGGGCCGGACAGCAGCGATCTGTCTTCCGGAATAGGGCCTGCGGCTTCCTTGGCTTCCTCGATGTCCTGTTCGGTAACACCAAGAAGGTCACGCAGTTCCATGACGCGGGTTTCAATGTGTGCGAGCGTCTCAACGACCTTGGAAATGCGTTGGCCTGTGATGTCCTGGAAGGAACAGGCTTCAAAAATACGCATCACGGCGTCCTGGCTGGTGGCGACATAATTGTCTTTGTCGTCAGGGTCCAGCGCCATGATTTCCTCGGCAGCCTCCATGATGGTATTGGTGGCTTCCTCGGTCTGCTGAACAATCGCATCCAGTTCCAGGCCAGCGCGTGGAATCCTGGCGCTTTCCAGATCGCCCGGCTGCAAGGATGCAATCTCTTTCCGCGCGTTGGAGATATAATCGCTCAGCGATCGGCATTCCCGGTAAATAGACGTATCGATTGATTTGAAGAAAACCGACATTGTTCCGATCAGCACTTCGGTTACCGATGCGACATCGGTCAAAGACAGTTGCGTCGTATCTTGCTTCCGTAAGCTGTCGACTAGCAGTTGGATCTGCTTCGGAAGCGCCGGATTGGTCATCAGAAGTCTCCGAGCACCGCTACCAATTTGGTTTTCAGCGTCGCAGCGTTGAACGGCTTAACAATATAGTTGTTAACGCCGGCCTTTTTCGCCGCAATCACGTTATCCGTCTTGGATTCTGCCGTAACCATAATGAATGGTGTGTTTTTGATTACGTTGTCGGCGCGAACCTCTTTCAGGAACTCGTAACCGGTCATCGGCTCCATGTTCCAGTCGGAGATGATCAGGCCATATTGTTTGGCCCGTGCTTTTTCAAGCGCCATAGCACCGTCGGTTGCTTCGTCCACATTGTTGAAGCCAAGCTGCTTCAAAAGGTTGCGGACAATCCGCAGCATTGTCTTGTAGTCGTCGACGATAAGGATCGGCATACCCATATCAACGGCCATGATAATTCCTCAATATTATTGATTACGCACCCTCAGTGCCAACGTGACACCGCTAAATTCCTAAACAGGACACTAGCCCCGATAGCATGAAGAATTGGTTAACCCATCGCTGCGTAAGTTTCAAACACTAACTCGTTCATTTGAAACCATATTATTGCGCGCCAAAGCTATCATACCCAAGAAAAGGTGGACAAAATGCAAAGAATTCCGCCATTTAGGTCGATATTCCTGCTTCAGTATGCCTGAAGGAGGCATAAATGGTACAGCAGCTTTTTTTTGAAGATATAGCCATTGGCCAGAGCGAGTCGATCACAACAGCCGTTACGGCTGAAATGTTTGAGGCGTTTTCGGAAGTTTCCGGTGACGTTAATCCTTTGCACCTGTAAAAATTGGGGCACTGTCGTCGCAACGGTGGAAGTAACGTCTTTGGAAAAGAACCGGGTGTCTTCCAAAACCAATTGTATGGTAGGGGACAAAACAGTGGTGACGGGTGACGCATTGGTGTATGTCCCGAGCCGACCAGCCGCTTAAATTGCGGCAACTGAACAACCGGGCCCCAGAAAACACAGCGGTCGGGTAGCAACGAGGATGGTTCACACCATGCGCCTTCTGAGGCACATCAATGAGGTTGGCGCCGAGCATCGCGGCAATGTTGTTGCGCTCGGCAATTTCGACGGCTTCCACCGGGGGCACCAGGTGGTCATCGGTGAAGCAGGGCGTCTGGCACGTGAGATGAAGCTGGGCCTTACGGTGGTGGTGACAGAACCTCACCCGGTCAGCTTTTTTGCTCCCAAGGCGCCGCCGTTTCGCCTGACCCCATTTCGTGAGCGGGCACAGCTTTTAGAACAGTTTGGCGTTGACCAACTTCTGGTTCTGCCTTTTGACAAGTCTCTGGCCGGCATGCCTGCCCAGGATTTTGTTACTGAAATTCTCCTGAAGGGCCTTGATACCAAACATGTGTTCGTGGGCTATGACTACCGTTTCGGCAAGGGGCGCGGAGGCGGCACGGATGTGCTGGCCTGGATGGGAGAAATGGAAGGCTTTGGCCTCAGTGTCATCAAGCCTGTCACAGTTGGGCTCGAAGGCTATGCCGGAGAAGTCTATAGCTCTACCCTGGTTCGGCAGGCGCTGCAGGCCGGTGAGGCACGCAAAGCCGCCGCGCTTCTTGGGCACTGGTGGTCGATCAATGGCCGGGTAACGAAGGGCGATCAACGTGGCCGTACCATTGGATTTCCGACAGCCAATGTAGAGTTGGGGGAGAGCCTTCAGCCGAAATTGGGCGTCTACGCCGTGCGGGTGCATATCGAAGGCGATGATCGGGTAATCCACGGTGTTGCCAATGTCGGAAAACGGCCGACTTTCGATAAACGTGATGTCCTTCTTGAAGTGCATATGTTTGACTTCGATGAAACCTTGTACGGCAAGCATTTGCGTGTCGAACTGGTCGCTTTCCTGCGTCCGGAACAGAAGTTCGAGGGGATTGAGGCGCTCAAGAATCAGATACACCGGGACAGCCGTGTGGCGAGGATTGTCCTGGCAGAGCCCGAAAATGCCCGTGACCGCCTTGAGGCGCCAACACTTGATCGCTATCTCAACCTCTTTCCAGAGCCACATATCCGTGCCCGTTAGGGGTTTTGAAGCGCACAAATTCATACGGGGGACGCAATGGAACTTCTACTTGATTATCACATTTGGGTCAGCTTTCTGACACTGACATCGCTCGAAATCATTCTGGGCATCGACAATGTGGTCTTCATTGCGTTGCTGGTAGGGCATTTGCCGGAAGGTCAGAGGAAACGGGCCCGCATGATTGGCCTGACACTGGCGCTCCTGATGCGAATTCTGCTTCTCCTGGGTGTTGCCTGGATTATCAGCCTGCAGACACCCTGGCTGACGCTCTTTGGCCAGGAGTTTTCCGGTAAGGATATCCTGATGCTCCTTGGGGGTGGATTCCTGCTCTATAAAGGCACCAACAGTATTCACGACGAAGTAACGGGGGACTATAAGGCAGAGATCAAAGCCGCTACAGGCGGTATGGCTGCAGTGATTGCGCAGGTGGTGTTCATCGATATAATTTTTAGTTTCGATTCCGTAATGACTGCTGTGGGCATGACAAAAGTCATCCCAGTCATCATTGCTGCCATGACCATCGCCATGCTGGTGATGATGTTCTCAAGCGGCTATATCGCCAGCTTCATCGAGCGTTTCCCTACGCTCAAGATTCTGGCGCTTAGCTTTATCATGCTCATTGGTGTGTTCCTTGTGGCGGAAGGGCTCGGCTTCCATGTGCCCAAAGGTTACATTTACTTCGCGATGGCCTATTCCCTGGGTGTTGAATGCCTCAACCTTCTCAGGCGCCGCCGCAAGCTGGCAAAGCAAGAAAGCTAGTTCAAACCGCAAATGCAAAAGTGGAAGCCTGGTGCCGGAAGGGGCCGGGCTTCTTTGTGCCTGTGGTTCACAGAGGCCTCCTGTTTCCGTTTCTATTCAAAAGCGCCGCCCTCTTGGCGGCTTGACCAGGATCAGGGAGAGCGGAAATGATTATCACCTTCAATGGCGAAGATGCGGTACCAGCCTACGGCCCAGGGACAGAGGGCAACCCACCAACAGCTGCCCAAAGTCGGACCAATGTTGTCAACGCGGTCAATACGGCGATCAGCAACCGGATCAAGGCGGTGGGCGATGTCGCGAACGTCCAGGTGATTGATGTTTTCGGTGACCTGAAAGGGGCCGAGCTCCTGAACAGGGGGGAGCCGGAGCAACTGATATTCACGCAGTTGAATTATTTTTTCCGCGCCTCGACAGATGTGTCAGGACTTGCGCCTTTGCAGGGCGTTGAAGGATTGGCCGATGGTGGCCGTCGCAGGTCGATTGGACTGACTTCGTCGAGCTTGCAGCGAAGCCAGCTGACTTTTGCCGACTTCAATACAATCATTGAGATTGGCACTTTCTATTCGGTGGCCCGCCGTGGTGCCAGCCACAAGAAATACGGTACTCGGATTGTGGGTTTCTATTTCAAGGGCACGAACAATGACGGCCAGTTACTGCGACTGTATCTGCCCGATGATTGCGGCCGTATGAGGCCCATTCAGCAGCTGGTTGACCCAACAGTTGAGGATATTGAGGGTGAACTGGTGGGGATCAATACAGGCAGCGACTATCAGGTTGGTATCTTTAAAACGCCGCTATCTCTCAAGCTTCGCGATGGGCTCGATATCTGGCGCAACATTATCAATATCGGCGCGACAAGCTTCTCAGGTGATTCCAGCAAATATCTGGACAGCTTCGGCATGGTCACCAGCTTGACCCCTACGGGCAACTACATCGATGCCGGGTCAACGAGCGAAGTGATCTTTGCCTTGGACTTCGAGCTTGTGGATCGAGACGGGGAGGGCCCTTTTGGGACTTACGAAATGGATTTCCAGTCCTCCAACACAAACAGGAATCTTCTGGTGGACCAGCAGGGCAAGGAACGCACCTGGAGCATTCCGTCCGTGTCCGCGCTGGATGTCGAAATCGGAAGCCCTTTTTCGCAAAAAACAACCCATACCCGTACGCGCCAGCAGGAGTCCTCGGGCCAGAAGCAGATTCTGGAGAAACTGATCCAGAACCTGCCCGCCAAATATTACAAGCTCGTCAACTTTACCGGCACGGAAGTGGGTAGTGTTGATGCTGCAATCTGGGTGACAGACAACCTAGACCGCAAAACCAAGATCACGGTGCCTCTTGGTAAGAAGCTGCTGCTTGTTGAAGAAGAGGTCGAAGTGGTACAGGCCATTATTGATGCCATCTAGCGCCGGGGTGCCCGCGCTATTTGGTGGTGCTGTTCAACGTGATTAACGCACCTTTAATCATGGCACCTTAGGCTGGTCGTGAAACCACTTTGGAGGTGACGCGATTAGCGGTCCAATAGACAGTCTGGCCAATCTTCATGTCTTAATGGCGCTTGGGAACGCTCAAGCGGCTGCAAGCCTGAAAGATATCCTGCTCAGGCGGCGGGTGGGCGTCTTTACGCCCGCCAATAACCGCGACGCGGTGGAGATGATGCTGGATCATAGCTATAATATGCTGGTGATCGACGAGCATTTCCCTGACCTGGGGGGCATAGATTTCTGCCGGTTCCTCCGCCTGACCAACAGCCCGATGGCTGTGGCGCCGGTTATTTTCGGCATTCATGAGCCGAACCAGAAAAAGGTGATTGCGGCTCGGGATGCCGGAGCCACCAAGATTGCAGTGATGCCATTCTCCGGCGCTAGCCTGATCAAGGCAATGGAGGATGCGGCAAATGATCCGCGTCCCATTATCCAGGACACCAGCTATAATGGGCCGGATCGCCGGACCCGGAGTGTGCCACCCCCAGGTGGTGTTGACCGTCGCTCGAAAACGCCGACTTCAATCGACCGGGCCACCCAAATGAAGATTCTCCGTGGCGTGAAGAGCTGATCCCGGCAAGTCCATTAATGAAAATTATAAGCCGCGCTTGAGTTAGCTGCCTGCGTCTTATATGACGAAAGACGTCAAACATATAAGTCTGTCTGGGAGGGCCGCGCGTGAGGCTGGGCGAGAAATCCGATCTTCGAGTGCTGATCGCTATGGCCAATGGCCAGGCTGCCATTGGTGCGCGGGCTGTGTTCAAGGAACAAGGGGCCATAAGCTATCAGGTTGCTGAAAACAATCGCGATGCCATGGAAAAGATGAAAGCGGAACAGTTCAACCTTCTGCTAATTGAAGACACTTTCCCTGACATAGGCGGCATCGATTTCTGCCGTTTTATCCGCATGATGAATGCGCCAATCTCTGTTGCGCCCATCATATATGCGCTTAAGGACCCGGACCGTGAAAGCGTCCATCAGGCGCGTGATGCAGGTGTCAACAAAATGGTGGTGATGCCTTTCACCACGGCAAGCCTGGTGAAGAATCTGGAAGATATCCTGTCGCACCCAAAGCCCTTCATTCGTGTGACAGGCTATTATGGCCCTGATCGCCGTGTGGGTGGGGGAAGCTATTCCGGGCCCGAGCGCCGGAAGAAGCAGCAAGGTGTTTTCCCGGTTGCCAACCAGAAAAAGGTCTTCAAGGGGCTTTAAAAGACCGCCTTTCCGCTCGACACTTCCGGTCAAGATTGATAAAAGTGCGGCCATGCAAACCCACAGTAAATATGGCTGGCCTCGCGCTGGCATCATTATTCGAATTACTGGCCCGGCGCTAATAGACTAGCGACCGGGGTTTTAAGTTTACACATTTTCCAGAATTCAATTGGGTGCGACGCAATTTCAAGGCGGCCCCATTTATCAAGAGCGAGACAAACAGTCATGTCTGCCGACAATAGTGAAAAGCGCGATTATCGCGATACCGTCTTCCTGCCGAAAACAGATTTCCCCATGCGCGCGGGCCTGCCGCAGCGCGAGCCAGAGTTTCTGAAGCGCTGGGAAAAAGATGCCATCTACAAGACCCTGCGCGAGGACGCGAAGGGCCGCGACAAGTTCGTGCTGCATGATGGCCCTCCGTATGCCAATGGCAACATCCATATCGGCCACGCGATGAACAAGATCCTCAAGGACGTGATCGTCAAGTCGCAGCAGATGCAGGGCAAGGATGCCCCGTATGTGCCCGGCTGGGATTGCCACGGACTGCCGATCGAATGGAAGATCGAGGAAAAATACCGCAAGAAAAAGAAAAACAAGGACGATGTGGACCCTGTTGAGTTCCGCAAGGAATGCCGCGCCTTCGCCGACGAGTGGATCGATGTGCAGCGCGAAGAGTTCAAGCGTCTTGGCATCTTCGGCAACTGGGAAAAGCCCTACCTGACGATGGACTTTGACGCAGAAGCGCAGATCGTTGAAGAACTTCTGAAGTTTTCAACCTCTGGCGCGCTCTACCGCGGTTCCAAACCGGTGATGTGGTCGCCAGTTGAGAAAACAGCACTAGCGGAAGCTGAGGTCGAATACCACGACCATACAAGCGTGCAGATCGATGTGGCTTTTCCATTCCTTAAAGCGACACACGAGGATCTTGAGGGTGCGCGGGTTGTTATCTGGACCACCACCCCTTGGACCATCCCGGCAAACCGTGCTGTCTGCTATGGTCCCGATATCGACTATGTGGTGGTCGAAGCCACAGAAGTGGGCGAGGGCGCCCTGATGGCGGAAGGTGACCGTGTTGTCGTTGCCGAAGCTCTGCTTCTGGATTTCGTCAAGCGTGCGGGCATTGAGAACTATCTTGTGATCAGCCACCTGAAGGGCAGCGCCTTTGAGGGCGCTATCCTCGCGCACCCATGGCGCGGTCACAAAGACGGCAACCGGGGTTATGACTTTGATGTGCCGATGCTGCCGGGCGACCATGTAACCACCGAGGCTGGTACCGGTTTCGTGCACACAGCCCCTGGCCATGGTGACGACGACTATCAGGTTGCCCATGTGAAGTTCGGTATTGAAGTGCCTTACACGGTCGACGAAAGCGGGTGCTATTATGAGCATGTTCCGCTGGTGGCAGGCGAGCATGTCTATAAGGTTGCCGAAAAGGTATGTGAGCTGCTTACTGATGCCAGCGCGCTGATGGCGAAAGGCCATCTGACGCACAGCTACCCACACAGTTGGCGCTCCAAGGCACCGCTGATTTTCCGCAATACGCCGCAATGGTTCATCTCCATGGAGAAAACGGACCTACGCGCAAAGGCGCTTCAAGGCATTGAAGATACCAACTGGTACCCTGCCATTTCCAAGAACCGCATCAGGGCCATGGTTGCGGACCGGCCTGATTGGGTAATCTCGCGCCAGCGGGCCTGGGGCGTGCCGATCACAGTCTTCGTGAACAAGGCGACCGGCGAGCTGCTACAGGACGCAGATGTCAATGCCCGCATCATTGCCGCCGTCAAGGAAGGTGGCGCGGATGCATGGGTTGCTGTACCAGCGCAGGAGTTCCTGGGCGACAAATATGACGCCGAAGATTTTGAGCAGGTGCACGATATCCTGGATGTTTGGTTCGATAGTGGTTCGACGCACGCGTTCGTCTGCGAACAGCGTGAGGAGTTGCAGAGCCCAGCGGACCTGTATTTGGAAGGGTCAGACCAGCACCGCGGTTGGTTCCAGTCGAGCCTTCTTGAAAGCTGCGGTACGCGTGGCCATGCGCCTTACAAGAATGTTCTGACCCACGGCTTCACCATGGACGGCGAAGGCCGCAAAATGTCCAAGTCGCTCGGTAACACCGTGGCGCCACAGAAAATCATCCAGCAATATGGTGCAGATATCCTGCGTCTTTGGGTGACGTCGGTGAACTATATGGAAGATGTGCGCATCGGCGACCAGATCATCCAGGGGCAGGTAGATGCCTACAGGAAGATCCGCAATACCATGCGCTATCTGCTGGGCAATCTTGACGGCTTCACGGAAGAAGAGCGGCTGCCGGCAGCCCAGATGCCAGAACTTGAGCGGTATGTGCTGCATCGCCTGGCGGAGATTGACGCCCTGATCCGGGATCGTGCGAACCATTTCGATTACAACCCGATTTTCCAGGCGCTCTATCAGTTCTGTATCGTTGAGCTCTCAAGCTTCTATTTCGACATCCGCAAAGACGCGCTTTACTGCGATGCAGCGAACAGCAGTCGTCGCCGCGCTGTGCGCACGGTGCTGGATGAAGTCTTCATGCGTCTTACTACCTGGTTCGCGCCGATCCTTGCCTTCACGGCCGAGGAAGTCTGGCTGTCCAGGTTCGGAGATGACGCCCAGAGCGTGCACCGTCAGATGTGGCCTGAAACACCAGCCGACTGGAAAAACGACGCACTGGCAGAGAAATGGACCATGATCCGCCGCTTGCGCCGTGTGGTCACTGGTGCGCTTGAACTGGACCGCCGTGAGAAACGTATCGGCTCCAGTCTGCAGGCGGATGTGGCCGTTTATGTGGCCGACCACGCTTATGTGGACGCACTGGCGGGTCTTGACCTCGGGGAGCTGATGATCACTTCCTCAGGCCGCATCATTGAGGCAGATGCCCCAGAGGGTGCCTTTACCCTCGAGGATGTCAAAGGGGTTGCCGTGGTAACGGCGGCTGCAAGTGGTGACAAATGCGAGCGCTGCTGGGTGGTGTCCGAAGAAGTATCCGCCCACGGTGAGCTGTGCAACCGCTGTGCGGATGCTGTAGCAGGGCTTGATGCCCAGGCTGCGGGCTAATCACCCTGATGGCGGGGCCATATTTCAGAAAAGGGCTTTTGGCGGCTGCGGGTTTGCTTGTGGCCGACCAGCTCTCGAAATGGTGGATTCTCGAAGGCCTCCGTTTGCCAGAGAAAGGCAGTATTGAGCTGCTGCCTTTCCTGAATTTCTCCATGGTCTGGAACCGTGGCATTTCAATGGGTATCCCGCTTGGCGAATCCCTTGGGAGATGGGGCATCATTGTTCTGACCGGGCTAATCAGCCTGTGGGTGGCGAAATGGCTGTTTGATACGGCCAAGAAAGTGGAAGCCTGGGGGCTCGCGTTGATCCTGGGCGGCGCCATTGGCAACATCATTGACCGCTTCCTGCATGGTGCCGTGGTGGACTTTGTGCACCTGCATGCGTTGGGCTACAGCTTCTATGTTTTCAATGTGGCGGACGCGGCAATTACCATTGGTGTGGTGCTTCTGCTTATTGATGGGTTGCGGCCAGACAAGAAAGGCCCTAAAAATGCCCAAAAGGTCGGCGACAGTACGGCCGACCACAAAGGAGAGAGTTCATGAACCTCAAGTCTGTTTTGTTTATCGGTGCGGCTGCCCTGACGCTTGCGGCATGCGGTGGCGGTAAAAACAGCCCCGACGAGTTTGAAGTTGTCAGCCGTGCGCCGCTTGTGGTGCCGCCGGAAGCAGACCTGTCGCCGCCACGTCCGGGTGAGCCGAACGCTCAGACGATTGATGCCAGCGGCCAGGCTTACGAAGCGCTGTTCCCAGGTAAGAAATTCAAGCGGTCTGAGCCAAAGTCTGACTCTGAGCGTGATCTCTTGTCCCGCGTTGGCCCAAGCGAGCCGGACGTGCGCTCCAATGTTGGCCAGAAGGACCTGGCTGTCGTGAAGAAAACTCTCCTGCTGGCGGATATTCTTGACGCCGAAGAGCGTGAGTTCCGGACCGACAATGTGTCTGTACGCCGGGTGTCTTCTGGCAGCTGAAACTAGCGCTATAGAGTATGGGAAAGCCGCAGGCGTTGATGCTGCGGCTTTTTTTGTGCCTGCTCTCCTGGCTGAACGCCTCGTCCATCCTCAACCAAAATGCTATGCGCATTTGGCACGCCCGTTGCTTATAGAATCGCGCCGGTTGCGTTACGAGGACAAGTGATATGGACATCGCAAAAACAGACGCCAGTACGCAACATACTGAATCTTTTGGAAGAACCGGAACCAAGACGGGGGTCATGGATACAGTTCGAGATTTTCGCGCTCTCATGGAGCAGTTCGACGGGACGGGTGAGACGCGCATTATTGCCCACCAGAGGAACGGTATTGCCGAGTTGGGCGTGGTTGGGTGGGCAATGCGTGCCCTAGAACTTGACGCCTATATGGTCGCCAAGAAGGACCTTCTGGAAGAAGAAGGCCTGACCGTTGATGACCTCTATGAAATGAAAGCATCCGAGCGCGCCGTTTTTGAAGCTCGTGTTATCAACAGTATGCGCAAGGAAGACATGGCGCAGGCGGTCAGGGCGTATGAAGAGCTCGAGCTGGAGCGGAAAAAGCAGAATATGTACAGGGTGGTTACAATTCCGGATCCGGAGTAGGCCCCATGAAAATAATTCCATCATTTCCAGGCCTGGCTCCTTCGCCTGACAGCACAGCGGACACAAGCGCGCCTCAACCCAAAGAAGGCACCCGAGAAGCCTTCAGTGAGTATCTGCAGGCTTTTGATGCCGCGGGAAAGGCGCGTGTGAAGGCCGATTTTGCCCAGAAAGCCGAGGGGTTTGATCCCATTGCCTGGATGTTGCGTGTTCGGCATCTTGGCCTTTATGACCAGGCCCGCCATGACCTGATGGCCGAAAAGAACCTCGACCATAGCGACCTCGAAAAAATGAGCGAAGAAGACCGTATCATCTTCGAATCACAGGTTTATGACCGTGTGCGCGATAAGCTTGTTGAGCGCATGGGCAGGCACCATCACTGCCACTGTGACGAGGAAGAGATCAGGCTTTATCGCGCCGCGCCCTTCCTGATTTCAAACTAAGTTTCAGCCCCTTTTGCTGCTGGCGATAAATTGCGCTTGGCGGCTCTTCCATGGCCCAGAAAACCCTGATAGGGTCGCGCCATGACAAGCCAGAACAGACATGATCTTCCGAAACAGGCAGGCATCATCCACCTGCTGAGCGAACGCACCATCAACCGCATTGCGGCAGGTGAGGTGGTCGAACGGCCCGCGAGTGCCGTCAAGGAACTGGTGGAGAATTCGGTCGACGCTGGCGCTACCCGCATTGATGTTGTGATGCGCGATGGCGGCAAGGCGCTTATCCAGGTGGTGGATGATGGCCGCGGCATGGATGCTGAAGAGCTGAGTCTTGCGGTGGAGCGCCACGCAACTTCCAAGCTGAAGGATGACGATCTGGTCAATATCGCCTCGCTTGGTTTCCGGGGCGAGGCGCTGGCGTCCATTGGCGCGGTAGCTCGGCTCACCGTTACATCGAAAGCCAGGGGCACAAATGAGGCCTGGGCCGTGCGCGTAGAAGGCGGGCAAAAGCACGCGGTGGAGCCCGCGGCGCTCACCACAGGCACCCGCATCGAAGTGCGGGACCTGTTTTATTCCACGCCCGCGCGGCTGAAGTTCATGAAAACGGCGCGCACGGAATATGCCCAGGCAGGCGACGTGATCAAGCGGCTGGCGATGGCGCACCCGGATGTGGCCTTCACCCTGTCTGACGGGGACCGCACCACCTTCCGCGCCCCGCAGGTGACAAGCCTCACGGGTGATGTACGGCTGGAGCGGCTGGGCGCGATCCTTGGCAAGGAATTCCGTGAAAACGCGCTTGAGATTGATGCCGAGCGAGAGGAGCTTCGCCTGACCGGTTTTGCGGGCCTGCCAACCTATTCGCGCGGCAATGCCCAGCACCAGTATCTTTTCGTCAATGGCAGGCCGGTCAAAGACAAGCTGTTGAACGGGGCCGTACGCGGCGCGTACCAGGACTATCTGGCGCGGGACCGCCACCCCATTCTGGCGCTGTTCCTCGATGTACCCTCAAGCTTTGTGGACGTGAATGTGCACCCCGCCAAGGCAGAGGTTCGTTTCAAGGACGCTGGCCTTGTGCGGGGCCTTATTGTCTCCGCGCTCAGGCACGCGCTCGCTGCAGCCGGGCACCGGGCGTCGACGACCGTCGCAGGCGCAGCGCTTGGTGCCATGCGCCCACACACGGGGCTTTCCTCCCTGCCGATGGGTCGCCCGCACGAGCGCCCAACCTTGCCTGCTGGATTTAACGAAGTCGCCGAACAGATGTATAGCCCGTCCGCCGGGTCATATGGCGAGATGCGGGAAAGCCAGCTGGCGTTCGACCGCACGGGCGATATGGCAGCACCTTCCGCCCGCCCGATTGACGAGCAGGCCACCTATGGCGCGCGGGCGGCGGATGTGCCGCAATCTGCGCCGCAGGACCTCCCCCAAGATTTCCCTCTGGGGACCGCGCGGGGGCAAGTGCACGCCACTTATATCGTTAGCCAAACCGCCGACGGCATCGTGATCGTTGACCAGCACGCGGCCCACGAACGGCTGGTTTATGAACGCATGAAAAAACAGATCGCAGCTACCGGCGTGGCGCGGCAAAGCCTGCTGCTGCCGGAAGTGGTGGAACTTGAAGACGGCCCGGCGGAGCGCCTTCTCAAGCGCATTGATGAGCTTGAAGCTTTGGGGTTGGTGATCGAGCCTTTCGGTGAAGGGGCCGTGGTGGTGCGTGAAGTGCCCGCGATGCTCGGCAAGCTGGACGTGCCGGGCCTTGTGCGCGATCTGGCCGATGAGCTGACAGACCTTGATGAAGCGCTGAGCTTAAAGGAAAGCCTTGAAGAGGTGTGCGGCACCATGGCCTGCCACGGCAGCGTGCGCGCGGGCCGCAGGCTGACCGTGGACGAGATGAATGCATTGTTGCGCGAGATGGAAGCCACGCCGCATTCCGGCCAGTGCAACCATGGCCGCCCGACATACGTGGAGCTGAAGCTCAGCGATATCGAGAAGCTGTTCGGGAGAAGATAGGGAGACGGAGAATGAGCATTCCTCAATCCGAAGTGCCGAAGCATTGGAATTACTTTTTGATGCTAGAAAATGACCTTGCCCAGATTGCTCGGTATATAGAATTCCACGAGGACAACTACGAGACCTATTCACTCGAATTATCCCGACTTTTAGTGTCTGCATGTGGCGAAGTCGACGCTGCCATGAAGCAAATTTGTAGTTCTTTGGGAAAAAAGCTTCCCGCAAATCCTAACATTGAAACCTACCGAGAGGTTGTTAGTGAACTCCTTCCAAAGTTTGCCTCTAAGGAGGTGAGTATTCCCCGATTTGGGTTGATGCTAACTCCTTGGTCAAATTGGCTGGACGATGAACCAAAGCGGCCAAATTGGTGGAAGGGGCACAATGGTATAAAACATAGTCGGCATACAGAATTCCAAGAAGGCAATCTTAAGAATGTCCTCAATGCAATGGGCGCATTGTACATTGCACTCGCTTGTTTCTATTCTAGGAGAGGTGAGGAGCATCGATTGCCTCCTGTGCCAAGTTTATATTTCCCAAAAGGCTTTTACGGCGGAGAAACGTTCGCGGCAGGCTTTTTTTTCTATAACTTCATAGATTTTCATTAATCCCCCGTTTCGTCTCCAGATAGGTTGCGAAGCTGGCGAGCCAGTGGCTGCCGGCATAATGCTCGTCGCTTACGGCCTTGATGCCGGTGTCCTTATGGATGCTGGCGGCGGCAAGAAGCGACGCCTTGCGGGGGTCGCCTTGCGGCAGCGCTGAGGCAATGCCTTCCAGCGCCCAGGCGCGGGAAAGGTTCACGCCGTCCAGATGCACCAGCTTGCCGTCCGTCGCGTCTTTCACAATCGCGGGCTCAAGCCAATCGCCCTTGCCGTTTCTGGGGATGCGCGGCAGGAAGCGCCCCAGCCAAACGGCGAAGTCCGCCTGGTTCATCACCCGGCGCATCAGGTCAGCCTCCATCAGGCAGGGGGAGAGGAAATCTTCGCCCGAAGGCTCATAGCCGATGGGGCAGCTTGTATCGTCCTCATAAAAATCCAGCGTGCGTTCGGTAAGCAGCGCCTCAAATGCACCGTCATCCACCGTGCGGGCGTAATCCAGCATCAGGCCAAAGGCGAAAGCACTTTGGTTGTGGGTGCCAAGGCGCACGGGATAGGCAAGCTTCGGCAGCCATGCAGTCATCTTGGCTACAATCGCGTCTTCAAGCGGGCGCAGGGTTTCCCGCCATTTCTGGTGCAACGGGTCACTGCTTTCATGCAGTTCCGCCACCAGTTGCAGGTACCAGGCGATGCCGTAGGGGCGCTCGAACCCCTTGCGGCCTTCCGCCATATAATAAGCGACTTCGGCTTCGATGTTCTTAGCCGTGAAGCTTTCTGCCAGCGCGTCTGTTGCAATCTCTGCAAACGGGCCTTCTGGGTCCTGTTTGATCAGGCGCACCAGAAGCCAGTGGCCATGGACTGAGGAGTGCCAGTCGAAGCAGCCATAGAAGGCGGGTGTCAGGTCCCGCGGCGCACCTACGTCAGCATCGGAATTCAACACATGGCTGATCTTGTTCGGGTATTCCCGGTGAATGCAGCCAAGCGCCATACGGGCGAACCGGTCTGTCACCACGCCTTCGCGGGCAGGCGGCAGGGAGATGTCCGCTGTATCATGTTTGGCGCCATCGTCGCAGGCCGTCAGCGTCAGCCCGCCCAGAAGTGCAAGTGTGAGTGCTGATTTTTTCACCGGTATCCTCCCCGTGGATTGCTTTTCCAACCCATAGCACCATAGCGGGCGAGACGCCACGGTGAAGGGGCAGATTGGCCCGGCCAGCACTTGACCGGGCCAAAACATATTCAGAAGATCATTCAGGAGATTTTTCGGCGTCGTCTTCAAAGCGGGGCGGAAAGTCACCTTCCAACATGACGCAGTAATTGACTGTCAGGCGTGGTCCCACGATGGCCATATCCGAGCCAGAACCAGTGGGTGCGATGGTCACGGTGGTTGTTTCCTCCGGAGAGCTCATTTCCTCTGCCTCGGTTTGCATGTCAGGTTCGGGCGCCATATGGGCATGAGGGGCGGTCATCGCCGCGTCCGATGAGACCGTAGCTGTGTGCGTATGATACGCTAGTTGATTTTCATTTTGATTGACGTACACGCGCCCAAGGTTGACTCCGACACGGGTTCCGTAGGCTCCCCCCTCCATATGGTGTGGGGACAAATTCGCCAACCCCAACAGGGGAACGCATGGCAAGATTTGGCAGGGCAAATGTCTTCACGCCGTCCCCGCCATAACTGTTGCCATATACGGCATAAAGTTCCGGGTTTGCGGTAATTTCAATCAGCTGCCCCCTGGCCTGAGCAGTGCCGACAGGACAATAACTCGCGCCGGTCATGCAGATGTCGCCAATGTAGGAATACTCTGGCTTGCAGCCTGCCTGGGCCTTGTCAGTGGTGAAAAGGCTGGCGGCGGTGCCGATGACAGCGCATACGGCTAGGTGGGTGATCTTAAGTGTCATTGTTGGTCTCCGTGCAGGGGGAGGGAGGGCAGCGTGCGCGCCCATATATGCAACTCAAGACAGGGGGCAGTGCCGCCCCCAAATGCGGTACTGCAAAGCGATTGTAGGGTGAAGCGGAACAACCAAAAAGGGCATTAAATAAATATATGCTTTTTCAGGTTGTGCTTTCGGGTGATGTCATTGGGCAAGGTTTCGGCAAGGAAGGTCAGGCACTGAAGCGTGCTTTCAGACCCTTGATCAGGGCTTTGCTTTCTTCCATGTGGGCTTCTTCGGTCTCTAGGATCGTCAAGAACAGCCGCTTCTTGAAGCCTTCAAGGTCATAGTCCGCCGGTAACGGGTCGTCGCCTGCGGCATCCAGCATAAAGTCGACCAGCCTGCTGGCAGCATGGAGGCGGCCCCAGATATAGTCATTTTCGCGCGCCTTGCGGCTGAAGAAGGCGCCAAAGTTATAGAGCTGCGTGCCCAGAAGCGGTTGCTGGTCGTGGGTTTCCTGCATGTTTTCACAGTCCAGCGGGCTGATGCGCGCGACACGGATTTCATCCACCTCCAGCAGGTCGGCGCCTTGGCTCATGGGCAGCATAAGCACGTCATAGAAGGCATACCCCACATAGGCGCGGAACAGCGTCAGGCGAAGCGCATTCTGTGGCAGTACGGAAAGCGCCAGCGCGAAAGTTTCGTCCTGCTCATAGTCCAGGTCTTCAAGTTCCATCGCCTTGGCGACGGAATCAAGAAAGGCTGTGATGGCCATGTCATCAACTGGTTGTGTGACCAGACGCTCGAAGATGGCCTCGTCAAAATGCTCGGGTGCCCAGCGGGTACGGTAGCTTTCCAGCATGGTATAGATCTGGCGCTTGATTTTCTTGACCGGTTCCACCAGGTGGCTCTGGTTGTCTTGCTGCATGAAACGGTTCAGCTTCATGATCACAAAGCGCAAGCGCCGGATGCGGTAGTCTACATCCAGTTCACGCAAACGCCGCACATGGTGCTGCTGACCTTGTTCAGGCACGATATCCACGACGCCGCCTTCGGGGCACAACATGCCTTTGCGTTCGGCCCACTGCCGCAGGGCCTCAAACATGTCGGATTCTGATAACTTCACGCCGCGAAGTGCCGCACCTTCCACCATCAGCTGCGCGAGCCGCTCGAACATGCGAACGGTCTTTGACTGCATATAGCTTGAATAGCTGAAGCCTGTGTGCTTGTGCGCTTCTTCGTGCGCGCGCTCACGCCAGCTGGCAAGCATGGCGGTGTCCACCTTGCGCTCCTGGTCCAGGTTCAGCACCTTGTCAACTAGGCGGTTGACCTGTGCTTCTGCCGATTGCAGCGTGGCCTCGAACCGGCGGGCGTTTTTATTCTGCTTGTCGATGGCGCGCAGGTCCTCATATATCGGCTCACGGCGCGGGATTTCAGCAAGAGCAGACAGGATCGTGCGGAAGAAACCGGGCAATTCCTTGTGGCGCTGACCCTCAAGCAGGCTTTGCGGGTCGTCCGGCAGGGGGTCGACATAGATGATGCGGCGGTCTACCTCGCGGTGAGCCGGGCGCTCATACACCGCCCCGATCGCTGCGCCAAATGGTTTGTTGTTGGTGACACCGCCATCAATGAAGGACATGTCATAAAGGGTGTCCATATCGCTCACGAGCGCGGGGAAGTTCTTGGTCATGAAGGCATCACGGCCAGGCCATGGTTGCCGCCTTGCCTTCAGGCGTTCTTCCAGGTCCTTGAACCTGAGCGGGGGGAAGGCGCCCGGGAAGCTGGATGTCGCCCTTGCGGCAAAACCAAGGCCGGGGATGTTGTCGTCGCCAAAGTCACTTACCATGGCGCCGGTGGCGGCCTGGCGGAAGCCGAAATTAAGCGTGACACCGTGCTGGTGCTCAAGCACTTCCTTGGGGTCATGAAGCTTGATGCGCCGCGGCTGGCCGAAAAAGTTGGTCAGGCTGACGAACAGGTCCAGCTTGTGACCTGGCGGCATCAGTGTGTGGCCACTATCTACCTGGCCCATATTTTCGCAGGCGTTCAGCATCCATGTCAGCATATGGGTGCCGGAAAAAGGCGGCTGGAACCAGCGGGAGCGAACAAAACGGAAGAGCTTGCGCTTTGTTTCCTGGTCAGGCGCATGGTCCCCAAACGCCTTGCCGCCGAAAAGCCAGATGAAGGGGTAAAACCACAGTTTGCTGGTGCGGTCGGCGATGGTGTCTTCTTCCATCAGTTCTTCAATGTCTGCCAGGTTGAGCCACATGGTTCGTAGGGGATCGAAATCCAGGTCGTGCGCCAAGGCTCGGGCCAGGAAGATGCCGTTGATGCCTCCGGCTGATGCACCTGAGACAACATCCACAATCACCCGAAGTTCAAGTTTGCGCCCGATGGCCTGGAACAGCTCAAAATAGAGGCTTTCCGTGTCGGTACGGTAAGGGCGTTTCGGCGCTGCTTTGTCAAAGGTGGTCGCAGCACGTTCGATCCGGTCGGATACGCCGTGATAGGCTTTTGAGGCGCGCACAAGTTTCAGGACCTCGCTTGAGATGCCGTTCATATAGATGGCGAGCGATGCCCCGCCATAACATACAAGCGCCAGTCTGAGTTCCTTTTCCCGCATATCCGCCTAAATCCTTATGCGAGCTGCGGTGTCCGCAACCCTATGGATAGTTTGCGGTTTTTTGCGCGAAACGCAAATGGTTGTTTGGCCGGACGAATGGGTCCGGCCAGAACGCATTTCTCTGTATCGTGATTTTAGTCCGGGCGCACGGGGTATATGCCACCCGTGACGATACAGTACCGAAGGCCAAGTTGTGGGCTCACGACATTGATTGATTGCCCGCTTCCTGTGCTCGAAACCCTCACTGTCCCGCCGGTGTTGGTGCCCCCGGAAACGCCGGCCAGTGGGATGGTCGTATTGCCTGGGCCAGAAAACAGATTTACGTCGTCGCCAGGCTGCAGGCCGGTGTTTGGCTCGGCAAGCATGTTCTTGTCTGTCACTTTATGGGCGGTGGCGTCTTGCGCAGCGACTTCGACTTTGACTGGCTCACTTGGGTTTGGCGTAAAGAGAGCCTGATGGGTATGCGGTGGCATTTGGTCAACGGTTTGGTACACGCTTTCTGCGCCCCGCTGTTCGCCAAGAGTAATGTTTGTCAGGCCCGGGGCTTGCCCAACGCCTACGGGTGTCCTGCCGCGCAGGTCTGGCAGTCGGAAAGTGCGGACACCATCGCCGCCATAGGTATTTCCAAGCAGGGAATAGAGCGTCATATTTTCCTTGATTGGCAGTATTTGGCCGTCGGCTTCCAAAGTACCTCTGGGGCAATAGCTGGCCGCAGTCAGGCAAACCGATCCTGTGTAAGACTCCATATTGCAGCTGGCCCCGGCAGCGCTGGAGAGGGCAAGAGATGCAATCCCAAGCGTGAAGGCACTTAAGCGCATGTAGTGACGGTACTTTGGTGTGGTGTTCATCGAGTTTTCCTTGTTGCTGGACCTTGCATGATGTCGGCCATCAGAAAATGTTGCCGAAATTCGTGTCCGCCCTCTGCCGCACGCCTGCGTTCTGGGCGGCAAATGAAAATGTCTTATAGATTGTATTTTGGTGCAAATTATTTGCGCAAAAGTTGTTATGCGTGAGTTGTACAAGCATTGGCAGATGTCGGGCGTGTGCGCTCAGTTGGTCTAAACCTAAGATTAAAAAGGGTTTTACCCGGTGACGGCTTAGGCTTGCTGCGCTAGATTGCGGAGAAACTCAGGAGCAGTGAAACTTGACGGATTCCATGGTAGTAGATCCCAATTG
The DNA here is from genome assembly GCF_001550065.1 of Kordiimonas lipolytica. Next base: position 295,008 of record NZ_LRUB01000002.1, read on the forward strand.
GTGGCCGCACCGGTATGACCCGGCGCGCGGGCATGTGCATTTTATTCGCGCCTCCCGCGATGATCACCGGGAGGCTGTGTTCCTGACGGACGAGTATCTGAAGGATGCGGCAAACCCGAGGGCGACCGGTCTGGGGGTGGCAGCCCAAGCAGGCGATAGCGCTCCCCTCCATTTTATTTTTCATTCGGCCTATTGCTGTTCCACATTGCTGGCGCGCGCTTTCGACCTTCCGGGCGTTTCTATGGGGCTGAAGGAACCGCAGATACTCAATGATTTGTCGGGATGGAGGATGCGCGGGGCAAAGCCACAGGAGCTGGCGAGCGTGATGTCGGGCGTGCTGTCAGTTCTGGCGCGCCCCTTCGCTGATGGTGAAGCCGTTGTTGTGAAGCCGTCCAATTTGGTGAACGGCCTTGCCGGACTGATGCTGTACGTTAAGCCTGATTCAAACGCCGTATTCCTGTATGCGCCCCTTCGGGATTTCCTGGGCTCGATCGCTCGCAAGGGTATGTTTGGACGCCTATGGGTTCGCGAATTAATGGTCAAGCAGATGCGCGAGGGGCTGATAGACCTCGGGTTTCAGGGCGAAGACTACCTCCAGCTTACCGACCTGCAGGCTGCTGCTGTCGGGTGGCTGGCACAGCACGCCATGTTTGCCCAGATTGTGCAGAAGTTTGGTCCGTCAAGAATCCGGACACTCGACAGCACAAAGCTGATGGGCGCGCCGGGGGAGATGATGGCGGCTTTGCTTCGACACTTTGGCCTATCCATGGCGGATGACGAGCTTGAAGCGCTTGTTGATGGGCCTGTGTTCAGGCAGCACTCCAAAAACGATCAGGCCTTTGATGCCGACGCCCGCGATGCGGCCCGTCGGGAGGGCGAGAGGCTTTATGCCGATGAGATAGACAAGGTTCATGCCTGGGCTGAGGCTGTGGCGAAAAACGCCGGTGTACCCCTGGCTTTGCATGCGCCTCTTATTTGACCCCCTTTATTGATCCCCAAAGAAAAAGGCGGGCCAAAAGCCCGCCTTCCTTTTTTGCTATGTCACATCAACCTTAGAAGGTGATGCGTGCCTGGATGCTGAAGCGGCGACCCAGGGCGTCGAACGTGGACGGATATGTGTTACCGCTGTTGAAGCCTGTTGAGCCGATGAAGGAACCAGTCAGTGGTGGTTCTTTATCGAACAGGTTGGAAACCGTGCCGGTGAGGGTCACGTTTTCCAGAACGCGGTAGCGTACCGACATATCGAACAGGTTGTAGGCTGGTGTCTTGCCGAAAGTAGATTCTTTCGTCAGGCCCTCAGGAACACCTGTGAACGTTGGGTCGGTTGGGTCGTCGTAGAACTCATACTTGTTGCTGCTGATGTGGCGCCAGTTCAGGGACACATCAAACTTGTCGAACGACAACGTGTTCCGCCAGTTGAAGCTGAACTCAGGCTGGATCGAAGCACAGTTCGCGCTGTAGAGGCCTACACACTCACGGTCGAGCGATACGCCGGTTACAGCCTGGAACGTGGAGCTGTTGGTCCAGTTACCAGATACGCGGGAATCCCAGTCGATATCGTCAGTGATCGCCATACCGTAAGATACGGAGAAGTCAATACCGTCTGTCGCGATGTTACCGTTGTTCGACGTGAAGAGGTTCAGACCGGAAACAACAGCGCTGTCACCAGAAAGACCACCATCAATCGGCGAACGACCGATTTGCGAACAAGCTGGGTTGTCAGTGCTTGGGTTGTTGAAGCAAGCATCAATCACGTCGTTTGGTGCTGGTGCGTTGATCGCGCCGTCAACCTTGATGTTGTAGTAATCCGCAGTAACCGTAAGGCCTGGAATGGCTGCAGGCTGCAGAATAATACCGATCGTCCAGCTGTCAGATTTCTCTGGCTGCAGGTTGAGGTTACCACCAAAGGTACCGTTAGCTTGACCAGCTGCTGGCTGTGGAATGAAGCCAATCGCACCTGCTGGAGCACCCTGAGCGATACAAACATCGCGCAGTGCGCCAGTTGGAACATTGCCGCTGTTTACGCCCTGGTCGTTCACGCTTGCACATGGATCACTTTGCAGGTTGGTCAGACCAGTGTTCTGCGGAGCAAACAGCTCAGTGATGTTTGGTGCACGAACAGCGCGTGAGAACGTACCGCGGACGGTTACGTCATCAATCGGCGTCCAGCTCAGACCCAGTTTCCAGGTCGTCGTGTCATACTTTGGGCTGGTCTCGTCATCCACAGTATAGTTGGAATAACGAATGCCGGCTTCAAAAGTAAGTTCCTTGGCAAAATCGGCGTCCTGCACGATTGGCATAAGAACCTCAGCCACGGCTTCATAAACGCTGTAACCGCCGTAGGTGTTTGGCTGGGCACCGCCTGCACCACCAAGGTCGCCCGACTGCGACAGCAGATCGGATTCGATGGATGCGGAGTAAGTACGCCACTCGCCACCAACAGCGAAGTTCAGGCCATCGGAAGCCCATGGCGTTGTGAAGTCGAGCTCACCAGACAGGGAGCCGACAACCTGACCCATGTCGAACTTGGTAGTGATGTTACTTTCACCGCCAGCCAGGAAGGCATTCATTTCTTCAGTGATCGAACCTGTTGGGCCGAAGTAGTCAGCTGGTACACAACCGTTTGATGAGTCGTTACAGCCGTTCGGGCCTGCAAGCAGCGCCTGGCGGAAGCGGGACTTCATCCAGTAGCCTTTTTGAACCTGCGTCTGGTCACCTTGGCCATAGGATGCGTAAACATCCCAGTTCATAGTGTCGCCCAGCTCACCGCGGATACCAGCCTGGTAGTCGAAGTAAGTAGAGTTGAAGTCGCTGATCCGTGGGCCACCCTCTACGTTACGACGGCGAAGCTGAGTGTTCACGGTGCGGTAGTTCGGGTCAGTCGCATCAACAGCGGCACCTGCTGCGTCACACTCTGCCTGAGTGTAAAGTGGCGTATAGACGCCTGCTGTCGGGTCAGTATCGAACGCACAGAATGCGTTACGCTGAGCGTCGGACAGATATGGATGGTTCAGGGATACAACAACCGAATCACCAAATGCGCCGGATGGTGCAATCAATGTGCTTACAGTTTGTTTCGAGAAGATTGCCCGAGTGTAAACCTCAACGCCGTCAGCGATTTCATAGTTTGCGGACGCATAGATATTGTAACGATCAAATGGCGTCTGGAACACGTTGAACGGTGCGTAGTTGAATGGAGTGAAGGCCGCAGCGAATGTGCGGTCATCCTGAACGCCGCCCAGTGGCAGGTTGGCATTGTCTGCGCCTGTTGGGTTTACGTTACCGAAGCGGGTGTTGAAGGGGCCAAGGCCGGAACCGCCTGCAGTACCATCCCAATAGAAGAGCGTGTCTTCGGAGAAGTCACGGTCGCCCTGGAATACAGCGTCAGACTTCTGGTAACCGATGCTCAGCACTGCGTTGCCGCGACCGTCATCCAGGTCAGCACCAACAGTAATTTCGTAGCGCTTCGTGTCGCCATCGCCTTTTTCAGTGGTGCCGTATGCAACATTGGCTTCCACGCCGGTGAAGTTCTTTTTGGTGATGAAGTTGGTAACACCGCCAACGGCGTCAGCACCATATGTCGTGCTTGCGCCACCAGTCAGAACGTCAACGCGGTCAACGATTGCGAGTGGGATGTTGTTCAGGTCAGTACGGCCTTGAAGTTCGGATGGTGACATCCGACGACCGTCAAGAAGTACAACGTTCCGGTTGGAGCCGATACCGCGCAGGTTCACGTATGAGAAACCGCCGTTACCGTTGTTTACCTGGGCACCAATCGAAGGAACCATGCCAGGAATTTCACGGAGAAGTTCCTCAGCAACGCCAGCCTGCTGGTAGTCCATTTCGTCTGTAGAAACCACCGATACCGGTGCTGAGCGTGTCAGGTTTGGGTTTTTAATAAGGGAACCCGTTACCACGATTTCTTCAAGGTTGATGTCGTCCGTGTCGGCGTCAGCGTCCTGCGCATAGGCAGTGCTTGCACCCATTGCCATCAGCGCTAGCGCTGTGGCGGTGCCGCCGAGAAATTTGGATCGCGCCCCCTTAAGGCGATCCGGGCCAAATGTGTTTGCCATGAGTTTTCCTCCTCTGTGAAATGGCAGAACTATGTTCTGTGTCCGCCGCTCTTGCGGGCGGCGCGACATACAGGAGAAAAGACCCTCTTGTTCGATTGGTTTCAAATGAAATGAAGCTTTTTTACTTAATAAAAAGTTCTTAAATTTCAAATACGTAGTAAAAAAATCACATCAATATTTAGATTATATTTAGCGTTTATTTAATTGGTTTAGTTTAGTGTCGACATTAGCACCAAAGTATATTTTATTATACGTTAGTTGCTATTGTTGGTTAGGTAGCAAAAATAGGTTTATGCGGATAAGACAATTCGCTGGTCGCCATCCCTCCCGAAAAAAGAACTTTTGTGGAAAAAAGTTGGAGTCGTGGGTGTGAGAGGCCCGCATTCTGGTTTGTTTCATCGGGCGGTCGGGGTCGTCTGGTGCAAAGGAGGTTGGCGCATCCACCCTGGATGGGGGGCGCAGGGCAGATGCGCCGGAGAATGTGTTGCCTCGGCATGCCATTACAATTTCGGACACGACAGGGTAAAGGCAACCTTGGCAAACAGGCGGTCGAGTGGACATGGTGTTGGCCTCCGGCCGCCTGCCATGACTGTTACGTGTGTCTGACGGGGTGTCCTTCGTGCAAAAGTCGCCGGAAGTGCTATTTTCTGAGCAAGAACAAAATCCGTTGCTGGCCCTGGCTGCGGTCATCTATGACCTCAAGCTTGTCCGGAATATCAAGTGGCTCGTCGGAAGCCTGTTCGCACACAATCACGCCGTCTGCTGCCAGCCAGCCTTGCGCCAGGATAGCGTCGAGTGTTGGGCGGACGAGCCCTTTCCTGTATGGTGGGTCCATAAAAATGAAATCGCAGGGCTCTGTCGCAGTGGGCAACCTCGTTGCATCTTTGGACAGGACGGTGGTTTTTGGGGCCACGCCAAGCGTTGCGATGTTGGCGTTGATGCAGGCGATTGAAGGGCGGGCTTGTTCGACGAAAGTGACCTTGTCGGCACCTCTCGATAGCGCCTCAAGCCCAAGCGCGCCGGTTCCCGCGAAAATGTCCGCCACCACAGCGCCGGTCATATCCGGATACCGGGCATGCATCAGCATGGAAAACAGGCGCTCGCGCATACGGTCCGTGGTGGGGCGCACGTCGCGCCCTTTTGGCACTTCAAGCCGCCGTCCGCGAAACTGCCCGGCGACGATGCGTGTCATTTCTTAGGCTCTCGGTTCGGACGTCCCTTCGGTGCAGGGCCTTTGCCGCGTGCTTCAGGCTTGCCGGTTGGCCGTCCAGTTGGCATTCCTTTGTCTTTCCCCTGAGGCTTGCCGTCTGCTTTGGTGCGCGGTTTGCGCATGCCAGGCTTGGGAGCATCGGCATCTGCAATGCGGCTCTTGCGGCGGCGCTTGGCGCCGGGCTTCGGCTTGTCGTCTTTCTTTGCCTTGGCCCATTTGCTGGGGTCATGTTTCTTGATGGGCGCCGCTACGCTACCTGTCGCTTCGGCGAAGAAGCCTGACAAGGCATCGCGTAGCTGTTTGTCGGGAACCGCTGCGACCCCTTCAAGTGGTAGGTTGCCAAGGGCAAAGGGACCATAATGGGTGCGGATCAGGCGGTTAACCTCGAGCCCCAGATGTTCCATCACGCGCCGGACCTCGCGGTTCTTACCTTCACGAATGGCTACAGTGATCCAGGCGTTGGCGCCAGCCTGACGCTCCAGCTTGGCCTCAACCGCGCCATAATGGACGCCGTCTATGGTGACACCGTCCTTGAGGCTCGCTAATGCCTTTTCGTCTACGCGGCCATAGGCGCGCACCCGGTAGCGGCGCACCAGTGCCGTGGACGGCAGCTCCATCCAGCGGGCAAGTTCGCCATCGTTGGTGAGCAACAACAGGCCCTCTGTGTTCATGTCCAGTCGGCCGATGGCGATCACCCGGCCAACGTGGTTCGGCAGGTTGTCGAACACTGTCTGTCGGCCTTGCGGGTCCTTGTGGGTGGTCAGCGTGCCGCGGCGCTTGTGCATGCGCCAAAGCTTGGTTTCGCGCACGTCGCCGATAGGTTCGCCGTCAACCGTGATGCCTTTGAGGCTGGAGACCAATACGGCCGGGGTTTCCAGCTTCTTGCCGTCCAGCCAGACGCGGCCTTCACCGATCATGCGTTCCACGTCGCGGCGCGAGCCAACGCCAGCGCGCGCCAGTACTTTGGCGATGCGTTCAGCAGGCATGTCTGGGGCAGTCTCTTCTGTTTTATTTTCGTCGCTCATTATCAACCGCTTTCTGTTGCGCGGACCATAGGCGCAGCCAAGGCTGCTTGCAAGATATTCGTCTTCATGCGCTCAGGCAATCGACTTGACTTCTACGACTAATGTAGTAGAAAGCCACTGCTACATAGATAGCGAGAGAGCCCATAAGGGCCGAAATAAAAACGATAGCGAGTGAAAAATGAAAATATCCCAAAAGCTGGGCTGCTGCATTGCGGCCCTCAGTCTTTCCATTTCTGCGTCCGCCGATCAGGATGCTGCCCCGTACAATAGCAAGCTTGACGCCTTTCTGGCGGAGGCTGAGGCAAGCCCGCTGGCGCCGCCCAGCTACAGCTTGGCAATCGCAAATGGTGATAAACTGCTATACAGCCGACTGAAGGGGCCACGTATTCTTGGCCAGGATTCCCCGCTTGAGCTGGATTCCCCGCTTTATATTGCCTCTGTCACCAAAAGCTTTGTCGGTCTCCTGGCCGCCAGGCTGGACGCGGAAGGCGTGCTATCCCTTGATGCCACGCTTGCTGATGAATGGCCGAGCCTTGAGCTGCCCGCGCCCATCGATGCAGCGGGCATCACGATGCGCGACCTGCTGACCCACAATTTTGGATTTGAGAACGACCCGCTTGTGGTGCGCACTGCCTATGTGGGCGGCACGAGCCTTGCGGATTATGAGGCCATCCTTGAAGGCAGCAGCGTTTCCATAGAGCCGGGGTTTTCCTACGACAATCTTGGGTATCTGATCTATGCGGCGGTTCTGGAGCAAAAAACCGGTCGCAGTTGGCATGACTGGCTGGCAAGCGATATTTTCCAGCCGCTTGGTTTGGCAAGCGCCTCCACAAAGCCAAGTGAAATTTCATCAGATAAGATCGCGCTCGGGAACCACTATGATCCCAATGCCAAGGAGGGCTGGACACCGGCAAAAGCCAAAGCTGACGACCTGATGCATCCGGCAGGCGGCCTGTTTGTTTCCACCGGGGACGCAGTGCGCTGGCTTCAGGCCAATGTGACGCGCAAGGTGTTTGCGGACGCCATATATGAAGTCGCACAAACGCCGTATGTAAAACGTGAGAAGCCCAAGAAGTATGCCGACATGACGTGCACGGGATATGCGCTGGGCTGGCAAACCTGTGATTATGCTGGTCACCGTGTGCTCTACCACGGCGGGACCTATGACGGCATGATGATCTTTATGTTGTATCTGCCGGATGACGACCTTGTCGTCTCTTCCATCAACGGGGCACGTGCCTTCGGCTGGACATTTGGCTGGAACGCCGTGCAGCAGGGGCTTGATTATGCCCTTGGGCTTGAAGGCGCGGACGACAAGGCAATAGAACGCCTCGCGGGCCGGGTCGAAAGCCAGTTGGGGTATGCCAATTTTCGTGGCCGTATTCGCGAGCAGGCCCTCCGGGGCGCCACAATGGCAGGCGCTGCAAAGCTTCGGCAGGATCTGATCGGCCTCTATTCGTCTGATGCCTATGGTGAGGCCAGCTTGTGTGAGGCTGACGGTAAACTGACCTTCAAAATTGGCCGTTTCAGCGCGGAAGTCATCTCTGGGCCTGACGGTGTTGCCCGCATTATGGAGCGCGCGTACGGCGAACCAAGCAAGCTCAAGGTCGAGTATAGCGAAGCTGGCATGCCATCTTTTGAATGGGAAGGTGGTCAATTTGAGAAGCAGGCGGGCAAAGCTTGTGTTGGCGAGGTCGATCAATCGCGCTAAAGAATGGGCATGATTGATACATTCCCGCATATGCACCGGGCGCTTGACGAAGCCCGGAAGGCTGCCGACCGTGGTGAGGTTCCCATCGGTGCTGTCGTGGTGGGGCCGAACGGCCTCGTCCTCGCAGCCGCGGGCAATGATGTGGTGGGGGCCAAGGACCCCACCGGCCATGCGGAACTGATCGCGATCCGGCAGGCAGCGAAGCTTCTTGGGTCGGAACGGCTGGAGGGCTGCGATCTTTATGTCACGCTCGAGCCCTGCGCCATGTGCGCCCAGGCCATCGCCTTCGCGCGCATCCGCAGGCTTTATTATGGTGCTGACGATGAGAAGGGCGGCGGCATAACGGTGGGGGCGCGGATTTTCAGCCAGAAGACAACTCACCATAGGCCCGAGATTTATGGTGGAATTCTTGAGCGGGAAAGCGCTCAATTGCTTAGAGACTTTTTTAAAACAAGGCGTTAAACTCCTGTCATGGGAGAAGAACTCAAGGCACAGATTATCGCATTGTTGAGCGAAAGCTGGGTGTGGGCAAAGGCCAATGTGCTCGAGCCTGTCCGCCTCCTTGAGCTTGCCATCATAATTTTTTCGGTCCTGCTGTCGCGCTTTGCCTCGAGCCGCATCCATGGCGGATTGATGAAGGCCTTCGGCGAGCACAAATGGATGCTGAAGATCGAAGCCCGGCTACAGCCGATCCTGTCGACAGCGCTGGCGATCATGCTCTTGTGGACGGCGATCCTGGTCATGAGCCCTTGGGTGGCATCGCCCTATCTCCTGTCTATAGCGACAAGCCTGTTTTCTGCGTGGCTGGTGATCCGCCTGGCAGTCAGCCTGATTCAGAACCGGGAATTGGCGCGCCTGGTTGCTGGCATTGCCTGGTCTGTTGCGGCACTAAACATAGTTGGGCTTCTCAGCCCGATTGTGATTGTGCTGGACGATGCCCATCTGCCGCTCGGGGAAGCATCTATCAGCGTTCTCGATATCATCCAGGGCGTCTTCACCTTTGCGGTTGTCTTGTGGGTAGCTCTTGCACTGTCAGCACTGCTCGAGAAGCAGGTCAGGGGGCTATCCAGCGTGCCGCCCAGCGCACGCGTGCTGATGACCAAGTCAGGCAAGATCATCCTGGTATCTCTTGCTTTCCTGGTTTCCCTGAATGCCACGGGTATTGATCTGACGGCTCTAGCAGTCTTCGGTGGTGCGCTTGGTGTGGGTATCGGTTTCGGTCTGCAGAAGGTTGTAGGTAACTTTATCTCCGGCATCATCCTGTTGATGGATCGCTCCATCAAGCCTGGCGATGTGATTGAGACGCAAGGCACCTACGGCACCATCAACCGCCTTGCTGCGCGCTACACCAGTGTCATCACGCGTGACGGTACAGAATTCCTGATTCCGAATGAGGACATGATTACCCAGCCGGTGATCAACTGGTCGCATAGCCACCGTCTCGTGCGCCGCCGTGTGCCTGTGCAGGTATCCTATGACAGCGATATCAGGAAGGCGATGGACCTGATGGTGGAGGCCGCCGGCAGGGAACAGCGCGTTCTGAATAACCCGGCGCCCAGGACCTTGATCAAGGGGTTTGGCGCTGATGGCGTGGATCTTGAGCTACGGATGTGGATAGAGGACCCGCAGCATGGCGTTTCCAACATCGCCAGCGATGTGATGCTGCACATTTGGGACCTGTTCCACGAGAATGACATTGAATTTCCGTTCCCGCAACGTGTGGTACACTTGCGGCACGATGAAGGCCATACCGTTCACAAGGATGGCCTGGAGACTTTTGGGGATAAGCAAAAAAAGGGTGCTGAGTAACGACAGAAGGGGATAGATCATCCAACAGTTAGGGGAGGGACCGATGAATGTTGGAAAATTTATCCTGAATATAGTTGTTGCGTTTATTGCCTTTGGCATTCTCTACACAGTAGGGCCGATGATGTTTGCGGATGCCTTTGAAGCCAGCATGATGGCTTTGAAGCCACAAGAAGAAACAGTGGTACCAATAATGGGCTATCACCTTGTGCAGACAATCGCCTTCGTGTGGCTGTTCGGCAAGGCTGTCGGCAGTGCAGACCTGAAGGCTGGTGCCATGTTCGGGTTCATGGTGGGGCTTTACCTGCTGGCAACTGACAACATTTGGTACACCATGCTGAAGGATTTCCCGCAGGAGACACGCTTGCCGCTTGATATCATGCATCTGGTGTTTGGTGCCATTGTCGGCGCGCTGATGTCCTTCATGTGGGGCAAGGGCATGGGCTTTGGCGCAGGCGAGGCCGCTGCTGATTAGGTGCCCATGAAGGCCTTGTAGGCTTCAACCAACCGTTTGGCGACGGGGCCCGGGGTGCCGTCGCCAATCTTTTGCCCGTCAAGCGTGATGATCGGCATGGCGCAGCTGGTGCTGGATGTGAGGAACATCTCAGCGGCGCCCAGTGCTTCCTCCAGCGTGAAGGCGCGCTCTTCCACTTTCATCTGCAGGTCTTTGGCCACCTTCATCACGCTTGCCCGTGTAACGCCGGGCAGGATGTTGTCAGCCGTTGACCGTGTTACCAGCGTGCCGTCTTTCGTTACCATCCAGATATTGGTGCTGCTGCCCTCAGTCACATGGCCAGCCTGGTCATACATGACAGCCTCAAACGCGCCTGCCTCGCGCGCGGCCTGCTTGGCCAGGATATTCGGCAGAAGTGATGTGGATTTCACATCGCACCGGCCCCAGCGGATGTCCGGCTGACTTGATGCCGCGACGCCCTCTTTCAGCGCGCGCTCGGTAATCGCGTCGAAGTTCAGCCGTTTGGCTGTAACCACCATTGCGGGCCAGGGCGTCTGCGCTGGGAACGGATGGTCCCTTGGGGCAACGCCGCGTGTGATCTGGAGATAGAGGAATCCATCCTTGATGCGGTTCCGGCGCACTACTTCCTTAAGTACAAACCGCATGGGCCCACGGTCCATCGGGGCCATCATCTGAAGTTCTCCCAGCGATCGCCATAGCCGGTCGAGGTGAGGCTCGAGGTCGATCAATTTACCATGCCTGATGGATACGCCCTCATAAACACCGTCGGCAAACTGGTAGCCGCGGTCGTCAATATGAACATAGGCTTCCGACATGGGCACATAGGCACCATTTACATAGGCAATGCGGGACATGGGGGTTACTCCTGACCGGGCTCTAGGATCTCTTGTTCGCCTTCATCTTCAAGCGGCTTGATGGCGAGAATGAGAATAACCGCAGGGAAAATTATGGCAACCACGGTGATGGTCAGTGCCATCAGTCCCTTGAGGATAAAGGGGGCGACTATGGCTGTGCCAAGTGCCGCGATCCCGGTGGTCGCCAGGATGATGATGGCAGAGGCGCGCTCATCATCGCCGTGGCTGGCCGAAAGCGCCCGCACGAACCCTGCGCCGCCGCGGATGCCAAGGCCTGTATTCAATACCCAGAAGAGCGTGGCCAGGTCTGTCGGATCGTTTTTGCCTGTAACGGCATAGACAGCCAGAAGCAGTGTCCCCAGAAGGGACAGCCAGGTTCCGGCTGTGATGATGGCTTCAACGCCCCAGCGTTTGACAAAATTACCTGCAAGGTTTGCCGACAGGATGAAGCAGCTGACGCCGATGAACTGCATCAGGATAAAGTCGTCGATCGTGCCGTCCATTGTCTGGATGATTACTGCGGGCGCGGAGAAGACGAACGTCAGCAGGCCGCCTAGGATCAGCGCATGGCTCAGGCCATAGCGCAGGAATGTAGGGTTCGAGATTACTTTCATATAGCTTGAGGGGGCGTCGCCTATCTTGCGGCCGATATGCGGCAATAGGGAGGGGATGACAAAGACGATCAGGCAGATAATCAGGCACAAGACGCCTGTCAGATTGAACGACATCTGCCAGCCGTAAGCCTTGTGCATCCAGGCGCCGGCGATGGGGGCGAGGCCGGGCACCAGGGCTTCGATACTGCCCATAGCGCTGATGGCGCGCACAGCACCCAGTTCGGAAAACAGGCCCCGGATCAGGCCGGGAGCCAATACGGCTGAACCACTGGCCGCCGCCCCCTGCAGCAGCCTGAGCGCGTTAAGTGTCCAGATATCGGTAGCGAAACTTGCGGCCAATGAGACAAGAGCAAAAGCCGCAAGGGATGCGATAAACAGGCGTCTGCGCCCAAAATAGCTGGCAAGGGTGCCAAACAACAGAAGCCCAACCGTCGAACCTGCAACATAGGCTGCCAACACAAGCTGCGCATTTGCCTGGGTAGTGCCGAATATTTCCGGCATGAAAGGCACCGACGGCAGCACCAGATCAATCCCCGCGAGCCCCATCACTGTGCCTGCGACAATTGTCAGGAAGGCAAGGATTGCCCTTGTAGGCGGGTGCTTTTTATCTTTGGTGTGGCTTGTCATGCCCTTCTCCATCGCGCAATTTTCAGCGTCGTTGAATCGGGCTTATATCAGCATTTAAAATATAAAGAAATCTTTATATTATGATGTCCGAGCTGAGTGTTTGAGTGGCGTTGGCTGCACATAGCCGTTCCGTACAATGCAGTCCTGGAACTGATGCACCAGTTCCACGATGGTCTCTGGTGCTTCAATCTGCGGGAAATGACCAATGCCCGGTAGGCGCACAACTTTCATGCCGATCTCGCGCTCGATACCGTCCGCGGCGTGCGCACCGGACACAGGGTCAGCCAAGCCGTTGATCAGCATCATCGGCGCGATGGTTTGTTTGAGAGCGCCAACCCAGCGGTCAGCGTGCTCCTGCCGTTCATGCATGTAGCGGATGCGGCGGGCAAAAGCGCCGCGACCATTCACGCCGAGCATGGCGGGCCAGAATTCTTCCAGCATCTTGCCGCTTGGCCGGGTGTTGGGGCCAAAGACATCTGCAAAACCAGTAAGGAATTTCTTCTTGGATGCAGAGCGCGCGATCAGCGGCCCGGCCTTGCCGGCAAGCAGCGTCTGGACGGTGCGGGGACGGTGCAGGTGCGGCAGCATGCCACCATTCAGGAACAGTACGCTCTTGATCCGGAAGGAGAGCTTGCCCTCGTTTTGGCGCGCCAGCAGTTCCTGCGTTACGGTGTCGCCCACGTCGTGCGCTAGGATATGTGCTTCATTCACTTCCCTGTGCGCCATCAAGGCTTCAAGCATATCTGCCTGGTCCATGATGGTGCAGGTCTTCTTGCGGCTGTTGAGCGACCGGCCATAATCCATCAGGTCCGGTACGATCATATGGAAATCCTTGATCAGGTCTTTGGAAACCCAGGCCCAATCCCAACTGCAGGTGGGGAAACCATGCAGGGTCAACAGCACCTCGCCGCTACCGCCACGCTGGTAGTAGATATGGTGATCCTGCCACTCGAAATATTTGCCGCACTTGCCCCATTTTTCGAGCGTCATTGGCGCTTGTTGCATGTTTCCATCCAGCTTAGTTTCTTTTTCGCTGGCGGGGACATACCCTCTAACGGCGCCTTTTTCCACCCTTGGGCTTGGTCTTGCGGTAAAAATCGGCGGGTTTTCCCTTCAGCCACTCTATGAACAGGCTGATTTCCTCCGATTGCCGCAGAGCCTCAATGGTTGAGAAGCGTTTTGCCAGCTCTTTCTCGTTAAATAGGGCGTGAATCTTGCGGTGGCAAATCGGATGTAGCGGAATGGTTTCCCGGCCGCCCTGACTTTTCGGGATTAGGTGATGCATTTCAACGGCTTGGCCGAGCGGGCGATCACATAACGGACATGTGTTTTTCTCTTCCATCGCTCTATATGTATACCGTGTGAGAGAATTATAAAGTCCGGACGGGGGTCTCCCGGTTGCGCACTGGGAAGTCTGGATGTCAGTTGCCGCGTCGACTATGATGCGCGCAAGCAAATCAATTACAGGGGACAGGGATGATCAAAAATATCGTCAATCGTTTGGTTAGTCGGAGTGTCGGGGCCAGTGTCGCGGTAGTGCTCATGGCGACAGGCGCTTTCGCCGAACCGCTGGACTATTTCCTCATTGAAGGCACCGACTATGACCAGACTGTGGCCAAGCCAGCAGAAGTGTTTGGTCATGACATCGGTGACCAGCCAATCCGGCATGACCTGATGGTGGCCTATATTCGCGAGCTCGCGTCCGCCAGTCCGCGCATGGTGGTGGAAACCATTGGCTATAGCCATGAGCGTCGGCCGATCCTTTTCATCACCGTCTCCAGCCCGGAAAACCTCGCGCGTCTCGAAGAAATTCGCCAGAATCATCTGTTGCGCAGCAACCCTGAAACCGCATCGCAGGCCTCTGATGACCTGCCGGTCGTTACCTGGCTGAACTACGGTGTGCATGGCGCTGAATCCAGCGGTATGGATGCGGCGGTCCCGGCGCTTTATCATCTTGCGTCGGCTCGCGGCGACAAAATCAACGATACGCTTGAGAACAGCGTGATCCTGATTACCGCGATTTTCAACCCGGACGGTCACGCCCGCCGTGGTGCCTGGGTAACGCAGTATGGCTCTGACGTAAGAGCCACCGACCCGGAACACGAGGTGCATAAACAGATCTGGCCGGGTGGGCGCACCAACCACTATTGGTTTGACCTCAACCGCCAGTGGCTGTTGCAGACCCAGCCTGAAAGCCGCGCGTGGCTGACCCAGTGGCACAAGTGGAAGCCGCAGGTGTCGGCTGACTTCCACGAGATGGGCCCCAACAGTACCTATTATTTCCACCCAGGTGTGCCGACGCGGAAATACCCGCTGATCCCTACCAGGGGGCGGGAACTTCTTGTTGAGCTCGCGGACTATCACCAGCAAACGCTTGACCGCGAAAAGTCGCTCTATTTTTCCGAAGAGGGCTTCGACAACTATTATATCGGCAAGGGGTCGACCTACCCGCAGGTCAACGGCTCTCTCGGTGTTCTCTTTGAAGCCGGTGCCCAGATGGGTATTGCGCGCGAAAGCGACCAGGGCATCAAGACCTACGCCAACAACATCCGCAACCATCTTCTGACCAGTCTGTCGACTATTGAGGGTGCGGCTGCTATGCGGGCCAGCCTGCATGCATATCAGCGCGAGTTCTATGAGACCGCGATGGAAGCGGCCAAGCATGATGATGTAAGTGGTTATGTGTTTCAGGCGCCGGAAGACCCTGTTCGCCTGCACAAATTTATCGAGCTTTTGGGTCGCCATGACGTGAAAGCCTACGCGCTGAATGGTAGCTTGAGGGCAGATGGCCGTATTTTTGGCGAAGGAGCTTTTGTTGTGCCGATGAACCAGCGGCAATACCGCATGGCAAAAGCGCTCTTTAACCGCATCACGGAGTTTCCAGACAAGGTCTTCTATGACGTGTCGGGCTGGACGCTCCCGCTCGCCTACGGCCTTGATTATGCCGAATTGAAAGGCAGCCTGCGTGGCAAAATCGGCGATGAGGCACCTGATGCATACAAGGTGGCGGCCGAGCCGCAGGAAGCGCCTTACGCCTATGTGTTCCGTTGGTCTGACTATTACGCGCCGCGCGCTGTGTCGCGGCTTCTTGAAGCGGGCGTTATGGCGCGTGTTTCCAAGGAACCTATCCGCGTTCAGACAACCAGTGGCGTTATTTCGTTCGATCGGGGCGCCATCATTGTGCAGCGTGACTTGCAAACCGTTCCTGCCAACGACATTCATGCGCTGATGAAAGAGATCGCGGCTGATAACGATCTGATCATTCACGCCGCGACATCGGGCCATACGCTGGATGCCGGCGCAGACCTTGGCGGCCGCAATTCTGTGACTGACCTCAAGCCCATCAAGCCGCTTCTGGTAGTGGGCGGCAAGATGTCCCCCTATGACGCGGGCGAGGTATGGCACCTTCTGGATCACCGGATGAATATGCCGGTCACGCTTGTGCGCCAGGACCGCCTCAAAAGTATCGACATGCGCCGTTATACGCACCTCATTCTTGTTGGCGGTCGCGGCGACGTGTTGCCCAAAGATATGGCGGATGACCTCAAGGCGTGGGTGAAGGGCGGAGGCACAATTATAGCCTCCCGCCAGGGGGCTGACTGGGCCGCCAAATATATCACCGGAAACGGCAAGAAGGACGAGAAGGATGAGAACAAGGATGATGCAGTGCCTGCGCGCCTCGCCTACGCTGACAAAGGCCAGAAGGATGCAGAGCATGTCATTGGTGGCGCTCTTTTTGAGAGTGACCTGGACATAACGCACCCGATGGGCTTTGGTCTTGTGCGCCGCATGATGGCGTCCAACAAGAACACCGCCACTAAGCTTCCCGTGCCGAAAGACCCATACGCTCAGGTCGCCGTTTATACGGAGAGCCCGCTGTTGTCTGGCTATGCGTCTGAGCGGCGGATTTCAGAACTGAAGGGCACGCCGATGATGACGGCTGAGCGCATGGGGGAAGGGGCGATTATTCTGTTTGCAGACAACCCCAATTTCCGGGCCACCTATCTGGGTACGGAAAAGCTGTTCCTGAATGCGCTCTTCTTCTCGACAGCCTTTGACCGGTCATACGCTGACGAGGCAGATGAACAGGCCGTTGAAGAATAGTCACCAGCTATCAGTCTGGACCTTTCAAAAGCCGCGGTTCGCCGCGGCTTTTTTTGTGTGATCCATGCGGGCATTTCGCGACGTATGACGGGTAAGAAGGTTGAAAAATATCGCGGCCGAACGGCTGCCAACAAGACAGCGCGAGGTAGTTATGCTGAAATGCTTTCAGGCCGCATTGGTGGGGATTGTGGCGATCTTTTTGTCTGCCCCAGGTCAGGCTCAGGGCGGGCCTCCGAAATGGTCGGTGGGTGCAATAGGCATCTATGGAACTTCACCGTTCGCGGCGGAGGACGGCGAGTTTAACGCGTTCCCCTATATCTCTTATAACGGGGACCGGTTCTTCATTCAGGGGCTGCAAATGGGATATCATCTGCTGAAGCCCGCAGACGACGTGCCTCTTGCGTTCTCAATCGACCTCGTCGGTGCGGCACGGATGTTGCCCGGTTCCAGCCGTAACAAGGTGACAGCAGACGCCGGTGTTCGTTTCGGCCTTGAGGGTACTTTCGGTAAGCTGACAGTCTCGGGGCTTCATGACGCTACAGGGACGTCAGGCGGCATGGAGCTGCAGGCTGCCTATAGCTATACCTTCCGCTCCGACAAGCTCGATGTCACGCCTAGGGTTGGCGTCAGTTGGCAGGACCAGGACCTGACGAATTACCTTTGGGGCACGACGCCGGAGCAGCAGGCCAGAATGATTGAAAAAGAAAAGGCGGTTATCCTGCCGGTTTTCCAGCCGAACACCAAGGCTCTCAACCTGGAGGCTGGCGTTATGGCCATTTATAAGCTCAGTGGCAGCGTAAGCCTGATCAGCCTTGTCAATGCCATCTATCTGGACAAAGACATCCGCGTCAGCCCAGCCATTGACAAAGACTATCAGCTTTCTGTGGCGCTCGGGCTGTCCTACAGTTTTTAGGTGTCAGGCGTTGGATTCTTCCGGCAGCTTGCCAAATGGTAGTTTGCTGGGCAGGGAAGGTCGTTCGATGGGATTGTTTGAAACGCCGTAAACATCCAATGGTTCGATCTGCATGCTTGCGGCACTCTCATCAAAGAGGCGAGCCTCTTCCTCTGTATCAAACTCGAAAACAATACCAAGGCAAGTATGTGATTTGGCTCCGGGGTCAAGCCAAACATCAATGGTATTACTAGCCCTGTCGGCTAGGTTGGATGGATTGACAGTCTGCAGCCGGACGCGAGCAACATAGACCCCAGTGTCTTTGTTTCGGAACGTGGCCGAAACGAACCGCCGGTATGGCGTGTATTCGCTTGTGCCAAAGGCGCAGGCACTGAATTCGTCATGGACACGGATGTCGGAAAATTCGACCTGGGCAGCTTGTGAAACTGCATAGCCATTGGTGCAGTGGCCCTTGATCTGGCGGTCGCTGCGCCCTTGTGCGAGTTGCAAGCCCGCCTTGCGGCATGCCTGCCATCCGGTCAGTGTGCCTTCCATGCCGTCAGGGGTATAGAATCGGTTTGGGGTTTGCGCTTCGGGGAGCGCAAGCGGCATCAAGGCTTCGGCAATGCTGACGCCAATAATCAGCGTCAAAATGAAAAGTCCCTGAAGAATGGCTTTGGTCATGGCTCGACTCCCCTTTTTGTCGGGCTTCAGAGTGATGCCAAAATGTAAAAAAAGGTTGAATGTTGGCTCGATATTTCAACTTTTACGATGAAGGGCTTTACGCAGTGAAAACGCGGTCACGTCCCAGGCGCTTGGCTTCATACATGGCGGCGTCGGCGCGCTCGGCGAAGGATTTTGCGCCTTCGTCTGTCGCCAGTGTGACCACGCCCAGAGACATAGTGACGGACAGCTCTGTGGTCCCGTCAACCGTCACGGTCAATTCATGCATGACTTCCCGGAGTCGTTCGGCCAGTTGGGTGGCCTGCTCGAGCGATGTGTGCGGCAGGAGGACGGCAAACTCTTCCCCGCCGACCCTGGCCAAAAGCTCGTTCCGGCGCAGCACGCCTGAAACGCATTCTGCAACGGCCAAAAGCACCATATCGCCCGCGCCGTGGCCATAGGTATCATTGACCCGTTTAAAATGATCCAGGTCGAAAAACACCAGCGAAAGCGGCGTGCCCTGGCGGCGGGCATCAATGATTTCTGCATCAAGGCGATCGCGGAAGTGCCTCAGGTTATAGAGGCCCGTAAGCGTATCCCGGAGCGACCTTTGTTGCATCAGGCTTTCCTGTTTGCCGACATAGGACCCAAAAACAGCGAAGACAAGCATGGTGCCGAAGAGCATATAAAGATAGAGAGGCAGGTTTTCGGAAATGTCGGTTCGCAGGTTGATGCCGCGCAGCAGCTGAATGCAGGCCCAACCAAGGGGTGCGCCGCTGCCCATGATCATGCCTTGAAGCGTGCGCCATATGATCAGGCGGCGTGCTGTGCGGTTGGATAGTACCTGCCTGTAATGCATGGGCCCCTCATTTCCCCTTGCCCCCGTTGATGTTTTTTAGCGCGGTCCGGTTGTGATACCAACCTTTAGTTTCCTGTTCGAAGCGGCACAGCGATTACCCCAGGCATGGTCAGGTGGCTCTGCATGTCACCGTCCCTTATCATATCCTTGATAGCCTTTGTCAGGGCGGGGATCTTGTCTGCGTGGCGGGGCTGTAGCAGGTGATAGAAGGGTTCTGTGGCCCAACGGGTGCTGGTCAGTTTGTCTGCGTCTTCGCCAAAGGCAGCTATGACGTTGGGTTCATGGGCACTGCTGGTGGCGTAAACCTGGATGCGGCCATGCTCCAGAAGGGCTTTCACCTGGCTGCCACCAGTGATGGCGAAGGGCTTGCCACCCATGAGCGGAATATGGGTTTCAATCCAGCGGAATCCCGCCCGGTAGCCCACGGTAAGCCCCTTGAGGTCTGCGGGATTACCAGAAAAGCCACTTTTCTTCAGCCAGATCAGGCGCGCCTCAAGGCCAAAAATGGCCTGCTGTACAATCTGCTGCTCAAGCCCGCGTGTGGTTATATATTCCGATGGCCGAAACCAGTCGCCGTCCAGCTCACCGTTTGCCATCAGTTGCTCGATCCGCTTTGGCGACATGGCGATGGAGTTGGCGCACAGGCCGGCGCGGCTATAAAGGTCGGTCATGAGCTTTTCGAAAGCTGCATAATGGGCGCCGAGTGTCTCATCGGCACCCAATTTCAGGCAGAGTGGGCTGCTTGGAGAAGGCGTGGATTTTTCAGGTTGGGCAAATGCTGCACCCCCAAACACCAAACCGGCAAGCAGGCAATGCAGCATCTGTTTCATGGGCTTACTCCTCGATTGGCGCAGCCTGGTTCCCTGTCTCTGAACGGATCCAGTCGATAAAGTCCTGAACGCGTTCATTCTTCAGCTTATCTTCCGGGCAGACGATATAGTGCGCGAAATTGATCGGCACTGCCTCGCCAAACGGCTTAACCAGCCTTCCGGCCTTCAGGTCTTCCTCGGCAATGGCTGACCGTGCGAGCAGAACGCCGCGACCGGCAACAGCAGCCTCAATCGCTAAGGCGTGGTTGTTGAAGTGCAGCGCAGGCATGCCCTCTGGCACTTCAACGCCTGCAGCCTTCATCCACATGGCCCAGGTGGGGACGCTGTCGTCTTCGGCTGTGCTGTCATCATGGATCAGTGTGTGCTTTAAAATGGCGCATGGGCTTGATGCATCGGGTTGGCCCTCAAGCAGTTCCGGTGCGCAAACAGGGAAGACCGTTTCCCGAAGGATTTCCTCCTGGTAAAGGCCAGTATAGTTTCCAAGCCCATAGCGGATCGCGATATCAACATCCTCGGCCTTGAAGTCCGTGATTTGCATGGTGGCTGAGATTTTCACAATCGCATCCGGGCGACGCTCATAATAGCTTGCAAGCCTTGGCACCAGCCATTTGCTGGCGAAGGAGGGCGACACGCTGACCTTCAGTACATTAGAGGTTTTCGATTCCGTCAGGATATCGACGGCTTCTTCCATACGCTCGAAGCCTTCCTTGAGGGGCGCGAGCGACAGTTGCGCGGCCTCTGTAAGGACAAGCGAGCGGTTGGTGCGGCGGAATAGTTCCACACCCAGGAAGTCCTCCAGCGAGCGAATCTGCTGGCTGATCGCCGCTGGCGTTACCGAAAGGTCATCGGCGGCGAGCTTAAAGCTCATATGACGGGCAGCAGCATCGAAGGCACGTAAAGCATTCAGGGGTAACAGGGAGCGTTTCATAAACAAACCTGCGTTAGAAAAACTAATTCACTACATCATAGGCACTTGATGCGCGAGCGCAAAGATTTTCTTGATGAACTGGCGATTTTTTTGACCGAAAAATGGACTTTTCGGTCAGGTTAGCCCTTTGAAAGAATACGGCTATTCTCAGCCAAGCTTAAGTGAATGCCGCATTCGGTCTTGGTCTGACCGCGCCAGCGACCAGCCCGTTCGTCCTCGCCGTCCGATACTCGGTCGGTGCAGGGCATGCAGCCGATCGATGCGAAGCCTTCGGCTACCAGGGGGTGGTCTGGCAGGCTCACACGCTCTTTATAATCAAGCACGTCATCCTTGGTCCAGAAGGCCAGCGGGTTCACCTTTACCCGGCCATCGGATGCCTCAAAATGCGGCAGCAGGCTGCGGACGCCGCCCTGATAGCGCTTGCGGCCAGAGCCCCAACCCTCAAAACCCTCAAGAACACGGGCCATTGGTGCCACCTTACGGATATAGCAGCATTTGTTCGGGTTCTGGTTCCAGAGTGCGCCCTTTGGGTCGTCGCGTTGCACGTCATTGACGTCAGGCGAGATGGAGCGCACGTCCGTCAGGCCTAAAAGGTCGATCAACTGGTCGCGGTAGCGCTTGGTTTCGCCAAACAGCTTGCCGGTATCCAAGAACAGCACGGGGATGTCCTTTGATACTTGCGACGCGATGTGCAGGAGCACGGCCGATTCCGCCCCAAAGGAAGACACCAGAGCGAACCGGCGGCCGAAGTATTTGAGCGCCCCGTCGATTACTTCTTCCGGCTCTACGTTGGCGTAGCGCGCGTCGAGGTAATCCACAGCGGTGAGCGGATCAAAAAAGTCAGCTGTCTTCAGGGCGGGGGCGGCGGTCACGATGCTTTCCTCTCCTGATCTTTGCCGTGGCGGGCATGCGCCAGCGACACCTGACCGGTATAGTCGGTCTGGTAGAAGGCATCGAAACGCTTGAGCGCTGCCTTGAACGAGGCTTCGCGGGTGTCAGCCACTTCGACAGTGTCGAAGCCTGCGCGCAGAAGGAACAGCGCTTGATCGGGGATCACGGGGCCTGTGGCGCGGATTTCGCCCTTGAAGCCCAGGTCTTTCCGAAGCCGTACGGCCAGTGAAAAGCCGCGGCCATCACCAAATGCCGGGAAGTCGATCACGACAAAGGCGAGCTTGTTCATCAGTGGTGCAAGGTCTGTGTAATTGGTGTCCGTTGCCAGCACGGCACCCACGGGGCCCGCGACCTTGAAGAAGTCGTCACCTTCATCCTTGAGGCGCGAAAGCGGCACGGCAACAGCCGCTGCTTCGTATGGCGTCTGGTCTTCAGCGAGGACCGCAAAGTCCCCTGCTTGAATACCTGTCAGATTAACGAGTGCCATAAACAGCCTCCTTGAATACGTCTGGGCCCACTCGGCGGTATGTCGCCAGGAATTCTTCGCCCTCATTGCGTTCGCCAAGGTAAACGGCGACTACTTTTTCAACGGCATCGATGATGCCAATCTCGTCAAAGCCGGGGCCGAGGATCGCGGCTTTGGATGCGTCTTCCGCGCCCGAGCCACCGAGCAGAAGTTGGTAGTTTTCCTCGCCCTTGCGGTCGACACCCAGGATGCCGATGTGGCCGGCGTGGTGGTGCCCGCAAGAATTGATGCAGCCGGAAATCTTGATCTTCAGCGGGCCGATGTCCTGCAGGCGCTTGAAGTCGTCAAAGCGCTTGCCCAGTTCCTGCGCCAGCGGGATCGACCGGGCATTCGCAAGCGAGCAATAGTCCAGCCCCGGGCAGGCGATCATGTCGGTCAGCAGCCCGGCGTTTGGAATGCCCAGGCCAGCTTCGTCTAGGTCCGTCCAGATGGCGGGCAGGTCCTTTTTCGCCACATGGGGCAGGATCAGGTTCTGCTCGTGGCTGATCCGAAGCTCGCCTTGGCTATATTCGTCAGCCAGTGCTGCAACCAGGTCCATCTGCTCGGCTGTAGCGTCACCCGGGATGCCACCGTGCGGTTTCAGGCTGATCGTCACATTCACATGGCCGGGCACTTTGTGCTGATTGGTGTTGTTCTTGAGCCAGGCGTCAAAAAGGAAGTTCTTGCTTGCTAACTCGTCCACGGCAGGAACATTATCTGACAGCACCTGCAGCGGTGGAGGCGCGAAGAAGGCCTTGATGCGCGCGGCTTCCTCAGCCGGGAAGTCGATCGGCAGGTCTTTGATCTTCTGCCATTCTTCTTCCGTCTGACGGGCATACTCGTCTGCGCCTAGCGCATCCACGAGAATTTTGATCCGCGCCTTGTATTTATTGTCGCGGCGGCCCTGTTCGTTATAAACGCGCAGGATGGCTTCAAGGTAACTCAGCAGGTCGGCTTCCGGGAGGAAGTCGCGGATGGTTTTCGCAATCACCGGCGTCCGGCCCATGCCGCCGCCGACAAGCACTTCAAAGCCGATCTCGCCCGCGTCATTCTTTTTCACCACAAGGCCAATGTCATGCCATTTCACCGCTGCGCGGTCGATGTCCGCACCCGTGATGGCGATCTTGAACTTGCGCGGCAGGAACGAAAATTCCGGGTGGAAGCTGGACCACTGGCGGATCAGTTCGGCATAGGGGCGTGGGTCGGCGACCTCATCGGCGGTCGCGCCTGCGAACTGGTCGGTCGTCACGTTCCGGATACAGTTGCCGGACGTCTGGATAGCGTGCATTTCCACGTCTGCCAGTTCCTGCAGGATATCCGGCGTGTCCGACAGTTTCGGCCAGTTATATTGGATATTCTGGCGCGTGGTGAAATGGCCATAGCCTTTGTCATACTTGCGCGCGATGTGTGCCAGTGTGCGCATCTGGTCGGCGGAAAGCGTGCCGTATGGCACGGCCACACGCAGCATGTAGGCATGCAGTTGAAGGTAAAGGCCGTTCATTAGGCGGAGTGGCCGAAACTCTTCTTCCGTCAGTTCGCCGCGCACGCGGCGCTCAACCTGGTCGCGGAATTCCGCGACGCGGGAGTTCACAAGGGCATGATCATATTTATCGTAAGCATACATGTCTGATCGTCCTTAAAGGTCGGTTTGTTCCCATGTCGGCGAAACCTGGTATCCCAGATCCGGGCGCACACTTGGGCCCTGTGCCTGCATGGCGAATTTGATATGCGCGGGGTAGGGTTTGCCGCCCTTTTCCGTGGCGTCGATCACCTCAATCGACAGCACGTAGTTCTCGTCTGCGGATTTTTGCGCCAGGGCCTCAAGTGCCTCAACACCCGCTTCATCTGCGGCGACAGCAGCTTCGCCCGCAATGGCAGACCATGTGCCGTCGGCTTTCATGAACACCACGCGGCCGTCCAGAAGGCGGTTCGCGACAATCATTTGTGGCCCTTTGATTTTTCTAGCCATCTCAATACTCCATATCCTCAAGCTGTCGCGACCAGGCGATCAGTTTCTTTTGCGGCCCAGGCAAGGTCGGCAGCGGTCGAGACCACATCACCGATCAGTAGAAGCGCAGGGCTCTTCACATTGTTCTTGGCAACCACTTCAGGCAGCGTCGCGAGCGTGCCGTAGAAGCGGCGTTCGTTGGCGCGGGTGCCGTTTTCAACCACGGCCACTGGCGTTGACGCCTTCACGCCTTCACCGATTAGGCCGGCGGAAATCTTTGGAGCGCCTTTGACACCCATATAAACCGCAAGCGTCTGGCCGTCGCCCGCCAGGCGCGCCCAATCCTTGTAGGCGCCATCCTTCAGGTGGCCTGTGACAAGCGTGATGGAGCTTGCGTGCGCGCGGTCCGTTAACGGGATTTGCGTGGTGGCGGCAATGCCCTGAAAGGCGCTGATGCCGGGCACGACTTCCACATGAATGTCGTGGGCGCGGAGAGCGTCGAGTTCTTCACCTGCGCGGGCGAACAACAGGGGATCGCCACCCTTCAGGCGTACAACACGGCGGCCCTTGAGGGCTTCTTCCACGATTACGCGGTTGATGCCGTCCTGGCCGATACCGTGGTCGCCTTCGCGCTTGCCAACAAAGATCAGGTCTGCGTCGCGGCGGGCGAGGGCCAGCACGTCGCGGCTCACTAGCCGGTCGTAGACAATCACGTCTGCTTGTTGGAGTGCACGGTGCGCCTTGATGGTCAGAAGGTCCGGGTCACCTGGGCCTGCGCCCACAAGCTGTACCTGGCCGGTGGTGGCACCCACACGGTGGCTTTTAGCGGCCTCTAGAACCAGGCGCTCCACCTCATGCTGGTCAAGGTCGGCATAGGTGCCGGCGTTGTCATAGAGGCGATCATAAAATAGTCTGCGGCGGGTTCCGTCAGGGATGATGGTCTTGACGCGAGCCCGGACAGCGCCCGCCGCAGCAGCAAGCACGCCAAGAGAAGGGGGCAGGAGTTTCTCAAGGCTGCTACGAAGGCGGCGCACAAACACTGGTGCGTCACCCCCGGAAGAGAAGGCCACCTGCAGCGGCCCGCGGGCAAATTGAGCAGGTGTCGTGAAATTCGATTTGGCTGGCTTGTCGATCACATTGACCGGCAGGTTGCGGGTGTTGGCGAGCCGAAGGATGCGTTCCTCGGTGATCTCGTCATCGGCGCCGATATAGACAAGCGTCTTGCCCTTCAGGTCATCTTCTGCAAACGGGCGGTCGTGGACCAGAAGGTCCCGGCCTGTGTCTTCAGGCAGCAGCCCGGCTTCCCGAAGCGCGTCTGTGGCGCCTGGCGCAATCACGCTGATGCGGGCTTGTGTTGGCGTGAACAGGCCCACCTTCGCCATGGCAGCCGATGTGGCGCCAACGATCAGGATGTGATGCTTTTCAGCGGTCAAAAAAACAGGGATGCTCGACATAGCCCTATACTCCTCGCGTCAATCCTGCACGCTTCAGCTTCAATTCCTGCCAGGGGCCGAAGGGTGCTTCTTCAGTGGTTCCATACATAGGCGTGGCTGCCCAGCGAAACAAACGAGAAGAATTTAGGGGTATCAGTAGAAAATTTATACTCAATAAATAGTGATATCACCTATTAATAAAAATAATATTCTAAAATAACTGATTTTTTAAAATGGTGAATTTGAGAAAAGCTGCTCGCTAGAATGGATGGCGACGGAATGGCGCTGGAATGAAATGCCAGTGTGAACATAATTTTAGCGTGAATAATCCAAAGTCATGCTTGTGAAGGGTTCTGAGTAGAAATATTTTCTTCGTCGATTCTTGCGAAAAGATAAAAAGCACGCCGAAGGCAGGATTCAAACAACGAAGTTCCCGATTGGCAGGGGAGCGGAAATCTGGCAGCTTTCCCTATGGGGAAAAGGGGAGAATAATTATGGGGACCACGCAAACCGGTCGCAGTTTCTATGTGGGTATGGGTGTCGCCCTGATCCTGCTGTCCTTTCTGGGCTTTGGCCCTTTCATGTATGAACGGTTCGCCACTGGCGGCGAGATGAGCCCGATGCTGGCGATGCACGGTGTCTTGTTCTTCGGTTGGCTTGTTCTTTACACCTATCAGGCCTCGCTGGTCCGTGCGCGAAACCTCAGGAAACATATGGTGCTTGGCAAGGCCAGTATTGCTCTCGCTATTGCTATGGCGGTGGTTTCGGTTGTTGTGACGGGGGAGGTGTTCGCCCGCGGCGAAAGCAGCGCAACGCCGTTTTCGCCCGAGCAGTTCGTCATGCTGCCGCTGATGGATATTACGCTCTTTGTCGTCTATTACAGCTTGGCTGTTTTAAACCGGAAAGTGCCTGAGACCCACAAGCGCCTGATGCTGCTTGTCGGCATCATGATGATGGACCCGGCGACAGGCAGGCTTGGCCTGACGCTTGGGTTTGCGCCAATCGGTCTTTTGTTCCACTTCGGGCTTATCGCTGCCTTGTGCGTCTATGACCAGAGGACACTTGGGCGCGTGCATAAGGTGTCATTGATCGCTGGGCTCGTGCTTGCGGCGCGGTATGTGGCCTTTTTCGCCATTGGCCCGACCGAGGCCTGGGCCAGCTTTGCGCGAATGCTTCTGGGCTAGGCAATCTAGCTGTTTCCTCCGCCGCCCTCTCTCGTGTAAGAAGGGCTTTAGGCAGGGGAGTATTGTATGCAGATCAACGAAGCCGGTTGGCAAAAGGCGCTCGGCGACGAATTCGGCAAAGACTATATGCAGGCGCTGGAGGCGTTCCTCGCGTCCGAAAAGGCTGCGGGCAAAACCATTTATCCTTTGGAAGAAAACATCTTTCATGCGCTTGAGGTCACGCCGCTTGACGATGTCAAAGTGGTGATCATCGGGCAGGACCCTTACCACGGCCCGGGGCAGGCACACGGGCTTTCCTTTTCGGTCCAGCCTGGTGTGGATGTGCCGCCGAGCCTCAGGAATATGTATAAGGAACTTGAGGAAGACCTGGGTGTCACGCACCCGGGCCACGGCTATTTGGAAGGTTGGGCCAAACAGGGTGTGCTTCTTTTGAATGCCGTCCTGACGGTGGAGGCCGCGAAGGCTGGCGCACATCAAAACAAGGGCTGGGAAAAGTTCACGGACCGGGTGATTGATGAGCTCAACAGTCATCACGACGGACTCGTGTTCATCCTGTGGGGTGGATATGCACAGAAAAAGGGTGGCGGGATCGACAAGGATCGGCACATGGTGCTTGAGGGCCCGCACCCGTCACCGCTCAGCGCCTATCGCGGTTTCTTCGGCTGCGGGCATTTCTCCAAGGCCAACGACTATCTGAAGGCGAAGGGCAAAACACCGATCAACTGGCAGCTTGACCCGATCACCACGCCTGGAGAGCAGCTGGGCTTGCTATAAGGAACTACGAGGGACCGCGGCATTGTGTCGGCTTGCCGGATGGCTGTTTGGCTGCGAGCGTGGCAAATGAGAGGGGATACCAGATGGGACTAGCCGGGTATTTTGTTATTCTCATTGTTTTTGTGGTGGTTTTCACCTTCGAGGTGATTGCGCCCGCGTCGGGTAATGACTGTGACAAGCGCTGGCAGATATATGCGGGGGCGATCAGCGCGGTGCAGATGGCCGTGACGCTTGCAGCAGGCTATCTGTTCAATGATTGGTTCGCGGCTCATGCGGTTTTCCAGTTGAATCCCGGCATCCCGGTATTTGCGGCTGCGCTTCTTGTGTTCCTAGTTGTCAGTTTCATTGCCTACTGGTGGCACCGGGCGACCCACCGGTTCGATTTGCTGTGGCGGGTGTTTCATCAATTGCACCATAGCCCGGCACGGATTGAAGCGCTGACAGCTTTTTATGTGCATCCCTTCGACGGCCTGGCCGCGAATATCCTTAATGTCGGCGTGGCGTTCTGGCTATTGGGGGTGTGCGTGGATGTTGCAGCTATCGCGCTTGTTTATGCGGCTGTCTATAACATCTATATCCACTCTGATACCCGCTCTCCCCATTGGCTGAGATACATTGTCCAGAGGCCAGAAATGCACCGCATACACCATAAGGCGGGGCATCATGCAAACAACTATGGCTTGCCGATATGGGACCTCTTGTTTGGCACTTTCACAAACGTGTCTGGTGCAGATTTTCCATGCGGCTTTGAAAAGGCAAAAGAACAGCAGATCAAGGACATGCTGCTTCTGCGGGATATCAAAGGCTAGGATGCTTCAGTTTCGCCGTCCTCATCTTCCTCATAAGGCATGTCCTTGAGGATTGCTTCGCCCTTGACGTACCACGACAGACCAAAAGCCCAGACGGAGATTGTCTCCAGCCAGAAGGTGGGGCTCCTGGCCTCAATCGCTGTGACCTGGTCTGCGCTCAGCACATATTTCCCCAAAATCAGATAGGCCGCGCCCAGGCCGATCATAGACAGCATGGTCCAACCGCAAAGCCGGTAGATTTTGTTGCGGCGGCGTTTTTGCAGGGTGGGCTCCGTCTCTCCGGATTTGGTGAACAGGCACAGGCAGAAATAGGCCAGGACCAGGAAGAAGGCGAGCGAGAAAAACCAGTGCAGATAGCTTGAGACGCCAAAGGGAACGCCTGCCAGCACGTCTTTGGTCTCAAGCGTTGGGAAAAGCGCGGTGCCCACTGCCGCCACAGCTGCGATGTTGCCCGCCGCATTGTCTGAGATATGATACCACGGGCGCCTGGCGGCCTGTTCGGGCGTGTCTTGATAACCCTGATAGGCATAGAGGAAGATCGCTTCTGCGCACAGCACGCCCACGAACACGTCTCCCATGGGGGAATGGTAATATTGGCTGATTGACAGGCGCATCAGGTCGCCGTTCAGATTGACCATATCGCCAAACAGGATGCTGCCGATGACCAGGATAATGGGAAACAGTAATCCGAGTCGGCCAATGGCCCGCCGCATACTCATATAGTGAATGATAAGCCCATTGGAGCCTGCCATGGAAACCTCCCCGTTTCGCTGAAAGCATCACTCCGAACAGGTGCATGATACACGGTATGGGCGCAGCCGCCAATGGGGGCTGCGCCAGACTGTGCTTACTTTCCTGCAATCTCTGTCAGCAGGATATGCCAGTGTTCAAGAGACTCATAAAAGGCCTTTACCGGCACCCGTTCATTGAGGCCGTGGGCATACATATCACTGCCCTTCATATAGATGCCGGACACACCATAGCTATCCATGCCCGCAGCGCGGAAATGCATGCCGTCTGTGCCGCCTGATTCCATATAAGGGACAATTTCCACGCCGGGGTGTAGGGTGTGGACGGCTTTTGTCAGTGGGCCAAGCACATCTTCGCGCAGTGGCGATGCAGGGCTTTCTGTTGGCTCATAAATGACCTCCCACTCGATGGCAGGGTTCGCAACGACCTCCTTGAGCATGCTCAGCGTGTTGTCAACGCCCGTCCCCGGGAACACCCGGCAGTTTACCGTTGCTGTGGCGCTTTGTGGCAGGGCGTTTTCCGCATGCCCGCCGCGCAGCATGGTGGCCACACAAGTTGTGCCTGTGGTGCCGACATATTCAGGATAGGACCGCAGTGTCTTCAACGCCCATTCGTCGTTCGGGTTTTCTGCGAAGGCGGCCATTGCCTTGCCCAGATCACCTTCCGACCGCTTTGATGAAGCCTTGAAGAAAGCACGGGTCAGATCGCTATAGGATACCGGGAATTTGTAGGCCTGGATTTTCTTCAGCGCGTCGGCCAGATCATAAATCGCGTTGTCTTCACGCGGACGGCTGCTGTGGCCGCCTGGGTTGGTGGCTGTCAGTTCAAAGGTGACATAGGTTTTCTCGGCGGCCTGCATGTTGAAGCTGATCACGCTGCCGTCGTCTGCCAGGGCCCCGCCGCCCGCGTCGGCGATCAGCACGAACTCGGCGTCCGTCAGGTCACGGAAATCATTGGCCAGGGCTTCTGTTGTCACCATGCCGGACTCTTCGTCGCCCGAAAACGCGATGATCAAGTCGCGCGTTGGCACAAAACCTTCAGCCTTCAGACGCAGGAACGCAGATGTAAGCGACGTGGTGCCCATTTTGTTGTCAACAGTGCCGCGGCCAAAGAAATAGCCGTCTTCCTCGATCAGCGTGAAAGGGTCGCGCTCCCAGTCTTCGGGGCGCGCGTCCACCACATCCATATGGGCGGACAGAAGGATCGGTTTTTTGCCCGATGACCCATCACCCCGGTAGCGCACGATCAATGCGGCAGTTTCGCCCATTTCCTTGATATGGATATCGGCGTCGTCAAAGCCGCCCGCCCGGAATTGATCAGCCAAGTAATTGGCCAGCTTGGGCACATTGCCGAATCCTTCGGCGGTGCGCATGGCAATGGAAGTGCGGTATATCTCCAGCGCTTTCTGTTCATGCGCTGTTGGGTTGTCCTGGCTGGCGTGCCCCTGTGGCGTCAAAATCGTTGCCGCAAGGGCAAATGCGGTGAGTGTCTTTTTCATGGGTATTCCCTCTGTTTCCCCTGTTTGAAAAGACGGTAGCTCAACAAAGGCAAGGGAACACCATAGAAATTCTGCGGCTGAGTATAAGAAATCCCAAAGTGGGTGATCCAGTGCGACTTTCGTCTAATTGAACGACTCCTTCTAGCATGCTAGGCCTTGCCCATCACACACACTGGAGAGCCCCATGTTTCATATTATTGATCCGCTTCTGCTGCCTGAAGAGGTTGCGCGCCTGAGAGAGTTGGCGCAGACGATCAAGTTTGAGGATGGACGGCAAAGCAACCCGGGCTTTTCCAAGAAGAATAACCTTCAGCCTAACCATGGTGACGAAGGCTATAAGGAAGCGGCAAGCATTGTTCAGGCGGGACTTTCCCGAAACGAATATTTCCGCGACTATTGCATCCCCAAGTCCATGGCTATTCCGATGCTGACCAAATACCAGCCGGGCATGAACTATGGCGAACATATCGACAATGCCATGTTGCCATACCGGCCGGCCATCCGGTCGGACATCAGCTGCACGGTTTTTGTGTCTGACCCCGAAAGCTATGAGGGCGGCGAGCTGAATGTACGCATGGGGGACAAGAACCTGCAGATCAAGGGCAAAGCCGGGACGGCAGTTGTGTATCCCAGCACCACTTATCATCAGGTGTTGCCGGTCACAAAGGGTGAGCGCATTGTTTCCATCACCTTTATCGAAAGCATGGTGCGTGACCTTCAGCAGCGCGAGATTTTGGTTGAACTGACGGAATTCCTGCATGCCAACGCTGCCAAGGTGGGGGCGGACGAGCAGATGCGGCTTGAATATGTGCGCCAGAACCTGACGAGGATGTGGAGCGGTACCTAGGCGCTAGTTCGCGTACCCGAATGCCCTGAGCTCGCTTGCGGTCAATTCGTGGGTGCGGGCGAAATCAACCAGCCAATTCATTCCCTTGGTGATTTCCTCGCTGTTTTCAGCGCGGGATGCGGCCAGCCGGTCGCGCCTATCCTGCGCGGAAAAGCTATAGTCCGTGGCTTTCGAATACCGCCCCAGGACAGGGTTGCTGAGCGCATTGGCTATGTTTTGTTCATCGGCTGGGTGGTCAAAATGCCGGGCCAGCGCCGCAAGGGACGCTGCCGGGTCTTTCAGATAGCGGTCAAAATCCAACCGATGTACCCGGTCGCCTGCTACCTCTGATGCAAGCTGCATGTTGGTCATTTCCGCCAAGTAGGTCATGGCCGCCAACTCTCCGGCTGACATCGAATGCAGAGGCGGCAAGCTTGCGCCTGTCGCTTCCATCAGGGAAGCCATGCGAGGCTTGGCGCCGCCCGCGAGGTCGGTGATATAGGCCGGTGCCCCCAGAACCGTGCTGATATAGATTTCAGGCGCCATGGAAAGGCACATGGCCCGGTCCTTTGGGAACTGCGTCAGCCACGGCGCCGCCAGCAGGCTGCAGAAGCTGGTGGCCTTGAGGACGCTTGTTTCGCCCTTCTTTGGTGTGCGGGACCAGAGCGCGCGCATAAGCGCCATGTCTTCCATGATAGATGCACTGTTTTTCCGGCTCCAGACGGTATCGCGGTCGGTCCAGAAATGGGCAAGGTCGCGAAGCGGCAGTGGTTCGCGCAGGCTGAACATGCCGTCCAGAAGTCCAAGGGCGCGTGAAATCAGCGTCGAGCCGCAATGGCCGACATGGAAGATCAGCCCCATTGGCTGTGCAGGCGCTGCGCCGGTTT
Source organism: Kordiimonas lipolytica (assembly GCF_001550065.1). The sequence goes on from NZ_LRUB01000002.1 coordinate 327,184, forward strand.
GCGCGCGAACCTCTTCAAGGCTGGCCCAGTTGCCCTGCATGCCGGGGCGGATGGCACGCTGGTCCAGAAAGGCTGCATCACTATAGAAGGCTGTGTCAGCGTCAATCAGATAGACCTGATCGCTTTCCCAATTCACCTGGAAGGGATAAAGCGCGGGGTCGTCCATCAGGTTTGGCGTGGCCTGCATCGACTTTATGCATCCGTTTCATGTTAGGGATTGGGCTGTGGGCGAGAGGATAGGCGGCGATTTCGCAGATAACAATATGCTGATGGTTTATCTGCCATCGTGGATATGGGGACCGGGAGGCGGCGGGTACCACCTCCCGGCATGTTGTTTTTAGTCCATCAGTTTTTTCAGAACATAAACCGTCTGCAGGGCATCAGTGAAGGCTCTCTGCTTTAGGTTCGCGGCGGCTGAATGCCCGCCTTCGGTGTTTTCATAATAGATCACCGGCTTGTCCATGGAGAGCATCCGTGCCGCCATCTTGCGGGCGTGGCCCGGGTGCACGCGGTCGTCCTTCGTGGACGTATAGAAGAAGACCTCCGGATAGTCCTTGTCAGCACTGAGGTTCTGGTACGGTGAATATTTAAGGATATAGTCCCGCTCTTCCGGGATATCCGGGTTGCCGTATTCGCCCATCCAGCTTGCGCCGGCCAGAAGCGTATGGAACCGCATCATGTCCAGAAGTGGTACAGCACAGATCACAGCGTTCCATAGGTCCGGGCGCTGGGTGGTCATCACACCCATCAGAAGGCCACCGTTTGACCCGCCGCGGATACCCAGGTGCTCAGGGCTGGTGAGGCCGCTGCTGATCAGGTCTTCGCCCACGGCGATAAAATCGTCATAGGCGCGCTGGCGGTTTTCCTTTAGGGCCGCCTGGTGCCATTTCGGGCCAAACTCGCCGCCGCCACGGATGTTGGCAACAGCATATGCGCCGCCTTCTTCAACCCAAAGCTTGCTGAAGCCGGACAGGTAACCAGGCGACAAGGAAATCTCAAACCCGCCATAGCCATAAAGAACGGTCGGTGTCTTGCCGTCCATCTTGGTGTCTTTGTGGCGGATCAGGAAATAGGGTACGCTGGTGCCGTCAGCCGACGTGGCGAACTTCTGTTCGGTCACCAGGTTCGAGGCATCAAAGCGCGTTGGCAGGCTTGTCACTTCTTCTGGCACCTTACCGCGTTCCACGACATAAAGCGTGTCGGGCTGCAGGAAGCTCTCAAAATTCACGAAAGCTGCGTCGGTCCATTCATCGGCGCTTACTACATTCAGGCTGCCGTTTTCCGGCATGCCCAGGTCCGCCACCTGCCAGCCTTCGGCGTCGGGGCGGGCGGACTTCAGGTTGCCGGTTACTTCGTCAAGCACGGTCAGGAAAACGCGGTCCTTCCCGATGGTCACGTCGTCGATTGAGTTACGCTCGCCCGGCTCGAAGATCACCTTGAGGCTCAGGCCTGGGCGGCCAGCGATTGCGTCGGCCACCTTGATGGATACCAGCGAGCCAGCCTTCACTTCTTTGGCGCCCACGGTCCAGTCCTTGCGCATTTGCAGGAGGAGCATGTCGGCGAAGAAGCCCTGGAAGGAGATGGTCTTTGGCAGGTCCAGCGTGCGCATTTCCGCCTCAAGGCCTTCGCCTTCCATGATGTGGATCACTTCGGTGAAAAAGTCAGGCGCCTGCACAACGCCCACATACGTGCCGTCAGGGCGGTGGCTCGCGAACGGGAAGCTACCTACGTCCTTGCGGTCGCCTTCATGCATCAGCTTGGCCATCGACAGCGGTTCGTTCCGCTTCCAAAGCTTGATCTGGTTGGCATAGCCAGAATCCGTCATGGTGCCGTCACCAAAATCTGTGCCGATCAGCACGGTGTCAGCGTCCACCCACACAACTTCCTGTTTGGCTTCTTCGGTGATGAAACCGCCATCCACGAAGCGTTTGGTGAAGGCGTCAAATTCGCGCACCACAACGGCGTCACCGCCGCCGCGGCTCAGTTCAATCAGGCAGCGGCCAAAATCGGGTGCCAGGCACTTACGCGCCTTATAGACCCAGTTCTCGCCTTCTTCTTCGGCCAGCTTGTCAAAGTCCAGAACGTCCACCCACTTGGGTTCGCCGGATTTGTATGACTTCAGGCTGGTACGGCGCCACAGGCCACGGACATTCTTTTCATCCTGCCAGAAGTTGTGCACGGCACCGCCCGTGAGGCGGCCATAGGCGATTTTGTCCTTGGCGTTATAGTCCTTCAGTGCGCGTTCCTTCAGGGCCTCAAAACGCGGGTCTTTTTCCAGCATGCCAAGCGAATGGGCATTGCGTTCATGCACCCATTCAAGCGCCTTGTCGCCTTCAACCTCTTCAAGCCACAGGAACGGATCATCGTCCGCACCCACGGCAACCGTAATGGCTGCAGCCATAACTACTCCTACTGTCACTGATTTCATTTTGTCCCCCCTTGGACTGTTTTTGTTGCGTTTAGAAATTGTCTTTCCGCGCCCGCACTTCGGCGAACACTTTGGGTAGCGGCGCGCCAATCATGCCCACCGTTTCCTGGATGTTGTCGCTCATGGGCCTGAGGAACGGGTTGGTTGCCTTCTCCAGCCCGATGGTGGTCGGGATGGTGGGTGTGCCTGCTGCGCGCAGTTTTTCCACTTCCGCCATGCGGGCCTGAAGGTATGCATTGCCGGGCTCCACCGTCAGGGCGAAATTGCCGTTGGCCATGGTATATTCGTGGGCGCAGTAGACCTTCGTTTCGTCCGGCAGCTTCAGGAATTTCGACAGCGATTGCCACATCTGGTCTGCCGTGCCTTCAAACAGACGGCCGCAGCCCATGGCGAACAGCGTGTCACCGCAAAAAAGCGCGGCGTCGCCAGCAAAATGATAGGCAATATGCCCGGCTGTGTGGCCCGGCACGTCATAAACGTCTGCCGCCACATCGCCCAGATAGGCTTGGTCCCCGTCGCCAACCGCTATATCAAGGCCCGGGATGCGCTCGCGTTCCGCCGCCGGCCCGACAATGGTCACACCAAAGCGTTCCTTCAGCGCCAGGTTGGCGCCCGTATGGTCCCAGTGGTGGTGGGTGTTCAGGATATGGGTCAGCGTCCAGCCGCGCTTCTCAAGCTCCGCGACCACTTCATCCTCAACGGCAGGGTCAACGACCGCCGTGTCGCCCGACCTGGGTTCATGGATCAGATAAACATAATTGTCCGACAGGACCGGTATTTGAACGATCTCAAGCATAGATAACTCCCACTCCGGGCGACACTATAGCCGCGCTCGACAGTCGGGCCAACTCAGAAACGGCAGTGTGTGCTTGCACCCATGTGCCATGCCCCCTTACGGTGTTGGCTGATTGCATCACAAGAAAGGGACGGCCATGGGCATCACGCGTCTGAATTTCCTAAAACTGATGGTGGCGGTGGCCTTCCTGGCGCTCAGCGGGTGTGGCGACAGCGGACAGACGCCGGAACGCTATGATGTTCTGATCATGAACGGCACCGTGTATGACGGCACAGGTGCGCCGGGGCGCGAGGTTGATGTGGGGGTGCGGGATGACCGAATCGTCGCCATCGGAGACCTTTCGGGTGCGGAGGCCGACACGGTTATTGATGCTGCGGGTAAGGCGGTCTCCCCCGGCTTTATCAATATGCTGTCCTGGGCAACAGACAGCCTGATCATCGATGGCCGCGGCCTGTCGGACACCGTTCAGGGAGTAACGCTTGAAGTGTTTGGCGAAGGCTGGTCCATGGGGCCACTGGCGGATCATACGAAAGCAGATTACCAGAAGAAAATCAGCGCCACGCCCCAGCCCTATGACGTCAACTGGACCGGCTTTGGCGAATATCTTGAGATGCTGGAAGCAAAGGGCATTTCGCCAAATGTGGCGTCCTATGTGGGTGCCACCACCGTGCGGATCAATCATGTCGGATACGCCAACCGTGCGCCGACAGCGGATGAGCTTGAAGCCATGAAGGCCGAGGTGGCGACCGCGATGGAGGAAGGTGCCATGGGCCTAGGCACGTCGCTTATTTATGCGCCGGCCTTCTATGCTGATACAGATGAGCTGATCGCGCTGGCGAGCGTCGCGGGCCAGTATGGAGGTCGCTATATTTCGCACATGCGCAATGAAGGCAGCCAGATCATGACCTCGCTGGAGGAGCTGATCACCATCGCCCGGGAAGCCGGGCTTCCGGCGGAAATTTATCACCTGAAGGCAGCGGGCAAGGAAAATTGGGGCAAGCTGGATGAGGTGATCGCCCGGGTTGAAAAGGCGCGGGCTGAGGGCTTGGATATCAGCGCGGATATGTATAGCTACACGGCTGGGGCCACCGGGCTTGATGCGGCCATGCCGCCCTGGGTGCAGGAAGGCACACACGATGATTGGGCGGCCCGCCTGAAGGACCCGGAAATCCGCAAGCGGCTGCAGGTGGAAATGACCACGCCGTCTGACGATTGGGAAAACCTGATGCTGGCGGCAGGCCCGGAGGGGGTGTTGCTCCCATACTTCCAGAACCCGGAGCTGAAGAAATATACAGGCATGCGCCTTTCGGAAGTGGCAGCGGCCATGGGCAAAACGCCCGAAGAGGCCGCGATGGATCTGGTGATCGCGGACGGCACGCGCGTGAGCGCCATCTATTTCCTGATGTCTGAGGAGAATGTGAAAAAGAAAATCCGACAGCCCTGGGTGGCTTTCGGGTCTGACGCCGAAGCGGTGGACCCTATGGTCGCGAAAGAATTTGGCGGCAAGCACCCGCGCACCTACGGTAACGTCGCGCGGTTGCTTGGGCACTATGTTCGGGACGAAAAGGTCATCCCTCTTGAGGAGGCAATTTTCCGGTTGACCGGACTGCCAGCGGCACGGCTGAAGCTAAGGGATCGTGGCCATATTCTTGAAGGGGCTTTCGCCGACATTGTTGTTTTCGACCCGGCGACGGTTGCTGATCATTCAACCTTCAACGATCCACACCAACTTTCCACGGGCGTCAGTAATGTATTCATCAACGGTGTACAAGTGATCAAGGATGGTGAGCATACGGGCGCGACCCCAGGACGTGTGGTGCGTGGCCCCGGCTGGACCGGGCGGATGGGAAGCCAGTAAGCGAGCGTATCAGACGTTCAGAAGCCAGGCGCCGACCTTCAGACGCACGTCAAGATCGGGGGCCACCTCACCCTGTGGGGCAATGGGCCAGTCCCATTCTTCAATCGGGTCGCCCGGCAACAGGGTGCGATCAACGGTCTGGATAATATGCGGTGCAGTGCCAGTGACTTCCACGCGTTCATAATCCGTGATCAAAAGCACCGGGCAATCCATGGCCAGAAGCGCCCGCACATGGGCCTTTTGCACAGCTGAGGTGATTTTTTGTTCCTGTTCGTCCGCGGGTGGGCTGGAGGCAAAAGCAAGAGGCAGTTGGCTCAGCACATTGCAACTGATGGCCATCCCGAAGCCCACAAGCGGCAGCGGTGCCATATCCGGTGGGCTGAAGGCCGTGTTCTTGTCGCCCAACCAGAATTCCTCAAGCATGCCTGTGAGATCAGCGCGCTCGAACTCTATGTTCCCAAATGATCGGATAGCCCGGCGGGTACGGCGGGTTTCAACGGCGTCCATCAGAAGCGCTCCTGCCGGGTGATCATTAAGCGCTGCCAGTGGCACGTCAAGGCATAGCCCAGCGCCCATCAAGAGGATCGGTTCATTTGGGTCTGCCTGATGAAGGTGGGCAGTGATACATTCCTTGGTGTGCTGCAGATGCTCTGCCCAGAAGGCTTTTTGCCTACGGTGGCGACCAAGGATGCCCGCAATTTCGCGCACCAGCCCTCCTTCACGGGCACCGGGCACCGCGCGAACGGTCAGGACGGTCAGGAATTCTTCAATCATGGTTCACTATCCATCCCAGGCAGAAGCTTGCCTGGGTTCATAATGCCGATGGGGTCAAGAGCCGCCTTGATCTGGCGCATCAGGTGAAGGGCAGGGCCCTTTTCCTGCTCCAGATACTTCATTTTGCCAAGGCCAATGCCGTGTTCGCCCGTGCAGGTGCCACCCATCTCAATCGCGCGGGTTACCATGCGGTCGTGCAGATCGTCGAGCGCGCGCATTTCCCCCAGATTGTTCGGGTCCGCCAGCAGGATTGTGTGGAAATTGCCGTCGCCCACATGGCCTACCATGGTGCCAACGATGGGGCTTTCATCCATGTCAAAGCGGGTTTCGCGCATACAGTCCCCAAGCCTTGAGATAGGCACGCATACGTCTGTTGTCATGATGTGTTTGCCTGGAGCCATGGCGCGGGTGGCATAATAAAGCTGGTGGCGCGCGTGCCACAGCTTGTTTATGTCTTCCTGCCTCTCGGCGAATTCAATGTCCGATCCGCCCATCTCGGACGCTAGTTCAGAAAAAGCGCTGACCTCTGCGTCGACTGCGGCGGCACTGCCGTGAAATTCCAGGAACAGGGTGGGCGCTTCCTTGTGCTCGAGGCCTGAGTATGTATTCACAGCCTTGACGGACAATTCGTCCAAAAGCTCAATCCGCGCGACCGGCAGCCCCATCTGGATGGTGGCAATCACCGCACTTGTAGCCGCATCAAGGTTTGGGAAGTGGCACACCCCCGCCATCAGCTTTTCTGGCCTACCATAAACCCGCAGACTCATTTCCGTCACCACGCCAAGCGTGCCCTCAGACCCAGCAAAAAGGTGCGTCAGATCATACCCTGCAGCCGATTTGCGTGCGCGGTTCCCGGTCTCAATGATTTCGCCTGTGGCGGTGACGACCTGCAGGGACAGCAGTTGTTCACGCATGGTGCCGTACCGGACTGCATTGGTGCCAGATGCGCGGGTGCCCACCATGCCGCCCAGCGTGCAATCGGCCCCCGGGTCGACCGGGAAGAATAGGCCCTTGTCGCGCAGATGCGTATTGAGTGCCTGTCTGGTAACGCCCGCCTGGACACGGACATCAAGGTCGGCTTCGTTAACGGCAAGGACACGGTTCATCAGGCTTAGATCTATGGTCAGGCCGCCATGAGGGGCGGTGACATGCCCTTCGAGCGACGTACCGGCCCCAAAGGGGATCACCGGCATGCGGTGGCGGGCGCAGATGCGCACAGCGTCGGCGACCTCTTCCGTGGTGCCTGCATGAAGGACGGCATCCGGCATCATCACGGCATGCGAGCTTTCATCCGCGCCATGTTGCTCCCGGTCAGCGGATGCCAGGCTCAGCTTTGCGCCGAAGCGTGCTGTCAGGTCAGAAATGGCCAAGTCTTTGTTCATAGGGTCATTTTACAGAAGCTGAATTATTTGGCGAGAGTAGAATGAATTATGCAGGCCAACCCAAGTCTGTTAACAGAACATCAAGCCTTGGGACTTAGGGTGTTAGTGCAAATGTGGGGGCAGGGGCGGTTTTATATGCTGACGCAAGTCATAACAAATATCCTCAACGAGCATGATTTTCGCGTCCTCGGCCTTGCCGGTCTTATTTCGCTGATGTGCGCCTTTACCGCGGTTCTGATGGCTCAGCGCGCAAGAGAGTCCGCCGAAAAGGACCGCTGGCGCTGGCTTTTGAAATCTGCCGTTGTGGTGGGTGGCGGTTTCTGGGCAGCTCATTTCATAGCGATACTGGGGTGGGATCAGGGCATGGCCATTGCCCATGGCTTCTGGCTGAACGTGATGTCAGGCGCCGTGATGATCGGGTCTGTTGGCATAGGCCTTTATATCGCCACCTATAACCGGACCAAACGCGCGCGCCTTCTGGCTGGGCTGATTGTAGGCGCTGGGCTGGCGCTGATGCATTTCGTAGAACAGCAGTCCCTGATGCTTCAGGGCACGATCTTTACCGATGTCTGGTTCAATGCCGTTGCCGTTTTGGCCACGCTTCCGTTTACCGGTATCGGTTTTGTGGTCATGAACAAGACCTACGACCGGGTCAGGCTGCTTCTTGCCACAGCGCTTCTTGCAGGCGCTCCTCTTGTGCTTCATGTGATTGCCATGGCGGGGACAACCATTGTGCCTGATGCCATGCAGCCGGTCCCCGACCGGATATTCACAGATGTGGTACTGGGTTTTGGCGTGTCCCTTGGGGCGTTTGCGGTTCTGGGTATAAGCTTGGCCATGGTGATTATGGATATTCACCTGACCGAGCATCAGTCGGTTGAGGTTTCGCGCCTTCAGGGGCTTGCGGACGCTGCCATTGAAGGCATCGTGGTGGTGGATTATGGCGGGCATATCGTTGATGCCAACCCAAGCTTCCTATCGCTTGTCTGCCATAGCGCGCGCCAACTGAGGGGGCAGGATTTCGCCCGATATTTTCATGATTTCCCGCGCGGGGAAACAGTCACCAACCTGTCGGAACGGGCGGAGCATGTTGAAGAGACCACGCTTGTCAGCTCTGTTGGTGAAGAGATCCCGACGGAGCTGTTTTTCAAGTGCGCGATTGTTCGCGGCGAACCCCACAATGTGGTGATTGTCAGGGACCTGCGTGAACGCCGCGCCGCCGAACAGCGGATCAATTATCTGGCCAACTATGACATGCTGACCGGCCTTGCCAACCGCCAATTGATGATGGACCGGTTGGGGCAAAGCATCCCGACGGCATTGGCGCACGACCAGAAAGTCATCCTTCACTTCATCGACCTGGATTCCTTCAAAGAAATGAACACAACCATCGGCCAGCATAACGCGGATCAGCTTCTGAAGTTTATCGCTGGGCGCATTTCAACTGTGATGCGCGGTATGGTGACGGTATCGCGCCTGGGCGCCGACCAGTTCTGTGTTGTTCAGGAAGGGGTCGCTAGTACGGAGAGTGCTGTACTTCTGCTTGAGCGCCTGCGCCGGAAGCTCAGTCAGCCGTTTTCTGTGGCCGGGCGCGAGGTAAAGGTTACAGCCTGTGTTGGCACAGCCGTCGTCCCAGATGACGCGGATGACCCGAGCACACTTCTGGCGCGCGCAGAGATCGCCATGAAGAAGGCGAAATCCATTGGGCGAGGCACCTATTGCTTCTATGAAGAAAGTGTCGACAAGGCGCAGGAGGATCGCCGCAAGCTGAAGCTGGAACTCTCTGGGGCGCTTGAACGAGGAGAGCTGTTCCTTTTGTATCAGCCACAATTTGACTGCGACACTGGCGTTGCTACCGGCTTTGAGGTGCTGGTGCGCTGGCGACATGCGGAACGCGGCATCATCTCACCCGCTGAGTTCATCCCACTAGCCGAAGAAACGGGGGCAATTGTTGAAATTGGCAACTGGATCATCGATGAAGCCTGCAAGGAGGCGGCAAGTTGGGAAAACCCTCTAAGGGTTGCCGTGAACCTGTCACCGGTTCAGTTCCTTGAAGATCATCTGGCCGGCTATATTGCAGACACGCTTCAGCGACATGGCCTTGCGCCACGCCGCCTCGAGCTTGAAATCACGGAAGGCGTGCTGATAGAGGACGAAGAACGCGCGCTTGATATGCTCAGAACGCTGAAGGAGAAAGGTGTTCTGTTGGCGATGGATGACTTTGGAACGGGCTACAGCTCGCTCAGTTATCTCAGGCAATTTCCTTTTGATAAGCTGAAGATCGACCGCAGTTTCATTATCAACCTGCAAAGCGACCCGCAGGCGCTGGGTATCGTCAAGGGCATGATCGGGCTCGGGCACGGCCTGGATATCCCGGTGTTGGCAGAGGGTGTGGAGACCGAAAGCCAGCTTGCGATGCTCCGACTGGAACATGGTGACGAGGTGCAGGGCTTTTTCACCGGCAAGCCAAAGTCAATTGCAGACTATGCCAGCCTGACCAAAGCATCTGAAAAACAGGATGAGGCCGGTCAGCCGGCGATATCGGGGCGTACAGCCTAACGCCCTTCGGCGAGCAGTGCCCCGAGCTTTTCACTGAACGCCAGTGCGGAAACCCCGATGCTATTATGCTTTGTGCCACTGCGGTGCGATACCGTGGTGATGCCAATAACCCGATACCCTCCCGTCAGCTGTTGTAGGATCGGGCCACCGCTATCGCCATTCAGCGACAGACAAGTGGTTACCAGCACATGCCCTTTATAAGGGGCGGCAACGATCTGGCAGTTTTCTTCCAGCGACAGGATGTGCGCCCGGTCGCCGGCATACCCGGCAGTGGTCACCTGGGGCATTATCGAAACTAGCTCAGGTTCCGTATGTTTCCCGGGCAAAAGGTCGGGGTGAAGCTCAAGAAAGCCAATGTCGGCGCCGATGGGGTCAGTCAGGATAAGCAAGGCCCAGTCTTGGGACCAGTTTGCCGGATTTATCGCCGCATTTTCGAGGTTGAAGTCCTTACCGAGGATATAGCCTTTGACCCTTGAGTGGGCGATATAGTCGCCTTTTGCGTAGCCTGCCAGAAAATGAAGATTGTTGGGAACCGATCGTTTTTTCGTGCGCGGGGAATAGACACAATGGGCCGCTGTCAGCACCAGTTTTTCGCCCACAAGCGTGCCGCTGCAGTGGGTCAGGCCGTTGTTGTTTACACGCCCAATGGCACGCCAGGGCGCTTCGCTGCTGTCCACCGTGCGGCGCTTGAAGCTGGTGACCACATTTTCAGGCACACGGCCTTCAGCTGCCCGCATGCGCTTCAGGCGTTCTTCCGGCGTCATGGTCGCGTCCTGGTCCTGTGCCCATACAGGCACAGCCAAAAGCACGAAGGCGATTATGGCTAAGGTCCTAATCATCCGTATTCAGCTTGGGCGGTTCTGTGTCGCTTACAGGGATGTTTACTGTGATGCTGCGGTAGAAGCAGCTGGGGTGTCCCACGTGACAGCATTTTCCCCCTTTTTGCTCCACAACAAGCCACAGCGCATCCTGGTCGCAGTCTGTGCGGAATTCCTTCACCAGTTGAAATTCGCCAGAGGTAGCGCCCTTGTGCCAAAGCTCCTGGCGGGAGCGGCTGAAATAATGCGCCTCGCCTGTCTCGATGGTGCGCTCAATGGCCTCAGCGTTCATCCAGGCCTGCATCAATACCCGGCCCGTTGTTGCGCAGGTGGTGACAACAGGGATCAGGCCCTGGTCATCGAACTTGGGGGCGAAGGCATCGCCTGTTTCCACAGTCTTTCTGTCAGCCCGGTCTGCAAACTGGATTTTGGTCATTGGTACGCTCTTAAAAATAACAAAGCGGCATGATCGCCCGATCACACCGCTTCATCAAGTCTCTTGCTTCGATTTTATCAGAAGATGAAATTATCCGTGGCCAGTTCGCCCATTGTAACACCGGTCAGCAGCACGCTGTCACCGCCACCAAGATCAATCAACAGGCCTTCCGTCGTGTCGGTGGCTGCGGCCTGAACGCTGGCGAGGTCTGTGAAGTCTGTGCTGGTGCCAGAGAGGTTCAAGGTGTCTTCCTCAAGACTGAAGCCTTCAACAATGTCACTACCGCTGCCGCTTTCAAAGATCAGAACATCGGCTTCGCTGCCGGGCCGAAGGATATCGTCACCACTGCCGCCATTGAGTGTGTCGGCACCTGTGCCTCCATACAGCGTGTCGTTGCCCGCGCCGCCGCTGATGATGTCTGCATCGGCACCGCCGTATAGTTCATCGTTGCCGTCGCCGCCATTTATGACATCATCTTCTGAGCCGCCGAAAATGATGTCGTCGCCATCATCGCCAGACAATGTATCTGCCCCCAATCCACCGCCGAGTGTGTCTTGGTCTTTACCTCCATAGCCGAGATCGTCTCCGGCACCAGTCCATATTTGGTCCCCACCGGTACGACCGGTTATTTCATCATTACCATCGCCGCCAAACAGGAAATCGCCATCCGCGCCGCCGTCGATGGCGTCGTTACCATCGTTTCCGTGAATATTATCCCGGCCACGTTGGCCATATTGGTGATCGTCATTGCTGCTACCTGTCAAACGGTCACCGTCATCGCCACCATAAGTGTAAACACGCTCGAATTCACCACTTACCAAAGTGTCTCGGCCCGTACCGCCAAATAAGCTTGCGGCTGAAGCGTTGGCTACAAGGCGATCATGCCCGCCGTCTCCGTAGAGGAATGTGTGTTGCCCGTTTGCCTGAAGCAAATCGTTCCCCTCGCCTCCTCGCAATTTATTATATTCGCCACTGCCCACGATTGTGTCGTCTCCGCTAGCGCCGGAGACTTCCAACTGGTTGCCAACGCCTTCGATAAGGTCGCCGTCTTCGGTGACTGTGTACACGTTAAGGGCGACATTCAAATCTGACGGGGTTTCGTAGCCGGTGAGGTCGATTGTATCATTGCCAAGAACAAGATTCTCGATTTGCATGGCAGGGTTCGAGCCGAAAAATCCGATTACATCGATGCTGGCGATTACTTCATGGTTATTGTTCAAGATGTTGATTTTGAGGTTGTGATAGAAGCTTGAGCCGGAAAAGGCGATGTTGTCGGCACTATGAGCGATATTGGAGATATCGAGGATATCTACTTCGCCTTCTACTGAGGTGCTGCCTAGTTCAGAAATGCTGACTTCAAATTCTTCGGTGGACGCTTCTATATCCCAGTCCAGAATATAGCGATCGCTGCCATTGCCGCCAAAAAGGAAGGCCGGGCCTGCCAGTGAGTGATACAGGATGTCATCGTCACTACCACCATAAAGGCTCTGCCTAATGGCACCAGTATGCAATACGTCTTGCCCACCTTCTCCCAGGGCGACCGCATCCGGTGCGCTTCCAAGCGTGATGGTGTCATTTCCCTCTAGGCCACTGATGTCCAGAGTTAAGCTGTCTGTTGTAATGATGTCATCACCGTCGGTGGCGCCAAAGAAAAAGATACCGTTCATCGCCGCGCCGCTGATTCCCATTGGGATATTCAGGCTATCTGTTCCGATTTTCAGGGTTTCGATCTGGGTATGGGAAAGATTTCTGTGCGAGACATCAACTTGTCCGACGAATTCGCCATCCTCATAAACCCGGATGCCAAATATGTTGGAATAGGTGCCGCTGAAGCGAATATCCGTCAGGTTGCCCGCAACTGCGGACAGGTCCAATGTGTCGTTGCCCCAGCCACTTTCAGGGTATGCGGCGGATTCGGTTTCCGATATCCAGGTAAAGTATGGCTCGTCCGCTGAATGGGTTTCCCAATTAACCACATAAAGATCGTCGCCATCGCCGCCATGCAAGGAGGTATGATTGCCGTCACCTGTGGATAATGTGTCGTTTCCGTCCCTGCCAGCCAGAATATCATTATCCCCTGCCGTCAGAACGTCGTCAGTGTCAGTGCCTTCGATATATGACATTCGATGTCCCCCAATCTCTGTCATCGATAGTCTCAATATGTGTATTTTTTCACATAAATGTGGTATGTGGGAGTGTCAATGCGTTCTCCCTCCCCCCTTCCCAAATTTGAGAGAAAGAAAAGGCTTACTCCCGGAAGAAGTAAGCCTATTTGTGATCGGCTGCAAACACCTGTTCTATCCGCGCACCATGTCCCAGAAACGGCGCTCCTGGTCGGCTTCGCGGAAACAACCACGGAACTGGCGGGTGATGGTATAGACATCACTGTGCTTCACGCCGCGGCAGGACATGCAGCTGTGCGTGGCGTCCACCACCACGGCCACGCCTTTGGGCTTCAGATATTTTTCAATCGCGTCGGCGATCTGCGCGGTCATGGTTTCCTGCGTCTGCAGCCGCTTTGCATAAGCCTCGACGATGCGTGCAAGCTTGGAGATGCCGACTACTGATCCATTCGGCATATAGGCCACATGCGCTGTGCCCAAAACGGGCACCATATGGTGCTCGCAGTGGCTCTCGACTTTGATACCGCGCAGCACCACCATGTCGTCGTAGCCCGCGACTTCTTCAAATGTGCGCGACAGGATGTCGGCCGGGTCGTCTCCGTAGCCCTTGAAGAATTCCTGATAGGCTTTGGTGACACGCTTAGGTGTGTCCAAGAGGCCTTCTCGGGTCGGATCGTCGCCCGCCCAGCGGATCAGCGTGCGCACGGCCTCTTCGGCTTCGGCACGGCTTGGCTTGAGCACACGTGGGGTATTTCCTGCGCCTGCGTCCCCACGGGCGTCATCAGGGATTACCTTCAGTTCAGAGCCATTGGCCCTTTCAAGTACGGCATCCATCTAAAATTCCTTTCTGTGGATGATGGCCAACCTCATGTCGTCGGGTCGGCTATGGAATCGGTTTCCGGCGCGGGGCGCTTCGGAAACACCGATAGATATGGTCAGGATTAGCTGGAAATCAAGGCAAAGGCAAGATTTCTGAACCATGGGCCAAATCCTTCTTGGCATTCACTTACAGTCGGCTTACGTAAGGGGTGAACCTCTGGATCACTGGTTTGGGGCCTTTTATGACCGAACTGTACAATACCGATATCCTGCGCTGGACCACACGCATTCCGCACACCGACCGGCTTCAGGTGGCGGACGCGACAGTGACCAAGACCAGCCGCATCTGCGGTAGCCGGATCAGCGCGGATGCCTGTGTCCGGAACGGGGTGATCACCGAATTCGGTCAGGAGGTGAAAGCCTGTGCACTTGGCCAGACTACAGCCGCCATCGTTGGCCAGCATGTGATCGGGCTCAGTGAAGACGAGCTTTCTGACATCGCCGCGCGTTTCCGCCATATGGTTAAGACCGGTGAGGCTGACTTCCCTGATAAGTGGGCAGCTTTGGCGCTTCTTGCCCCTGTGTGGGAGCATCCGGGTCGCCATGGCAGTGTGCTACTGCCCTTCGAGGTGCTTGAAAGCCTGTTCGCCGAAGCGGATCATGCAGGCAACTGATTTCAATTCGATCTAACTATCGACAAAGTTCTGTTGTTCACTATGGTTGGCGCAAACCGAGTGGAGAGCGAAGATGGTGCGACGTTTCATATCAGGCCTGTTGTTGCTGGCAGTAGGCATTGTCAGCCCGGCCCTTGCCAACGGCACGATGGATGAGATGACAGCCGCCATCAGCCGCGGGGATTTCAAGGACATCACCAGTGTTCTTGTCATGAAAAACGGTGACATCGTCTACGAGCGCTATTTCGGCAATGGCAAGCCCGACTATCTCAATAACACGCGCTCCGCGACCAAAAGCATCACCAGCATGGCGGTGGGCGCGGCGATCGAGCAAGGCGCCTTCACCGGTGTTGATGACCCGGTCATGCCGCTGTTCCATGTCTATGACCCGATCAAGAACCTGAACGATGACAAGAAGGATATCCGCCTTAAGGACCTTCTGACCATGTCGTCTGCGCTTGATTGTAATGACAATGACCAGACAACGCCGGGCTATGAAGACAAGATGCATGAAAAACAGGACTGGACGCGCTTCGCCCTGGACTTGCCAACCATGCCAGGCTGGTCGCGCGATGGTATGGGGCTTGGGCCTTTCCGCTACTGCACAGTAGGGACATTCCTTACCGGTCAGGCGATCGAAATGGCGGTTGGGCAAAGCCTTGACGATTTCGTTGACGCCGCCCTTTTCACGCCGCTTGGGATCAGCAAATACGAATGGTACCGCTCCCCCATCGGGGAAGAGCAGGCCGGTGGCGGGCTGGAACTCACGAGCCGCGACCTGATGAAGTTCGGCCAACTGGCGCTAGAGGACGGTGTCTGGCATGGCCGCAGGTTGCTGCCCGAAGGCTGGATCGCTGCAAGCACCAAGCCGCACCGCAAGGTCAGTGAAACGCAAAGTTACGGATACCAGTGGTGGATCGGGGAGTTCTTCTCAGCCACTACGGGGCTGGTTCACAAGTCCTATTATATGGCCGGTAACGGCGGCAGCAAAGTTGCTGTCTTTGAGGACATGGGCCTTGTGGTGGTGATTACGGCTGAGCGATACAATACGCCCGGCATGCACCAGCAATCGAACGACCTGCTGCAACGCTATATCCTGCCAGCCTATGAGGTTGGCGCCGTTCACTAGAGGTCTGTTGTCGCTTTACTGATCCGCCCGCCTGTGCGAGCCTTCTGGCAAGAACGGTCTGGCAAGGAAAAGGGGCATCGGATGGACGCGCTTCTGGCGAATCTTCCCATCATCTTGAAATATATGGCGCTTGTTTTTGTGCTCGCCATTGGACTGGGCGTGCTGTGGGTCATTGGGGCCTACTGGCGTGACAAGACCCAGCATGAAAGTGCGCTCAGGCGCAACTACCCGGTGATTGCCCGCTTCCGATATCTGTTTGAGCATCTGGGCGAGTTTTTCCGCCAGTATTTCTTCGCGCTGGACCGCGAGGAAATGCCCTTCAATAGGGCGGAGCGGTCATGGGTTTACCGTGCCGCGAAAGATGTGGATTCGACCGTCGCTTTCGGCAGCACGCGGGACCTTCGTCCAGCAGGGACCGTGTTTTTTGCCAACTGCGCCTTCCCCGCGATGGATGAGGAGGAAGCCGAGCCCACGCCTGTCACCATCGGCCCGGGTGCCAGGCACCCTTATACTACCAGCAGCATTTTCAATATCTCGGCCATGAGCTTTGGGGCCCTTTCAGTGCCGGCTGTGCGGGCGCTTTCCATGGGTGCAAAGAAGGCGGGTATCTGGATGAATACCGGTGAAGGCGGCCTGTCCCCTTATCACCTTGAAGGCGGCTGCGACATCGTCTTCCAGATAGGCACAGCCAAGTTTGGGGTGCGGAAACCGGAAGGCGGTTTTGACGAAGAAAAGCTGAAGGCGGTTGCTGCGCGCGAACAGGTTAAGATGTTCGAAATCAAGATGAGCCAGGGAGCCAAACCCGGCAAGGGCGGCATCCTGCCAGGCATCAAGGTGACGGAAGAGATCGCCGAAATCCGCGGCATTCCTGTTGGCGAAAGCGCCATCAGCCCAAACCGCCACCCGGAAATGAAAGGTGTGGGCGATATCCTCGATATGGTCACTTACGTGCGTGAGACCACGGGCAAGCCCACGGGCCTCAAGATGGTGGTGGGTGACGAAGAATTTTTCGGTGAACTATTCGCAGAAGTTGCCAAGCGCGGTGCGGAGAGTGCGCCCGACTTTATCACCCTTGATGGCGGCGACGGCGGCACGGGTGCCGCGCCCATGAGCCTGATTGACAATATGGGTATGCCTCTGCGCGAAAGCTTGCCGCTTCTGGTGGATAGCCTGAAGAAAAACGGCCTGAGGGAGCGTGTCAAAGTGATTGCATCAGGCAAGCTGATAAACCCGTCCGAGGTAGCGTGGGCCTTCTGCGCGGGGGCGGATTTCGTCAATAGCGCGCGGGGCTTCATGTTCTCGCTCGGCTGTATTCAGGCGCTTCAGTGCAACAAGAACACCTGCCCCACGGGCATCACCACCCATGACAAGCGCCTTCAGCGCGGCTTGGTGCCAGAGACAAAGGCCGACCGTGTGGCGCACTATGCTGAAAACATGAAGAAGGAAATCTGTATCATCGCCCACAGCTGCGGTGTGGCAGAACCCCGAGCGCTCAGACGCAAGCATGCCCGCATTGTCATGCGACCGGGCCTGAGCAAATCCATGGCAGAGCTGTGGCCCGATGTGGCGGAAGGGTAGCGGTAATCGATCTACAGATTTTCGCGCGTTCGCTTGTGATGGCGTTTCAATCTAGCTCTATTCCGGGCCGCCGAATCCAGATTGTAGGTCGGAGGTTTTACAGCTGTGCCTGTTCGTATGCCATGTATAGTCGGTTGATCATCTCTTGGTCTTCGATTTCGTCCAATGTCACGTTAAAAACCGCTTGCTGGTTGGTAGTTGCGTCAATAGGGAACAGAATGCCAGACCCATACGGATAGCCTTCTTCCTTCACAAAGAGCCGTGCCATGTCGGACTCAAAGACCGAAAAATTGAAGGCCTTCCGAAGGGTAGGCGTGTTGCTGCCTTGTGACCAGGCAAGCACAAGTAATTGATATTCGCCGATATCAAACTTGCCCAGATTTCCTCGCGTGAAGTCGCGAATGTGCGACATCAGGTCTGTTCCGATCGTGACAGCCGGGCCGTTGGGAACATACTTGGAATTTATTTCGATCTGGGTTTTCTTGGTGATCTCACTGATCGTTGCTGATTGCGTCCTGCTCCAGCTGCTGAAAGATGCGATGAAGCCTGACCAGATCGTATCGCTTGGTACCGTGATGTTGCTGAACGGGATTTGAGCAACGATTTCGTTCCGGCTGATGGCTTCGGGTTGCAGATAGTAAGTTTGAGCCGGCATCACATGGGCATAACCCGTGTCTTTGGACTTGATGAATATGTCCATTCGCTCGACCACTCCGCCCGCGCCCCCTTTGTTGACAAGCTGAACAAACAAGTTTGCGGTCAGGTTTCCCCAGGTTTCAAACAGGGTCATGTTGCGCCCAACAACAAGGTCGAGGTTGGGCTTTTCGAAATAGGTATAAAGCGGCTTCATCTGCGACAGAACGACCGCGACAATGGAAATCACGATTGGGGCTAACGCCCAGCGTCCAGCTTTTGTGTCTTCAGCCATAAGTTCCCCCAATGCTGGAAAGAATTATCACTCAAAACGTATGCGTGCTTAGTAAAGGTGGTTTATGCTAACCCCTGGGTTGAAGGCGGGCAAGCTGCTTTTCAGAGGCTGAGCGCCTCGCCCATCTCGCGGATAGTGTCGATTTTCTGGTTTAGCGGCGACCAGTCGTCGCGCTCGGCGATGTGGGACCAGATGTCTTCCACTTCATCAATCAGCATGGTGCAGGGCGCGTCGCCGTGGAAATAGGGGTGCTTCAGCGCGCCGGGTTTTGCAGGACTATAGCCCTTGAGCGCGTCGCAGAGCTCGCCAAATTCTTTGTAACGCTCTGCCTTGGGGCTGGCCATGGCGCGGTTTTCGCTGATGCCGCCGCCGAACCAGTCGAAGAAGAAGCGCTCATAAGGGAACTGTTCCCTCAGCATGAAATTGTTGATGAGTGTGAGGAGCGCATCATCAACCTTGTCGCCCTTCGGCTTGATGCCCAGCCGCGCCAGCAGCTTTTCACGTAGCGCGGCAAGATAGATGCTGGGGAAGGGCGCCAGCACATCCTTCAGTGCCTGTTCCTCGCAGATATCCGCCAGCGCGCCGCCAAGTTGGTAGATGTTCCAGTGCAGCGCATCGGGCTGGCGGCCGAAGGCATAAAGCCCGGTCTCATCGAAATAGGCAGCGGTGAACTGCAGGTCCATTTTCGGCAGGAAGCGCCAGGGGCCGAAATCGAACACCTCGCCCGAAATATTGATATTGTCTGTGTTCAGTACGCCATGTACGAACCCGGCGGCCATCAGTTCGGCGGCCTGCACAGCCACTCGTTCCATCACAAGGCCAAGGAAATGAAGAGCCTTTTCAGCGGCGCTGCCTTTCATTTCGGTATCGAAATAATATTTCAGGCAGTAGTCCACGAGCTTCGTCAGCTTTTCCTTATCGGTGAAATAGGCGTGGCGCTGGAAGGTGCCGATGCGGATGTTGCCGTGGGTCAGGCGCACCATCACGGCGGAGCGGGTGGGTGAGGGTTCATCCCCGCGCATCAGGCTTTCGCCCGTTTCGATAATGGAGAAGGTTTTTGAAGTGTTCACCCCAAGCGCTTCCAGCATCTCGGTCGCCATGATCTCGCGCACGCCGCCCTTCAGGGTCAGCCGCCCGTCACCGGACCGGCTGTAGGGCGTGGTGCCGCTGCCTTTGGTGCCAAGGTCCATCAATCGGCCCTGATCGTCCCGCATCTGGGCGAACAGGAAACCGCGGCCGTCGCCGATATCCGGGTTATAAACCTGGAACTGGTGGCCGTGATAGCGCTGGGCCAGGGGCGAGGGCAGATTGTCGTCCAGTGGTTCGAAGCGGGCGAAATGTTTGACCCAGTCGTCATCCGACAGGTGATCAAGCCCGACCGACCTCGCAGCCCGGTCATTCCTGTAGCGTTGGATCGCCTGCGGAAAATCAGCCGCCTGAACCGGATCGGCGAAACCTTCACCGAGGTTCAAGAAGGCGGTTTCGGGGCGATAAGTCATCGGCCCTCATTGCTTTCCGGGAAGCCCCAAGTGATATGATCGCTTATATTGGGGCGGGGGCGTTCGGTTGGCTCGTCTGCCTGGTTGCCAAAGAACAGGAAGCCTGCGATCTGCTCGTTTGCCGAAAGGCCCAAACCGTTCGCGACCGTTTTGCTATAGGCCGCCCAGCCGGTCAGCCACTGGCTGGCAAAGCCAAGCGCTGTTGCGGCCACCAGCATGTTTTGGCAGGCCGCGCCGATGGATAGTTCCTGCTCAAGCACTGGGATTTTGTGATCAGGGTTGAGGCACATGATGGCCACCACAAGTACAGGCCCCTGACTAGCGTAGCCCTTCATTTTTTCGGCGACCCTCGGGTCGCGCTCATCTTCAACCACCAGGCCTTCGGCAATCAGGTCACCCAGCTTCTCACGCTCAGCGCCCGTGAGTACCAGGAACCGCCAGGGCGCCAGTTTGCCGTGGTCTGGCACGCGCATACCGGCGGCTAGAATCTTCTCCATCTCGGCCCGGTCGGGGCCCGGTCCAACCATGTCCTTCGCCTTGACGCTGCGGCGGTTCATTAGAAGATCATAGGTGGCTTCGTTGGGCGTGTTGAAGGACATTGATTGACTTTCAGTTTATCGTCGGTTGCTGGCAGGGATATTGGGGTTTGCCCTGCGCCTGTCAATGGGATTAGCCGCCGGTAGGGTCCAGATGTTTGTAGAATATGGTCGTGTCGCCGAAACTGTCATCGGCTTCAATGGTGTAATGGGGCACTGTACCAACGCACGTATAACCCATGCGGGAATAGAGGCCTTCTGCAATATCGCCGGTGGCTGTATCCAGCATCAAAAGGGTGCGGCCTTTCTCCAGGGCGAGCCGCTCCAGCGCGATCATAAGGTTGCGCCCCACGCCGATGCCGCGGGCATCCGGATGGACCATCAGTTTCTGAACTTCCGCCCTGTGGCGGCCGTTGGCTTTCATGCAGGGCGCCAGCTGAACGGATCCGATCACCTTGTCACCGACATGGGCAATCAGCATCCAGACCTGGCCGGATTTCAGTGCGGCATTGACATCATGCCAATAGGCTTCAGCTTCTTCCGGCTCAAGCGGCGCGTGAAACCCGATGGAGGCCCCTTCGCCCACAGTGCGGACCAGCATGTCGACAAAGGCGGGCAGGTAATCTGTCAGGTTGGCTATCTGTTCGATCTTCATCCGAGCTTCCTGAAAAGACGTAAGAAGGCATGATCACCTTCTTGTTTGTTTTCAACATCATACCCATGCGCTATAGCTACTGGCAATCAAGCCCGGAGGAAAAAGATGAAAAAGATTATCGCTGTTGCTGCCATGACCGCAGCGCTTGCAATGCCCGCCGCAGCCGAGGTGGTAGGCGTGAACCCGTCTGCGAAGGTGGATGAGGCAACTGGCATTCGCGTTCCTGCGGGCTTCAAAAGCACTGTATTTGCAGACGGCGTGGGCTTTGCCCGCCATATGGCCGTGTCCGAAAGTGGTTGGCTGTATGTGGCCTTGATGCGACCGCAGGACGGGTTTGGCGCGGTGGCGCTGAAGGACACGGACGGTGACGGCAAGGCGGACGAGCGCAAATATTTTGCACAGGGTTTAACTGGCACCGGCATGGGTATTGAGGGCGGCAAGCTTTACTATGGCACCAACACCTCGATCCTGCGCTGGGATGTGCCGACTGATGGCGCACCCGTGGGTGAAGCAGAAGTGGTTGTGAGCGGCATGGAAGACCGCAGCCAGCACGCAGCCAAGCCTTTCACCTTCGATGGTGCCGGGCACATTTATGTGAACATCGGTGCGCCATCGAACGCCTGCATGGAAAAGATGCGCACCAAGGGCTCGCCCGGCATGGACCCATGCCCGATCCTTGAGGAATTTGGCGGTATCTGGCGTTTTGATCTTTCGAAGGCGGGGCAGAGCCAGGCAGACGGTATGCGCTATGCCACCGGGGTCCGGAACGCCATGGCGCTGGATTGGAACAGCGCGGCTGACAGCCTTTATCTGGCGCAGCATGGCCGCGACCAGCTGCAGAGCTTCTTCCCCGATCTTTATGACGCCGAAGCCAGTGCCAACCTGCCGGCGGAGGAGTTCCACCGTGTGGGTGAAGGCGCGGATATGGGCTGGCCATACGGTTATGTGGACCCCAGCAACGATGGCCGGGTGTTGATGCCGGAATATGGTGGCGACGGCAAAATGACGACTGACCGCGGCCAGATGCCGATGATCGCCTTCCCGGGGCACTGGGCGCCGAATGACATGATTTTTGTCAAGGGTGACAAGTTGCCGATGGGCTATAAGAATGGGGCGTTGATCGCTTTCCACGGTAGTTGGAACCGGGCGCCTTTGCCGCAGGCTGGCTACCGCGTTGTATTCGTGCCGATGGACGGGCAAGGCGAATTGGCAGGTGACTGGGTTACCTTCGCGGACGGCTTCCCCGGCATGGAAGTGGTAAAAAGCCCCCGCGATGCCAAGCACCGGCCTACGGGCCTTGCGGAAGGGCCGGACGGCGCTATTTATATTTCCAGCCTGATGTCGGGCGGACGCATTTATCGGGTGACGTATGAAAGCAATTAATCTTGGAATGGTCGCGGCAGTGCTGGTTTCCAGCACCGCCATGGCGGAAGACGCGCCGGTTGATGTGCGCGAAGTGAAGGGCAAGGCGCTCTATGAAGAGCACTGTGCTTCCTGTCACCAGTTCGACGGTGGCGGCGTGCCTATGCTGCAGCCCGAACTTATCGACAAGCCGCGCGCCAATGGCCCGGTTGGCGGCGTGATTGACATGATCCTGTTCGGCAGCGCCGCCATGAAGCCGACGGACGAAGATTATTCGAACGAGATGCCGGCTTTCGCGCATCTTTCAGACAAAGATATTGCCCTGATTGCCACTTATGTACGCACGCACTTTGACAATAATGGCGGCCTCGTCACTTCTGACGATGTCCGCGACCGCCGACCAGCAAACTGACCCGGAAGCCGAGAACGAGTATTGTGTTCAAAACCCGGAACAATGCGAAGAGATATGGCTCTTCCATGAGATATTGGTGTCGCAAAGGCGCTTGGAGGGTGCCGCTTCCGGTAGCTCCGAAACTATACTGGAGGTCAGGAAGTCTTCGGTAGACAGGCTGGACAAGGTCTTGGGAACCGTCCCGGGTGTTGGCCTGTTCCGACGGGCTGACAGCCGCACGGCGCATCCGACAACACAGGGGCTTTCCATGCGCGGCGTTGGTGCGAATGGGGCGGGGCGTGTTTTGGTCACGCTGGATGGTGTGCCGCTGAATGATCCGTTCGGTGGCTGGATCTATTGGTCGTCTCTCAATTCCCTGGATGTTGGTGATGCCGTTGTACGCAAGGGCGGTTCGCCCGGCGCTTTCGGCGCGCAGGCCCTGGCGGGGCAGGTTGATTTGCGTAGCACAACGCTTAGGGATGCCTATGACGGTGCTCGCGGATGGCTTGGCAGTGACGATAGCAAGAATATCGGTGTTCGCTATGTGAAGGAATTTAAAGGAGGCTCGCTGGCGCTTTCCGGCGGCTATTTCGATACGAATGGCGATTATCTTCTAGCCGAAAATCAGCGCGGGTCTGTGGACGTGCGTGCCGCCTCAGAAACCGCCTATATCGGTATCAATGGCGGCTATGAGTTTGAAGATGCCTATGTTGTAGGGCATGTTCGGTATTTCAAGGAAGACCGGGTGAATGGCCTTAGTCTTGCTGTCAATGAAACGGAGGCGTTGGACGCTTCGTTGACCGTGACGGGCTATGCGGATGCTTTTGATTGGGAGCTGATCACCTATTACCGAACACGCGATTTTGCCAATGTTTTCGCTTCGGCCCGCGATGACCGGACGACCGAACGCGCGGTGCTGGACCAGTTCGACGTGCCTGCGTGGGGGGCGGGGGTGCTGGCGCGCGTGCAGTTTGATGGGGTTGAGTTCGGTATGGATGGCCGCCGCATGAGCGGGGAAACCAACGAACGCTTCCGCAACCTGGGTGCGGGCTTCACCCGCCAGCGCCGGGCGGGCGGTGACCAGTGGACGCTCGGGTTTTACGGTGAATACAGTCATGAGGCGGATTGGGGGGCTCTCTCCGCCACGCTCAGGTATGACCGCTGGCGCACCTACAGTGGCGTGCGGGACGAATATAACATCGAGGACGGCTTCCCCGGCTTCGCTTCGCCAGACCGGTCAGACCTTGTGCCCAACCGCAAGGGCGGCGGATGGACGGGCCGTGTGGGGTATGAACGCGCACTCACCGGTGCGATCGATATGCGCGCGGCGGCCTACAAGACCTGGCGGCTTCCGACGCTGAATGAATATTACCGCCCGTTCCGGGTGGTGAATGACATTACCGAAGCCAACCCGAACTTGACGCCTGAAACGCTCTATGGCGCGGAAATCGGCTTTGACTATGAACCGCTGAATACAGTGAAGCTGTCTGCCACCTATTACCGCAACTGGCTGAAGGATGGCGTGGGCAATGTCACCATCGGCTTCGGCCCGGGCTTTTTTCCGCTGGGCGGCTTTGTGCCGGATGGCGGTGTCCTGAGGCAGCGGGCAAACGTGGATGAAAGCATCACCGACGGCATTGAGCTGGATGCAATGTTGGAGCTTGAAACCCACTGGACGCTCTCCGCCAGCTATCTGTATGCCCGCGCGCGCATCACCAAATTTGACGCCATGCCGGAACTTATTGGTAAGCACCCTGTGCAGACACCACGCCATACCGCCACAGTGCGGGCGGCATATTCTGGCGATGGTTGGGATATGAATATTGAGGGCCGCTATGCCGGTGGACAGTATGATGATGACCTCAATACCCGCCGCCTGGATGCCATCTTCACAGTGAATGCCGGAGCCCGATATGACATTTCAGGCAGTTTCACCCTGACGGCCCAGATGGAAAATCTGTTTGACGCCAAGGTGGTGTCGGCGGTAACTGCTGATGGGCTTGAGACTCTGGCTCAGCGCCGCTTCTGGCGTATCGGTCTTGAAGCCAGCTTTTAGGGGGACATTGTGGCAGTGCCGGTTTTTCATCTTCTCTTGTGCCGCAAAGGCGACAAGCTGCCGCCCTATGTGATCCAGCTGGCGAAAGGCTATAACGCCCAGCTTTATATCGCCAACAATGAAAAGCATGTGCGCACGATGCTGCGTGAGCATCCCATCGACATGGTGCTGATTGGCAGCGGCCTGTCAGCTGAGGTGCGCGGTGCCATGGTGCAGGCCATTGCATCAATCCGCTCAGACCTTTCCATCCACCTTAATGGTGACGTGGAAGGCGGACTATCCTTCCCGCAGTTTATGGAAAAGACACTGTCGGCCTACCTACCCAAGCACTGACTGCTTGCTTTCCGGTATTTTTCTGCTACTACAAAAATCATAAAGAAAAGCTGGCCAACGAGCCCGCAAATATACGACAACGACAGCTTGAGGAATAAACCCATGAAAGCAATCAACGCTATTATTATGTCCGCCGCCTGCCTGACGCTGGGGGCTTGTGCCATCACTATCGACGGCGATGACCATCCACGCAGCTATGACCGCGGCCACGACAGCGTGACAGTAACCCTGCCAAACGGCGACCGTGACCGCTTCTCCTGCCCTGAAGGCACCAGCACGTTTGTTATCAACATGAAGGACGAAGGCAAAGGCATGGTCTATGGCTGCCGCACAAATGGTGCACCGATGCCGGTTGTTGAAGAATAATTGGCGCTATGGCGAAGCGTTTGAAAGCCGGGCATTGCCCGGCTTTTTTGTTGGCTACAGCCAGCGGCGCACCCGCGCCTTGTAGGCTTCAAAGGCGTCACCAAACTTGTCAGAGAGAAATGCTTCTTCCTGCCTGATAATCAGGCTTACGAAAACCCAGGTCAACGCAAGGCAGGTCATGGTAAACAGCCCTGGCGCGACAACAACAGCACCGATTAGGAACAGCATGATGCCAACATAAATCGGGTTGCGGGAAAACTGGTACAGCCCACCGGTGACAAGGTCCATGCCTTCTTCCGCGTCTGGCGGCAGGCCGATGCGCCAGCTGTGCCCCATGTCCATCTGGCTGATCACGGCGATCAGGATGCCTATGGCCATCACCGCCACGCCCCAATGGGCATAGGCGAAGGGCTGCACCATCAGTATGTCATCCAGTGCCGGCCAGAAGGGGCGGGCGAACAGATAGAGGTTCAGCACAATGCCTATGATGCCGGCACTGGCCTCAACCGGGTTACGCTTGCGCCCCAGAAACGCCAGTACACTGACCCCCTCACGCTGGCGCAGGTGCAGGATGCGCGCGAAGCCCCATAAAAGGGCCAGTCCGATCAGGGCCGGTGGGCCATATAAGTTGATGGTGGTTATGCTTGGCATGATATGTCTCCGCTATGGGAAATCCCTTATTCATGCCAAGCATAAAGGTTGAAGCAACTATAAGCTCAAGCCCTTATTTGCCAAATATGCCAGGTTGTTCAAGTTACACTTTTGCTTTAATGTTGCGACACCACGGAGCCAGGGGGGATCATGAAACAGTTCGCTGCATTTTTGCTGGTGGTTTGCGCGGCCATTGCGCCCGTGTGCGCCGAAGATATAACCATCGGGAAAAGCTACACGTTTCATTCAGAAATTCTGGATGAAGACCAGTCCTATGGCGTTGCGCTTCCGGTTGGATATACGCCTGATCAATCTTATCCGGTGATCTATGTACTTGACGGCTGGGAGCTGCAGTTCCAGGCCGTTACAGCTGTTGCGCGCGCCCAGAACATGATGGGGTCCTTGATGCCTGGCGCCATCGTTGTGAGTCTGCCAAGCAACGATCGGTACAGGGATTATTTTGCATCGTCGGATGACACGGATGATGAGGGTCATCACCAGCCATGGATGGCGGCAGCTGGCGGTGGAGAACGCTATCTGCAGGTGCTGCGGCAAGAGGTGTTCCCCCTTATTGAGAAGGCCTACAATGTGAAGCCTTACCGGGTTCTGGTTGGCCACTCAGCAGGCGCGGCTTTGGGGCTTCATGACTTGATGAGCGGAGCCAACAGCTTCAACGCCTATCTGATGATCGATCCGCCGGTTACCATGCAGAGCGGATATCTGCTGAAACTGTCCCAAACCATGGAAGAGGTCGGGGCGCCTAAATTGGCCTTGTATCTGTCATATGTGCCGCATGACGACGGCAAACATATTGCCGCGTTGCGGGAGATGCTGGCCAATATTGAAGCGCGGGCTCCAAGCGGCTTTCGGGCGACCAGCCAGCTGTTTGAAAAGGAAACTCACCAGTCCGTTCAGCTTGAAAGCTATGTTTATGGCCTGCGCGCCATATTTGACGGCTACACTCCACCACCCATTGAGGACGCAGCAAAGGACCCGATGCTTCTGGCGAAGCATTACGCTGGCTATTCAGGCAAATTGGGCGTGGAGTTCCTGCCAGACCAGGCCTTCACTAATACTGTCGCCTACAATGCGTTGAATTATTACCAGTGGCCGGAAAAAGCGCGTCAGCTCTTCCAGATGAATGTGGAAAACTTCCCTAAGTCCAGCTGGGTATGGAGCGGTATGGGAGATTATTACGCAGGCATCGGGGAGACTGAGCAAGCGGCCAAAGCCTTTGAAAAGGCCTTGGCGCTGGAAGCGGACAATTCCTATGCGGCGCAGCGCCTGAAGGACGTGCAAGCCAAACTACAGTAAGCTCACTCTGACTGCATGCCAGCAGCCGTTTCCCGCGCGGCGAGGTCTGCAGAGATGGCCTGGAACGCAGTGACGATCATATCTTTCTGCGCTTTGTTCGCCGGGTCGTTGAAGCCTTTGTTGGCGCTGGTTTTCGCAATCACGATGCCTGTCGTCGGGTCCACATAGATGAACTGGTGATAGATGCCCGCTGCGAAAAAGTCGCCGTGTGGGTTTGTTGGTATCCACCACTGATATCCATAGCCAAACGGCGTTTCCGAGCCCGGGTTGTCGGCGCCGGGCATAAGATGCGGTGCTTCCGGTGTTACGGACGCCTTGACCCATTCGACTGGCACGATCTGTTCATCACCCCAACGGCCTTCATTGAGGTACAGCCGCCCCATCCGCGCCATGTCACGCAGGCTCGCCTGCAGGCCGCCCATGGCCACTTCCATGCCGTGCCCGTCGATCAGGAAATAGGCGTCCTGCTCCATGCCAAGGGGCTGCCAGATTTTTTCCTCAAGAAGCTGGGTGATGGTTTGCCCCGTCACGCGCTTCAGGATCATGCCAAGCACATGGGTGTTGACGCTGACATAGTCGTTATAGGTGCCGGGTTCACGGTCGCGCGGCAGGCTGGTTGCGAATTCGTCGAGGCTGCCACCGGTGCCGATGGTCATGGACATCCGGTTAACGTCTGATGTCAGGTCGCCGTAATCCTCGGTGAAGCGAATGCCGGTGGACATGGTGAGCACATGCCTGAGCGTCACGCCGTCATACCCCGTGCCCTTGAACTCAGGCAG
Organism: Kordiimonas lipolytica; assembly: GCF_001550065.1. Next base: position 355,428 of record NZ_LRUB01000002.1, read on the forward strand.
ATACTTGGTGACCGGATCGTCCAGATCGTCGATCAGGCCGTCGTGCATCGCAATGCCGAAAAGCGCGGAGATGAAGCTTTTGGTCACGGAAAACTGGATGTGCCGGTCATCCGCCTTTTGCCCCTGGTAATATTCTTCAAACAGGATCGTGCCGTCCTTCGCCACCAGAAGGCCTGTGGTGCCGGTCTCGACCATCAGGTCCTTGATCGACCGTTCTTCGCCGTCATAAATATAGCTGTCGGTGATAGGCTTCAGGTCATAGTCAAAGGCTGAAGGCGTGCCGCTCGCATGCACGGTGGTGGTGTTGAAAAATTCCTTGGTGTTACGGTAATTTTCCGTCAGGTGCTCCACGTCATAGAAACTGGCCATGCGGTAGAAGGCCTGGCCCATATTGACCGCATAATAGCCAAGCGGCACAAGAATGATGATAACCACGGCCCAGAAACCGCGTTTTTTGAATACGGACATAATCCCTCCCCAGGACCCCAAATACACCAATACTGATATTTTTATCAGTTATAGCGGAAGTGGGGAGAAAGCCCCACTCAAAAAAATTTAGGCGCTTCAGGACTGTTCCGGTCAGGCAGAGGCATTCAGCTTGATGATGTCCCAGTAGCCGGTGCGGATTTCCATCTCATCCCCGAAGCCACGCTTGAGCATCAGGTCATGCACCTCCCGAAGCCGCCAGCATGGCACAAACGGCAGCATGTGGTGCTCGATATGGTAATTGACGAAATAGGGCGCGAATGTTAGCCGCTCCAGGGGATTTGCAAGGGTGGTGCGGCTGTTCTTCAACGGGTTTTCAAGGTCTTCCATGGTGGCGTGTTCTGCAATATTGCGCACCCGCAGGAAAAGCTGCTGTGTGGTCATGAGCGGCAACAGCCAGCACAGGAGGAACAGGTCCATCCTGCCCGCCAGCGCAAAGCCGGTGATCGTGAGCGCATAGAAGGCGATCGGCCCTGTATAGAAGGCGCGCAGGCGTTCCCAGCGGCCTTTTTTCTCACCCCATACATAGCGGAAGATGCCCACTTGTGTTCGCAGGAAAACGATACCTGTGAGGTCGCGCAAGATCTTGCGCGCCATGCTGCTTTTTGACACTGGGAAGGGGGTATAGAGATAGTTTTCCGGGTCGGCGTCCGTACGGGTGAAGCGGTGGTGCGCCATGTGCCGCTTCCGGTAGGTGTTCATGCTCAGGATCATAGGCCAGGCGGCCAGCGCCTGCGAAAGCTGTTCATTCAGCCAGCGCGTCTTGAACAGCATGCCGTGGCTGCCTTCATGCATCAGGATCGCCAGCCCAAGCTGGCGGCTGCCGACAATGATCAGGCACAACACCAGGGTGGCGGGGTTCGGGAACAGGGCATAGAGCGCAGTGCTGCCGACAATCAGCCCCCAGCAGTGAAAGAGCAGCCAGAAGCCCATAAGATCCGACCGCTGCCGAAGCCGGTGCGATTCCTCTTTCGTCAGAATATCCGACGGTTTGATGCTGTTCCACTGTGTCGACATGCGTGTCCCCCGACCGGTCTTGTCGTCTTTCATTAATGATAATCATTATGCATGATGAAGGCTGGGTTCGCGAGTCTTAAAAACAATAGCCACGGTGATGGGGCTCAGCTTGCGCAGTAGCCCTGAAGTTTGAACCGATGGCCTATTTGAGAGTGCCTCATTGCGTGCTAGCCTACATCCATGCGTCACCATGTTAGTCGTTTGATATCATTGCTCGTTCTGATTCTGGCCTCGCCCCTAAGTGCGGCGCACGGCGTGGGGGATGCCGCTCTCCTGGAACATCTGTCGCGTCCGCCCATGCTGGCGGCGGTATCCATGTCGCGGGACGGACATTTCCTGTCTGCGCTGCGCCGCAATGGAGATCAGTCGGAACTGGTGGTCTGGTATGCGGACGCGGGGGTTGAGGAAGCCGAAGTGCTGCCCTATGCCTTCGAGGACCTCGACTGGTTGGCCTGGGTTGGCGGCGGGCGGCTTTTGCTGTCGCTGAATGAATATGGCCTGGTTCTATATGACGCCCATGTTCGTCGCCTGAGGCCGTTGATCGACGGTGAGGGGCCCCGCCCGGGCGATTTACCACCTGTGCTCCTGAGCTCGCTGCCGGAAGACCCGCGCCGAATTCTGCTGCAGTGGGAAGATCCCGGCGTGCCTGGCTATCCGGCGGTGTACCGGGTTGATGCAGTGTCGGGCGAAAGCGAAAAGATCGTCGGCGGATGGAAGCCGGTGATCCGCTGGTGGGCGGCGCCGCAAGGGGAGGCGATCCTGGGCGAGGGGTTTGTCAGTCGCCGTCACCGCTTGTTCGCACCGCGCGCTGACGGCAGCTGGAAGATGATCCGCGACCGGGACTATTTTGACGACGATGCGCTTGCGGTTCTCGCGGTGGAAACCGGTGGCGCAACGGCGCTTGTGCTGTCGTCGCACCAAAGCGATACCCGCGCCCTGTGGCGGATGGATGCCCGCAGCGGTGATTTTATCAAGAAGCTGGCCGGCCATGACCGGTTTGACATTATAGCTGCCATACTGGACCCGGAAACCAACATGGCCGTGGGCGCTACGTTTGAGGAAGACGGGATTGAAGACATTGTGTGGGCCAGCCTGCACCGCGACAGGCTGCAGGAAATGGCAAAGCGGGCCAAGGTTCCGAACCTCTCCCTGGTTACAGCAAGCGTGGATGGCAGGCGCCAGCTTTACCGGGGCCGCCTTAAGCACGCGCCGCCACGCTATTTCCTTTATGACGCTGAGATCGATCTCCTGAGCCTGCTGCCTTATGACCCAGCAGATGACACGCTGCCCTCGCCCGATACCGAAGGGGTTTGGATTGATCTTCCGAAAGGAAAGGGGCAGATGCATGCCCTTCTTAGCCGCGCGCACACCCGCCGCGCAATTGTGCTTGTACATGGCGGGCCCGTGAAGCGGGTGACGGCAGGCTACAACCCTTTTGTCAGCTGGTTGACCGCCAATGGATACAGCGTGCTGCAGCCCAATTTCCGCGGCTCCAGCGGGTTTGGCGAAAAGTGGCGCCGGGCAGGCTATGCCGAATGGGGTCACGACATGCAGGATGATGTGCGAACGGCGACGGAGTGGCTGATTGACCAGGACATTGCGGAAAGGGGCCATATCTGTGTGGTTGGCGGTTCCTATGGCGGTTATGCTGCGCTCATGTCGGCGATCAAGGACGATGATTTGATCGGTTGCGCGGTCAGCCTCAATGGCGTGACGTCGATTGAGCTTCTGATCCGCCACCTGAAGGAGGGGCGCTTTCACATGCTGACCATCCCGCGTATTCAGGGACGGCTGTCGAAATGGGCGCTTCGGCGCCGGTCGCCGCTTAACCGGGCCGACCTGGTGCGAGTGCCTGTTCTGCTGTTGCATGCAACGCATGACACCAACGTGCGTTTCGAACATGGCCAGTTGATGCACACTGTCCTGACCCGACTGGAAAAAGACCATAATTTCATTGTACTGCAAGGGGCAGAGCATCAATTGAAGCGACCCGCCGACAAGCGCATCTATTACAGGAACACGCTGAATTTCCTGGATGCTCACATCGGGTCAAGGGCGCCCTGACGGGAATCAATAGTGATGCTTGCTGTTTGTGCTACTTGATGGCTAGAATGAGTTCAGTTGTCTTGTATGGCGTGGGGCCGAGTTTCAAGTGTGGTTGATGGTTACGTGGTAAGTCTGAAAAAGAGGGCAGATGGAATGATACGGGTGGCAGCAGTGTTGCTGTCGCTTGGCTTCCTGTCTTCCCTGCCTATCCATGCCGAAGACGCGAGGCCAATGAAAGTGATCATGCCGCTTTGGGGGCCCAGCATCCAGGCTGATGGCACAGGCATGTTTGTTGATATGTTCCGCTTTGTGCTGAAGGGCCATGAAGACCGCTATGACATTGAATTTGTCAGTTACGACAAGGCGTTGCGTCTGCTTCTCTATAGCGATGTCGATTGTGCCTATCCGATCAGCAAAAAGACGATCATGGTCTCCATGAAGCACACAGACCCGGACCAGATGGTCCAGTCTCTGCCGGTTCTTGTGTCCAAGACTTATCTATTCTCACGTCCCGGCGAGCCGGTCTTCAGCGGCATGGACCAGTTGAAAGACAAGCTTCTCATTCAGATCAGGGGTGAAAATTATAACCATAACTTCAGGATGTCCCAGGCCCGCTTCTGGAACGTGGATACGGAAATCGAAAAGGTACGCGTGCTTCTGGAAGGTCGGGGGGATGCCATGCTTGGCAGCATGCCGGAAATATTGATTTCCTTTGCGGAACTTGGTGTGGAAATACCGCCTTATGATCCTGGTTTTACAGTGCTGGATTATAATAACGCCATGACCTGCCGTTCATCGCCTAAAGCCAGTGCGCTCGTTAACCTGTTCAATCAGCGAATCCGCGAAACGGTTGAGGACGGTAGTTTGCGAGCCCGAGCAGTGGGCCATGGCGTGCCCGAGAGTGTAGTGGATGCATTCCTGCCAAAGCTACCACACTGATAAACCAATCACTCTCTGATGCACCACCATAGAAAATTGGCTTATTTGAGCCGATTTTGCTTCCCGCTTTTCCCGATTTGTGGTTTGTAAAGGCGATGCTTTCCAGCAAGAGAAAGCCAAAGACCTAAAAATGGGGAGTGGCCGCGCCGTCATGATGCAGCGGTCCAAGAGAATATAAAAGGGGTAGAAATGTCCGACACTGTTGTCTCGACCGAAGGGTCACAGGAAAAGGAATTCCTGGGCCACCCGATTGGCCTAACTATCTGTTTCCTAACCGAAATGTGGGAGCGTTTTTCATACTATGGTATGCGTGCGCTTCTGATCCTGTTTCTGACGAAGCACTTTCTGTTTCCTGCCGGTGAGGCAAGCCTGATTTATGGCGCGTACACTGGTCTGGTTTACATGCTTCCTGTGGTCGGTGGCTATCTGGCCGACCGCTATCTGGGTAGCCGTAAAGCGGTGACCTTTGGCGCTATTCTACTGGTGGCAGGGCATATATCGCTGGCCTTTGAAGGGCCACAGGCAGTTATTGACGCTGCGGGCGATGTGACGCGCTCTGATGTGCATGTGTCCGTCTTCTTCCTGTCGCTGGCGCTGATCATCACGGGTGTTGGCTTCCTGAAGGCAAACATTTCCACCATCGTGGGTGCGCTTTATGGCCCCAACGATCCTCGCCGCGACGGCGGTTTCACCATCTTCTATATGGGCATCAACCTTGGTTCGCTTCTGGCAACCATGATTGTTGCAGGCATTGGTGAAACGTACGGCTGGGGTTACGGCTTTGGTCTTGCCGGTATCGGCATGCTGTTGGGCCTTGTCGTTTTCTGGAAGGGCCAGCACCTTCTGGAAGGCCGCGCAGACCCACCAAACCCGGAAGAGCTGAAAAAGCCGATTTTCGCAGGCCTCAGCACCGAATGGTTGATCTATATTGGCGGTCTTGTGGCTGTTGGTGTCATGTGGTGGCTGGTGCAAAACCAGGCGCTTGTGGGCTCCCTTCTGGGCGGCACCGGTGCGCTTATGGTTGCGATCGTACTGGCTTACGGCTTCACAAAATGTACGAAAGAAGAGCGCGAGCGCCTCTGGGTAGCCACGATCCTGATCGTGTTCCAGGTGGTGTTTTGGGCGCTTTTCGAGCAGCAGGGCTCCAGCCTGACGCTGCTTGCAGATCAGCAGTTCAACCGTGATCTTGGCCTTTTCTCACTGACGGCTGCGCAGGTTCAAACCATGAACCCGCTCTTCATTGTGATCTTCGCGCCAATCTTCGCCTGGATGTGGGTGAAGCTGTCGAACCGCGGACTTGAGCCCTCCACCCCTGCTAAATTTGGCATTGCCATGCTTCTTGTGGGTGTCGGCTACCTGCTGTTCTCCTATGGTCTCGGCCTCACAGATGGCCCAAACAAAAGCTTCTTCTGGCTGTTTGTCATCTATCTGTTCATGACCTTGGCAGAGCTTTGCCTCAGCCCGGTTGGCCTGTCGATGATCACCAAGCTTTCGGTGGCGCGTCTCGTCGGCATGATGATGGGCATGTGGTTCCTGTTCACCGCCTTTGCAAACTTCGTGGCGGGCTTCCTTTCCAGCCTGACAGGTGCGGAAGGCCACGGGACAAGCTCGGGCGAACTCAGTGTTGACGCAACAATCGAGCTCTTCCATTCCGTTGGCCTGCTGGCCGTTGGTATTGGTGTGGTTCTGTTTGTGCTGACGCCACTGATGCGCAAGTGGATGCACGGCGTTCACTAAGCGCTGCGACTATGAATATTGGACGGGGCCTGCGGGCCCCGTTTGCGTTTTCGTTGCTTGCGGTGGATTTCTTGGCCCCACTGAGCTGCGGAACGGCTTAGGCAGGTTTTGGGTCTATTAGCGCCTTCACTGCAACGGCATGTAGGTCAACTGTTCCGGCGGCACATATTTGTGCAGGATGGTGGTATAGTCCTCGGTGCTCTGGAAATCCTCGATCGCCTTGTCTATGGCCTCCACCGTGGTGCGGGGCACCGTCAGTTTCGACAGGATAAAGTGGATATAATCGTCATTCAGCAGCGCCGGGTGCACGCCCACCCGGTCGAGGGCGTTCATCTTCTTCAGGATATGGATGCCGTTGAACAGGTCATTGAACACCACGTCCACCCGGTCTTTCACCAGCCAGGTGAACAGAACCTCATATTCGGGTGTCTGCAGGATATATTTCCTGAGTTTCGGGTCCGCCTTGTAGAGCGCCGCGAATTCGTCGCCGTACCAGCTGCCCAACAGTATGCCGATCCGGTTCTTGCCTGAAACCACATCGGCGATGGACATGACATTCTTTTTCTCAAGGTCTTTCAGGCGCATGAACATCACCATGGTTTCACGCCGGTAAGGCCGGGTGAACCAGGCATATTGTTCACGTTCTACCATGCGCGACGCTCCCAGTGACCCGTCTATGGTGCCGAACTTGATGGCCAGAAGGGTTCGCTTCCAGGGCATGACCTTGAGCTCGAACGCGCATCCTGCGGCGCCGAAAGTTTCACGCAAGAGCTCTATGTCCAGGCCAGTGGGGGTGCCATTCTCATCGCGGTAGTGATAGGGCTGCCAGTCAAAGAAGGCGATGGTCAGCTTCTTGGAGCAGGCCGCGTTTTGCGCGCTCGCTGGCAAGGAGAGAGAGGTCAGGATACTCACAACAAGGAACAGTGCAGCATGTCTGGTCATGGCTTTTCCCCGAAGTAATGGGAAACTATAGCATATTTTGCGCGGTTTTGGCCAAGAAGATGCGCCTTTTGGGGCGCTATGGTTGCTGGCCTGCAAACTTCTCGAGCAGGGCGACAGGCAGGTAGCGTTCCGTAATACGGTCTATTGTCCCGTCCTCTTTTAGCCCGGTGATGGCATTGTTGATTGTGGCGACATCTGCTTCGGTCTGTGTCTTACGGCTGAGAAGGATATGAACGCTGTTTACATGCACAGCGAAGGGCAGCAACTGAATGGCGCCGCTGCCAACCGTTCGTTCGGCAACATACCTGCCACCGGCGACGTCATTGACAGCAACGTCAACAAGCCCTGCTTCAAGGGCCCGGAAAAGATTTTCGAAATCCTCGAATGTCTGGATACGTGAGCGGAACACCGGATTGTCTGTGCGGGCCTTCTCGAAAGCCGGGCCGTACCAGCCACCCAGCACAACCCCGACCCGCAGCGGTGTGCTTGTCAGGGCGTCAAAGGATGGCGGCCTTGCTTCATCGACCATGTCGGCGCGCACGAATGCACCGATCACTTCATCTCGCACCGGGACAGTATAATGGCCAAATATGGCCCTGTCTTCGGTGAAGGAAACGGTTGGCATGCCGTCCAGTTCCCCCAGCTCGATATTCCTAAGCGCCCGCTTGAAGGGGATGCGGATAATATGGAGGCTGCAGCCCGCCCTGCCAAAGATCGCGGCCATCAGCTCAATATCCAGGCCGGATGCGAACTGGTCGCCTTCCCAGATGGTGTAGGGCGGCCATTCGATCGCCCCCAGCGTGATCGTTCTGTCGCAACCTTCCGCACTCGCTGGCCGGTCAAGCGCGGCCAGCCAGAAAAGGGTCAGGGCACAGATAACAGCACGAAAAAGCAATTGCGGGTCCTTTCAGGATGCATAGTGCCCCTGAGGAAATTAAATATTTGTGAATACTGGTATGTTGGCCAGTCAGTCGTATTCGTGGTGTTCGCCTGTGCTTGACGGTGCTGTCTAGCCGTTTTGTCGCCGGGCATTTTCTGCTATGGCGGCCCACTTCTTCTGGGTTTTTCGGTAATGACCGGTAGCCCGCCGCAAGCGCGCGGCAACTTCGTCAAATATATGCATTGCAGCATCGGGCTGACCCGAATACTGCAGCAGCAGGCCGTATCGTACGCGCGCTTCTTCCCCTGTCGCATACCCGATGAGGTTTTCGTATGACCCAAGCGCGGCTTCAAGCTGACCTGCTTCTGCAAGGCCGCGGGAATATAGCAAATGCCCTTCCTGGCTATTGAAGCCCGGGTTCTTTTCCTGCAACAGGTCCAGTATCTCCACTGTCTGGTCCGGGCGGCCTTGTTCCAGACTCAACCGCGCCTGTCTCATCAGAATGTGTGGATCGTGCTTGTGGGCGCCTTGCAGGCAGGTCTCGATATGAGGGGCCGCTTCATCCCACTTTTCCAGCGCCATCAGGGCATCGGCAAGGCGCAACCGGTTTTCGGTGCTTTCGACCATATCGAAGGCATGATGTGCTTCCCTCAGCTCCCGTTGTGGGTCCAGGATTTTGACGGCCCCTTTTTTCAGGTTGCCAGCGGCGCGGGTGTTGCCAGCATCAGGCAATACCTGAGTAATGAGATAAATAGCACAGCCAATTCCGGGGGCCATAATGACCAGCCAGATCCAATATTTGTCCCGCCCGGTTTTCACCACATGATAGGCACACCCCAGCTGCAGCAGCACTAGCATAACGAAAATTGGCACGTGAACCCCCTGCATGCTTCCCAGAATGCCCGAACGGTACTGGGTGTCAGGGTCGGAGGCAAGAATTTAGTGTGAAGGGTACTTTAATGGCTTAGGGCAGCAGCAGGATGCGGTTGAAACGGTAGACGTATATCTTGCCACGGTCATTGATATCAATGCGCCAGAAAAGCGTCTCTCCGCCGGATGTCCGCCAGTCCTTGAGGATGAAATCCATCGGGTGCGGGCCAGCTTCTTCTTCGACCACAAGGTGGAAGCCGATCATGCGTTTGCTGCGCTGGCTGAAGAAATATTTCAGTCTTGCGCCTGCGGGCGTGGTGCCGCTGACGGTGAAGGCCAGTTCGTCGGCGAATTCCTCGATCGTCACTTCGCGGTCAATGGTCTGAAGTTCAGAGGCAGGGAACAGGGCGCGGCGATGGAACTGATGCCCGTGAACAAAAGCCGCCATGGCGGGTGTGAGCGTCCTGCGCTCGCCGTCCTCGCCTTCAAACCAGATCGTGCCGTCCGTATCGCCGTAGGTTACGGTGCCGTCCTCGCTGATCATGGTGAAGCGGGCGTCGCCACCAGCCGGTGTGCTTATGCCGCTCGTGACCACTGTGTCATAGGTGCGGCCTTCCACGGTGACATTGGCGCTGGCTTCAATGCGGCCCACATCCTTTGCCTCGCTGTTCCATCCGATTGCCTTGGCGGCTTGCTCGAACAGCATCTCGGGCGTGGGCAGGTCTACGGGCTGCGCCCATGTCCGCGTGGGCGCAAGAACAAGAAAGAAACAGATCAGATACAGGCGTACGGGCATGCCAAAATTCCTCAGTTCGGAAGAATCGCAACCTACCACAGGCAGAGCGCCTAAAACAGCGCCGGGATTTCAAAACGGTTCGTCCTGCGGAGGGAACGGTTCGTCGATCTGAACGAAAGTAGCAATGCTTTTTGATGACTCGGATTAACACGCTTGATACGCTCCGGCGACACGCTGCCAAGGGACAGGGCAGTAACATGGAGAGATTAGTATGAAAAAAGCAATGACGCGGCCCTCATGGCTGCGATCAGGGCTCGCCATCACCGCTATGGGGCTTGCGCTTGCCGCATGCCAGCCAGGCGAGGAGCAGGGCGAGTTTGTCGAGATCAACAAGGATCCGTATCCATCCAGCTACACGCCGCTTCCAAGCAAGCCGACGCTGATCACCAATGTCACCATCCTTGATGGCAAGGGCGGCCGTATTGACGGTGGCTCGATCCTGATGGAAGGCGGCGATATCAAGGCCGTGGGCCAAAGCATTGAAGCCCCCGCGGGCGCTGAGGTGATTGACGGCGCTGGCCGCTGGGTGACACCAGGCATCATCGACACGCACAGCCACCTTGGTGTGTATCCAAGCCCGGGCGTGCGGTCGCATTCAGACGGCAACGAAGTGGGTGAGCCGGTAACGGCAGACGCATGGGTAGAGCATTCCAACTGGCCACAGGACCCGGGTTATATCCGTGCGGCCGCTGGCGGCATTACGGCGCTGCAGCTGCTGCCGGGTTCCGCGAACCTTGTGGGTGGCCGGGCGGTCACGCTTAAGAACGTACCGGGCCGCGTGGCGCAGGACATGAAGTTCCCTGGTGCCCCATACGGCATGAAGATGGCGTGCGGTGAAAACCCGAAACGCGTTTACGGCGAAGGCAAGAATAGCCCGGAATTCCGTCCGCATACCCGTATGGGTAACGTGGCGGGTTACCGCGCAGCCTGGGCAGAAGCGCAGGATTACCAGCGCGCCTGGGACAAGTATGAGCGCGACTATAAGGCCGGCAAAGACGTTCTGCCGCCGAAGCGCGACCTGAACCTTGAGACGCTTGCGGGCGTTCTGAACGGTGAAATTCTTGTTCACATGCACTGCTACCGCGCTGATGACATGGGCACCATGCTCGATGTGATGAAGGAATTCGACTATAAGATCTCTAGCTTCCACCACGCTGTGGAAAGCTACAAGATCGCTGATCGCCTTGCTGAAGACGGTGTCTGCTCCAGCATGTGGGCAGATTGGTGGGGCTTCAAGATGGAAGCTTATGACGGCATCCGCGAGAACATCCCGTTCGTTCACAAGGCCGGCGCCTGCGCGATTGTCCATTCCGATAGTGACAGCGGCATCCAGCGCCTGAACCAGGAAGCAGCCAAGGCCCTTGCCGACGGTCGCAAAGCCGGCGTTGATATCTCCAAGGAAGAAGCATGGCAGTGGCTGTCGCTCAATCCGGCGAAAGCACTGGGCATCGCTGACGAGACCGGCACGATCGAAGTGGGCAAGGACGCCGATATCGTTCTGTGGTCTGGTGATCCGTTCAGCGTTTACACCAAAGCCGACAAGACATTTGTTGACGGTGCCGTGGTGTTCGACCGCCATGATCCTTCCCGACAACCGGTGATGGATTTCGAGCTTGGCCAACCAGGTGAAGGAGACGTGAAATGAGGAATTTGAAATCTCTCATGGGCGCCTCCCTGGTAGCCCTGATGACAGCGGGTGTTAGTGCGGAAGATATCGCCATCACAGGCGGTACGGCCTTCACCGATGGCGGCAGCGGCAAGGTGGAAAACGCCACCGTGCTGATCCATGACGGCAAGATCCAGTCTGTAACGGCTGGCGGTGATGTGCCTGCGGGCTACCGTACGGTGGATGCGTCAGGCAAATGGGTAACCGTTGGCTTCATGGTGTCCGGCAGCAACCTGGGCCTGATGGATGTGCCGCTTTCCGGTAACCTGAATGATGCCCGGGCAACTGGTTCATCGAACGGCATGGGCCTTCAGGTGAAATATGCCTTCAACCCGGCATCCACGCTGATCCCGGTTACCCGCATTGAAGGTGTGACCCGCGCGGTAACGGGCTTCTCGGGCTCGAAAGACATGTGGCGTGGCCAAAGTGCTGTTGTGGCGCTTGCCGGCGATGACATGATCGTTGCCGACTATGTGGCCCTGTCCATCGATATGGACGAAGGCGCGGCCAGCTCGAACGGTGGCAGTCGTGCAGCCCTTTGGGACACGGTCATCACCACCCTTGAAGGCGCGCGCCCAAGCGGCGACGACGACAAGAAGGATGACGAGAAGAAGGACAAGAAACCCAAGTATGACAGCGGCAAGATGGCTCTTGAGCGCGTCATGAAAGGGGAGGTTCCGCTTCTGGTCGAAGTTGAGCGCAAGGCCGACATCCTGAATGTCATCGAACTGAAGAAGCGTTTCGGCATCAATGTGGTGATCACAGCAGGCGCAGAGGCCTGGATGGTGGCGGATGAGCTTGCGGCAGCCGGTATTCCGGTGGTGCTGGACCCATCCCGCAACCTGCCGGAAGACTTCGACACGCTTGGCAACACCAGTGCCGCCGCTGGCCGTCTGCATGCGGCTGGCGTAAAGGTGGCCTTTATGGCGCCTGACACGCACAACAGCCGCTTGGTTGTCCAGAACGCAGGCATCGCGGTTGCCATGGGCATGCCGTGGGAAGCCGCGGTTGACGCCATCAGCAAGAACCCGGCCGAAATCTTCGGTGTGGCGGATAGCTACGGCACTATGGAAGCTGGCAAGGACGCTGATGTTGTGGTTTGGGACGGCGACCCGCTTGAAGTGATGACCAGCGCGGATGCGGTGTTCATTCGCGGCGAGGAAGTGCCGCTTGTGTCACGCCAGACCAAGCTGCGCGATCGCTACAAGGAGCTTTCGCGGTCTCCGGCTTTCAATAAGTAAGCCGACATTGCGAAACACAGAAAGCCGGGGTCATGCCCCGGCTTTTTCATGACAAGAACAGGAGGCTGGAATGCGAGGAATAATCATCGGGATGCTTTTGGGCTTGGTTGCCTTCAGCCCTGCCAGCGCAGGGGAGTTGGCGGAGCGTTTCTCTGCCGCTGCAGGTGACGGCGTGAATGTATCCTATTTCATTCTGGATGATGCGGGTGGCACCGCCGACCAGGCAGGCGACAAGCTTTACCAATCCACGCCTGTGCGTATCGCGAGTGTGACAAAAACCTTCGTGGCGGCGACGGCGCTTCGGCTGGTGGAAGAAGGCAAGCTGGATATCAGCAAGCCGATCAACCACTATATTGACGCGCAGTATGATGACCTGTTGACGTCCGACGGCTATGACACGTCTACTATCACCGTTAGGCACTTGCTGAGCCACACCGGCGGCTTGGTGGACCACACCCACGGCAAGCCTTTCTTCGAGACGTTGCTTTCTGACCCCAGCCACCACTGGACGCGCGAAGAGCAGATAAAGGGGGCTGTCGATTGGCTTGACCCGCTTGGTGCACCGGGCGAGAAATTCAGCTATTCCGATACGGGCTATGTGCTCTTGGGCCATATCATTGAGAAGCAAACAGGCCTGACGCTCGCGGCGGCTGTCAGGCGCTATCTGGCGCTCGACAGCCTTGGCCTCAAGAACACCTATTGGGAACTGGTGGAAGAAAATCCGGATGCCGAAGCACGCCGCGCACACCAGTATTTCCAGGGCATGGACACACACGACTGGAGCGCAACGCTGGACCATTATGGTGGTGGGGGCTTGGTTTCCACCACACAGGATATGGCCACCTTCTTTGCCGCCCTGTTCGGCGGCAAAGTGTTCAAGGACAAAGGCACGCTTGACCTGATGCTGTCACATGACGGCCTGCCGACAGACAGCCCCTACAGGCTGGGCATCTTTGAATATGAAGTGGACGGTGTGACCTTTTATGAGCATTCCGGCTTCTGGGGCACGCTTGTGATGTATGTACCGGCTGAAAAGCGGGCCATCGCGGGCGCGGTGCTGCACCAGAAGCACTTCAAAGCCATGCGCGAGGCGATGGTTGGAGTGATTACTGCAGGCAAGTGATGCCAGTCCGAAGGACCAGAAAAAGGCCGGGTTTCCCCGGCCTTTTTTGTTATTTATATTTCTCGAACCAGGCGAGGATGTTTTCCACCTTGGCCACCAGGCGTGACGGGCGCCCCGCAATGCCGTGCGGGCTGTCGGGCACGCGCACCATCAGCGTGTCGACGCGCCGAAGCTTCAGCGCCTGATAGAACTGCTCGGTTTCCGAAATCGGCGTGCGGCGGTCCGCCTCGCCCGTGATCAGAAGCGTCGGGGTTGTCACATTGCCCACCAGCGAAAGCGGCGAGCGCTTCCAGTAATGTTCCACATGCTCCCACGGCATACCGGGGAACTGGTAAGGGATCTGCCCCAGATAGCTGTCAGCTGTCAGCACCTTCGATATCCAGTTGATCACAGGCTTGGCAACCGCCGCCGCGCGGAAACGGTCCGTCAGGCCAATGGCATAGGCGCTGGCGATGCCGCCTGCTGACCCCCCGGTGATGTAAAGTTGGTCCGGGTCAATGAAGCCAAGGCCGATCATGGCATCGACGCCTGAGTTATGGTCGGCGAAATCAAACTCGCTTGAGTATTTGTTCTGCAGAAGAAGCGCAAAGCGCTCGCCGTAACTGGTGCTGCCCCGGTGGTTATCATAGAAAACCACATAGCCTTCCGCCGCAAAGCGCTGCATCTCTGCCGAGAAATTCGGGCCGTACGAAAGGTGAGGGCCACCGTGGATTTCCAGGATCAGTGGGTATTTCTTGGCTGTGGGGTCAAAGCCCGGCGGCGTGATGTACCAGCCGTGGATTTCCTCCCCATCGATGGACGACTTGTAGGTAATTTCGTGCGTCTGCCCGAGCGTCTTGTGCCCAAGCGCGTCTTCATTCAGGGCTGTGAGCTGCCTGGTCTTGCCGTCACGCACGGTAAAGATATCTGCAGGCCGCGTGCCGCTGCCGCGTGTGAAGGCCACGGTGCCGGCCTTCATGTCAAAGTCGCCGCTGGTGTAGGGGCGGCCAAGCGTGGTGCCGCCTAAGGCGTCCGCCACCATCCGGCGTTTGCCGCGGGTGTCCGTATAGTGCACTTCCGCCAGTCCCCGGTTTTCCATCATGAAATAAAGGCCACGCCCGCGCGCGTCCCAAATTGCCTTGTCAACTGACCGGTCCAGATCTGCTGTCAGGCTTGTTGCTTCACCGCCCGTCAGCGGCATCAGTTTCAGTTCGCGGTTGCGGTATGCGAGTTTTTCACCGTCGCGGGCGAGGAAGGCAATGGTCTTGCCGTCAGGCGATACCGTCGGCGCTTCCTCTGAGCCGGGCGTGTTGGTGACCTGGCGGATCGTGCCGCCCATGCTCACAGCGAACAGGTCGCTGTCACGCTGCTGATATTCCCAGTCCTCATTCCTGTTGGCAGACAGGATAATCTCGCTGCCGTCTGGCGTGAAAGCAAGCGGGCCGTGGTGGTTAAATTCGCCGCTTGTCAGCTGGCGGGCGCTGCCGCCGTCAGCCGGGATGATGAACACATGTCGGAAGGCCGGTTTAAGAATGCCCTGGCCGTCGCGCTGGTACCGCGCCTTCGAGACATATTTCACCTGATCAGACCATGTGGCGCCCTCCGGCTTCTTCGGCATTTTGACCTTCAGCGGTTTATGGTCAGCGGGAACCCGCATGGTGAAGGCGATCTGTTTACCGTCAGGCGACCAGCTGATGTCGCGCGGGCTTTCCTGCAGGTTGGACAGAAGCGCCGTGCGGCCGCTCGCGAGCCACAGCACATAAAGCTGGGTGCTGCCTTCTTCGTTCGAGAGATAGGCGATGCGGTCACCGCTTGGCGACCACACAGGGTTTGAAAAATTCTTGCGCCCCGACATCAGCGGCATATGGCTTGTGCCGTCAGCATTCGCGATCCACAGGTTGGTGCGCGTGCGGTCGGTCATGATGTCGTTGCTGCGGCGTTCATAGACTACCTGCTTCCCGTCAGGGGACACCGCAGGGCCTGTAGCATATTCCAGATTGAAGATGTCTTCTGCGTTGAACAGCGTGGAATTTGCCTCTTCGGCCCATGCAGGTCCGAAGGCTGTCAATGCTGCCACTAAGAAGAGTGCGGGTTTAAACATGTCTTTGTCTCCCTGACAGCTGGCGAATGCCAGCCTGAATTATTCTTGTGTCGCCTGTTTGCGTTTTCCCTGCCTGTAGGCGGCGATCCGAAGGCCAAGGGCAACAAGGCCCAGGATGGGAATCCAGCCCTTCGGGCTTGGTTCCATTATCAGTTTGGGCGTCGACGTGATCATGAAGATAGCCCATATATAGTAGCTGCCTTGCTTATGCAGGCGTTTCCAATGCTTTGCCCCGAATGCCCTGACCCCAGCGTTGTTTGAGGTGAGCGTCATCGCAAGCAGAAACAGATAGGCGAGGCCACCTGCAAATAGCACAGGAGCGGGGCGGCTGGCGTCCGTCAGCGCCAGGTTCGACAGTACCAGCACACCGTGCGTGCCGTGAATCAGCGCGAATGACAGGCCGATGTAGCGGCGGTTTCGCATCAGGAAGCGGGGCCCTGTGCCCGGTGCTAATCGCGCCAGGCTGGAGGCCGTGAACGCGAAAAAGAAGAAGATGAAGCCCATATGGGCCGTTGGGATCATCATGTCCGGCAACGCGGCAACATAGCCGCCAGCCGCAGAAATTTGGCTTGTGATAAACGCCGCCAGAAGAAGTATGACCGGGACAAATATCCTTTTGCCTTCAAAGAGTGCCAACATTCCTGAATTCCCCTTCCTTTCATTGTCGCCTGTTCGGTGCCGGTGTCCAAAGAGTTGACAGGAGCGTCCAGCCTAATGAAAGTCTGACCCAGATACCAAGAAAACAAACACGACAATTAGCGAGTAGCAGCATGCTTGAGATGAAACCGCTAACGGAAGCGGATCTGGAAGCCTACTTCGATCTTTTCAATGACCAGGGCCTAGCGCGAAATGCGGGGACGGTGCCGCATCCGGTTGACCTTGACTGGGCGCGTGAACGCATGATCTCGCGCCGAGAGGCTGAAGCCAATGGCGAGCTCAAGGACCGAGGCTTTTTTGAGGATGGTCGCTTTGTCGGCAGCGGCGGCTATTTTTTCAGGAATGGCGAGCTGGAGATCGGCTATTCCGTGCATAGGAACGAGCGCGGCCGCGGCCTGGCGACACGGATGGCGCGGATGGTGGTTGCCATGGCGCGGGAGGATCGGCTCAAGGGGCCGATCATTGCCAACTATTTTACTGACAACCCAGCTTCTGGGCGGGTTCTTGAAAAAGTTGGTTTTGCAAGAGCCGGGCTTGGCACAGGAACATCCATGGCGCGCGAGGGTGAGATTGAGAGCCAGCGCATGGAGCTGCGGGGAGATGTGCGTGTTGTTGATCCCGTTGTCAGCGATTACCCCGTGCTGTTTGAGCAGCAACTGGACGAAGACGCACGGTGGCAGGCTGGTGCCAGCCGGGTTTATGCCAGTGCCGGGGAATATCAAGCTCACATGGAGGCGGCGATGGCGGCCGGTGCCGTTCGGCGTACGATACTTCATGAAGGGCATGTTGCGGGGTATCTGGCATCGTCTGACCGCCAGGGTATGCGCGAGGTCAGCTATTGGCTTGGAAGGGCACATTGGGGGCAGGGTATTGCGACCAAAGCGTTGGCGGAATTCCTTGACCAAATGGGCACACGAAAGAGTGCCCTGTGTGCCCGTGTGGCCAAGGATCATCCGGCGTCGCTGCGCGTATTGGAAAAATGCGGCTTCGTGCGTATTGGGGAAGACAGCTTCTACTCCGACACCCGCGGGGAGCAGGTCGAAGAATATATCTACCGACTTAATAATCGTTAAATACGATTATTATATTCGTTAATATTCGTTGGAATAGATAAATAGTTTCCACCATATTCAAGGGGAAGCGGCGCCCCGGCTATACCCCTTCCTCACCCTAGTGGCCGGGTCGCTGTCTTCCCAGTTCCTCGCATGCTTCGGTTGATAGCCCCCATACATCGACTGAAGCTGTCGTCCTGCCGCTCCCGGAGATTTCGGGAGCGGCTTTTTTTATTCATAAATCCGGAGGGTTAGGGGGGCGAGCGTTGTCCCATAGGCAAAACAAGACGTGCCACAGGGAGCAAATATGTCAGAAGGCTGGGCAGAACCGGCACTGCGCCAACAGATTGAAGGTCTGGTTGCGATGCTTAATCGCGGTCAGGTTCTGGAAGCCCTTGAGCAGTTTTATGCCCCGGAGGCCCGGGTTTTCGAAAATGACTATCTGTTTGCGGAAGATCGCCTTGAGGCGCTTGCAAGGCAGCGCCCTTTCATTGAACCCTGCCTGTCTATCGATGGTGATGTGAGGCTTGTCTATCAGGATTTGGGGCGCGGCATTTCGGTTTTGAACAACCAGACACGATTTGATCACCCTGAATATGGCCGGGGTCAGATTGACGGCATACATGTGCTCTATTGGCAGGGCGAGCGGGTGGTTCGGGAAAATTATTTTTCCGGATCCAAGGCCGGTGAGGCGCTGACCTTTTGGGAAACTCTGGCTGGCTCTGACCCTGCATAGCGGGCGGTGTGCGTACCGAAGATGCTAAGGGTGTTCAGCGCCAACTTCCTTGATGACTTTTCCCAGGGCTTCAAAGGTAGAGGCGCGTGGGTTGGTTTTCCGCCAGATCAGGCCAATGGTCCGCGTGGGAACGATATCCGCGAAAGGCAGAACCTCCACTCCTGTACCTTCGGTCAGGCCAGCCTCAACGGCCATGCCAGGCAAAAGGGTAATGCCGTGACCTGCTGCAACCATTTGCAGAATGGTGTTGAGGCTGGTGCCGGCCATTTCACGTCTGGCTCCACGGCCAAGAAGCTGGCAGGCCTCCAAGGCATGGTCGCGCAGGCAATGGCCTTCCTCAAGAAGCATCAGCCGCTTTTCATCCAACTCTGTTGATTTGATGCCGCCTTTCGGCGCTTCGCCTGCGGGGAAGGCAACCAGGAACGGATCGTGGAATAGCGGCAGTTCTACTACGTCGCCGCAGGCATAGGGCAGGGCATATAGCACCAGATCCAGCTCACCTGTGCGCACCAGTTCACAAAGCTCCGCCGATTTGTCTTCCCTCAGATGCAGTTCAAGGTCAGGCAGCTTCTTGCTGATAGCAGGCATGATCTTGGGCAGCAGGAATGGCGCTATTGTGGGGATCACGCCCATGCGGACAATACCCTTCAGTGGGTCTTTGGCAGAGGTTGCCAGATCTGTGAGGTCATCCACATCATTCAGGATGCTTTGCGCCCGGCGGACGATTTCTTCCCCAAGTGCGGTGAACATTACGGAGCGTTTGGTGCGCTCTACCAATTGGGTACCCAGAAGGTTTTCCAGTTCTTGCAATCCGGCTGACAGGGTCGACTGTGTCACGTGGCAGGCATCAGCTGCTTTGCCGAAGTGATTGGTCCGGTGCAGGGCCACAAGATATCTAAGCTGCTTCAGGGTGGGAGGAAAGCTCATCGATCAATCCGATTAAATTGCCTGATATAAATTTACCTTGTCACTATAGGTGCCGGCCATGTTTTAGCCAAGCTGAAATCGCGGATATGGCAGGGTGCCTGAATATGGTCACATTTCGCCTCTTTACTACCCGCGCCTGTTAATTGGGGGCAGTGTTTCCAGTTCTATTTTCCTGTGATTGTTTAGCGAAGCCTGGCTTTGGCCAAAAAAATGGCCGGGTAAAAACCCGGCCCGAGTCACGACAGCGAGGATAGTACGGCTGCAGTCACGCAACCGTAATAGGAGTGGGCGCAGTCGAGTCGCGCCCTCTCGCACCTCCTAAGAAACCAAATATCGGCCCTCGGGTCAATGCCTGTCTGCTTCAAATCGTTCAAATCCTTGGTTTTCAGTCATTTTTTCGGGGTGCAGCGCAGCATTTTCTACACTTTGGTGCACTCGGTACAGTCATAGTGGAGTGTCGCAAAATGCTTCGCGTGATCAGGCTTAAGTGATTCGCGCCCAGACCTTAGCCGCGGTTAATGAAACCGTCCGTTACCTTGCATGCCGCAGGGCCTAGAAGCACGACGAAAAGGGTCGGCAGGATGAAGAGAATGAGCGGCACTGTAAGAGTTGCAGGTAGGCGTGCCGCCTTTTCTTCCGCCAGCATCAGGCGCTCGTTTCGGAACTCCGCTGACAGAACCCGTAGGCTGCTGGCAAGCGGTGTGCCATAGCGTTCACTTTGCACAAGCGTCGTGACCACGCCCCTGAGCGCAGGCAGGTCTACACGTTCTGAGAGGTTCAATAGCGCCTGACGCCTTTCCGGCAGGAAGCCAAGCTCAATGGCTGTGAGGGAGAATTCGTCCGAAAGTTCGGGGGCCGCACGACCAAGTTCTTTTGCGACCCTGTTGAGGGCGCTGTCGAGCGTCAGCCCTGCTTCGGCACACACCACGAGAAGGTCAAGGGCATCCGGTAGGGATTTCCTTAGCGCGTCTGTACGTTTGGCTTTGATGTTAGAGACATACATGTCGGGCAGCTTGAAGCCCAAGAGGACAGCAGCGATCGAGAAGACTGGATACATGCCCGCCTTGCTGGACCAGACACCCATGCCGTAAAACATGGTTACGGCCAAAAGCCCCATAATCAACGGCATCGTCAGGCGGGCCACCTGAAAAATCACCAGCGCATCTTTTGATCTGAAGCCAGCCTGTGTCAGTTGGGCTGAGACTTTCTGCGTCTGTTCCTTCTGCAACAGCTGTAGCTTGTCGGCAAGCTTCCGCATGGCACCGACACCGTCTACCTTCTTGACTGGCGAGCGGCGCTTGGAGGTGGTCATCAAACCAGCCTTGAGGGAATCGCGCCTGTCCTGCAGGGACTTCACGCGGCCTTTCATGGGGTCGCGGACCAGGGCGGTCTGATAGATGGTGTACATCACCAGAAGCGCCACAAGCCCTGCAACCACCGAGAGGATATCAATGAACTGAATACCAAGAATGTTTTCGATTTCCTGCATCGGCTTTTAGACCTCGAACTTGATCATTCTGGACATGATGAAGATACCAAAGCTCATCCATAAAAGCCCGCCAATGCCGGCCATGATAGCTTTTGGATGGGTGAATAGAATGATGCCATAGTCATAATTGATGGCGAGGATCGCACCTAGCATGATGAAGGGCAGCAACCCGACGATCCAGGCACTGGCCTTGGCTTCTGACGACAGGGCCCTTACCTTGAGCTTCATGGCTTGCCGGCTACGCAGAATATTCGACAGGTTGCCCAGGGTTTCAGCCAAGTTGCCTCCTGTTTCCCGCTGTACCACAAGTGAAATCACGAAAAATTTGAAGTCTGGTGTGTCCAGCCTATCAGCGGTTTCCCAGAGTGCTTCTTCAAGCTGTTTGCCGAGCCGCATGGCGTCGGTGATTTTCTGGAATTCCACACCGGTTGGTGCGCTCATTTCCTTGGCCACGTTCGAGATACATTCGTTCACTGGCAGGCCGGACTTGAGGCCCCGTACCATAAGGTCCATGGCCTCAGGGAACTGTTTGGTGAAGCGTTCCTTGCGCTTGTTGATGCGGCCTGAAACCCACATATGTGGCAGGCCAAATCCGAGGATAACACCAAGCGCAACGGCAAGCACGCCACCAAAGCCCATGAAGAAAAAGAGGCCACTAGCAGCAACGGCAACGCCGAAGGAAACGGTGGCATATTTAGATAGTTCTATTTCAAGCCCTGCCTGGGCCAGGCGTTTCTGGATCTGATCCTGCCGGGGCAGCATTTCTGCTATCATGCCAGCCAGGCCTGCTTCTGCCTGGCGCAGGCGAATGGACCGTGCCTGTTCGCCCTTCAGTGTGGTCTTGGCGTCAAAGCGGGCCTTGAACTGTTCAAGCCGCGCGCGCGTTTCCTTGCGGCCCTTGCTGAGCATGCCGGTAATGAAGACGCCGAGCACAATCAGGATGATTGTGATCAGCCCGCCGGCCAGAAGGATGATATTCAGATTGGCGCCCTGCATGATCTATCCGTTCATTGCCTCCATCAACGCGCGGTCCAGGCCGAAATATTCGGCCTTCGTCAGGAAATGCGGCCGCACGCCGGTTGAATGGAAATGGCCCACCAGGCGACCGCTTTCGTCCTCACCTGTGAACTCGAATTTGAAAAGATCTTGGGTCGTGATTACGTCCCCTTCCATGCCGACCACTTCGGTCACGTGGGTTGTCCGGCGGCCACCGTCGCGCATCCGCTGCACCTGCACGATCATGTCCAGCGACCCGGCGATCTGTTCGCGGATGGCTTTTGCCGGCAGGTGTAGGCCAGCCATATTCACCATGTTTTCAAGGCGCGTCAGAGCTTCCCTCGGGCGGTTGGCGTGAATGGTGCCCATCGAGCCGTCGTGACCGGTGTTCATGGCCTGCAGCATGTCGATGGCCTCGCCGCCCCGGATCTCACCAAGAATGATACGGTCCGGACGCATCCGGAGGGCGTTTTTTACCAGGTCACGCATTGTAACTTCGCCCTGGCCTTCAAGGTTGGGTGGCCGGGTCTCCAGGCGCACCACATGTGGCTGCTGGAGCTGAAGCTCGGCCGCATCCTCGATGGTGACCACACGTTCGCCCTTGTCAATCATGCGGCTGAGGGCGTTCAGCATCGTGGTTTTACCCGAGCCCGTGCCGCCCGATATGAGGATGTTCAACCGACACGCTCCAGCGATCTTGAGCAGCTTGGCAAGGGGGGCTGTGATTGAGCCGAAATCCAGCATCTTGTCGAGTGTGATCTTGTCTTTGGTGAATTTCCGGATCGAAATCGAAGCCCCATCGATGGCAAGCGGTGGGGCAATCACGTTCACCCGGCTGCCGTCAGCCAGGCGAGCGTCACAGATAGGGGATGTTTCGTCTACGCGCCGACCAACCGCTGTCACGATCCGCTGGGCAATGTTCATCAGGTGCTGGTTGTCGCGGAAATGAATATCCGTGAGAGTCAGCTTACCTTTTTGTTCCACATAGACCTGATTGGGGCCGTTGACCATAATGTCTGAGATAGTGTCGTCTGCCAGCAGGGGTTCAAGCGGGCCAAGACCCAGCATGTCATCAAGAAGCAGTGTAACCAGATCCCGCTGCTCTGAGAGGTTCAGGTTGATCTTTTCCTGAACCAGCAGTTCGCCCACCACTTCTCCGACCTGCTCGGCAAGTTCGTGGCGTGGCAGTTCTGCCGCCGCTGCCGGGTCGATATGCTCCATCAGCAGTGTTTGAACGCGGGTTTTAGCTTCAAACAGAGTCTGTTTGTTGGCATCTTTTGTTTTCGGAGTTTCCGGTGCGGCATCGCCAATGGGGCCGATGTTGGCTTCAGCTTCGTTCAGAAGATAGGTTACCAGGTCTTTTTGTTCCTGCTCTGAAAGCTGGGCCTCTTCGCTTCTCATGATGCGTTCGACCAGCCCTTGCAGCTTTTTGGTTACCTCAGCCTTCTGGGACATCCGAAGTTCGTCGGCTGTGAAATTGTCCTTGAGCTGGGATTCCGCGAGGGAGGCAAGCATTTCGACGGCGCTGACAGTTCCTGCATCTGTGATGGGCGGTGTCGCGGTAGCCGATGGTGTCTGTTGAATTTCCTGCATCGTAGCGACGGAAGGCGAAGCAGCAGTGCTGCTTCTTCCGAAGCCGCTGCCGCGCTTCAGTCCTTGCCGTTTTTTTCCAAATGCCTGCGACTTCATACCGCTTAACCAGTCCTGACTTGCCTAGGTGTACCCGTTGAATTCACTCTCTATAAAAGCGCTATTTCTTTAACAATTTGTCTAGCCACGACCCAGATTTCTGGTTTTCCTCTTCGTCCGCGTCGATTAGCTGCATCAGTTCTTTGTAGGCGGCTGCCGTCTTGCTGTTTGGCACAGCATCGACAACCACTTTCCCTTGCTGTGAAGCTGCCATGGCGGTTTTCGGGTCGAACGGGATTTTGACTTCGACAGAACGCTCAATCGAATTTTCGAAATCTTTTTCTTCGACTTCGTTCGGCACCATGCCGACCTTGTCTGCAACCACATGGATGTCTGCGCTTGGTGCTGCCTGCTTGATGTGTGCCAGAAGGCGGATACAGTCGCGCGCAGCAGGAAGGGAGAAATCTGTCACCAGAATGATGTCCGTTGCTGCCTTCAAAATGTCGGTATGATCGCCCAGCATTTGCCGGGGGATATCAACGATCACATCGGAGTAATTTTCTCCAAGCGCAGTTACCAGCTGTTCAAGCGCCCCCTCAGCGGGTTCACGGAACGCCCCTACAGGTGCTTCAGCCGCAAGGATGGCCAGCTTGTCATGGGGTTTGACCACGGCGCGTTCCAGGAACAGGCCATCAACCCGGTGTGGGTTGTCAAGGGCGTCCGGCAGGCCGCGACCCGGTTCCAGATCAAATTGCATTGCCGACGTGCCGAAATACAGGTCAAGGTCAAGGATTGCGGTGTTCTTGCCCTTTTCTGCCATCAGCCATGCCAGGTTGGTCACGATTGAGCTGGTCCCCAGGCCGCCACGCACGCCAACACATACAATCTGGCGGTTTTCGGTTTTCACTTGTTGTTCCGGTGTTTCCTCCACAGCGACCAGCGCTTCCTGTCCAGCAAGAAGGGCATTCTGCAGAAGCTCAGCCGTTACCGGTTTTACCAGATAATCGAATACGCCAGCATGGATAAGGTCCCGGTACAGGGTAACGTCATTGACGTCGCCGATTGCCAGCACGAGGGTGCCTTCCTCGGCCACGTCAGCGAGCGCCTGCATATCAGCGCGCGGGTCTGCGCTGCCGGAGATGTCGACCACTAGGAATTCAGGGCACGGCATGGCGCCCAGCGCCCGCACCGCCTGGCCGATACCGCCAGAATAAACCATTTCCGGGTTCCAGCCGATTTTGGCGGCCACGCCAGACAAGGTCTGAAGCGTGTCATCATCTACCATGAATGCTGCGAAGGGCTCGCGGGCGGAAGTTTCAACTTTTGCCGTCATGTTCATTTCGCCCTCTTACTTCTTCTGATCGCCAGGCAAGCCAGTACCGGTACCGGAGCCAGATTTTGCCTTGGAATCAGCATTGATAAGCAACGGTGCTACGGCCCTTGCAGTGGATCCTCGGCCTTCTTGTCCAGCTACCAAATCGCGTGGATTGGCAACCATCAGACCAAGGTTGGAGGTGTTCGAACAGCCGAAAAAGCTGCTTGGGTTGTTGCGGCTGTTGTTGCTGCTTTCCGGTGCCCATTCGCCGCAATTGGGCGTAGTTACCACATAGCGCTCCAGATAAAGTACAACGCTTCCGTCTGACGGTAGCCCGCCAAGCGTGGCTGAGCCGCCATAGCTGTAGCCCTGGCTTTTGAGATAATCTTCAAGGGCGCTCAGGCGGGCGTCAGATGCGTTGCCACGATCCAACATCAAAACATCGCCATAGGTGATGTTTGCCGCTTTAAGGAAGCTCTGGATACCGGCATAGGTGGCGCTTGATGGGGTGCTTGTGCCGTCATCTTCCGCCCTGATTTCATAGGGCAGGCGGATCATCTGCACGCTATTGCGCATTGTGGCTTCATAAGGCGAAGCTGTCGCCACATCCGTATGTTGGCATGCCGATAGGCCAAGCAGCCCAAGGCCAAGGAATGCCGATTTCAGAATTTTTGCCTGATAGGTCATGGTCCTGTTCCTTTTCTGCTTTTTTGCCTAGTCCAGCTGGAAGCCGGCTCGCTTCTTCAGCGAGGCACCGCTTTGCTTGTCTTTATTTGCTGCATCGTTTGCAGGTTGCGGCACCCAGGACCGGCCATTCAGATAGCGGTCCATATCGTTGGGGGCAACGAAGCGATCGGTTGGCAGCACCAGCTGACGGTCAGAGACCGGGCGAACAACATAAGGTGTAACGACAATCAGAAGCTCAGTTTCATCACGGCGGAAGGATTCCGAGCGGAACAAGGCGCCCAGGATCGGGATATCGCCAAGGCCAGGAATCTTGTTCGCGTCCTGCACAACATCGTTTTGCAACAGGCCAGCAATCGCGAACGATTGCCCGCTGCCTAGCTCTACCGTCGTTTCTGCCCGACGCGTACTGATAGACGGGATGCTGATGCCTTCAACCCTGATCGCGCCAGCACTTGAAAGGTCGCTCACTTCTGGGCGAACCCGCATGGATATGCGACCGGAGTTGAGGACGGTCGGGGTGAAATCGAGTTTCACGCCAAATTCGCGATACTCAATTGCGATGCCATCACGGCTTGGTACAGGGATCGGAAATTCGCCGCCCGCTAGGAAATTTGCGGCTTGGCCGGTCAGGGCCGTCAGGTTTGGTTCAGCCAGAACCGTCAGGAAGCCCTGTTGGTCCAGCGCGTCGATCGCATAGTTCAAATCCAGCGCATTGCTGACGACGTCGCCATAAATGGATTTCACACCCTGCTCAGGGAATTGGAACAACTTCAGCGGACCTTCGGTGATCGGATCGACGATAATATCTGCCACGTTGCGGCCCGTAATCATGCCAATGCCGAAGTTGGAGCCGAAATAGCCGCCCTCCCAGTTGAAGCCCAGTTGCTTGACCACGCTACGGGAAACCTCGGCGATGCGGACACGCAGGTTCACCTGGGTCGGCTGCATGATTTCCAGCTCGTTAATCACACGGTCTGTCGCCAGAACGTCTTTGGCCAGATATTCAGCTGTGGCCGCCTGGTCCGGGCTGTTAACGCGGCCATGCAGCACGATGATGCTACCGTAGGTGCTGACCGAAATGGCGGTGCCCGGAAGCATATCTTCATAGGCGCGGAAGAGCGCGTCCAGGTTTCTGGTCACCGCCACATTGGCGGCATAGATGGTCTGGTCCTTGTCGTCCAGCGCGTAGAAGCTGGTCTCGCCTTGGGCTTTGCCATAAATATAGATCACGCGCGGTGACTTGACCTGTACGTCAGCCACATTCGGGTCCACAATGAAGACTTCCGCGGCCGGACGGTCAAGCCTTACCAGCGTACCCTTGCCGACCTGTACAGGCAGGGACACTTCGCCAGCATCTACAATGCTGGCACCCGACATGGATTTAAGGGATTCTGCCTGTGCCGGCATAACCGGTGTCAGGGACGTGAGCGCGAGACCGAGCAAGGTCGTTCGCACGATGTTATTCATCTGCCTGATCATTTGCCTCGCTCCTTGCTTTCGCCTGTGCCGTCAACTTCCTGCGCGGTTGAACCACGACGGACAATCACCACATCGCGCTTTTCATCTTCAGCGGCATCGGGGCGGAACTTGCTCACTTCCGGACTGTCCGTGAAGGTAAGCGTGGTACCCACTGGCGGGCTGTCAGGGTCGGAAGGCAGGCTATCATTGCCGCCCACGAGACTACGGAGGCTGAGCGACAGGCTACCAAGGCGCTCCAGCATGGCGACCTTTTCAGCCATCTTCGGAGTGACCTCAAGGGTTGCCGTCTTGGCAATCTTCACTTCTTCCGCATCAGCAGGGCTGCGTTGGTCGACACCAAGTACCCGCACATTCTGGAATACGGTCTCGGACGTTACGTAAGGGATTTTTGTACCTTGCATATCGAAAGATTGGGTCAGGATAACGTCCACCCGGTCACCCGGGAAGACAAAGCCCCCGACGCTGCTGGTGGGTGACAGCTTTACAGTCACAGCGCGCATGCCAGGAGACAGAACCGCCGCCATGAAGCCTTTTTCGCCCTGCGAAACCATCGCAGATTTGGTGACCGGTTCGCCGCCCGAGATCGGCGCACGAACAACCTTGCCTACAATATCTTCGATCTTGCTTTTTGGCTGGCTGTAATAGTCTGCCGCCAGGCCATCTTCAGGCCACGACCGCCAGGACACATGATCCTTTGTCAGGATAGTGCCAACAGGCAGGGGCTTGGATGCAACGAGAATCTTCGCGGCAGGTGCTTGCACCGCCGTTGCTTGCACTTGTCGGCTCTGCTGTTCAAGGCCGCTAAGGAAGCTTCGGGTCAATAGGACCACCAGCAACACGCCGACGCCTGCGACGGCAATTAGAATTAGGCTTCTGGGGTTCATAGTCCCCTCCTGGCTTTTGTCACACACTTCCCAGGCCATGGTCAGGCCAAAGGGTTAATAATTCTTCACGAATTAGGTCGAAAGTGCAGATATCTGGTGGAAGCAGATCCACAGCCCCCCGGCTGAAATCGCGACGCCATAGGGTACTTTGACACTATGTTCCGATTTGTCTTTGCTCCAACGGCTCCAGGCAAGGAGGGCAAGGGCAACAATTCCGCCGATTACTGCAACATAGAGCACAAAAGAGAGCCCCAGGTCCGGGCCGGCGAAAAGGGCCACTGCGGACATTAGCTTTACGTCTCCACCACCCATCGCGCCCGTTGCAAACAGGGCCAGACCGACAAGGAAGACCGAGCCTCCGACAACAATTGGCCATACAAGGGCGGCCATGACATTTGTGCCGGATAGAAGGTCAGCTGCAACTGTTACTCCGAAAAGTCCGACTAGGATCAGGCTAAGGCGGTTAGCGATGCGCCTGGTCTTCAAGTCTTCAATTGCAGCGAGGATAAGCACCACAGCAACGGCCACAAATATGCCTGTATATATGGCTGTCGTTGCTTGCATATCTTGCCTGAGAACTGCTTTCCCGAAATCTGTATTCAGATCCCAATTTCACTAAAAAAGCCGCCGGCAAAAGTTTTCCCCCAGCGGCCTTTTGAGTTTCTTGCTTTCCAACTGTCCGTTGGTAGCCAGCTTAACCTGCAGCAGGCGCTGCTGGTGTAGCAGTTTCAACTTCTGTTGCAACACCTTCAAACATTGCGCTGAGGTCACCGCCAAGGGTGTTCAGTGCAGTGATCAGTGCAACAGCGATGAGGGCTGCGATCAGGCCATACTCGATGGCGGTAGCGCCTTCCTCGTTAGTACGTAGTTTGTTCAAAAACTTAATCATTGGTTTTCTCCAGCTGCCAAGATTGGATGTCACCTTTATAGCGGCGAACAACTAAATAAAAAGTTAACAGCAAGTCTAAAATGCTTTTTATTACAAAGACTTATTGTAAAAACTGAAGTAAAATTAGCTAAAATTTTATCATGCTTAACAAGCTATTGATTATGTTCATGAATCTAGGCATGGGCGACATGAATATCGGGGCGAATTAGGGAGAGTTTTGGGCTTTCATTAGGCTGAAAAAGGCAGCTGGCTGGAAGGCTGTCGTGAAAACTTTAAAAAAAATCGGTGATTTTTAGAACCCGAAAGGTGCTTCCGGGTGCAAAACGAATCGAAAATCAGCGTTATTACAGGACAGCGAAAGACTCGGGGCTAAGCCTTTCATGCTTGCGTGTCCGAGCGAGAATGTTGTTTGCTGTCACTTGCGGCCAATGACTGCTTGGTCAGGGTTGGATTTCCTGCAGGGCGCCAATGCGGGGCCGAAAATAGGATGTCTTGCGGATCGTGTAGCTGTCGAGGAATGAAAATATGAGAGGCTCGTAGCTATAGAATATTTCTGTTGCCAGGATGGTTTCATCGTCCCTTAGCGTTAGTCCTGCGGGAACGTCGATGGCATCACCCTCATCTCCGATGTCACTGCCGTGGACAAGGTTGCCACCACCAGAACGCTGCCAATAGATCGTCGAGGGTACGTCTTCTGCTTGGCTGATAGCGGATACATAGGCGATAGTCCGGGTTTCCGTGTCAAACGGTCTCATGATCTGAGGTACAACCTCGAAAATATCTGCGACAACAGCTTCGGTGATTTCCTCATCCCGGGTGGCCAAGTCAGATACTGCAACCACGGTATGCTGCAGCTTCAAGTGCAATAGAAGATAGTTCCCCACCTCTACGGTTCCCATCAGAAGCACTATATAGAGCGGCATCGACAGTGCGAGCTCAGTCAGAACTGCCCCGCGCTGATCCGAGCAGATGCTTTTGATGATGCGTCTAAAACGGTTCATTGCGGACTGCTACTGTTGCCTGGATGGTGATTGAACGCTCTGCCCATTCGGCGAAGCCGGTGATGCTGTTTGCAGGGTAAGAGAGACGGTAAAGTACTATGTCGCCCGCGTCTCCAAGGCCTGCAGAAGCCATGTCAGAGTCCCATTTTCCGTTGCCATTGACGTCCGAATAGGCTTCGCCTTCGTCGTAGGTGCCACTGTCATTTGCGTCGGTGTATGGCTCGGCGTTGCCGATGTCCGAGAATTGTTCATATACCAGTGTCTCTACTGTCACCTGGTTCATGTCGATCCAGCCAAAAGTTTCCTCTTCGACGATCTGCAGCAACTGCTCTTCGCGCGTCGCTGTTGGGTCGCTACCTCCCGTAACACCAAACCGTGATGCACGAAGGACGGCATTCTCAAGCGCCGCATTGATGAAAAAATAATTTCCTACTTCGAGGACACCGACGATCACGGAAAGCAGGATAGGAAGCCCGATCGCAGCTTCGACTACAACTGAGCCTTCTGTCTGCTTCCGAAATTTCTTTAGCCATTTCCGAATTGCCATAGCCACCTCCTACTTTGAAAGCCTGAGGTTGGATAGTTGCCTGCCAATGGAATCGAAAGCCTCTTCAAGTGACGCGGCGGTGGGCGCATGGAAATAAAAGGATGGGTTGGTGGCGCAGGCGGAGTAGGCAGCCTGCGTACTGCTATCGGGCGTGTCGCCGAAGGTGATGGTGTAGATAATGATACCATCGGCCTTGATGTTTGCGCATGTGGTGTCGAACCGGTCATCCAATTCGTTGCGTGCGTCATAGATATTGTTGAACCCAAAGTCCTCGACTCGGCCGTAGGCGGTATAGTCTGATCCGCCGAGCTCATCATCAGCGCTGATGAACTGGTTTACGCCGTCGGTCAACATCACGATCACTTTGTCCATAAAGGGCTCGTCATGATCCAGCGGCAGCTCTGCGGGGCTGCCAGACCACTGTCCGCGCCAGTTGGGGCTTACGACGCGCCAACCCCAGGTCAGCCCAAGGTTGGCCGCAGTGCCACCGAAGCTCCAGGGCTCCATGGCATCGATGGCATTAAGGATTTTCGTCTTCTCGGCAACCAGTGGTGTGATTTGGGGGCCGCATCCCCTGTTGGGGCCGAGTGCGGTTGAAGAGTTGTTGACTTCTTCAATGGTGCGCACGCCTGTGTCGTCATCGATCCAGGGGTTGTCCTCTTCCGCTTCATACCAGCCCCGTCGCCAGCTGTATTTCCATGTTACATAGTCTGTGTCTTCCCAGAAATAAGGCTCAAACGGTGCGAGGCTGGGGGGCGTATCTGTCTGGTCTTCACCGTCCGGGCGCGCCTCAAGGCATCCCATCCATTCAGTGGGTGAATATTCATTATCCACCTTTGTTTTCCCCGCAGCCGACAGCCAGTCATAATGCGCGTTTCCGACATTGACGTGGGTAATATAGGGAACAACGCCAACCCATAAATTTGTGTTGGTCTCATCATCGCCATACACCACATCAATCAGATTAGCGGCGGCGGTTTTCATAGTGGTAATCTTGTTGTCGCTTCGCATGGAGCCGGTATTGTCCATTACCAGTACAAGTTCCATGCCGCGGGTTTCCCGCGTAATTTCGGTATCTACCGTTACGGTCAGGGAATCGTAACCAAACAATGTCATAAAGGTGGCTTCGACGGTGGCGGTCGCGGTCAGTGTGATCAGTTCATTGTCATCGCTGATGACAATATTCATGTCGCTTGCGGATGCCATGCCGCCCGTAGCTGCTATGTTCGCATTGAAAAATTCAATCGCGTCGGCCTGCATGGTATCTACGTCCATTGCATGGCCAGCGGCCAGCCCGGCAGAGTCCAGTGACTTTTGCAGCACATCCTTGACATAAAAGACGCGCGCACCGTCGATTGTGAGCCCGGCCGCGGCCGTCAGTGTCAACATGCTGCCAGCCACCATGGGCAGAAGGCTGCCGCGCTCATCCTGACCAAGACGCGCCAATAAGCGGTTGGCAGCATCAAGTGCCTTACCTGTCTTTTTTATCCACTGTTTCATTGCCTGAACCTTGGAAACTACCTGTTTGGTTGAAAGGCTGAGCCTCTGGTTGTGGCATGTAAAGAAATGCAGAAAGTTTTAGGTAAATTGCGCCCATGAAATAGTTGGGTTGTGTGAATACGATCTATGATTTTATGTAATGTTTTTAGGAAGTTAAGGTGTGTATTTGGGCAAGTTCAATCGCCAATTTTGCTAAAAAACGGGTTATTTATGCACCGAATGTAAACGAATCTGCAGTAGCGTTTTAGGTCCAGGCAACGTGACCGGAACGACAGGCAAACGATTCGGATGATAAAGCTTTCGGAAATAAAACGCTTCTGGCGTGACGAGACTGCTGGCATGATCACTTTAAGTGCATTCATGTTGCCAGCAATATTGGGTTTCGCCGGGTTGGGCATGGATGTATCAGGCTGGTACATGGAGCGGCGTGATGTCCAGAACCTGACAGATATGGCCGCAATCGACACCGTGCACTCCGGCAATAACTTTACCGACGCTGATCTGCAAGCGCAGGTTTCTACTTTCCTGAATGACCGGGGATTCGACCCCGCCCGGGACACTCTTACGCTGAATACTCCCCCAAGTCAGGGCGATTATGCAGGGCAGACCGGCTTTTATGAAATTATTGTCTCCCGGAATGTAGAGCTGACGTTCCTTAGCGCTTTCTATGCCATTACAGGCAACTCGCTCACCGTCAATGTCTCGGGGCGGGCCGTGGCAGGTACACTCATTATCGGCACTCAGTGCGTCGTGGCACTGGACGACACAGAAGATCGGGCATTGAATTTTTCGGGCAGCACGATTGTGGGGACCGACTGTGGTGTGGCATCTAATAGCGTTAGCGAGCAGGCCATCTATATCGGGGGTAATGCCGAGCTTGATACGGTATCTGTGCAAACTGTAGGTGATATTGAAGTCTCTGGCGGCGGGGTTCTCACGAGTGATTCTCCGCCACAGTCGCTGTCCACTCCCGCTGATGATCCATATACCAGCCTGCCGATCCCAACCGATATGGGGTGTGATGTTTCTGGCAACACAAATGTTGGTGACAATGATGTAATGACGCCGGGTCGTTACTGCGGCAATTTGCGCATCCAGGGTGAGAATATTGTATTTGAGCCGGGCGTATATGTGATCGAAGGTGGCGACCTGATCGCCAATGCGAACTCCGAGTTCTCGGGGGAAGGCGTGACCTTTATTTTCACAGGTGATACCGCCGGTGATGTGGGTAGCATTTCGATGAACGGTAGTGCTACGGCAACGCTTTCCGCACCGACCACAGATGGCGATACATATGAAGGTATCCTCGTTTATCAGGACCCTATTGCCGATTACCGCAGTGCAGGGGTGTCTGCCATCTTCAATGGTGGGGTTAACCTCATGCTTGATGGTGTGATTTATATGCCGCGTGCAGACATCACTTTCACCGGCGGCGCCCAGGCAGAACCATCCTGCCTGCAGGTATGGGGTGCGACGGTTACATTTTCTGGCGATAGCGTAATCGGCAATGATGATACAATATGCGAATCCATGAACCTGGAGACATCTCCACAGTTCCGGATCATGTTGGTGGAGTAGGGAGAAATGGCGTTCCTGCAAAAACTGCGAAAAGACGAAGACGGCTCCATCGTTATTGAGACAGCAGCCATCATGACGGTGTTGGCACTGATTTCTGTTGGCGTTGTAGATTTTGGCCTGGCCTACGCTCGCAATATGCAGCTTTCAAACGCGGTCAGGGCTGGGCTTCAGTATGCGCTCGTGCGCAAGCCCGTGAATGACGATTATTCGGCCATAATCGCCGCAGTTGAAGCCTCCGCGCCGGCGGCGGACCCCAGCGCTGCCCGTGAAGTAACGGCAACGCTATATTGTGAGTGTCCAGACGGATCCGCAAGCGATTGTACCACCACTGGCGGGGTTGATATCACATGTGACGATGGCACGCTCAGGAAGGCCTATCTGGATATAACACTCACTGAAGAATATGATCTTCTGCTGACTTATCCGGCAATAGCAAGCAGCCTTACGCTGAGCCAAACCGTAACAGCGCGGTTGAACTGATATGACAAAGACGTCTCCATATCAGCGACTGAAAGCTTTATTGGGGCGTTTGCGCTGCCGAGATGACGGTGTTGCGGCGGTTGAGTTCGCCATGACAATTCCCATTTATCTGGGCACCATCATCATGCTGATTGAGTTGTCGCGCATCGTCTACACGCAGGCGGTGGTTCTTTATGCGGCAGAGGAAGCGACGCGCTATGCGCTCGTGCATTATGACGCTACATCTAATGACGTACAGGCGATCGCCGAGGCGAACCTGCTGGGGCTGGACCCAGACAACATTACGGCCATAATTATCACATCCCCTGTTGACCCGACGGATCAGACCAAACTGGTGACGGTGGAAGTGCAATATCAATATTTGCCGATCCTGTCGCTAGAGGCATTCCTCAACTTGGGCGATGATGCCGGACTTGCCATAACCGGTGAGTCCAGAGGCTTTTTGACAGAAGAAATACCCTACTAAACTTTCGTGTAACCGCCAGTTTCTCCCAATTACCGCTTGTCTCAAACGGCTATAAGTGGCAACGATTGGGGAAAATGGGTGTGTTATGACGACAGAAAACGAACAGGAAGCCAGCGCAGCCATGAGCGTGGCTGGCGAAGAATATCCAAGTGCCGAGATTTTGGCAGCTGCCAAAGAAAAACGGCGCACTGTGCCAGAAGATGCGGTCTTCAGTTATTTTGTGGCTCCGGATGACCGCCGCATTCGGTATGCCCGGTTTCCAGCAAGCAAGGTTTTGGAGCCCAAAGGCACTGTGATCTTCCTGCCTGGTCGCACCGAGTTCATCGAAAAATTCCTTGAAGATGTGCATATATTTAATGCGCTTGGGTTCGCCTGTGCAGCCATGGACCTACGTGGTCAGGGCATGTCCTGGCGCCCGCACCCGAACCGCGACAAGCACTATGTACGTACGTTCGACACACACCTGACCGATGTGAAAACCCTGTTTGAAGAAAAGCTGATTGGCAAAATGCCAAAGCCTTTCATTCTGATGGGCCATTCGGCCGGCAGTCATGTGATCCTGCGCTTCCTTCGGGAACACCCCGGTTATGCTGATGCAGCCATTACAGTTGCCCCGATGGTGAGAATTGCGACGGGCGGGTTGCCAGATTTTGTCGCCAAGGGGCTGCCGCTAATCATGCGTTATATGGGGCTTGGGGCGGCTTATATTCCTGGCCATACGGCCTTCAAGGAAGGACGCTGGGGCTGGCGCAAGAAACTGACACACGATGATGACCGTTTTGAAGATGAAGACTTCTTCATCAAAACCAAGGACAAGCGGCTGGCCGTCGGCGGGGCAACATACAAGTGGCTATGGGAAGCTTTGAAATCATGTGACAAGCTGAACGCAGAGGGTTGCCCGGAAGGGATCGAAACGCCGGTACTGATGCTTCAGGCAGAGAAAGACAGCATCGTCGACAATGCCGCCCAAACCAAACTTGCCGAACGGATGCCGAATGCCAAACTGGTGGTCATCAAGGGAGCGATGCACGAAATCCTGAAAGAAACCGACGGGATGCGGGCAGATCTGTGGCATGCCATCGCCGCATGGATGGATTTGGAAAATGGCCCTGATTTTGGCGACGATGTGCTGCAGACCAACACACCGGCCCCATTGGAGGACAGTTGAGTTCTTTCCGGTCCCCCCGGCAGTGTGTTCGCTAGAATAGCCCAAAGGTCGTCCTTCGGGCTATTTCGAAGATAGCCTTCGCTGCAGCATGCTTGATATTGCAAAGTCGCTAGGACTGGAGGATATCCATCACCTGCTCAAGAAGTGTCGGGTCCCCCAAGGCCAGGAGCCGCCCACAGTCGCCTGGCGCCTCCCCTTCCCAATTGGTGGCGGATCCGCCAGCACCCCGGATCACCGGGATCAGCGCCATCATATCGTATGGCTTGAGGCCGCTTTCTACCACCATATCCATGTGGCCTGCCGCCATCACGGCATAGGCGTAACAGTCAAGTCCATAGCGAACCAGCCGGATTTCCCTTAGAAGCGTATCGAAACGGTCGCGCTCAACACCCTTGAACAGGCCTGGGTCGGTACTTGAAAGAGTAGCCTTGTCAAGGCTTGGGCAGGCACGGGTTTTGATGGGCATATCATTCAACGTAGCGCCGCCGGGCCAACCCAGATAGCGTTCCTTGATGTAAGGCTGGTCGATCACGCCGATCACCGGCTCGCCATTGTGCCGGAGCGCAATCAGCGTTCCCCAGGTTGGCAGGCCGGAAATGAAAGCGCGTGTGCCGTCGACCGGATCAAGCACCCATTCGAACGGGCCTGCGGCTTCCTTGATGCCAAATTCTTCGCCGAAGATGCCGTGGTCGGGGTAGTGTTCTTCAATCAAGGCGCGGATCGCTTTTTCCGCTCCCTGGTCTGCCTTGGTCACTGGGTCGAAGCCGTCGCCCTTGTCTTTGTCGTCCACACCAATCGGTTGCCGGAAATAGCTGAGCGTGATCTCCGCGGCAGCGTCAGCCAACTTGCAGGCGAAGGCGCAGAGTTCATCAACCTGATCCTTTGAAAGCACATCGGAATGTGGTGTGGCGGTCATGATAAGTTCCCGTGACGTGAGTGAACAAAGATTTTCATCAATGGCGCCTTGCCATTGCGGCCACTTTAGACCACAAATTGCCCGGAAGAAGCAACGGATGTATGGCAATGGAAGCTGATTTTCTGATCGTCGGAGCCGGTATCGCGGGGGCAGGGCTTGCGTACCGCCTGACGCCACATGGCAGGACGGTCATGCTGGATATGGAAGAGCAGGCTGGCTACCACACGACCGGACGGTCCGCAGCCTTTTATGCTGAAACATATGGCGGCCCGAAGCTTCAGCCGCTCACCACTGCTTCCAAAGATTTCCTGACCAATCCGCCAGAGGGTTTCAGTGCGGCCCCACTGATGAACAAATTGGGTGCTATCCATGTGTTCAGGGAGAACCAGCGCACGCAAGCTGAGGCCGTCTTCAATGAAATGCACGGCGCCTTGCCGGGCGTTCGCATGCTGGATGCTGACGAGGTTCTGGAGCAGGCCCCGCACCTCAAAGAGGGCATCTTCGCCGGCGGCATTGACGACCCCGATTGCGGTGACCTGGATGTCGCTGCGCTCCACCAGGGGTATTTGCGTGCGGCTAAGAAAACGGGCGTGGAAGTGCTTCTGGGAGCAGGGCTTGAGGCAGCGGCGCACGATGGTACCATGTGGCATGTAAAAACCCGGTTGGGGCAGGTGAAAGCGCGTGTGCTCATCAACTGTGCAGGCGCGTGGGCAGACGACATTGCCCGCCGCGCTGGCGTTGAGCCGCTTGGGCTGAAGCCGCTCAGGCGAACCATCATTACGGTGCCGAAACATGAGGGCGTGCCGTTTGACCGCCACGGCCCGGTGATTATTGATGTGGACGAAGAGTTTTACTTCAAGCCCGAGGGTAATGGCTATCTCGTCTCCCCCGCCGACGAGACGGAAAGCCAGCCATGCGATGCCCAGCCAGAGCTGGAGGACGTTGCGGTCGCGGCCATGCGGTTTGAGGAAGCGACAGGGATGCCGGTTGAAAAGATTGAGGCCAAATGGGCAGGTCTCAGGACCTTTGCACCTGACAAGGCGCCGGTCATTGGGTTTGATGCTGATCACCCGGCCTTTTTCTGGAATGTGGGGCAGGGCGGCTACGGCATTCAGACATCACCTGCATGGTCTGAATTGGCAGCAAGCCTGGTTCTCAAAGAAGGTGTGCCGGACATGCTTGCCCGGCACGGTGTGATGGCTGAGGCGTATCGGCCTTGTCGCCTGCGTTAATGGCGCCTGCGTCGGCGCCTGCGGTGCCGGGTTTCGCCGAAGGCAAACACCAGGATCAGGGCTCCTGCAACGCCTGCAATGACATCGCCGATCCAGCCTGTGGGCCCAAGGCCAATCACGCCGAACAGGAAATTGCCTATCATACCGCCGAAGATGCCCAGTATGATGTTGCCAAGGGCGCCATAACCCTCGCCCCGGATGATGTGGCCGGCCAGGAAGCCGACGATAGCGCCTGTAATGATGGTTCCGATCATAAAGCCTGCTCCTCCTGGTTGGCGGGGTGTGTGCTGAAGCGGAACAGCATTGCGCCCGAAAAGCCTGTTATAACAGAGCCGAACATGTTGATCGGGCTGAAGCCCAGCAGACCGACAATGAACCAGGCCGCGATTGCCCCTATCGCACCCAGCGCGATGTCGCGGGTGCCGCCAAGGCTTTTTCCTTCAAGAAGTTTTCCTGCAAGCAGCCCGGTAAGGGCGCCAGCCAATAATGCACTGATCATGCTGCCCTCCTAATAGCGGTAGCGCCTGCCGTAACCGCGGTCATAGTCGAACTCGCGGCGGAGCTCGTCATTGCGGTATTGGCTGAGCGCATAAATGGCCCACATGGCAGCCACAGGCCAGCCAATGAAGGTCATCCACAAAAGGGCATTCATCAAACCCTGAAAAGGGCGCCAAATGGTGAAAAACACCATGGGTGGGAAAAGTATCGCCAATATCAGGCGCATCTGATCCTCCTCTATCCTCGCTATGTGTCGACATTTTTTTGTCTTATTTAAAAGATGTGGGAACAGACCGGTGTGTTTTCAAGTTTCGCCGCCTGCAAGCCCTGCTGAAAGCCGCCCCCGGGACGACGATATGTCGCTGCTGTTTTTGATACGCAACCGCCAGCTACTGTGCTATTGAGCCAATCAGGCACATGTTTATGTGGGTTAGGGAAGCCTCTCGAGGCTAGGGGTTGTGTATCGAGATGATCAATTTTCTGCGTAATTTCAAAGTGAATGTCCGTATCTGGACGCTGACTATTCTGGCGTTTCTGGGCATGATTTTCATCGTTTGGGAATTTTCGACGCTGGTCGCGGAACTACAGGCCGGACGCGTGTCGCAGGCTGAGTTCGAAAACCACCAGAACCTGGTGTATATTGTGACAGCCATTCTGATAGCGGCGATCTTTGCCCTGTCTTGGGCCATTACTGCCAGCATCATGGGGCCGCTCAGGCGCCTGCAGGCTGAGCTAAGCTATCTTTCTGAAGGCAAATATGACAAGCCGGTGACCGATACGGACCATGGCGACGGCATCGCCGCCATGGCGCGCGCGGCTGAGTTCCTGCGCAACAACGCGCTTGAGACCGAGCGGCTTCGGCAGGAAGCGGATGACGCGAAGGCGCAGCAAGCCGCGGCAGAGCGTGAAGAGGAAGAACGGCGCCACGCTGAGGAAACGCGCCGCCTGCAGGAAGAGCAGGACAAGGAACGCCAAATGAAGGCCGAGCGGGACGCGATGCGTTCTGACCTTGCGGACAGCTTTGAAAACGAAGTCTCCGGCGTTATCCAGTCGCTCTCCGGCGCGGTGGCCGAGTTGCAGATGGCAGCCGACACCATGACCGATGCGATTGAGCAAACCACGATGGAAGTGAGTGCGGCTGCGAGCGCAACCGACGCCACAAGCCAGGATATGATTTCCGTCGCCGAGGCCACAGAGGGACTGACGGGGGCGATCGGCGAGATCCGCACGCAAGTGGAGCAGGCGAATTCCATCAGCATCAACGCCATGACGGTTACCAAAGATGCCGCAGAGCGCGTAGGTTCGCTGTCGAGCGCGTCCGAACGGATCGCGGAAGTCGTACACCTGATCAACGATATCGCAGAGCAAACCAACCTGCTGGCGTTGAACGCCACCATTGAGGCAGCCCGGGCAGGCGAGGCAGGCAAGGGCTTCGCGGTGGTTGCCAATGAAGTGAAAAGCCTAGCGAACCAGACGGCACGTGCGACGCAGGAAATTGAAGAGCAGGTGGCTGCCATGCAGTCTGCCACCAAGGAAACCGTGGACGGCGTGAATGAAATTCACCGCACCATCAATCAGGTGAGCGAGATTTCCGGCATGATTGCCGCCGCAGTGGTGGAACAGGAAGCCTCAACGGGCGAGATTGGCCGAAGCGTTCAGAACGCCAGCCAGGGCACAGCCAACCTGGGCCAGAACGTCGGCCGGGTGCAGGAAATGGCGCAGAAGAGTGCCGGTGCCGCCAATGTTGTGAATGAAAGCACCGGTGGCCTGACCGACCAGGCCAGCATTCTGGAAGATTCCGTCAACCGCTTCCTGGCGCGCCTGCGCGGATAAGCTAGCGGCTTGTAGGATCAATAAAGGCTCGCCTTTCGGCGGGCCTTTTTCATGAACTGCAGCGAAGAGGCCGGCGCAGATGCCTTTGCCCTAGTTACGCTTTTTCGGGTCGCCGATCGGCCGGTGGCTTTCGATATGGTCAATGTACCAGCCAGGGAAGCCATAGCTTTTGGCTGCCTTCAGGACCTTTTCGATATATTCGGTTGTTGCC
This sequence comes from Kordiimonas lipolytica, assembly GCF_001550065.1. Next base: position 395,421 of record NZ_LRUB01000002.1, read on the forward strand.
TGCTCGGGCTTCATATTATCGCACACATAAACAAGCGCAGGCACGATCTTGCCGCCGCGGGTCATCACCAGCATGGCCTCAGGCCGATACTTATAGTCCGTGAAGGATGACAGGTGCGTGGTGTAAAGCGTTTCAAGTTCATCGTGGGTCAGGTTCGCCAGAATCCCGTATACAACGCCGTCGCCGTTTTCGTGCAGATTGGCAACGGGTTGCATCAGCATTTCATAGCCATGAATGCAGGCTGGCGCAAACGCGCGCTTCTTGATGCCGGCTTCTTCCAAAACGCTCAAGCTGATAAAAGAACCGTAGAAAAAAACCTGTACCTTGCGGTCGGTCATATAACCCTCTCCCAATTTCCCCAGCAGTTTCTTATGAACACGCGCAGGCGTGTTGCGTCAAATATTATCTTATGTGGTGGCTATAGCTTTACTGGGGTCGCTTCATAGCGTTTCACATTGATCGACAAAACCTGCATGCCAGCAAGGGCCTGGCGGAACTTTGCCGTATTTTCCGATTTCAAGTGCCTGGCGAGGGCTTCCTTGGCTTCCCATTCCTCATAGAAACGGAAATTCCCCGGCATATCGATGTCTTCCGACATCTGGTAGGTGATGTTGCCTAGCTCCTTGCGCGCGGCGCGAACGAACTGTTCGAACGCTTCTGTCGCCTCGCGCCGGTATTCCGGCGATATCTCAATCAGGCCTGTTACAATCAACAAGTCGGGCCCTCCCGCAGTGCATTTGGGCCAGTATAGTCACAAGACCTTTCGCAGCTGTTAATGCCACGAGCGCCTTTTGGTTGCATGGGTGCGACCCTTGCGGTCATAGTTGGTGTGAACCAAGGATGGGGAGCGCCATGGTTGATGACAAAAGAACCGACGAGCAAGGGTACACAGATCCGGAAACGGGCAAGCCGATCATCTATGCCGACAATGTGCCTGAGTTGTTGCGGGGTGATTTGATGCTGTCACCAATGCGGCAGCGATATGCAAAACGGCTGGATGAAATGACGCACTTGGAGCGAGCCAAACGCGGTAAGTTAGCTTGGAATTCTTGGGTGATAGCTACAGCAGACAAATGGCTTACTCGTCACGACAGAGCAAACCAGATTGAGGTGGTTATCTCTGCTATAAATTGGATATGCTTCGAGGATGAACTTCCATCAAATGTAAAGTATATTTCACATACTAGCTTCGCTGGGTATTGCTTTCCATGCAATGTCTCTTTTCAGGGCATTACATTTAATGGCAAAGCTGCCCCCCCCTAGCATTCAGCTTGTCGAGGATGTTTCTTTTCCGATTTGCGTTTCATTTGTTGGGGCGTTTTTCTGCCAACAAGCTGATTTTCGTAATGCCTTATTTTCGGGGACTGTGGAGTTTGACAAGAGCAGATTTGTAGCGGACGCAAATTTTAGTGGGGCTGAGTTTCTGGGAAAAGCGCATTTTAGGCAGGTGCTGTTTGAGTGGTTTGCAGATTTCTCGGGCCACGCCCTAGGTTCGATAGGGCCCAATGAAAAGGGGGCTGCACGTTTTGTAGCACACGCGGACTTTCAACAAACGGTATTTGTTGGCGGAGCAAGATTTGCGGGAAGGCAGTTTGTAAGGGGCGTCGAGTTTATTAGCGCCGTGTTCCTTTCTCATTCAGATTTCTCAGGTTTCATTGTACGCCGAGGAGCTTCGTTTCAAGATGTATATTTCGTGGGAAATGCAAGATTTGCATATGCCACAATTGTTGGGGCTGCAAACTTTGATAAGTCGGTGTTTCTTAATGGGGCTAGCTTTGTTGCAGCTAACGTAGGAGCAGGAACATCTCTTGAAAATGTTGAATTTGGAAAAGTAGGCAGGGGACTGCCTAATGTCACTTTCGGGTGGTGGCCTGAACGATTGCGCATAATGTTCTTGGAATTAGTCGAAAAATCGAAGACAGAAAATTGTGTCCCAGATTTCCGAAGTGCGCAATTCGCCATTGCCCCCAACCTGGGACAAACTCATGTGGTGATACCGGATACACCTCCTCTCAGCCTACGCGCATGTGAAAGAATGTTTCTACCCTCTGAAGCATGGCGTGTCGCGGACTCTATGGCGGCGGCAAAGCTCCGGCGCATGCAAGAACTGGCAGCAGATGGACATCATCATTTAGTGGAAAAGCGCTTCTTTAGGGCGGAACTCCTGTGCCGCCGTGGGCATGAAGCTACGGTGCGGGAAACGCTGATGATCAACTTGTTTGAGCTGTTCAGCATGTGCGGCCTGAGTTTCCGGCGGCCTGTCATGTGGTGGCTAGGGTTGTTTGCTGTGTTCTTTGCCGTTTATGGCGGGTTTGCGGGGTTGTTTGAGGCTGGCTGGTCAGTGGAAGACAGCTTTCATCTTATCAATTATACCTTCTCGAACGCGACACCTGTGCTGGGTGTGATCAAGGCCAATGATAGCGCGGCTGTGCAGGCGCTGTTCACTGGCGGGCAGCCGCCCTGGGTGACGCTACTGGCGGGCGTGCATAACCTGATTTCCACAATCTTCCTGTTCTTCGCGCTTCTGGCCATCCGCAACTATTTCAAGCTGGGCTAGTGGCCTTTGCCCAGTGGACCCTGTTTGCAGCGCTGGCGGTACGCCAAACGGGTTCAGGGTGACAGTTGAGAAATAGTGATCACTGTCATGCTGAACTTGGATCAGCATCCATTAGTTTCGTGGATCAAGATAGATTCCGTTCCCTCGCGGCTTTCGCCGCTCGCCCGGAATGACGGAGTGCTGGCATGCGGGAACGCGCAGCAGGCTGGCCTGCTGCGGCGTAAAAATTCTTCATATGGCCGGGTGGCTGTTAGCCGCGCTTTTTCTTGAAGCGGGCAAAGAAGCCTTCGCCTGGCGTATAGGACTGGGCAGCTTCCCATTCCTGCAGCTGGCGGGCATATTGTGCTTTGGTGATACCGTATGTGGGCACAGGCTTCTGCTGTTGCATTGTCTCTTCCTTCGCTTGTCGTATCGAGCCTTTATGTTGGCCCTTTTGTCGTGTTTTTTATGGTGCCTCTTTGGGCGCCTCTTATTCACCTTATCTGGTGATGTTTTTCATAAATACAAGATACGGATTAATGCGGCATTAAAAAGGCGGCGAGCGGTGCAATAAAAAAGGCGATCCGTTTGGATCGCCTTTAGAATTCTCTTTTCCCCTGTACAGGCATGAAGCCTCAGGGAATGACAGCGGCCTTATTCAGCAGCCTTCGCGGCTTTCTTGCGCTCATGCGGCAGCAGGAAGCGCTTGCGCAGACGAATGCTCTCTGGCGTTACTTCAACAAGCTCGTCGTCGTTGATGTAGGCCAGTGCTTCTTCCAGCGGCAGCTTGCGCGGTGTGGTCAGCTTCACGGCTTCGTCCTTGCCAGCGGCGCGGATGTTCGTCAGCTGCTTGGCTTTTTGGACATTCACGTCAAGGTCATTGTCGCGGCTGTGCTCGCCAATGATCATGCCTTCATAGCACTCATCGCCACCTTCGATCATGATCACGCCGCGTTCCTGCAGGTTAAAGAGCGCATAAGTCACGGCCTTGCCGCTTGCGTTCGCAACCAGAACGCCACGCTGACGGCCCTGGATCGGGCCTTTGTAGGCGTCGTAGCGGTCGTAGGAGCGGTTCATGATGCCGGTACCGCGCGTGTCGGTGAGGAACTCGCCGTGATAACCGATAAGGCCACGGGCAGGGGCGTCAAAGGTCAGGCGGACCTTGCCGCCGCCTGATGGCACCATGCCGGTCAGTTCCGCTTTGCGGAGCGACATCTTCTCAACCACCGTGCCCTGATAGGCTTCGTCCACATCCACCTGAACCGTCTCGTATGGCTCCAGCTTCTTGCAGTTTTCGTCCATCTTCATCAGGACGCGTGGGCGGCTGATCGCCAGCTCAAATCCTTCGCGGCGCATGGTCTCGATCAGAACGCCAAGCTGCAGCTCGCCGCGGCCTGCCACCTCAAAAGCGTCCTTGCTTTCGGTTTCGGTGATCTTGATGGCCACGTTGCCTTCAGCTTCCTTCATCAGGCGGTCGCGGATTACGCGACTGGTCACCAGCTTGCCTTCGCGGCCCGCCAGCGGGCTGTCGTTTACGGCGAAGGTCATGGCAAGGGTTGGTGGGTCAACCGGGATGGAGTGAAGCGCTTCCTTGACTTCAGGAACGGCAATTGTGTCGGCTACCGTGGCGGTCTGCAGGCCGGCGATGGCAACAATGTCGCCCGCTTCGGCTTCTTCAACCGGCGTCCGCTCAAGCCCGCGGAAGGACAGTAGCTTCGAGATGCGGCCAACTTCGATCACTTTGCTGTCACGGCTGAGCGCGTGGATTGCGTCACCCACTTTCGCACGGCCCGTTTCAATCCGGCCCGTCAGGATACGGCCAAGGAAGTTGTCACGGTCCAGCATGGAAACCAGCATGGAGAACGGCTTGTCGGCGTTACCATCGGTCACCACTTTCGGCGCCGGAACATGTTCCAATACTTTCTCAAAAAGCGGGTGCAGGTTTTCGCGCGGGCCGTCCAGTGTGTCATCGCACCAGCCGTCGCGGCCGGAAGCATAGAGGATCGGGAAGTCCAGCTGGTATTCGTTGGCATCCAGGTTCACGAACAGGTCGAATACTGCGTCGGTTGCAGCGTCTGGGTCTCCGTCCGGCTTGTCTACCTTGTTTACAACCACGATTGGCTTCAGGCCAAGTGCCAGTGCCTTCATGGTTACGAACTTGGTTTGCGGCATCGGGCCTTCGGCTGCGTCCACCAGCAGAACAACGCCGTCAACCATCGACAGGATGCGCTCAACTTCGCCGCCGAAGTCGGCGTGACCTGGGGTGTCCACAATGTTGATGCGGGTGTCGCCCCACATCACGCTGGTGCATTTCGCCAGGATGGTGATGCCACGCTCGCGCTCCAGGTCGCCCGAATCCATCGCGCGTTCTTCAACGCGCTGGTTTTCGCGCACGGTGCCCGACTGTTTGAACAGGTTGTCCACCAGCGTGGTCTTGCCGTGGTCAACGTGGGCGATGATCGCGATGTTGCGAATATTCTTACTCATGTCTGCTTCCTGGGGGCTGTCGTTGCCCCAACTTAAAAAAGGCTTCCGCTGTTATCGGAAGCCCCCAAATAAAAGATTTGCGCGGCTTATACGCGGGAATGACCGTTGCGGCAAGTGGAAAGGGCAGTGGTGCTAGGGTTTCGCTGTCTTCAAACAGTCATAAAGCTTGCTGCCCTCGGCAAAGGCTGCTGATCGTTTCTTGGACAGTGCCAGATACTGGCCGCTGGCACCAAGGGGCGGTTCCAGAATTCGGATGCGTTGCGGGATTTTCGATTCCGTCATGTGGTAGATGATCATGGCCGAGCTGTCGGCAATGAAATCTATGCGCCCGGACAAGAGGTCGTCTATCAGCGATATGCTGTCGCTGCGTTCCACAAGGGTTGCGTTGCCGTCCCTGACAAAAGCATCGAAATTGTCTTCAAGGAGGGCTTTGGTTCGCACGCCCACTTTTTTGCCCCTCAGGACTTCCAGGCTGCTGAAATGGTCTATGGGGCTGTCTTTGCGAACAATCAGGCTTGGGATCAGGTCAACAAGGGGGCTGACTGGAAAATCGAAATACGCCAGTCGGCTTTCTGCGAAATTGGTGGGAATCACCGCATCTACAATGCCGACCTGGGCCATCATGTAGGCGCGGTTCCATGACGGCGAGATGATAAATTCAACGCTAGCACCACACTTGGCGGTAAGGCTTCTGACGGCATTCACAGCTGTACCGGTTAAGGTGCCCTCTTCGGTTTCACGCACAATAAGGGGCGGTGCCACAATCGCAGAAACGCGAAGTGTAGGTGTTTCAGTGGTCGGGCCGGCGTCGAGCACTGTTCCGGAAAAGATGAATGCGCCAGCCATAAGAAGCGTCGCAATATGCAATCGGGCCCTCCTTGATGAGAGGAGTGCTGCTACTCTCGTGTGAACAGTATACCGCAATCCACTATAGGAAAGGTTAATGATTGTCATTGATTGGTGCGCGCGGCGCCCTGTCGCTCCACCGCCACCGCTTACCGATTAAAGCCTGATTTTGTCGGAGCGAGGTGCGAAGGCTAGGCAGAACAAGATCAAGGTATCGGGAACAGTAAACATGGGCCGTAACGTAGATGAAACGATAGATATCTCCTACAAACTGCTTGGAGTTCTTTGGGTTATTGCTTTGATTTGTCTTTGCGTGAGTTTTGCGGTGGATGAGCATGCGGCAGACTGTCAGTTGGCGACCTACCACATTGATAAATGTTGATCTTTTGGTCAAATCCACCAAAAAGTGTATTTTGCGTCAAGGTGATCATCCGGCAGTATTTCTCGGACCAAGCCGATGCGGGTTGAAAGCCTATCCTTGGGGAGGAGCCGTTTTTTGGATGGGGGCATCTTGCAGACAATTGGCATATCCTGCGGTTTTTAAACGAAAAAAATAGCTATTGCGCCGCTGGTTTGGTGGGGCAGGGCCAAGGCGCAAAGATTGACCTTGCGCCGTATTCAAATTGGCAAAGAAATTGAAAAGCTGTGAGTCGTTGCTGGATTTCTACGTGTCTGAACAAGTGGGCCAACTATTGGGCCAAGTTTTGTGAAAAAAAATTTCAAAAAGAGCACTAGTTAAAATCCATACATTTCATAAACTTATCTAAAATTAACAGATTTTCAAGGATTCGTGACCTACCCTGTACTTGGAATTTGAGTACGAAGCATTTATCTTAATGCTTAGCGGGTAGCCCCCGCGAATGCCCTCCGTGGGCGTTTCCTCCCTGAGCCTGGGCCACGCGAAAGCGTGGCCTCTTTTTATCCGGCAAATATTTTTCGGCACCTGTGGCATTTTTGCTAGGGGGTTCCTCTGCCAACCTCGGCAAGCGTTTCCTGCTGATTTGCGACACTTGGGTTTAGCGATGCGAGCGGGGCGGTCAGCCTGACACATGTGCATTATATTGGCGATGAATGGCGGAGCGAGCGCTCTAGGGCCATTTTCGGTGCATTTCGCATTTTTCACTTATGGGTAGAGTATTGCGAACGCTAGAAAATACGACTCGCTTGTGGCGAGAAGGTCTGCATTTCCCTGCGGTCGTATGCATGAGCCAAAAGAAAAGGGGCGCCGAAGCGCCCCTGATAAACCGTTTTGGGTCAATCCTTAGAAGGTGTAACGAGCCCGTACATAGTACATGCCACCGTTGAAGCCCATTGGGGCCGTTACCGGATACGCGGCACCAGCCACGCCAGCCCATGGGTTGGCGTCTGGGTAGTTGTCGAACAGGTTGTTCGCGCCAACGACAACTTCCAGGTTCTCCATCACATTGTAGCCAATCTCGGCATCAAGGGTGATTTCGGACCCTGCGAACACTGGCAGGCCGAAGGAGTCAAGGTGACGCTCGGTGTATTTGCCAAAGTAGTTCACCCGCGCCAGCATGCGCCAATTGTCTTCATTATGCGTGAAGGTGGCGTTGAACCGGGTTTTAGGCAGGTTGTTTTCCAGCTGGTCCTGACGAAGCTCATCAATGCCACCGCCGAGGACTTCTGTCTTGGTGTAGTTACCAGCAACTGCGATGTTGCTTGAACCGCTATCGAACAGATCCAGAGGGATCGTTGCTACAACGTCAATGCCCTGCGTGCGGGTGTCAAAGTCGTTGATGTAGTAGCGGAAAGCAGCAAGGTCAGCTGCGAAGCTCACGCCGCTATCCAGCAGTGCCTGACGTTCGGCTGCAGTCAGGATTTGCGTAGCAGACTGCGAAATACGGTCGGACACTTTAATGTTGAAATAGTCAACAGTGATGCTTGCTGCACCAACATCCCAAGCCATGCCAAGGGTGAAGGCATCGGATTTTTCAGGGCCAAGAGGCTGAGCGCCTTTGGAGACCGAAACAGGGTTGGTTGGTGGAATGGTACCACGCTGTGCAAGTTGCAGGCGGCCATCAACTTCCTCGAACACTGTCGAGATGTTCACAACCTGTTGCTGACCAACAGTTGGTGCCCGGAAACCGGAGCTGATGGAACCGCGGATGCGGAAGCTGTCGGTTACTTTGTAAAGACCGCTGATCTTGAAATTGGTCGTGGAACCAAAGTCAGAGAAGTCTTCCCAACGGAGAGCCGCGCCGAGGATCAGGTTCTCGGTTACGTCCGCTTCCATATCAACGTAGAACGCGATGTTGGAGCGGTCCCAAGTGCCTGCAACCTGTGGGCTGAAGCCAGAGAAACCGTTGGCGCCAATACCGAAGCCTTGAGTGCCTTCGATGATGTCTCCAACGTCATTCTCGAGCGCGAATGGCTCAGCCAGCACGCCTGTCTCCCAGGATTCGACCTGGCCAATACGAGCTTCAAACTGCTCCTCGCGCCATTCGAAACCGGCGGCTACGTTCAGGTCAGAATAGAAGCCAACGTCGATTGGGTAGGAAAGATCGGCGTTGAAGTTCTTTTCAAGCTGAATGTAGGAACCAAGCTCGAAGTTGTTGGGTGTTGCAGAGCCAAGGCTTGGGTTCACCGTGTTGTTGATGAAGAAGTCAGCCTGGTTGCGGCCCACATGCATGGAAATGTCGTAAGCAAGACCGCTTTCCATTTCACCGCGGTAGCCGAGAGCGATCGCTGCGTCGTTCAGTTTACCGCCGAACTGTGGCGTAAAGCCGCCTGGGAACATTTCGTTAAACACGAAACAGTTTGGATCAGCGAATACTTGAGCGAGCAGCGCGTCCTCGTTATCTGCGCCAACGATGATCGGATCAACCACAGTACCAGTGGTTGCTTCGCCTTCGTTGAAGTTGATGCCGCCCGGGCAGGTGATGCCGTCATCTGGCGTCATGTCACCTACAAGGCGCTGGGTGCCAGATACGTTCACACCGGAACGGGTGTCCGGGTTACGGAAGAAGAAGCCGCCTTCAACTTCACGCTCGGCGTAGTTACCGAACATATAGGCTTCACCGGAACCAGTGTTCAGGCCGGCATTCAGGAAGACTTTCCAGTCGTCACGAACTTCAGGTTGACCCCAGATCTGGGCATATGGCTGGCGAACATTGGTGTTGCCGTCAGCAATCAGGCCCAGGGCATCGTCACGCTGGACGCTGCGGCTGGTTGGGTCTTGCTCGCGCCACTCGGCGGAGAAGTTTGCAAAGCCGTCAGGGCCCAAAGGCAGGCCGATGTTGGCCGCGAACATACGCTGGTCGCCGTCGCCTTCAAAAGTCTGGCCCCATTTGGCTTCAACAGTGCCGCCTTCGGCATCGTCGCGCAGTACGAAGTTCATCACGCCCGCGATGGCGTCAGAACCATACTGTGCGGCCGCGCCGTCACGCAGCACGTCAACTTGCTTGAGTGCGATCGCAGGAATAACTGAGATATCAGGGCCCTGCGCGCCATCGGAAATACCGCCACCAAGGAAGGCGATTACAGCTGCGCGGTGACGACGCTTACCGTTCAGGAGGACCAGCGTCTGGTCTGGTGCGAGGCCGCGAAGGTTCGCTGGGCGAACAAGTGTCGCGGCATCCGAAATTGGCTGCGCATTTACGTTATAGGACGGCACAACAGTTCGCAGCAGGTTCGACATGTCGCCGTCGCCCTGGTTTGCAAACTGATCACCGCTGATGACGTCAACAGGTGCTGGCGTATCTGCCGCAGAACGTGCTGCCCGACGTGAACCGGTTACAACAACTTCTTCAATTGCCAGTCCGCCGTCGTCGGCAGAAGCATTGTCTTGCGCGCTTGCCGCAACAGTTGGCAATACTGCCGCCATCGCTACGCAAGACGTACCTAATAGGAATTTTTTCATGGTGTCCACAGAACCCCTCCGTGTTTTTTAAGGTGTGGTTTCAGTTCTTCGCTGCCAACCTCCCAGAAGCACAGCGAATGCACTCGATACCTACAAAGACGGATAGTAAGCCTGCTTTAGGAATAAAAAGATCAGAAAAAGGGTGCTTTTCTTCGTTGTGGCCAAGAAAAGTTAAAAAGTGTTGTTTTTGAAACACTTGTGTACTGTTTGGTCTAGAAAAGGAAATTTTGTTACCAATATTCGCCTTGCGCGCAATTTTTGGGAACACATATCTGCCCTGTGTCAGCTTGGTTACAATGGCTTTCGTGACTTGTGGACGGGTGATTAATTGGGGGTGGTTGGCTATTCTGCGGCCTTGGGTAGGTCAGTGCACTGCCGGCGGGCGTGGAGTTCTGTGAAGCGAGCAATTAGGTTTTCGCTAAACCACTGAAGTTTATCGTGAATTTCCCCAAACTCGGGCAGCGGCTCCAGTTTGTTTTCGTTCATATAGATGGCGCGGTTAATTTCAATCTGCAGCGCGTGCCGCCCCTGGTTGGGGTTGCCATAATACTGCGTGGTGAAGCCGCCGGAATAGGGAACATTCCGGCGCACGCGGAAGCCGGCGCGGATCAGAAGCTCCTCTGCGATGGATGTCATGTCACGGCTGCAAGCTGACCCCCAGTTATCTCCCAGCACTATATCCGGGCCGTATCGCTTCCCATCCCTGTTTTCTGACGGCATGGAGTGGCAGTCGATCACGACCGCATAGCCAAACTGTTTCCGTCGGGTGCTTATCAGAGCGGCTAGCTTTTCATGATAGGGCTTATAGACTTGATCAATCCGGAAAAAGGCTTCTCGGGCTGGCAGCTGCTTCGTATAGATGGGAACATTTTCCGCCACCAATCTTGGGATAATTCCCAGCCCGGCTTTCACCCTGTGGGTTTCCTGGACCATTGTTGGGTCAAGGGCAGGGGTGAACATGGTGGGGTCCAGTTCCATCTCGTCCCGGTTCAGGTCCAGGTAGGCGCGAGCGTGGGTTGCGACCAATAGTGTGGCACCAGATTCTGGGGCGCTCTTGAATAGGCGGTCCACAAAGGCATCTTCCGATAGCCGCAGTGTATGGTCTGAGAGGTGTGTGGCTGCCCGCATGGCTTTTGGATAGAAGCGTCCGCTGTGCGGCAGGGCAAAAACGAACGGCCCCGGTTTGGGGGCAGGCCGGCACAGGTAGGGGGCTGGCGCCTTCTCGATATTCCCGCTCGTATCGTCGCAGCTTTCTTGTGTCATGGTTTTACCCTATCGCGATTTCGGGGCGAAGTCATCGCAGATCTTGCATGTGGACGGGCTATAAAATTTGGCTTGCGCGGGCGTGGGCAGCGGTGTAAACACTGGCCCGTTCCCACCCGCTTGCGGGTCGGGCCTCCACATATGAATGGGACGGTCGGTTAGCTCAGTTGGTAGAGCGCATCGTTGACATCGATGAGGTCGTTGGTTCGAACCCAATACCGACCACCATTTAAAATCAAGCACATGCAAAACATATAGACTTTCGGCGCGGTACTCAGTGTATCATTAGCGCATCGCACGGAAGTGGCCTCAAGTGCCGAAGGGAGAAAAGTGTTATGGACAGTGAAAACAAGCCATCCCTGCTGGCTCAAATTCGCCGCAACATGCTTGTGGGGCTGTTTACGCTGATCCCCATCTGGCTGACCTTGTTGCTGATTTCGGTAATCCTGGAATTTATCAATGATCTGGCGGCGCCGATTATTAAGTGGATGACGGCGGGCGTCCGGCCAGATAATGCGCTTTATGAAATTATAAAGTCGCCCTTCTTCAATACGTCGCTTTCGGTGATTGTTCTGTTGCTTCTTTTTTATGTGGTCGGCTGGTTGGCGTCGCGTTATGTGGGGCAAAAGGTTCTCACGCTTTTCGAGCAGACGGTCGACCGCATCCCGGTGGCGAAATCCATTTACCGCACCATCAAGCGGCTCGCGGATGCAGTGCAGACCAGCTCGAACGATGTGGAGCGGGTTGTGTTGATTGAATTTCCGTCGCGCGACATGAAGACTGTCGGGCTTGTAACCCGTACGTTCAAGGACACAACAACCGGGCGGGAATTGGCGGCCGTTTATGTGCCGACAACGCCCAATCCCACGTCAGGGTATCTTGAGATTGTGCCGGTGGAATATGTCACGCCTACCAACTGGAAGATGGATGAAGCCATGTCCTTCATTATTTCCGGTGGTGCGGATGTGCCGAAAACCTTTAACTATGACAAAGCAGCCCCGCGCCAGGAATAGCGCGAGGCTGGTGAATGGTTTATTGGGTGTCCATGCCTGCCTGGCTAGGACGCCACTTGTTGCAGGTCTTCTGTTGGCACATCCCAAGACAGGTGATTGTCGTTGAGGATCACCAGATTTTTCGTGGTTATCACATCCGGTACGGCGGAATAGCCCAGAAGCTCCCCTGTTGTGGCTTCCGGGTGCCGCGCCAGCAAAAGCACTTCGTCTGAGCTGAAGTTCGTCAAGCCGCGGGCAATTTCCTGCCCCTTTTCATCATAGATATGCAGGATGTCACCCTTCTGGAATGTATCCGCCACGGAAACGATATCCGTGTGTTTGACTGCTTGCGGGCTTGAAACCAATTCATCGGCGGCGCTCTGTTTCAGGATCAGGCTGCCGGCTACCTGCAGCCTGTTGGTCAGCCATACTTTCCAGGCGGAAGCCGGTGTGCCGATTGCGGTGCAAGTTGTGTGGCGGCGCTCACCCTCAAGAACGGATAGAAGTGGGCGTTCAATCACGCCTTCAGCGATGATCGTGCTGCAACCGGCATGCTGTGCCATGTTGGCTGCCTGCAGTTTGGTGTACATGCCGCCGCTGCCCAGCGCGTTGGTGCCGGTGGTTGCCTCCAGATAGGTGCTGACATCCTCCAGCTTTTCGATGAACTGGGCGCCAGGCTCTGATGGGGGGCGGTCATAAAGTCCGTCGATGCTGGTCAGCAGGACAAGATGATCGGCCTGAATCATCTGGGCCACTTTGGCGGCCAGACGGTCATTGTCGCCCACGCGCAGTTCTTCGGTTGTTACCGTGTCATTTTCGTTCACGATTGGCATGATGCCATTCTCGAACAGGCGCTCTAACGTGTTCTTAATATTGATGAACCGGCGGCGGCCTTCCATGTCGCCCAAGGTGACCAGGATTTGCGCTATATCGAAACCGAATTCGTGGGCGACCTGCTTGTAGGCGTTCAGGAGAAGCGGCTGGCCGTAAGCGGCGGCGGCCTGCTTGTCCAGAATGCCTGCTTCCTCCGGTGTCTTGCCGATCGCGTTCAGTCCGAGGGCGACTGCGCCTGAGGACATAAGCACCACCTCGTAGCCTTGTTCCTTGAGGCGCGCAATGTCGCCCATCAGACCGTGCATGAAGGCATACCGCAGCGTCAATTGCTGGCTGTGGGCCAACAGGCTTGAGCCGATTTTGACGACGATACGCTTGGACATAGACACTACAGAATCTCCTTTTTCATGGCCAAAACTCGGCCCCTCATATAGGGGGCATTGTTTAAATATGCCAGAAATATTTTGAATTAAAATTAATTTCAAACGAAATGGTTGGTGAAAATATTCATATTATCTCATAAAAAACATTAGCTTATGGCTAAAATATGCGTCAGTGTCCCTGACCTTCTAGAAATTTAGACTTGAAAATATCATTCGAATTCTAATATTTAGCTCCAGCCGAGCAGCCACGCTTTTGTCGGGGCAATGCGCTTGGCCAAATGAAATCAAATGCCGGACGGCGTGAAGAAATGGAGTGAAAGAATGGATATTCTGATGGTCGGTTGTGGCCGTATGGGCGGGGCAATGCTGGGATGCTGGAGCACTCGCGAGGATATTCATTTTACTGTTGTGGACCCGGCTAAGCCGGATGTGCCTGCGGGCGTTCGTGTGCTGAGCGAGGCTTCCGCGCTGGGTTCAGACCAGTTCGATATCATTATTATCGCGGTCAAGCCGCAGATGATCGAAGCTGTCATGCCGGATTATACCGCTCGCCTCAAGGATGGTGGCTGCATGGTTTCCATTGCGGCGGGGTTCAGCATGGATAGCCTGAGGCGTGTGCTTGGCGATGCTCCTGTGATCCGCGTCATGCCCAACCTGCCAGCGTTGATTGGCAAAGGCGCCACTGGAATCTATGCCACCAACGATTGCCCGACCGCCCTTAAGGAAACGGTGGGGGATCTGATGGGGCGTATCGGCAAGGCAGTCTGGGTTCGGTCCGAAGACGAGCTTGATCGCCTGACAGCCGTTTCCGGCAGCGGGCCAGGTTATGTATTCCAATTTATCGAAAGCTTTATCGAAGGTGCCAGAGAGCTCGGCTTTGCTGAAAAGGACGCCCGCACGCTGGTTATCCAAACCATGGTTGGTGCGACTGAGATGGCCGCCAGCACAGATGCACCGATCAGCGAGCTGCGTACTTCAGTTACCAGCAAAGGCGGCACCACGCAGGCTGGCCTGGCACAGTTGCGGCAGGATCATATGCTGGACCTGTTGATGAAAAGCACGACCAAAGCCGCTTACGAGCGTGCCCTTGAGCTTAAGTAAGCCCCTGGCCGCACCTCATTTTTCCAATAACACAAACGGAGCCATTCATGACCTCCCTGTCCAACGAAATCAGAGAATATGTCCATTTGCTTGCCAAGCGCGCGAGTATCGCTTCCAGAAAGCTGGCAACGGCAACGACTGAGCAAAAGAACGCTGCCCTGTTGGCTGCAGCACGGGCTTTGCGCGCAGACAAGAAACTGATTGTGGCAGCGAATGAGCGGGACGTTTCCAGCGCGCGCGAAGAGGGCCGCAACGATGCCTTTATCGACCGCCTGATACTGAACGATGATCGGGTGGAGGCGATGGCAGATGCGCTTGAGGCGATTGTCGAATTGCCGGACCCTGTTGGGCGTCAATTGGCGATGTTCGACCGCCCGAACGGCTTAAAGGTTGAACGTGTAGCCGTGCCGATTGGTGTCATTGGTATGGTCTACGAGAGCCGCCCGAACGTGGGGGCGGACGCCGGTGCCTTGTGCCTCAAGTCAGGGAACGCAGTTATTTTGCGCGGCGGATCCGAAAGCTATCATTCTACAAGCGCCATTGTTGCTTGTATGAAGCAGGGCCTTAAGGAAGCCGGGCTGCCGGAAGATACAATCCAGTTTGTTGACACGCGTGATCGGGCCGCTGTAACGCATCTTCTTAAGTGCGCGGAATATGTCGACCTTGTAATCCCACGCGGCGGCAAGGGCCTGGTGAAACTGGTGACGGAACAGGCTGAAGTACCAACACTTCAGCACCTGGACGGGAATTGTCACACATATATCCATGCGGCAGCTGACATTGATAAGGCAGTGGCAATTGTGAAGAATGCCAAGCTGCGCCGTACAGGTATTTGCGGCGCCACGGAGAGCCTTGTAATCGACCGCGAGATCGCGCCAGATGTTCTGCCGCGCCTTCTTGATGCCATGCCAGACTGCGAATTCCGTGGTGACGGGCTCGCCATGACAATCGATGACCGGATCAAAGAGGCTGCTGAAGACGACTTCAGTACCGAATATCTGGATGCTGTCCTGTCAGTGAAGCTGGTGAACGGCGTGTCGAACGCTGTTTCATTCGTGGACCAGCATTCGTCCAAGCACACGGACGCAATCATTACTGAAGATCAGGAAGCCGCAGACCTATTCATGGATATGACCGATAGCGCCGTGGTGATGCATAATGCGTCAACCCAGTTTTCTGATGGCGGTGAATTCGGCATGGGGGCCGAAATCGGCATTGCCACCGGCAAGATGCATGCGCGTGGGCCGGTGGGGCTCGAGCAGCTGACAACCTTCAAATACAAGGTGCACGGTAGCGGCCAGACAAGGCCCTGAGGTGTAACAGCGAAACCATGATGGGCGCCCGGCACCTGTGTGACCGGGCGTTTGCTTAACAGATATATCAAGAACCGAAGGGGTAGGAGACAATGCAGATAGAAGTGATGATTTCACTGGCGGCCTATTTCATTTTGATGATGGGTATTGGGCTCTATGCCTACAAGAAATCCACCGATGACGTATCCGGTTACATGTTGGGTGGCCGGCAACTTAGCCCGGCTGTGGCATCCCTTTCTGCCGGCGCATCAGATATGAGCGGATGGATGCTGATGGGCTTGCCGGGGGCAGTCTATGTCTCTGGGCTATCGAGCGCCTGGATCGCGGTTGGCCTGATGGCCGGGGCATTCCTGAACTATCTGTATGTGGCACCGCGCCTGCGGGTCTATACCGAGATCGCGGATGACGCGATTACCATTCCAGACTATTTTGAAAAGCGATTCCATGACAGCTCGCACATGCTGCGTGTCCTGTCCTCTGTGGTCATCATTATTTTCTTCACGCTTTATACATCTGCGGGTGTGGTTTCCGGTGGCAAGCTTTTTGAGGCTTCCTTCGGCATGTCTTATGAAGTAGGCCTGTTCGCGACTGCAGGCGTGGTTGTTGCTTACACACTGTTCGGCGGCTTCCTTGCGGTAAGCATGACTGACTTCGTCCAGGGCTGCATTATGTTTGTCGCCCTTATTCTGGTGCCTGTTGTCGCTTTCTTCGACATGGGTGGCGGGAAGGCCATCTCCAATACAATTGGTGAGATCGACCCGGGGCTCATGAATATGTTTGGCGGGCTGACGATCGCGGGTGTTGTCTCCAGCCTTGCCTGGGGGCTTGGGTATTTCGGTCAGCCGCATATCATTGTGCGCTTCATGGCGATCAGGACGCTTCGCGACGTGGCAACTGCACGCAATATCGGCATGAGCTGGATGCTCATCACCGTTATTGGTGCGGTGGCTACGGGTAGCGTAGGGCTTGCATATATCGTGAAAAACGGCCTCAGCCTCGAAGACCCGGAAACGGTTTTCATCGTGTTGTCTGAGCTTCTGTTCCACCCCTATATTGCGGGCTTCCTGCTGGCGGCAATCCTGGCTGCGATCATGAGTACCATCTCGAGCCAGTTGCTGGTGTCCTCCAGTTCATTGACGGAAGATTTTTACAAGACCTTCCTCAGGAAAGAGGCGTCGCAGAAGGAATTGGTGTTGGTCGGGCGCCTGTCCGTTCTTGCCGTGTCGCTGGTAGCCATCGGGCTGGCATATGACCGATCCAGTACGATTCTGTCGCTGGTTTCCAACGCCTGGGCTGGCTTTGGCGCAGCCTTTGGACCACTGATCCTCCTGAGCCTGCACTGGCGTCACATGACGCGCGATGGTGCGATGGCAGGTATGATTGCCGGTGCGGCGACCGTACTGTTCTGGATCTATGCGCCTATCACCATTGGTGGCAAATCGCTTTCTGACAATCTCTATGAGATGCTGCCAGGATTTGCGGTCAGCATGCTGGTGTCGATTGTTGTCAGCAAGATGACGGAAGGCCGCGGCGAGGCCGAACGGTCAAAAGCACTGTTCGCGGAAATGGAAACTGAACTGGCAAAGGGCTAGGGGCTACCATTCGACCGTAACAATGATGGCATCGGAATAGAGGCCGGGGGCTGCGTTCTGTCCCCCGGCGATCCGGCCATAGACCGTGTAATTCCGGATTTCGCAGCACAAGAGCGACAGGGTATAACCGTCCGATACGACGGAAGTCCCGCCAGCGCCATCGGCCCAGATGGCTGTATGGGTGACATCCGTATAAAGATTGTAGAGCAAAGTATTACGACCGGAAGCCATTTTCCTGTCTGTCTTCTTGCCGTTTTCGCCCATGCTCAGCGATACCAGATAGGAAATGCTGTCCCCAATCGTGTCCGAGCCGCAGCTGACCTCGACATTGCCTGTGCTGTCGACAGCTTGTTGGGTCAGGGCATTATAGGTCCCGAAGCTTACGGCAGTGGCATTGACGGTGCAATAGCAGCCGGTGCCGCTACAGCTTGCTGCCGCCTGCCAGGACAGCAGGAAGATTGAAGCAAGCATGTAAAGGGCGGCGCGGGTCATCGTTGTATCCTCTTACAAACAACAGGGCGCGATACTGTTTGGCCTATCGAAGCAGAGATTGCTTGAATGTCTATTGTACAGCTTCCTGACGGCATATGGACAAAAAACCGGCGCGCTTTCTGCAGGCCCGAGACATAAGCCATCCCCCGAAAGCCGATTGGGATATCTTCGCCATCGTCTGCGGCATGCATCCTTGAACCCGGAGGAAGATCGTTGCCGTCCTCATCAACAATGTGAAACAGCGCTGCTGTCACTGCCTGCACAGGGAAGTCGGCAGATACGCCGCTGCGTCTTTTGGGAACCACGCGAAGCGAGGTCTTGCCGATATCTGCCGAAAGCGGCAGGTCCAACGGATCGATGGAAAGCCTGTTTTCCTCATAAGCGCGCAGGCCCGTGACCAGTGCATGGCCTGACTTGTTCGTTTTGGTGACAACGCGGTTGTCCTGCATGACGTCCACACCTGCAAAATTGCCTACGCTTACGAGGGCGAAGCTGTCGCGGACGGGCCGCGAAAGATAAGCATCGCCCTTGAGGATAACCAACCCACCCTTGAGGCCCAGGCGCGCCGCATCACGGCCATACCAGTGGCTGACATCAAGTGAGGCAATAGCTTTTGGGCTATCATAGGTGACGCCGGCCCTGCCGCTTTGGGTGTCGTCCTGCCGAATTTCCGCGCGGTAGCCCAGCCCACCCTCATATGGGGCGTTTTGATTGATCCGTGTGGTACCCGCCCAGTCACGGCCTGTTTTTTCCATCGTCACATTGCCAGCCGTGCGCGCCCCCAGCCGGGTTGTGAAGCTGATAAAAAGGCTGGTCTCCCGGAATGCACCGACACGGCGCGAGAAGTTAACGCCCAGCCCGCCCAGCTTGCCGAGTTGCACCGAATAGGTGGCGCCGATGACTTCAAAGTCGTCTCTGTCGCGTTCGTCAACCCGGGTGTAATTGACGGAAATAGACCCTTTGGATTGCATCTCGAACCCGATGTTGGCGCTGCTGCGGCTGCGTGCGGGGCGGAAGTCTTTACTCTCGCCCAGGCGCGTGAAGTCGGCGGTTGTCATTTCATGGGACGCGAATATGCCGAACGTCTGTGATGACCAGCTGGCGTCAAGTTGCAGTAGCCCGCCGACATTTCCGCCGCGAAAGCTGACGGCTGTCGATGTGGAAAGTTGGCCGCCAAAGGGCAGCTTCCAGTCGATGAAGGGGCCAAGGCTTGCTTGTTGGGTTGATCCTTCAAGGTGCATGCCGGCGGTGAAGCTCTGGCTCAACCCTTTGCGGAAACTGCCGGCTATGAATGGTTCCTCATAGTCGTTGCTGGTTGTCCCATAATTTTTCCGCAGCATGCCAAGGGACGCCGAGTAGGAGGCAAGGCCCGGTGTTAGCAGGTCGCGGTTGGCATAGAAGGGTTGCATCAAGACGGTTTCCCTGCCCAGCAGGTCTCGCACCACGACGCGCATGTTGCCTGCGCCCGTGATGATGGGCAGATGCTGGATGGTGAAAGGCCCAGGGTCTATGGGAAGGCTCGACCGTTTGACGTCATTAACGAAGATATCCGCAGTTGACGGCAGTGAGGCAGTGCCCGAGACGGTTGGTGTCGGGAAAGTAATGAAGCCGGGCTGCAGGTTGAAGTCTGTGCCGAAGCGGATGCCTGCAAATCTGACGGGTCGCCCCCAGCCACTGGCCCTTGTCACGCTGTCTCCCAGGTCCAGGCGAAGGCGCTTGTCCGGGAAGTCGATTGTCCATGTTGTTTCAAGCCGGGTCAGGCTGGCGTTCCCTGTCAGGTCTCTTCCCACGAAGGTCGCGTTGCCGGTGCCGCGTTCGGAAAACACAGATAGTTCAGCCAGGCCCCCGCCAAAATCGCTGCCGTCCCCGATTTCCAGGGACAGGTCGTAGTTGAGGAACATGCCCAGTGGTGTTGGGTCCGGGGGAACATGCCGCCAACGCTCGCCCACCTGATGATGAGGAAAGCAGCTTGCTGCACAGCTGATGTCCAAATGCTGGCGGTGCGTATCAAATTCATAAGACAGGCCGGGAATAGCCAGCAGGGGCAGCAGTGAAAAGGTACGGTATGACCGGGGTGTTATAATTGGTGGGACCAGCCCAAGCGAGTCGAGGGCCCGAATGTCCAGATAGAAGTCATCTGGCGTTTCAAGCGCCGCATATATGCCAGGCTGGCTGATGCCGTTCACGGCGACTGTGGTAAAATAGAGTGATTGACGCGGCTCTTCAGCGTCTTGTGCCAATCCGGTGTCGGCAATCCCGAAGATCAGGATTGCCAGTCGGAACAGGGACATCAGCTGAAGGCGCGATGTCATTTTTCCGCCGGAAGTGTTTCCTGATAGATGCCTTGGTCGGTCGCGGCCATTACTTCGAAGCTGTCAGGAAGTCTGGCGGCAAACGGCTCAGCGGTATCAAGACGCCATGTCATTGTCGATCCTGGCAAAATATATTGATGGGTGTTGGCTTCAAAGAAGATTTCATCGTCTTTCACCAGCCTGATGCCCGCCACCAGCGCGTGCGCATTGCCACTGTTTTCAACGGTTGCCCAAAGGCCGCCATCCTGGATGATCTTCCACGACAGGGGCGGCTGGGAAACAGTTTCAGGCTGCAGGAATACCGGAATGCTGATCCGGACGGCAAACTGAACCTGGCTGCCAGAGTCCTCATCAGGTGGGGACGGAACCTCCTGAATATACAGGCGATAGGTGCCTTCCCTGTTCCAGTCGTCATGTCGTGTACCCAGCGCTATGCGAACAACCTGTTCTTCACCGGCTGCTACACTGAATATTGGGGGGCAGGCGATGAGATTGTCTGAGTCCGCATATTGGTCTTTACCACCCGTTTGATCCCACTTGACCAAGCGTAACTGCACGACAGTGTCAGTGGTGCCGCGGTTATGGATGGTCATGGCAGCCAGAGCTGTGTCTTTTGTGAGCGTGATCCGGATCGGGCTGACTTCAAGGGAAGCCGCAGCCTGTGCTGCCTGAAACGGGGCAACTGAAAAAAATAAAAGCACCAAAAATCGTGCGACGTTATTCATGAAAAATTGCTCCCTGCTTCCCTAGAAATCCAGCGCTAAAATGGTGATTTCGCCTGAAGCGCCAGTTTCTCTTTTTTTGGCTGAGTTTCCTCTAGGTAACTGATAGTAGGACGCCTGGCCATATAGATTGCCTGCCTTGTTGATATTTGTTGACTGGTAGGCAGCTGTTTTTATCGAGACGGACTGCTGCCCTGGCCTTTGCACGGCTAGCTGATAATCGGTCTCACGTGTGCATAAAATTTCGAGCGGTTCTGCAGAACCTGCCACCTGTACTCTGGCCATGCGGACAATGCAGCGCGGCAGAACCACAGCTGAGACGCCAATGCGCGCGGTGGGTCTTTTAGTGTTTTTGTGCAAGTTGTTTTCTTGGGGGCTGTCTGCGGCGGCTTGCTGACTGGCAAGCAAAATCTGAGACCAGATGGCCAGAATGGCCGCGCTTCTGGTGGCAGAGCGATGCCAATGTCTGGTCAATAAATCCGCAAGTGTCATGCGTGCATCACCTGTTTCAGCATTGCAGCATTCGCCTTTCCTTCCCCATATGAAGCAGTATAACTCTCTAGAAAGTTACTGTCACTGTTACGGTGTCGCTATAGGACCCGGGGGCTGCGTTCTGAAGCGCAAACAATCTGCCATATACCGTAAAGGTCTGGTTTGATCCGGTACCTGTATCGGACACAGTATCGACGCCAACAGTATCGCCCCAAACTGTGGTGCGCTGGGTGTTTTGATAGAGCGAATAAGTCAGGTCATTGGCGCCGGATTCCATAACGCGGGTGGTCACTGTTGCGCCTTGGCCCGTGCCCTCATCCAGGCCGATGTCATAGTCGGTCGTGTTAGTGCAGAGAACGGTCAGTGTTACGGTGCCATCGATATCTGTTGCAGAAAACGGGTCATAAACGCCAAAGGCCAAATCTGTTGCGCTGACGGAGCAGGTAGCATTCACGGTTGCAGTGACCTGAAATGTATCGGTTTGCGCCGACGCGCCCGAAGTTGCGGTCATCCCCAACAGTAAAGTCGCACTAACAAGGGCAAGAAACTTTGCCACGTGATACCGTATCTGAGTTTTAAAATACTTCATATCTCCAGCTCCTTGTTGGCTAGAAAATATATCTACATATAGCTTATATGATGTATTCTTAATTTTATTTAAAGAGATCACAATCTGTCTTGTGTTTGTTTGCGGCAAACTGTCGCGATATAACGCTATTAATGATACCATGAGTTATTTTTTACATCTTTAAGGCGCTTTTTCTGACGTGAATTGCTCTGCCTGTGGCCGAATGAACAAGAGGAAAAGCGTTGCTGACAGCCCGGCTGCGGCAAACATCATACACATCACCATGATCTGGTAGCGCGCTGCGACAAGGGGCGATACGCCGGAAAGGATTTGCCCTGTCATCATGCCGGGCAGCGATACCAGCCCAACAGCAAACAAGCTGTTTGTGATGGGAATGAGGGCCGCTTTGAGGGCCACCGAGCGTGCGGTCAGATAGTCGTCGCCGCGCTTCATCTCTGCGGCGAGGCGTTCTGCAGCAAGGCTGACACTGTTCATTGAAGCTGCGAAAATCATCCCAGCCAGCGGGACCATGACTTGCGGTTTGAACCACGGGTCGGGGCGCAGAACTCCTTGTGTGATCAGGGCTAGGACAGAGCCGCCCCCAAGTGCGATTGCCAGTAACGCGACCGGATACAGCGTGCGTCTGGAAAGCTTGGTTGTCCTTAGTGAAATCCAGCTGGAAACAAGGGCCATTATGGCCAGAACCGAGACGACCACCCAGGGCGTTTCCGCTGCGAACAGGTAAACCAGGAAATACCCGATGAGCGACAATTGAAGGATCATTCGGGCAAAACCATATAGGGTTTCCCTCGCGTCACGTGACCATGTGTGCAGGATGGCGACCACGACGGCGACCGGCAAGAGCGCCAGCGCCAGATTGGCCAGTGGGATAGTGTGGGTCGCATCAGCCATGTTTCGGCTCCTGATTTTTATCTACGGCAAGTGATAAGCACGTTCGATTTTTATCAGGAAAGTCATATATTCACACGCTGCAATTCTTTAGCGTGTCTGTCATGCGGCTGCGCCTTCTTCCTTTGGTATTGCCAGATAGATGTTCCCTTTTTCGTCAGTTTTTGTCTCAAGGGCGGGGGTGCAGCCTTCGTTCGCGCCCTGTGCGGTGCCGGTTTTCAGGTCAATCACCCAATTATGAAGCGGGCAGGCAACGGAATGGCCATGCACAATCCCTTCCGACAAGGCAGCGTGTTTGTGTGGGCACTCGTTTTTCAGGGCAAAAATCCTGTTGTCCGAGGTACGAAACAGCGCCACTTCAAAGGCGCTCGTATAAATGCGGCGGGCCCCGCGGGCCGGGATGTCGTCAATATGACAGACAAGGGTAAAAGTGGGTTGAAATGTCATCGCTTCATCCTGCTGGGATTTTATTCTGATTGGGCGTCTTATTTTCTGCCTGCTGTGTCCGGACTCTGGCGTGAATTAGCAAGGCACGTGCCAGCATGGGAGGTGCTCAAGAATGAAAATAAAAACAGAGATTTAGTCCTTTTTTGAGACTATTGATGCAATTCCAACGAGAAAAACCTGATTATAATTTAGACATCGGCCAAAAAAATAGTCAGCCCAACTAACTCAGGGCGCCAAGCATGCTGGGGCGGCGGTGGGCAGGTTGCACCGGATAGTCATATGGGCTACAAAAGCCGCGCCCTGTTCGACATATGCTGGCGCCCGCCTATGTCATAGACAATCAACCGATTTGTGACTTTTCAGGAGTGCTTCCCATGCAATCATTCATCCCCCCGAAACGCACACTGATGGGGCCCGGCCCATCGGACGTTCACGACCGTATCCTCGAGGCAATGGCACGCCCCACACTTGGTCACCTGGACCCTGAATTCCAGCGCATGATGGAAGAGCTGAAGGAAGGCCTGCGTGCACTTTTCAAAACTGAAAATTCCATGACTTTCCCGGTCTCGGCTCCCGGTTCAGCGGGTATGGAAATGTGCTTTGTCAACCTGATTGAGCCCGGCGACAAGGTCGCCGTGGTCAAGTACGGTGTGTTCGGCGAGCGGATGAAGGAAAATGTGATCCGCGCCGGTGGCGTGCCTTTGATGGTGGAATTTGAATGGGGAAAGGCCCCGCTGCCGGCAAAAGTGGCAATGGTGCTGGAAGCCAACCCAGACGCTAAAATTCTGGCCTTCGTGCACGCAGAGACCTCCACGGGGGTGTGTGCAGATGCCAAAGCACTGTGCGATCTGGCGCGGGAATATGATTGCCTGACCATTGTTGATGCCGTGACCAGCTTGGGTGGCCTGCCGGTTGAGGTGGACAAATGGGGCATCGACGCCATTTATTCCGGCAGCCAGAAATGCCTTTCCTGCACGCCGGGGCTTTCACCTGTAAGCTTTTCCGAGCGCGCGCTGGACCGCGTGCGGGCACGTAAAACGCCAGTACAAAGCTGGTTCCTGGATCTCAGCCTGGTGATGGCATACTGGGACGGCACGGGGGGGCGGTCCTATCATCATACGGCGCCTGTGAATCCGCTTTACGGCCTGCATGAAAGTCTCGTGATGCTGTTCGAAGAGGGGCTTGAAGAAAGCCATGCCCGCCATGCGGTGATGCATGAAGGCCTTGTGGCAGGCCTTGAGGCAATGGGGCTTGAAATGCTTGTGGATGCCGACGTGCGCCTGCCCATGCTGAACGCGGTCAAGGTGCCGGACAGCATCGATGAAGCCGCGGTGCGTGCGCATCTCCTGGCGGAATATGATCTGGAAATCGGTGCAGGGCTTGGGCCGATGGCGGGCAAGGTATGGCGTATCGGGCTGATGGGAACATCCGCACGCGAGGAGAATGTGGAACTGTGCCTGACCGCACTCGCCGACGCGCTTGGCCGGCAGCAGATGCATGTGGATGGCATCAAGGCGCTGGAAGCTGCGCGCGCCGCCATGAGCGACGACTAGGCTTCAAAAGTCAGTTCCTGCAGATGATAGAGGGCGGGGATTTCCCCGCCCTTTTTACTCGCTCTTACCAATCAATTTGCGCCACATGCGTCTTTCGCACGCCAGGCTGCCGCCAGTAAGCGTGCTGGTGGCGGCCAGAACGATCAGAAGCCACATTACTTTGTCTGCCTGTTCTGTGCCTTTCAGCAAGAGGGCGCTGCCGATCAGCGCGGCAGCCCACAAAATTGCCTGGGTAACTTTTTGGCGTCCGCCGGCGTTTTTTTGGTTGATATCAGGTTTGGTGTCCTCGGTCATAACTTTCCCTTTTTGTTTCCTTGGGGTTCTTTAATGTAACCTATAGGTATCAAATAGGGATAAATTAAGGCCATGTCAAGAGCATGCCCAAATTTTGTCTATGATGGACTTGATCCAAAGCCTGGCGC
The DNA here is from genome assembly GCF_001550065.1 of Kordiimonas lipolytica. The sequence goes on from NZ_LRUB01000002.1 coordinate 420,565, forward strand.
AGTTCGTAAAAGAGACATTCCTCGTTTAAGCGACCCCCAAAGGGTCTCCTCCCTCTCCATCCAAAGGAGGCCCTCGCTGACTGACCCGCCCCGTTCCCCCGAGGGCGGGTCAATTTTTTGGCGTCCGACCGATCATTCAGTCCAATTTACATCTTGAGGTCGTCATATTATGCCGCCATGGTGCGCGGAAACTGAGATGGGAATGTTATGACCAAATTCGTAGCGCTGTTGCGTGGCATCAATGTGGGTGGCCACAAGAAAATCAACATGGCGGACCTTAAGGAAGTGGTGTCAAAATGCGGCTTTGCGGGCGTGCAGCATTATATCCAGTCGGGCAACCTGGTCTTTGATGGCAAGGGCACGGCAGAGGCGGCCAGGAGCAAGCTGGAACGCGCCATCGAAAACGCCTTCGGCTTTCCTGTGGATATTATGGTGCTATCGGAAAACGGCTTCCGCGGGGAAGTAGCGGCCTGCCCATTTGCTGATGGCGATAGCCCGAAAGGTGAGCTTGATCCCAAGTTTCTGCAGTTAGCTTTCCTGAAAGGTACGCCAGACGCAGCGCATATCGAAACTCTCTTCAGCGCATACGAAGGGCCGGAGATGATTGCGTATAAGGGGCACACGATCCATATCTATTTCACTGAAGGGTCTGGCCGGTCAAAATTGACACCATTGCTGACCGACAAGAAGCTGGGTGTGCCAGCCACTGCGCGCAACTGGAACACGGTTCAAAAGTTACTTTCCATGCTGGACGGCTAGGCTTGCGAGCTTCAGTCTTCGTCAAGTACGCCGTGCGCTGCTTTTAGCCCTGTCTGGATGTCGGTATTGTCTGGAAAGCGCTTGATGCCGATCTCAAAGAGAGGCAGTGCTTTTTCGGGCATGCCGCCTTCAAGATAGGCATTGCCGAAGCTTGTCAGCCAATAGGCGCTGGTGTGGGTCAGGAACTCAGGGAAGGCGTCCAGCACTTCCGTCAGTGTGTTCATGTTGCCTTCACGAACCGATATCATCGCGATTCTGTGGATCGTCTCATTGTCCACCTCTGGCGCGGTGCCATATTTTGAAGCCCGCGCCTCGTAGAAGGCACGCACCGCGGGGATGCCGCCGAAGGCCTGATATTCGGCCACATCTTCGAACCGTATCCAGCGATAGTCGGCGAAGGCTTCATTCAGGCCCAGGGCGATTGTGCGGTAGGCGGTGGTGACATGCTCTTCGTCGGTATATTCCTTGACCGTCCATTTGATGCGGTCGCCGGCATTTGCCTCAAGCGATTCCCGGATGGCTTGTGCTGCCAGAGTGACCACGCCTTCATTGTCAGCAATTGCAATCACAAGCTTGGTGTTAGAGTGTGGCGCGGCCTTGAGTGTTCCAGTGAACGTACCAATAAAGTCGCGGTCAAGCGGCCAGGTGCTGGCGGTGACATAGGTGTCGAACAGGGTGCTGTCGGCGATAAAGCTGTTCATCACCATGCGCCCGGCATATTGCCAGCCGAACAGCAGGCGGACATCCCCAGCGCCGTAGCGGTCGGTCATGAAGGGTAGTAGCTCGTCCTTGAGGAAGCGCTGGTAGGCGGCAGCATTTGCAACGAAGTCGGCGGCGCGGTCATCGAACACGGCGGAGCTCTCGATGCCAACAACGATCAGATCAGGGACTTTGCCGAAATCCCCAAGGCTTTTCGCCAGCCCGATGCCGTGACTGAAATAGCGTTGGCCATCCAGCAGGTACAGGACCGGATAGCTTTTGCCCGAGCTAGCGTCATGGCCTTCTGGCAAGTGAACGCGAATAAAACGGTCGCCATCTAGGGCCGTGGAGCTAATGCGGTGGCGCGTCCCCACCACAATGGCTTCTTCGCCAGTTGCCGCACTGATATTTTTGCTGAAGGCGGGCGTCGCAAAAAGCAGCGCACCAAGCGCCAACACAAAAAGTCGATAAGCCATAAAGCCGGATCCCCATCTGGAAGTTTCGTTACCTTGTAACGTCAGTGAGGCACTATTGCTATAGGCGATTGGTTTAGCCGGGGGTGCTTCAGGCTGCCTTCTGAGCATCCTTCTGTGCAGCTTTGGCTTCACGCCACAATTGTGCAACAGCAGCCATCAGGCTTGGGCGCGTGGCCGCAAGATACAGGCGGTTGTCCGGCAGCTCGGCCTTCAGCCGGAAATAGGCTTTCTCAAGCGAATGGTATGGCATGCCAGGAAACAGGTGGTGCGTTGCATGGAAGCGGAGCCCTACAGGTGCCCAAAGCGCAGAGATATAGCGGTTGCCAGGGATGTCCACGCTATCGAGGAACTCTTCCTGCTGGGTCATGCGCTCGCGCCCGCCGTTCCTGTAGGCGTGGGCGGCCAATGTGCGCAGGCCGTTCAGCACAAAAATCAGGATCGTGACTACATACCACACGGCCAGGAGCTTCCAGGGCAGGGTACCCATATACATCAGGCCAAGGGCCACATAGGCATAGATGCCGGTGAAGATGTCTTCCAGGAGCCAACCCGCGACCTGATCTTTCTTGGGCTCTGGCCGGATATAGGCGAAATCAATGACCAGCGAGCTGGCACGCTTCCAAACATAGCGGCGGAAGGCGGGAATGATCAGCGTCAGCGGCATCAGCACCGTATAGCGCAGCAGCAGCAGGCCAGGCACGATCAGCGCCTGCACGATGAAAGCCACAATCTTCCATGGTTTGTCCACGGCGAACGGCAGATATTCGCCGTCTTCTGCCGTGCCGTATACTTGCGGTTTATGGTGGTCGATATGCACGTCGGCATATGTATAAGCCGGCACCATCATGGGCATGCCGCAGAAGGCATTGAAAAAGCGCCTGAAGGCCGTGAAAGTACCTTTGCGGAAATGCGCGATCTCATGAATGAAGATAACGGCGCGGTAGAGGCCGAGCGTGGCCACAACAAGGGCAAGGATTTGCATCAGCGAATAGTTGGCAGCCATGGTTGCCACAGCAACCGCGCCCCAGCCGATGGCAGCTGAGAGCGTAAAATCTGTCCAGTAGATGCGGGCGTCAGGCTTCCACAGATCCTTCACCAGCTTGCGCGCTTCCTTCAGCGGGAAGTCAGCCGCTTCCGGGTGCTTGCCCGAGCGGACGGGTGCACCTGTCGCCGCGTCTGTCACCTTTTCTACAGTCATACTCTCTTGCATGTCATTCTCTTGAGCTGCGATCATGTTCGGACCACAGCGAAAATCAGTTGTGCGCCTAATTGCCATAAAATCGCCGAAAGGCAAAGCGTCTTAAAGCCGCACCTGCCTCACAAATCCTTGACTTTGGGCAAGCGCCCGGCGGCTTGTGGGGTATTTCTGTGGCCAAACTATGTTCCGCGCGCAGGGCAGCGGTGCATAATTGTGCTCTTTTTTTCAGGCCTTTGTCCGTCTAATCTTGCGGACTGGACAGAGAGGAATTTTGGAACGTGCTCGATTATCAGGCATTGCTGGACTATATCGCTGAGGCAGTGCAGCCGCATTTCGGCAAAGGGAAAGTGGCGAATTATATTCCTGCGCTGGGGCGCGTGCCGGCCAGCAAATTTGGTATGGCAGTGCAGTTGGCGTCCGGTGAAAGCTTCACGGTCGGGGATGCGTTTGAGCCATTCTCTATCCAGAGTATCTCGAAGCTTTTCGTGCTGGAACTCGTCATGTCCCACTTTGGCGACATGGTCTGGACACGGGTTGGCAAGGAACCATCGGGCGACCGCTTCAACAGCTTGATCAAGCTGGAAATGGAACAGGGCGTGCCCCGCAACCCCTTCATCAATCCTGGCGCACTCGCGACGCTTGATCTGCTGATGGGCCTGAAGGGTGATACCAAGCACCGTATCCGCAACTATCTTCGGTTTTTGGCGATGAATGAGGCGGTTGATACGGATGCTGCGGTAATGAATTCCGAACTGGCGCACTCGGACCTTAACCGTGCGATGGCCCACCTGATGAAAAGCCACGGCAACATCGACCAGGATGTCGATACTCTACTGGAAACATATTGCTACCAGTGCGCCATGACCATGAGTTGCAAGGATCTGGCGCTTGCGGGCTTGCCGCTCGCAACAGGCGGTTATTCGGCCCTTCATGACGCTGCCGTCGTCTCTGCAGCGCAAGCCAAGCGCATCAATGCCGTGATGTTGACATGCGGTATGTATGATAGCGTCGGCAGCTTCGCCTACCGTGTTGGCGTGCCAGCCAAAAGTGGGGTGGGCGGCGGCATTCTGGCGGTTATACCAGGCAAGATGAGCGTGGCAGTCTGGTCGCCGGAACTGGACCAGTTCGGTAACTCATACGTGGGTACAGCTGCGCTTGAGATGTTCACAAGCATGACCCACAGCAGTATCTTCTAGGAACAGGGTTAGCCCGCGTTCACAGCTCGCCAGCGCTTTTCCAGGATCACGATTGTTACCAGATAGACCGCGACAACAGCCAAGGGCACCGCAAGGAAGCGGTCGTTCGGGAATAGGTACCAGGCGCCCAGGACGAGGCCTGTACGAACAATGCCGTGAAATAGCCCAACCCAGTGTTCAATGGCCCATGAGAGCGGCACCCACATCAGCCCCGTCAGGATGCCAACTGTAAGCGGCAACGACGTATAGTCCTGCTGCAGGAAGGGAATGGCAATGGCAAAGACAAGAAGGGCCATAACAACAGTCTGAAGGAACAGGCTGTCGAAGGTGTTCTTTGGCCTGTTTTTGCCAAGCAGGTCTTCACCTGTGAATTTAGAGATCAGTACACCGAGATAGAAGATCGATCCGGTACAAATGAACAATAGCCACACTGCGTGCTGTGGCGCGAGCTGGGGTGCCACGGCACCCACAATTGCCCAGGCAATGGTTCCTGCGACCGGCATCGCCAGGAAGCGGCGTTTCTTGTAATCGGCCCTCTGGTCTTCCAGCGATCTGGTTGCTTCAATAGTCATTGGTTTTCCCCCACCGTTTTCCTAATTGCAGGTTTTAGTGAGACAAAGAAGGGGAAATGTCCAGCCCCGTTGTGAGCATGGCGAGTGTGGCAGGTTAGTCCACAGTCGATGTGGCTGCCTGCATCATGTCGAAGTTGCCTTCACCTACAAGCTTCTTGTACGCCACCTCTATTTTTGTCGCGAGTTCAGGGCGCAGGTTGGCCCCGCCTGCCAGGTAAAGCGTTAGTCCTATGTTGAGGTCATATACTGGCTTGAATGCGCCCCGCCAGGCTCCGTTATGCTGTTGTTCTGTGCTATAGTTGATCATGCTGCCAGGGAAAAGGTCCACACGCTCGGCCTCTACCATCTTGAGGGTGCCGGGCTGGTCAAGGTCCGTTGATCGGATGATGCTGGCCTCCGGCAGGCCGGTGCTTTGCAGAATGCTGCATGAGATGTCACCACGAACGCAGATGACGGAAAAGTCCCCCGCCATAAGACGTTCGTGCGTGTAGATGCGCGTGTCATCCTTGCGTGCAAACAGCCTGTAATTGTCAAACGCCAGGGGCACCAACCACCGAAAGCGTTTCTCCCTGTTGGGGATGCGGGCGATGGAATAGATCAGCACATTGTCCGCCGTTTCGGCATAGCGTACCGCTCGTGCCCAGGGACCAATGGTGATGGTATAGTCCAGCTCAGTTGCTTCCATTACCTTGTTGACGAGCGCCGTGGCTTCTCCGGCAACGCTGCCATCATCGGCGGGGAAATTATAGGGTGGATAATTTTCTGTGACGATAAAGACATCCGCGGCGCGCACGCAGCAAAAGCTGCTGAAAATCAGCAAGCCAACAAGAAACACTAAGCTCTTGACCAAAAGCCGACGCCTCCCCATTGCACGCCCCACCATTGAATTGTAGCCGGATAACGGCTTGGGCGCACGTGTTTGTTGGTGGCAGGGTCACGCAGTGGTTGTGTTCATGCCTTTGCTACAGTTACTCCAGCGCTTTCAACACATCCGCTGCGAAGCTATGAATCTGGAAACCTTCGCCGCCAGCAGGGTCATGCCCGCGCCGCACTATCACCAAATTCTTTGATGGGATGATCATCAGTATCTGGCCCCTGTTGCCGAGGGCCGCGAAGCTGTCATTCGGTAGTTCCGGAAAGCGTTCGTTATAGAGCCAGAATTGGGCGCCGTAGCCCGGGATTGCGCTGCCATTTGCGCGAGCAGCAGGGGGCTGGCTTGGGGCTGAGGTGGCTACATATTTGGCCCAGCCTTCAGGCAGGATGCGCTCGCCGTTCCAGGTGCCGTCATTCAGATAAAGAATGCCAAGGCGCGCCAGATCCCGCGACGTGGTCCATACCTGGCTGGACATCACAAAGTTGCCGCCCCAGTCCACCTCCGGCACGGTATCCAGCATGCCGATCTTGTGCAGCAGTGCCTCGAAAGGAAACTCCAGATAGGCCTGTTCGTCGCCTATCGCGTCCTTGAGTGCGCGCACAGCAAGAAGCGTATCGTTATTGGCATATTTCCAGCGGCTGCCCGGATTTACTTCAAGGGATGTGCGCATGGCCGTGTCGTCCACCCGACCACCACCGATATAAAGCCGGTCTGTGCGGTTACCCGCCTGGTTGCTGTCCAGTCCCGATGCCATATGCAAAAGGTTTTCCAGCGTGATGCCCTTGCGCGGATCAAGCGGCGACTGCCAGCTTGCCACTGGTGCGGGCGCTTTTATGTCAATCTGTCCTTCTTCTACCGCTGCGCCGATGACACTGGCGGCAATGGATTTGGCGACGGACCATGTGCGCTGGCTGGTGCGGTGGGTATAACCGTCGATATAGCTTTCAATCAGGATTTCATCCGGGCTTGCAACCAGAAGTGCGGTGGTGAAGGCATCCTTGCCGTATTTAGGGTCCTTGAAAGCGCGGGCTACGAGTGCGGCAAGTGCTTCATTGTCTGCCTCTCCATAGTTAGACGGGATGCGCGACCATGGGGCGCTGTCATTGCGCGCCGGAACGTCAATATCAATGCGGGGCAAGGCTGCGGTGGTCTCCGCCTTTGCACCAACAGGCAACTGCGTGCAGCCAAGATGGGGACGCCATTGGCTGATGCGTGGCGGAAGCGTATCGCTGAAGGCAACGGTGACGCGCTTGGCGTCATGATCGATTTTTGCTTCAAGTGTTGGCACAACATCAGCTACCAGTGGGTAGATGCCCGTCAGTTCCTGCGCTTCTATCTGCTCTGGCGACTTGCCGCCGTTGAAAGTGGCGCTGCAGGTGAAGGCAGCCTTATAGCCAGCTGCATAGGCGCGGATCGTGGCATCGGTTTCTTGTGCGAACCCGACTGTGGAAACGCTGGTAGCTAGCACCAGCGCGGCGATGACATTTTTCATGGTTGTGTCCCCTTTTTCTCAGAGTGTCATCTGAGGCGTGGGAACGCAAAGTCAAATGGCTGTGAACTCACCGTTCGACAATATCTCGCTTCATGGGGGCCAGGATCGCCAGCAGACGGTTTTGCGTGTGAAACGGTACATCGGCCTCACTCATCGCCTGTTGCAGTTGTTCCACCAGCGCATTGAATTCAGCCTCTGTGATCCCAAGCTTTATGTGGGATTTCTTCATGTTCACGCCCTTGTACCGGCAGGGGCCGCCAGTGGCCTCGCAGATCTGGTCCACCAGCAGGCGGGCCAGGCGGTCTTTCTTGGTTTGCTTGAATTGGTGGGCGGTGCGTGGGTCCGCGAATGTCCGATCCACCAGCCGGTTGGTAAAACGAGTTATGTTGTCGAGCCCGCCCAGATCATCATAAAGGCTGTCGGCATTCGCGACCGGCGCTGCACCGAGCAATGCAGCGGCAAGAATGAGTGTCTTCAGTTTCATGATTTAAAACCCCAGTTGGAGAGACAGGTAGAAGCCGCGCTGACGCCCTTGCAGCGCGATTTTCCCAAGGTCAGTATAGGCGGCAGTGATGGTGAAGTGCTTGCTTGGCAGCCAAACCACATAGGCAGCCATGGCATCGTCTTCTTCCGCGAAAGCCAGGTTGTCGGGCTTAGTACGATAGTCTGCGCCGACTACAAAATGGCGGCTCAGGAGGTAAGCGGCAGACCCTTCAAACTGCAGCGACCTGCCCGAACCGTTCGGGCCTCCAAAGCCCAAAAGGCCGAACTGGTTGGCTCGCGTCGCCCGCGCGGTGCCGGTGAGCACCAAGCTTTTGTCCAGAAGGATTTTGGTGGCAGCCAGATAGAGATCGATATCGTCATCACCTTTGGCGCCGACCGCGCGCACAATCGCGCCTTTGTCGGCTTTCTTATACTGCGCGCCCAAGGAGACCTGCGGCATCCATTTATCCTGGTCATAGACAGCATCCCCGAACACTTTCACCTTGGCGCCGACGATGTCCTGGTTGAACTTGAACCCGTCCCCCAGGCCCAGCCTGCCGCCGGCGCTGCGGGTGTTAAACCATTGCCGGGTGAAGCTCAGCTCAAGGCGGTCGAAAAGCCCCACCGTGACGCCTGTGGCGTTTAGGGTGAAATCACCTGTCGTGACATAGGTATGGTGCGCACTGCCGCCGATTTGGCGGTTGGTGCCATAGCCGGAAATAACGGCCCAAGGGTTCAGGCCACTGCCGCCAGCTCCTTCAACCTGAATCACACCTGGTGTGGCCAATATCTTGCCGCTGCCAAAAAGGCTCTCCTCGGCGTGGGCCGCTCCAGTCGCGATAAGGGCCAGAAATATCAGTATTTTTTCCATGCGAAGCAGCTTTCCATTCCCCAGGCGTTATAATGCATACTTAATTGGTCAGTTATTAAGAACGAATAAAAATTCATTCTCTGTTACGACAAATCTTGATCCTTGGATGATGCGGCCTAGTTGATGACATGAAAATGTGTTCAACCAACAGCGAGTCGACCAATGCGTCTTGAATATAGCGATGAAGACCTGGCCTTCCGCGCGGAAGTGCGGGCGTTTCTGGAAGAAAGGCTGCCAAGCCATGTTTCCGAGCGAACAAAAGCTGGCCTCGGGCTTGAGAAAGAAGATTATCTGAACTGGCAGCGCACCCTCTTGGAAAAGAATTGGGTGGCGCATTCATGGCCAGTTGAGCATGGCGGATCAGGCTTTACGCCGTTCCAGAAGCACATCTTTGAAGAAGAGTGTGTGCGGGCTGGTGCGCCGGAGCTGCCGCCATTCGGCCTGTCGATGCTTGGCCCTGTGTTGATTGCTTTCGGTTCCGATGAACAAAAGGCCCACTATCTGCCACGTATTCTCGATGGCACTGACTGGTGGTGTCAGGGCTATTCCGAGCCGGGATCAGGGTCTGACCTCGCAAGCCTGAAGACTAAAGCCGTGCGCGACGGTGATCATTATATTGTCAATGGCCAGAAAACCTGGACCACGCTTGGTCAGTATGCGGACTGGATTTTCTGCCTGGTGCGCACCTCCTCAGAAGGCAAGCCACAGACCGGCATCAGCTTCCTGCTGATTGACCTGAATACGCCCGGCGTGGAAATGCGTCCGATCATCACGATCGAAGGCGGCCACGAGGTGAATGAGGTGTTCTTTGACAATGTCAAGGTGCCAGCTGAAAACCTTGTTGGTCAGGAAAATATGGGCTGGACCTATGCCAAATACCTGCTGCAGCACGAACGTGTTGGCATTGCAGGCGTGGCAGCCGCCAAGGAAGGTCTGAAGCGTCTGAAGAAGATTGCGGCCGAGACCGATGACGGCGAAGGTGGCAAGCTGATTGATGATGCCCATTTCGCGGAACGTATCGCCAATGTGGAAATCGATTTGATGGCCATGGAACTGACAAACCTACGTGTGCTTGCGGCCGCCCAGGCCGGTGGTGCGCCGGGCGCTGAAAGTTCCATGCTCAAGATCAAAGGGTCAGTGATCCGTCAGGAAATCAGCGACCTGATGCGCCGGGCTGTTGGCCCATATGCGCTGCCGTTCATGCCGGAACTGGATCAGATGGGCTCGAACGCCGAGCCGCTTGGGCCTGATGGGGCGCATTTGTTCGCAGGCCAATATTTCAACCGCCGCAAATATTCCATTTATGGCGGCTCAAACGAGATTCAGCGCAACATCATCTCCAAGATGATCCTTGGGCTTTAAGGGAGGGTACAGTTATGGATTTCAATCTCTCTGATGATCACCGCATGCTCAAGGACATGGTGTCTCGCTTTGTGCGCGAGCAATGCGATTTCGAAAGCCGCCTGAAGCTGATCAGCTCGGAAAAAGGGCATGATGAAGCGGTGTGGGCACAAATGGCTGAACTGGGCCTTGTGGCTGCGGTGTTGCCTGAGCGCGTTGGCGGCCTGGGTGGCTCTGGCCTTGATATCATGGTCGTGGCCGAAGAGCTCGGCCGCGGTATCGTGGTGGAACCTTTCCTCGCAACAGCCGTTCTGGGCGCAGGCCTGTTGGCTGAAGAAGCAGCGGAAGGCCGTGGCCCGGCACTTTTGGACGATGTTATCGGCGGTGGCCACAAGCTGGCGTTTGCCCATTATGAGCCGGGCGCGCGCTACAATGCCGCGAAAGTTGACGCGAAGATCGAAGGCGGCAAGCTTTCGGGCGCGAAGTCGATGGTTGTCAACGGCGGTGATGCGAACACTCTGATCGTGTCGGCCAAGGACGGTGACAAGCTGGTGCTGTTGCTGGTTGCGACTGACGCCGATGGCGTGTCCATGCGTACCTTCAAGACCAATGATGGTTTCGGCGCAGCCGAGATTACCTTTGACGGTGTTTCCATCGCTGCAGACGATGTGCTGCTCTCAGGCTCTGCGGCCGAAGACGCCCTTGGCCGTGCAATTGCGCGCGCTACACTGGCGCTTTGCGCGGAAAGCCTGGGCGCTATGGAAAATGCCCGCGACGCGACGCTTGAATACTTGCGCACGCGCACGCAGTTTGGTGTGCCTATCGGCAAATTCCAGGTGCTTCAGCACCGCCTTGTGGATGTGTGCCTGGAGATTGAACAGGTTCGTTCGATCGTGCTTCTCGCGGCGTCCAAACTGAATGCCGAGGACCGTGACAAGCATCTGTCAGCTGCCAAAGCCCTAGTTGGCCGTGTGGGCCGCCAGGTGGCTGAGGAATCAGTTCAAATGCACGGCGGCATTGGTGTGACATGGGAACTGGAACTGGCACACGTTGCCAAGCGGCTTGTGATGATCGACCATTATTTCGGTGATACCGACTATCACCTGAAGCAGTTCCAGAAGCTGTCGAAAGCGGCCTAAAGCCTGCATTCCGAAACAATAGAAAGCCCGGCCATTTGGTCGGGCTTTTCTTGTTTTGCCTCAGTGTGTCGTGTGCCTCGGGCTGCCTATCCTTTTGCGCCGATCCTGTAGCTGAGCGGGATGGTTAGTGACACGCTCTCTTTGTTTTCCGGCAGTTTCGGGAAGCTGATGCGCCGCATCAGGTCGATGGCTTCGTCGTCGAGGATCGGATTGCCCGAACTTTCAACAACCTGTTGGGCCATGATCGTGCCGTCCATGGCAATCTGTACTTTGACCCTGACGGTGCCCTCAATGCCTTCTTCTATAAGCTGTGTCGGATACCCCTGATTGCGCGCCAGAATTCGGGATACATCGCGCTGCCAGCCTTTCCAGTCCGGTGTGGCCTGGGCCACTTGCACTTCTGCGCCCAATCGAGTTTGTTGGTCATCCATGTTGAACCGCAGCGGAATCTTGAAATTGAAACTGGAAAGCCCTTCAGGCAGCGGGGGCAGCGGATTGATCCTGTTCAGGATTTGAAGCACCGATCCGTCAAGCACATTGTGCCCGGACGACTGGTTGATCTTGAAGCCGATAATGTCACCGTTTTGACCAACGGTAACCTCGACCTTAACGGTACCCTCCAGCTTGGCGTCCAGGGCACGCTTGGGGTAGCGTTGCTTGGAGGCGAAGGCGTCATAAACCCGTTCGCCCCAAGTGGCGAGATCATAATCTTGTGCGGAAACAGATGGTGAATTGGCGCAGCAAATAAGCGCAAACAGGCCCAGGGCGAGCATGTTTCGGGGGGACGTCGGCGACATTGCGCGTTCTCCTTGCGGAAAGAGCTAAAGCAGTAAAACGCAAAACTGTCGGGCAGGCCTTTCACACCGAAAATCGGATGGTTGTCTGTCCTCTGTAGGAGAGAATAGGTAACATTAGTTTAAATCAAATTAACAGCATTTTAGTGCCGGGCGCGCACGCCACCTTTGGCCGGCTGGCCTGGTTCAAGAAAATGTGATCGGGGGAGGGCTTATAATTTTGGTTTTCAGCCCCATTTCTGATGGGCCCGGGGCGATCCCCTACCTCCCCCCCCTGAAGCTCCGGGATTGCCCGTGCGTCAGCCCCCATTAGGCGCACGGGCTTTAATTTTTTGGCGGTGTTAGAACTGACCCGAAAAAGAGATGCGGAAGCCCTGGTCGCGGACACGCTCCGAGATTTCAGTGCCGATGAATGTGTCGCCACGGGTTGGGCTGTAGAGATAGCGAATTCGGTCCCTGCCGACCCCGCCGATGCTCCAGGCTCGCAGGGTAATTCTGACGCCTTTGACGGCGGTGGTCTCAATAAAGCCACCCCAGCGACTGGCGCCTTCAAAGTCTTCAAACTCATTGACGAAAAAGCCATGCCAATTGAAGCGGCTGTTATAATCAACGCCCCAGGACCATTCGGTGTCCGGTATGTCATGACGGAACTCAACGACATATTCGAGCGGAACGAAGTTATGCAGGCGCCGTTTTTGGCCAGTGAGCGGGTCCAGGAAGCTACTGTCTTTCGCATCAAGCTCCACTTCAATCAGGCCGCCTTTCAGAACTTGGTCGGTAGGGATGCTAGCCTGGGCTTCCAGGCCCCAGCGCCTGGCGCTTCCTACATTGGCACGGCCCTGTCTGCCTGAAGGCAGGATGATGCGCTCCAGTACATCATCTTTCCATTCATAGAATAGTTCGACAGATAGTGCGCCACGTTCGCCAAATTGGTAGTTGAATGTGCCCTGCAGCCGGTCAGTGCGGTCTGGCCTCAGGTTTGGGTTGCCCGCGAACACGCGGTCATCGGATGCGTCTGCGCTTGCAGCAAAATCTCCAAAATCCAGTTGACCGACACTGCGTTCAGCGGAAAGCCCGACCTGCAGATCAGGTGTGACCGTATAGGTGATGCCAACGGAAGGCTTCAGGAACTTGAAAGTCTGTGCCTGGTCAGTTGCGCCGCTTGTGGAAATTTGGCTGATTTCGGCTTTAATGCCTCCGTCCATTGTTAGTGTGTCGTTCAACTTCCACACAAGATTGGTAAAAGCTTCTGCACGCTTTTCTTCCACGCGCACGGGCTTGGCGGGCAGGGCAAAAAGCTCAGCCCCGGTTCCGTCTGTCTTCACAATATCAAGGCTGGCATTCAGGGTGTTGAAGGCGCCTTCTATTCCGAACTCAGGCTGCACCATTGCGCCACCATTTTTACCAAGCGTTGTTCGGAAAATGGTTTCCGTGTTTTTTTCTTTTGCCGTGAAATGCGTCGTGTCCAGCAAAGTTGCTTCAGGCATTTCGTTGGTGATCAGGTCGCGTGCCGTCCAGTCCGCTATGGTGGTCAGGCCAATAAGCCGCCATTTCCAACCGCTTTCGAAAGTGCGGGACCAGTCGGCGCCGAATTCTCCTGAATACTCTTCAAAGTCGTGGTCATCGAAAAAACGGTCGGCGACCGGGTCTGTTGGTTCTCCTGTGCCGCGGCCAAGGCGCTCTGTGTCGCCGTACCAGCTGTCAAAACCAAATCGACCGTTCAGTTGAAGCCTGCCGCCAAAGACGTCACGCCCTGCATCAAATGACAGCGAGGCATCACGGTTGCGTTCGTCCCGCACTTCGGTTTGCAGTCTTGTCTTGGTCCCTTCGGCATCACGCGCAGTAATAACCGCGTCGCGAGATTCATTGATCATGAAGCTTTCCAGCTGGAATGATGTATCCCAGCCAGCCAGTTGGGTCGAAAAGGAGGCACCTGCAGATGGCATGATCCGGTCCGGTCCTACCTTGCGGATGTCAACGGACCAAGTGCCGGTGCTGACATTCTTCAGCCGTACCACATTCGCCACCATGCTTTGGCCTGCCGCTTCGCCAGCGCCAATGGCGCCGCGCTGCACTTCGATATGGGAAACCTGTCCCGCGGGTATCCGTGAGAGGGCTTCACTTAGTCCACCGGACTTCGATGTGGGGCGAGTGCCGTCGATCAATACATTGCCAGCGGTGCCGCCGAAGCCTCGTGCACTGGAGCCGCTGTCGAAAACGAAGCCAGGCAGCCGGTTGATCATGTCCAGGGCTGTTTGAGGGGTATATTGCTCGAAGAACTCGGCATCAAAAGACTGATGATCGACGTCAATAACCACTGATGCACTGGCCCCTACCGCCGCATCAGACGCTGCTGCTGACGCGAAAGAAGAAGCAAGTACGATCCCGAATATAATGGAACCGCAGGCCTGTCGTGTGGCCTTGGTTGGCATTCCAGAATTCCCCAGAGTTAACCCACGGCAGGGCTGCGCAGGATTAATATGTTATATTGTTCGGCTTCAGCCTACAGTCAAGGCCTTGATTTGGATGCTCTTTTGCGGTGAGTTGAGCCCGGCTCGCGACAAATCGTTTCAACCATTTTTGACTTTTGTCGCCACTCTCATCCTGCCTTCACTGGGCATCAAGAGAAGAGCACAATACTGCCCGATAATATTCCAACTAATTTTGTACGAATTTACAATTGCGAAAGGAATTCACCCATAAGGTGACCTTGGGGCGTAATCGTTGTTCGAGGGGTATTTACATGGTTCCTGGAAATGCAGGAGACGGCACTTTAGGGTCATCATTTGAAGCGTCAAGCATCGCTGGAGAACTAGACGAACTACCATCCGCAAATGCCGATATGCAGCTATTGGTCGGCGAGGATTCCATGCGCGCTGGTATACGTAGTGCACAGCTTCGAGAGATGTTTGATCACTATATTTCGCTGCGCCCGGAAAAGGGCAAGATGCCGCCCCGAGATTCATTCAGCCCTGCAGCACTTCCACGCCACCTGCCCAATATATTTCTGGTGGAGGTAGAGCCCCAGGAAGATGGCGTGCCGGATTACCGCTACCGCGTATTCGGGACGGCTCTCAGCGTCCTCTTTGGTGCGGAAATGACCGGGAAATTGGTCAGCGAATTCACCGATCATAACCGTGCTGAACGCTCCCGCCGTATTCTGGATCACGTGGCGCTTCTGCGGCGGCCGGTGCGTACGGCTGGCAACTTTGTCTCGAAAAACGGCATGTCGGTGTTTGGCGAGTCTATTGTTCTGCCTTTTGGTGAAGAGGGAAGGGTGACGCACATTCTGGCGGATCTCGATTACGATCAGGTCGACTAGTCTCTGACAGTTCTACATTTCGTTGAAACGTCCGAAATTGGCGTGCAGAAAGCTGCGCGGCACACTATGTTGCGAGGTGATCAAGGCATAGGTGCTCAAAAGGAAAACATCGTGACACAGCCAAGTTTGCAGATGGGCCCGCGCCAGTGGGGCCTGCTGGCAATGCTTTCCATCCTTTGGGGTGCATCCTTCATGGCCATTGAGGTCGCAGTCGGAGCGTTGCCGCCACTGACTGTGGTGGCCATCAGGGTCTCATTTGCCGCATTTGGACTATTCCTGTTTATGAAGGTAACCCGTGTGCCGCTTCCTGGCGCCGGGCACGCGGACAGATGGAGGGTCTGGGGCGCGTTGGCCGTGATGGGACTTCTGAATAACATTATGCCATTTTCCCTTATAGCCTGGGGGCAGACCCAGATTGCATCCAGCCTTGCCTCCATCCTGAATGCCACGATGCCCCTGTTCACTGTTTTCGTTGCGCACTTCTTTATTCATGATGAACGACTGACAATGCGGCGCTTTTCAGGTGTTCTGATCGGCTTTATGGGGGTCGTGTCCATTATTGGGCCGGGCAGTCTTGCCGGCATGTCCGGTGAATTGATGGGGCAGTTGTCGGTTCTTGCGGGGTCACTCTCCTATGCCTTTGCGGTGGTCGCGGGAAGGCGGTTTGTCGGGCTTGGATTGCAGCCTGTCCAGATGGCTTTTGGGCAGGTGACGATGGCGGCCATCATGCTGGTTCCTGCCGTTCTTGTCATAGATGCGCCATACCTGTTGCCGCTGCCTGAAGCAAAGGTTTGGGCTGCACTGCTGTCACTGTCGCTCCTGTCTACCGCGCTTGCTTATCTTCTGTATTTCCGTCTGATCGCCGAAGCAGGCGCGACCAGCGCGTCCCTGGTGACGCTCACCATACCGGTTGTAGCAACCACATTTGGCGTGCTGTTTCTGGGGGAGCGGCTGGAAGCCGGTCACGCTGCAGGGCTGGTGCTGATTGGCGTTGGTCTGATGGTGTTGGACGGCCGTTTGATCAGGCGGCTACGAAACCGGCTTGCCGGGCGTGCCCTATAGGCCGCGGGCGGGGTGTATGCAGGGAAGAGCTTCAGGGCATATAGACTATCGGGGATAGCCCAAGTTTTTTCAGATAGTCTGCCATTTCACCGGATGCGGCCAATTCTTCCAGTCTGTGATTGAACTCTTTGATGAATGCCTTGTTGTTGGCGGTGTCATGGCAAACGATACGGATGCTGGGCACTGGAATGGGGTCATAATTTGGGTCATGAGGCGGAAGCTCCTGGCCCAGGCTTTTAAACACGAAGTAGGCGTCCGGCATATTGGCGATCATGGCATCAACAGTTCCTGTTTCCAGGATTTTGGCCTTGTCGACCTCATCTGCGATCGGCACATATTCAACGCCGATATCACCCATTGAATTCGGGACTTTTGCACCAAGGGCATACGCCAGTTTCTTGCCTCGCAGGTCTGCCTGACTGTGGATGATAGAGGTTGCATCCCGGGAGAATATCCGCATGGGCGACCTAAGCATGGCGCTGCTTTCGATATAGCTTTCGCCCTCGCTCCAATCGCCTGTCCGCATGAGCGTATCAATGCTTTTCGGGTAGATGCAGCTTGTCCTGTCGCGCTTGAAGCTCCGCATGGCGCGTTTATAGGGAGCCACCAGATAGTTCTCCTGTGCCAGGTCAGAGCCAAGAGTGAAGCGGGCATAGTCATTATAGAAACCGCTGCCGTCAGCATCGAGTGTGATACCCCAGCCGGTGGCGAAAATATGGGGAATTTTAAGTTCTGGATGATGAGCCTTGCTGGGGCGCGTGACAATTGTCAGAAGGAAAACAAAGACTAATAACAGGGGAATGTGACGCATCCAGCAGTCCTTGATGAAAGGTTGATCGGTTCCTTCACTGGTGACTATAGCAGTAAAGATCAAGAATGCGCAAAGCCTGAGGGCGTCTGCGGGTTTCGGCGGGTGTTTAACCGGAGTAATGGCTCTTGATTCGTTGGATAGATTGGTCGCACCAGCCCAGATAGTTTTTCTGGAACCGATGGCCTGAAATCTGTGTCATCTACATGAATAATTGCTCTTCCGACAGGCCATAAGGATAGGTGGGGCTTTCGGCTTTCTACACTGACCCACGGCTTGCTGGACGAATCAATAGGCTTGTATTTGGTGGCGATTGGCGCAAGCCTGTAGGCATGAAACAGAGAGTGTAGCTATGACCCCTGCCGAATTCAGATGCCTGCGCGAAGGGCTTGGCTTGTCGGAGCGCGATATCTCCATGCTAACACTGGCTACGGAAGCACAGGTGAAAGCATGGGAGCAAGGGCGCGAGGCCGTGCCTGAGCGAGAAGGCGGCCTGTTGGCGGATCTGGAGCGCGAGGTTGAGCGCCGCCTGGCAGGCGCGCTTGAGCACGCTCAAGCGAAAGATGTAGTTACCCTCAAGCTCTTCAGAAATGCACTTGATTTCAAGAAAAGCGGGCCGGACATGAGCCCCATACCGCCGATGCTTGCCTATCGCTGCCATTCGGCCTTAGTCGGGCGGCTTTGTCGGGCCCTCAAGCGCGATGGTCGCAATGTTACTGTCATCTATTCTTGACGCGGCATGTGGGCTGCCGGGGTCAAGCCTTGGGATGTCAGAAAGGCCTGAAGCCTACCGTCCTTGATCAATTCCTCAAGATGGCTGTTGAAGCTTTCTATGAATGCCTCATTGGTTTCAGACCGATAGCAGACCAAGCCGATTTCAGTTGAATCAATCGAGAACCTCGGGTCAAAGGGCGGCAGGCCCGTGCCCAAGCTGTCAAATACAAACTTGGCGTCCGGCAAAACCGCTACCAGTAAATCTGTCCGGCCTTCCAGAAGCATACGCGCTTTGCCAACTTCGTCCGACACGGCGACAAAGTTGGCCCCAGAGCCTTTGAGAAGCTTGGGTGCATCCGACCCCAGCGCAAAAGCAACTGTCAACCCTTTGAGGTCTTCGAGCCGGGCCGGTGGGTGGGTGCCATGTGGGCTGAAAATGCGGGACTGTGCCGCCACCACGCTGCGGCTGCCAACGAATTGGTCTGGCTTTTTAATCGTGCCTGTGCTGACCAGATAACCGAGGCTGTTTGGATAGAGGCAGTCTGCCTGCTTGGCAAGGAATGCACGTTTTGCTCGCTTATAAGGCAGGATTTCATAGTCAATCGAGCCAAGGCTTGTTGGCAAGACCAGTTTGGCAAGATCGTTATAGAAGCCGGTACCATTGGATTTCAATGTCAGGCCCCAATCGGTGGCCATAACATGCACGGAGTCCTCAGCGGCACAGAGCGATGGTGCTACTGAAAAGAACAATCCGTATACTGCTGCACCAAAGGCGCGGCGTGCCAGTGCGAGGACCATAAGTTATTGCTTCCCACATGCGCCCCCCAGCGCGCTACCAGCATACCGTCTAACTTATCTCCTTGGCAAATGCTGGTCGATTGCCTGATGTATGGGCAGGGGGGTAGAATGATGCAGCAAGGAAGGATTGAGGATGGTACGTTTACTGCTGTTTTTGGGTGTTTTTCTGTTTGCTGTGGCACCTGCTTCAGGGGCGCAGAAAATTGAGATTGCTCCACGCGAAGAGGCCCTGACATTTGCTCGTTCTTATGAGAATGGGATTCCGCAAAAGCTATTGCTGGTTATTCGTTACGAAAACGAAACAATAACTGGAATCGATGTATCTCAGGCGCTTGGTCGGCCGGTGTTTGATCCGATCATTCTCTATAATGAACTTGGGCGTGACGCTATTCTCGCCGCCTTGGAGGTGATACCTGACAGCGCGGCCGTGACCCTGCCGATCACAAGTCTTGGGATGCCGGTTGGACTCGGCGGCAGCCACATCGCTGCAGGCGCGAATTTTCCGGCTCATGCTGATGACGCTGAAGTGGAGGACGGGCCGTTCCTTTTTCCCAAACAGGTCCAGCCGACGCATTGGACAGCGCCGATTCCATCGGGGGATGGGCTGCTGGACTATGAGGCAGAACTTTGCTTTGTGCCCTTGCGGGATTTCCCACCGGTGCGCACATCGCGCGAGATAGGGTTGATCCTGTGCAACGATGTGACCGACAGGGCATTGCTTCTGCGACATATTGATGCGTTTGACATTGAGTCCGGCCAAGGCCTCACAACAGGCAAAAGTGCTCCCGGCTACTTGCCGGTGGGAAACCTGTTTGTCATCCCGCTGGATGCTGAAGGTTTTGCCCAGTCCTTGACGCTCGAGCTATCGGTAAATGGGGAAATCCGGCAGTCGGCACCTGTGTCACGCATGGTCTGGGGTCTTCCTGAAATTCTCCGGGAAACTGAAGCTCGAAAAGACCGCCAGTGGGTTTTCCGTGGCTCCCGGGTCGGTCTGCCGACCCGCAACGGCAGGGTGCCGGCGCGTGCCATGATCATGTCAGGTACGCCCGCGGGTACCGTGTTTGAAGGTATTCGCACCATGCACAAGGTGCGTGGTTTTCTGGACTATGCCCTAGGTGGATGGGACCGCCCGATGCAGCAATGGGTCGTAGACCGGTACATCCGTGAAGAGCAAAAGCTGGGGCGGTACTTGAAGTCCGGGGATATAGTCCATGTGCGGGTTGACCGAATGGGCGAGCTTCGGAATCCTGTCAAAATCTCTAGGGATGAATGACCATAATAACTTGCGAAAGTGCAGCCTTAGGTCCCGGTTTTGTCCTTTTATTTCCGCGCCTTGAAATAAAATTTCACTTTTTAATCTTTTCCTTGTTGACAATTGCGTGGCGCTTCGGTTAGTGATGCAAATATCGGATGGCCTCAATAGGAGGGGCCTCGAGTATTTAGGATTTTAGGAACATGACCACCCTTTGGAAACAGATGTATGCAGTGAAAGGCGCGCAGTTTATTTGCGTCCGTCTTGCATGCATTCCGGAGGGGAGAGAACTTTAAGCCACCAGGGCTGAAAAGTTGAAAAGGTTCCAAACCCCTCCGAAGCATCGCTCCGGAGGGGTTTTTTGTTGAGCCACCGACTTTGAAGCCCGCAATCAACCCTGACGGAGCCTGATTGAAGCAGACGATAGAAAGACCCGAGTACGGCACGTTTAGAGTTGAATTTGCGAGGACAAGAAATGAACCCCCGGGGTGCGGTAAGCGACCTTTGCCAATCCTCGGGGTCCATAAATTGAAAGAAACATGGCCCGGGATATGCATGGGCAAAATGGTGAGACAGAGACATGACAGCAATTGTTAACATACGGCCCGGCGAGACGGGCGAAGAGCGGTTTAACGAGTTCCGAGAGGGTCAGCCGCTGAAGATTGCTCGCGCACGGCGGGGCTTTGGCGGCTTTATTACGCTCGATTTGGGCGATCCGTGCGAAGCGGATGCGGTCACGGGCGATGCCCAGTGGCAGTGGCATCTGTGGATCTACAGCTGTGACTGGGACCTGTATCTGGATGATGCACGGATTCTGTGGCGGCGTGAAAGCGATACCGCGCGGGCCAGTCACATCCTGTCGAAACTGGAAGGCGAAAGCCTTACTGAGATTGAGCATGACAAGGCAGACGACTGTTTTGTGTTCACCTTTACAGGTGGGTTCCGTCTGCATGTAGACCCGGACTTTTACGGCTATGACGCCGGGGATGACCTGTTCATGCTCTTTAAGCATGGCGAGCGCGATGTGCTCTCCTATTCCCCGAAACGACGTTTTTACAAGGCAGCTTAAGATGACCAGTGCAGCGTATGACATGACCGTAGACCACCCTGATTTCGAGATCAGCGTGAGCCTGGAGATTGATACACAGGAAAGTTCACCCGACGCGGTGACAAAATCCTTGGGCGTCTTTCCAAGTCTTGTCACGCGCAAGGGCGAGCCTGAGGCGCCGGAAGGCGAACACCATAGCGTGCTTACGCACCAGGCGCTCAATAGCCATAATATCTGGCGGCTCGACAGTGGCCTCCCTGCTGCCAACACAACGCTCGCGGACCAGATTGACGCGCTTCTCGACCGCCTGGAAGGCAAGGAAGATGAAGTGCAGAAGTGGGCGGAAGGCGCGCATGTGTTTGTCGCGGCCTATGCTTACCACCGGGTGCCGGTTCTGACCCTGAGCCCTGAACAGATGAGCCGCATGGCGGCGCTTGGGGTGACGTTGGAGGTCGATTTGCATGACCTCACGCATGCCCAGGATAATGATAATTAACGGAGACAGACGATGGAAAAATTTCATGACGTAATGCTGCCGCGGGATGTTGAGCAGTTCGACCTGAAGAAGGGTGCTAAGGGCGCGATCATCGGGTCTGGCCTCACTCACCAGCGTGTCTATACCGCCGAGTTTCCAAGCATTCGTGGCGGTGCTTCCACCCTGCTGGAGCTGGACGCCGACGCGTTCGACAGCCTTGGTGAAGTTGTGGTTGTCGCCGGTTGGCGCCAAAGCGCAAGCCAGATGGGTCATCACTAGATGCCTGCCTTGCTGGCATCACTGAGTGCATTGATTGAGTTTCTTTAGCCCCTGATTCCTCCCCCGGCCTCCCCTTTGGCCATCAGGAATCCCCTGGCGTCGGCATCCTCCCCTTAAACCGGCGCCAATCCTCAGCCCCCTCGCTTCCGCGAAGGGGCTTTTTTTTAGGTTCAGCCAGAGTCCTGTGGCCGATTTGCAGCAGTCAGTTGTGGAGTGAGCTTGGGAAAGCAGATTCCACTTCACCAAATCTTTGCCTCACCGTCGAATGGGCTAAAATGACAATCGGGAGTGGGGAATGCGCGACAAGTTTTTTGATATCGCAGATACGGCGGCCGAAACCTTTGCCAAGCTGGTTTTGTTGCTGCTGTTTGTTGCTTGTACCATTTTCCTGATGGTTGATGCCGCGCCTGTTGGCATCGTTTTCTTCTTTGTTGTGCTTAGCTTTGCCCGCTGGGTTTGGGCGAAGCCGTCCGAGACGGACGATCAATTGGTTGATTGACCCTTCGCGCGTGTTCGGGCCTACACCTTCAATAGAATAGACAGTTCGTCGGCTGCGTCCAGAATAGGGCGGGACGACCTTTCCACGCGCGCGCTAATGAGCGCCCCTTCAAACGCGGACAGAATCAATGTGGCTGTCGCCCGGACCCTGGCACGAGGCCAGTCATGGCTTAACAGCATATCTGTTATGGCTTGTTGCCAGTGCCCGAAAGACGCTTTTGCAACCGGGGTGATGATATCGGAAGTAGGTACTGTCTCAAGAACTGTCGTTGCGACCGGGCAGCCGTCAGTGAAGCCAGACTTTTCCATCCACTGAGACAGCAGCGCCGCATAAGCCTGCACGAAATCGGCCGGACTTTCGGCCGAACCTGCCAGTTCGCGGAAAGTGCGTGTGGCAACCTTGCTGGCGGCCTCAAGGGCCGCGGCGCCAATGGCCTCCTTGCCTTCCGGGAAATAATAATAAAGCGATCCACGCGGCGCGCCGGACCGTTTCAATATTTCTGCTGTTCCGGTGGCGGCATAGCCCTGCTTGCGGAACAATACAGCCGCAGCATGAATAAGGGCAGCCTCATGCTTTGAGCGGTTTTGAGCAGTCTTTTTTCGCTTGGATTCTGGCTTTTCGGCTATGGCGTTGCTCATGGAAAATTCCCGAAATTTGACTCTTGGGCTTGACTTTGGTTAAAAGTTATACAGATCAGTCTATATAATCAACAATTATCGAGGATGGAAAAATGACACAGGAAGCAGTTGGCAGCGAAGCCGGATACCAGCATGGAGCCAGAGAAGCGGTAGAGATGGTAGCTGAACGCACCGTTGCGACAACGGAAACGATGCGAGCTATCGTGCAGGTTTCACCCTTCACGCGCTGGACCGGGTGTGAAGTTCTGACGTGCGAGGAGGGCGTGTGCGAAGTACGGATGCCTTTTCGGAAAGACCTGACGCAGCATCATGGCTTTGTCCATGGCGGGATCATCGGTTTCCTGTCAGACAATGTCTCGGCTGCTGCTGCCGCGAGCGTTGTGGGCGATGTTGTGACTGCCGACTATAGCGTCAAATTGCTTGCCCCGGGAATTGGTGATGAGTTTATGGCGCGGGGTGAGGTTGTAAAAGTCAACAAGAGGCTGGTGGCTGTCGAGAGCCGCGTTTTCGCGGTAAGTGACGGAAAACAAAAGTTGATTGCCGTCGGGGCGGCTACTATTTTACCAGTATAAAATAAACTTTTAATTGTTTTTTGTTCCCAAGGCAGGCGGGAACGCCTATGGTTATTTCTTGTCGAGAACTGGTTTTGGGGGATGACTTATGTCGGACGGGACAGGCACGCGACGCGAGAAACTAACTATATCGACCATTCTGTGGGCGCTTTTGACCGCCCTGTTCTTTTCGGCTGCTTTCTATCTTGGCGAAGGATAGATCACGAGATGCGCTGAAATTCCGTGGCGGCCATCAAGTCGCCGATCAAGGTTGATTTCGAACCCTTCGCATTTACATGGAAAATGGCGCGAAAGTCGTCTGCTTTCTTTGCGATGTTGGGGTCCGTATTGTCTGGAAGGCCTACATCATTCGGAAGTAGCATCATCTGGCTGCTGCCGTAAGCATTGCAGGCAAAATAGGTTCCCCAGAAGCTGCTTTCTTTCTCCACCAGCTTGATGCCCAGGGCCTTCTCCAGGTCGTGGCGGGCGTCGCCAATTTCGGCCTGGCGTGTGCCAAATATCATTTCCTGCTCATCCGCTTTTTTCCCCTCTTTGGGTTCAGATGACGGCGCCTGAATGGGGTGATCCACGGTCTTCTTCATCTTGAGGCGCAGGCCAAAAATGGGGTCGAAGGGCGCGTGATCCTGCAGGAACAATTTCAGCGGCAGGTGGAAGCTGATAATGATAACCCCGAAGGGAAAGAAATACAGGCCCCTGGCCAGGGAGGCCCAGCTGACAGGGGCTGCGCCGCCTTTCGTGACACGGTAGCCCAACAGGCGGGCACCGATTGTGCTTCCATGCATCATCAGTGCCGGCAAGGCAAACAGAAGGGCATTAAGCGCCACAATCATGGTGAAGTCAAAGCCGGTCAAGACATCGGGCTTGCGGTCAAAAACCAGTTTGAACAGGCCAAATACACCAATGAACCCGATAACTGCATCAATCGCGAAGGCGGATACCTGCCCAAACCAAGGCGCTTCCCTCAAAACTGTCTTTTTCACCGCCACCCCTACAGTCTACATCTTTACCTGCATTCTTTAGCGCAGGCTTGTATTTATCCCTCTACAGCATAATGAGTGTTTTGTTAACACGAATTGACATCCTGTATCGCTTTGATTTCATGATCGCAAAAGCGTGGGCGTGATAGTAACGTGCGGTGATATACGGGAGAGGGAAACTGGAATGACAGGACATAGTGGTAAGGCCAATGCAGAAGGCATGGTTTCACTGATACTGCGCGACGCCGGGCGACTGTTTGCTCGTGTGTGGAGTCGGGCTGTCATCGTCTGTTTTGTGATGGTCTTCTCCCTTTTGGCCATCGGCGGCGTGCTTCAATTGTTTGGCGTTCCGATTTTTGAGGTTCAGCCCGAACCCGGCTGGCGGTTTGATATCTTTCTTTTCAATTGGTTGGGGTGGCTGCTCAACTATCTCGCATATATGGTTCTAGTGGGAAAAATGCTGGCCGGGAATAGCCGGGCCGGGAAGATACCTAATGGCCTGATGGTGCGCGCCGGGGTGCCGGTGTTTATGCTGATGGCAATGCCAAGTGCGTTCGTATCCACCTGGATGCCTGACGGGGATTTGACGCGCGAATATATCATTATGATGGTGCCTCAAAGCCTCTTTGACGTGTCGCTTTCTGTCATTGCACTTTTTTGGTTTTTAAGGCGCCTGGCGCGCCGGGCAGATGGGTTGGCCAGTCCAGATTGGCGCGAAATGCCCACCAGAGTTTCACTCACGCTGGTGATCTTGCTCGCGGGTTTTCTGATCGGGTCTGAACTGTTGTACACAGCACTTGGAAGCATCGAGTGGCAGGTCATGACAGGTAGCGACGACCTTTCTGCCATCATGGGGCTCGTGGCCTTGATCGGGGCGATTGTAGCGCTTTACCTGAATGTGATTGTTACCCCCAGCTTGATTGCGGCTTGGTACCGCAACCTGCCGTCTGTGAAGGCAAGCAGCAGCGGGATCAAGGAAATATTCGCATAGGCGGCTTACAGCTGCTCTTGTGCTGAAGCGCAGGACCGGTTCCGGAGAAACCCATTAATGCCCCAGCGTCTTGCGCTCCAGCGGGCCCAGATAATAGGTCGGGTCAATGCCTCGGGCTGAAAGGAAAGCGGCCAGTTCGCCACTGTCTCTCAGTGTTTTGATGCGGGCATTGATGCGGGCAATCATGTCCTCGTTTTCCACTGTGCGGTGGCAAACAATGGCAATGTTGTCGTCATTGATAGTGAAAGACGGATTGTAGGGTGGCATCGGCTTGCCAAGTTCGCGGAAGACAAAAAGCACATCCGGCATATAGGCGATCATCAACTCAACTCTGCCGCTGATCAGAAGCTCGGCTTTGCCTTTCTCGTCATTGACCGGAATGAAGGATGCGCCAAAACCGTCCAGCAGGCGTGGGACTTCCGCCCCCATTGGGTAGGCGATCACCCTGTCTGTCACATCTGCTTTTTGAGAAACCGCTGGCGTGTCATACCGGGAAAAAATATGGGCCACGCTGCGGAGCATGAAATAACTTTCCACGAGTCCGGACGTATCATCGACGATTCCGGTGGCGGCCATATAGTTCAATGTGCTGGGATAGTGGCAACCCGTTTTGTCCTGGGCAAATATCCGGTTCGCGCGGCGGTAAGGCACGATGTCGTAGCGCGGGGTGCGGGCAATTTCATCCAGAACCAGGTGCGCCAGATCATTATAGAAACCTGTACCATCTTCAGCGAGCGTCATGCCCCAGGCAGTGGCATAGATTTTCCCTGCCTTTTTTTGGGCGTCATCGGCCTGCTGTGCCGATACGTCTACCGTTAGGGTAAGGAAAAGGAATGCTGAGATAAGTCTCGTTACAATCATAAACGGTCCAGTTGCGACCCCAATATTCATGATAGGCCAACAGGGCTTGGCAGGCAATGGTTTAAGGTTTTGGCTGCGGCAGGTAGCTTGCTGCATCAAGGCGGTTTTCCAGCATCAGGGCGTGTGCCTTGCCGCCCTCAAGGACAGCCATGGCGTGGGTGTTAAAGGCTGCCAAAAAGGCCCTGTTTTTGGGTGTGTCGTGGCAGGTGACGCGTGCCAGCGTATTGTTCAGCTCATACTCCGGGTTGAACGGGGGCAGGGGTTTCTGCATGGCCTCAAACACAAACTTGGCATCGGGCATTGCAGCTGTCATCAGGTCAACCCTGCCTGACAACAGCATCCTCGCTTTGTCACTTTCGTTGGCGACCGCGATGAAGTCCGCATTGGCGCCGCGAAGGAAAAAGGGCACCCGTGATCCCATGGCATAGGCGACGGATCGGTGATCGACGTCGTGAGCACTGGCCGGTGGGGCGGTTCCTGGCGGGGAGAAAACATAGACCTTTACGTTGAGTATTCCTCTGGTATCGATCAAGCCATCGGCGGAAGAAATTTCACCACCATCCATCAGGAGGTCGATGTTGCTGGGATAGAGGCAACTTTCAGTGTTCCGGTAAAACAAGGCCTTGGCACGCCTGTAGGGCAGGATGTCATACTGTACCGGTGTTTCCAAACCGTCCAGGAACAGCCTGATCAGCTCGTTGTAAAAACCCGACCCATCCTCCGACAGCGTCATTCCCCAGGCGGTCCCATAAATCTGAACACCGCCTTCCGCAACCTCAAAGGGCAGGGGCTTTATGTTCTGAGGCTGTTTGGTCGGGGCGATGATATTTCCGGATTGTCCCTTCAAGAATAGCATGACAGCGGCAGCACCCAGAAGGATGGCTATGGTCCATGTCAGTGATGTCTTTTTCATAGGAGCTCCGGTGCAACTGAAGCGTCAGTATATCAGAGGACAGCGTTCAGGGGGAAGCGCTAGTGTCCTTCGGGCAGGTGAGATACAGGGCGGAGTTATGGCCGTAGCCTTAATAGAGATGGGTAAGGCAGACTTGGGTTGGATTGCCAACTATTTGCCTCCGAATAGGCACAGGTTAGCGCAAGTGCCATTGACCGACGTTCAGCCCTTCTTCTATGTGGATGTATATTAGAATTGGCACAATTGCCCAATCGGCCCAGATAATTATGTCCAGATAACTTTAATGGCATTTTGAGAAGGAAGCGCTGGATGGCGTCTATTGCACGAATGATGGTAGTGAAATCTTTGGGGCTTGCCCTGTTGCTGTCCTTTTGGGACCCGTCATCTTACGCACAGGACCATGAAACGATCCCACCTCCGCGTAAGCTGACAACAGAGCTGAGCGAGCGGGCCGCTGCTAATTATCAACGATACTGCGCCCTTTGCCACGGGGCGAACCGCGAAGGCTATGCCAACGACCATGCGCCCTCCCTAAGAAGTGAAAGCCTGTTCCAGTCAGGCGTGCCGCACGCGGTCCTTAGGCCGCTTTCATATGGGCGCGAAGGCACCGCCATGGGCGGTTACCTTGATGAGGTTGGCGGTCCGCTGACGCTGGATGAAACATGGGATCTGACATATTGGCTTTTTTGGGAATCCGGCGTCGACCGCGTGAAGCTTTCAACCAACCCTGTGCACGGCGACATCCGGCGCGGCAAAGTGGTGTATCAAGAAAACTGTGCCAGCTGCCACGGTGTGAACGGCGAGGGCGTGAATGCCCCGGCGCTTGGGAACCAGTCTGCGCTGGCGCACAATACAGACGAGTTTATCCGATATGCCATCCGCTATGGCCGCAATGGCACCCCAATGCCTGCCTGGGGTGAAACCCTGTCCGACGCGGATATTGATAATGTCACCGCCTTTCTGCGCAGTCGTGCCAGCGGTTGGAGCATGCAGAAACCTGTGCTCAAGGCGATGCCCGCGCCAGATGAATATGTCATCAACCCGGATGGTGAAGACCCGGATTTTGACCTGACAGAGGGGCGGTATGTTTCCGCCACAGACCTGCTTGCAGCAATGCAGGGCAAGAAGCGCATGGTGCTTTTGGATACACGGGTTACGTCCGTGTGGCAGCGAGTGCATCTGGAAGGCTCCATCCCCATCCCCTATTATACCAACTTCGATGAGCTGGCCGACCAACTGCCGAAAGACGTGCAGATTGTGGCTTATTGTTCCTGCCCGCGGGCTGCCGCCGACCATGTGGTCAACAAGCTTAGGCGCCGTGGGTATGAAAACACAGCTGTGCTCTATGAGGGCATTTTCGGATGGATGAATATGGGCTATCCGGTGATGCGCGGAGATTTTGAAGTCGCGGCGGACTAGGGGCGGCACGGCGATTGCGTTAGCAACCAAGATCCTGTCTACCCGTACATTCCCTCAGGGGAGCTGAGTATTATTGGCATATTTGACCCGAAAGTGACATTTTGGACACTTCGCGGTTGAAGGTCTTTCCGGCATTGTCCCGCTGTTTCTAGTAAAGACAGCGAAAGGACAAATATGTTGGAACTAATAATTTTGGGCACCTTTGCCCTCCTGGCGGTGGTCGAGATGGTTCGGCCCCGTCAACACTATGCGGCGTCGCCTTTTTGGCGTACTCGTGGCGCCATCGGGTTCATACTGTATCTGGCCGTCGGTACATTTGCCCCTTTTCTTTGGGATGATGTGCTGGCAAGTCACCGGCTCTTCGACCTGACAACTCTGCCGGTCTGGCAGCAGGCGTTAATCGGTTTTCTGGTTGCGGAACTGGTTGGATACAGCTGGCACCGCAGCATGCACACCTCCAATTTCCTGTGGCGCGCTTTCCACCAGATGCACCATTCAGCAGAGCGGTTTGATATCTGGGGTGCCTTCTATTTCAGCCCGCAGGACATGGTGGGTTTCACATTCTTTGGCAGCCTGGCGCTGGTCGGCATTGTGGGTATCGGCGGTGAGGCAGGACTGGTCGTGAACCTCACGCTCCTGTTCCTGACAGCGTGGCAGCACATGAATATCAAGACGCCTCACTGGATGGGATATATCATCGTGCGGCCGGAATCTCATTCAGTGCATCATGCGCGTGGCGTGCACAAATATAATTATTGCGACGTGCCGCTGATCGACATGCTGTTCGGCACCTTCCGGAACCCGAAAGAGATCATTCCTGAGGCGGGTTTCTATGACGGCGCGTCGCTTGAGGTCCCGAAGATGATCGCGGGCTTCGATGTGTTATCCAGCTACGCGGGGCCGAGCCCGGCGAATACAGCACGCGCAAGCGAAGCGACAGCGGGGCGGGCCTAGGCCAACTGGGCCATAGGTTTCCCCAGATTACGGATGGCTTGGTATTTTTGCCGGTATTTTGCGGGTGAAACCCCGGCCATCCGTTTGAAAAGACGGCGGAAAAAAGCCGAATCCTCATACCCGACAGCCGCGCTGATCTCCTCCACGCTCTGAAGCGTGGTTTCCAACAGTTGCTTGGCTTCCTCTACTCTTACGGTCTGAACATAGGCCACAGGCTTCATGCCAGTGGCGCTGGTGAAGCGGCGTTTGAAAGTGCGTTCGGCCAAACCGGACTTTTCAATCATTCGGGTCACTGGTTGTGGTGCATGGTAATTGTCTGCAATCCAGGACTGGCATTCACTGATGACGGCATCATCATGCTCCCTTTTGGGTGCTGGCCCGGTGAAAGGCAATTGGCCGTCGGCCCTGTCGCCAAGCAGGTAGATTTTCGCTGTTTGGGATGCTGCTTCATAGCCGAAGAAGCGCTTGATCAGATAGAGGCACAGTTCCATCCAGGACGAGGAACCACCTGTTGTTATAATGCTCTCGTCGTCCATCGCGCAGGAGAAGATAAGGTCAGGCTTCAGCTTGACGTTTGGGTATGCTGTTTCGAACAGTGCTG
Organism: Kordiimonas lipolytica; assembly: GCF_001550065.1. The sequence goes on from NZ_LRUB01000002.1 coordinate 450,642, forward strand.
CCCCGGCCCAGTGGGTTGTGGCCACACGGCCATCCAGAAGCCCTGCTTCCGCGAGAAGCGCCGCGCCAGTGCACACCGAACAGATGTTGGCGCCCCGGGCGTGTTGTTCGCCAATCCAGCGTGCGCTTGCTTGCCAGTGCTCGGTATCGCGGAAGTCATCGCCAAGCAGGAAGTCAGGCGCAATGATCACGCTGCCCGGGGGCAGGTCTTCCAGGCCTGCTTCCGGCATGATCGGTATTTTTCCAACACAGGTAAAAACGCCCTTGATAGGCGAGGCGATGCGGACATCGAAGCCGTCAATATGGGTATCCTCTCCTGTCAGGGCTGTCCACATGCTGCCTACGGAATCCAGAATTTCATACAGACAGTAGAGCACCGAGCCCGTGGTTTCGGGTAGCGCAACGATATCTATCCGCGGTTTCACAATAGTCATCTTTTCTTCCTACGTGGCATAAAGGGACCGAAAATGTCATTTGAGACACTTAATTGATTGGCGGCGATTTGGCAAGGTGTCAGGTATTGAGCGACAAGCAGCCCGGCCAGGCATTGCGGGCCGCTTGTCTTTCATGCCTTGCAGCCTCGCAAGCAAGGACGGATCAGTTGGGGGATGTCTTCCTGACTGGTGTCGGGTGATGCTCCTCCCACACTAACCCCACAATCCACCCCGGCTGGTCCGTCCTTTTCAAGGTAGAGTGCACCAGCCCAAGGTTGGGGAAAACAATAGGGCTTGACCTTGTAGTAAGCTTTAAGGTGTATGATTGATGCCGACTCAAGAAAAAGGAGTGCGGCATGGCAGGCATGACCATCGGGGAATTGGCTAAATCGACAGGCATCGGCGCAGAAACCATACGCTACTATGAACGCAGCGGTTTTTTACCGGCGCCGGACCGGATGCCGTCAGGCTATCGGGTGTATGGTGGTGACGCTCAAAAACGTGTGCGCTTCATCAAGGAAGCGCAGGCGCTCGGCTTTACGCTGAATGAGATCAAGGAGCTGTTTTCGCTTACTGACGACCCTGAAGCTGATTGCGCCAGTGTGAACGCCCGCGCCCGCGCCAAGCTTGAGGAGATCAATGAAAAGCTGAGGAAGCTGAAGCTGATGAAAAAGAGCCTGGAGCGGCTCTCTGACTATTGCCCGGCAGATGAGCATCCGCTTACGGAATGCAGCATCATCAACTATCTGTACGGCAAATCAGGCCTCGATGGCTAAATCGCGTCGTCAGCGGCCCAACTGGCGTTTGGCGGTGGCCCTAAGGGCAATGTAATTGTCCTGGTTTTCTTTTGCGATGCTGGCGCAGTAGGCTTGGGTGGTCATGTTCCCTCGTTCTTTCGTTTCCCGCCGCTCGGCAATGGATGTTGCAAATTCGAAGGCGTAGATGTCCTGGCCCAGGTCACTGATGAAGGTCCTGACGTCTTCTGGGCTCATATCGCCAAACTTGGACCATTCGGTCTCCTCATAGTGTGCAATGATGATTTCGCTGAGGTTCTTGAGCGCCAGCTCATTCAGGATCGGCATATTCACGTTCAGTTCGTGGCGCCTGCACATATGCACATAGGAACGGAACCGGGCGGGCCCCAAAGCGTTGTGATACAGCGGATGGTTGGTTTTGCGCACCGCAAGCCATTTATCCAGCGACCAGGTCCTGAGGGCCGCCAGGTCCTCGTTTTCGGCCTCAAAAAGTGGGTCTGGTATCGGGAAGCTTGGTGTGTCTTGCGCTGCCAGCCCCTGGCCGCAGGCCATCAGGAATAGGGCGCAGAGAACGAGCCTGAAATCAAACATGTCTTGTTTCCTTTGTTTGGCCCGATTTTGGCGGTTTTCTTCTTTGGTGCAACCGTTAAGATGCGGCGTGAGAGAGGAAAATTACCACGATGATAGCTGCGTTTATGACACTATGGCTTGCTGCGGCCCCGCCCGCGGACTGTGCTCCTGTTGAAAAAGAGATCCACGGCACGTCCCTTGAAGGGCAGTTGATGCCTGGCCAGAAAGTGATGGCGGTGCCACCTGGCTGCCGGGACATGCAGCGGATGGATTTTGTGATCTTCACTTCAAGCGAGAGTGTCAATCTGGTGATCAAGCAAATCTGGGGTATGCCTGGGGATATACTGTCGGTCGATGACAAAGGCTATGTGTATGTCAATGGCGAGCATGTGCTGACGCCGTTTGATAAGCCCTACCGGTTGAACCCCTATTTCAAGCGCAAGCTGAAGAAGTTTGAGGGCGAACTGCATGACTATCTTTTGATGGGGCATCCGGGCAGCCTTGATAGCGGCAGGGTCGGGCCCATTGCCTATAAGGACATTGTTGGAATCGTGGAAAAGGAAGAAGGCCGCGCGCGGCCTTAAGGATTGATTGCCGAAAGCTGGCTCCGGTACCGTCGGCTGGCCGGCACGATTGAGCCATCACGGAGGCTGATCTCGGCGTCGCCGTCTGACTTGGGCTTCACAGACGTGATGCTTTCGGCATTGACGGCATATGACCGATGCACACGAATGACATTCAGCCCCGCTTCGGAAAGCTGGCTTTCCAGCCGTGCCATGCTCAGGCGCACAAGATGCATGGTGCTGCCTGCATACAGTTCCACATAATTGCCGGCGGCCTTGGCATAGAGGAAATCTGACGGCTTTATCCAGATCAGCTCGCTGCCGCATTTGAAGGCGAGGCGCTTTTCCGGCGTGTGGCTGGTGCCTTCCTTCAGGGCTTGTTCGCGCCGGACCAGTGCCTGTACGAGATACATGAGCGACACGAACAGGATATAGGTCACGACATCCTTGCGGTATTCATAAAGGGCATCCCGCCAAACCACGTCGAGGAAGCTATAGTTTTTCCCAAGCAGGCCCCAGAAGATCAGTTTCCTGAGGAATACCATGCCTGCCACGTGAATAGCAGAAAAGGCAATGCTGAGCCCCAAGTGCGCGAGCACGGCTTTCTTCATGCCGTCTGCATCAAGCGGCAGCCGACGCACAAACCAGCTGACGACAGGAAACAGCAGAATGATGAAAACGGCGCTTGTAGCTTCGGTAATCCAGGGGATGTATGTGTCAAGCTCATCGCCGCGGCGGTCTGCGTCCGTCAGGATCGACAGGGCATTGACTGCCACAATCACCAGCGTGACCAGCGAGACCACGCCCCACAGGAAGCGTTCGTTCCAGCTGGGAAGGCAGTCATTGTAGAATTTCCGAAGCCCTTTCATGCCTGCCACTATATCGCCGCGGGCCATGTCGCGAAACTGCAAAGCAAAGCGTCTTGTCCCGAATATGCCGCCGCTCGTCCCAGGACGGCGGCTACTAGGCCCTTGAGCCGCATAAGAAAGCCGCCGCTCGTCCCACCGGTGCGGTGGTTCGCGTCAGGCCATCTGGCCGTTTCGGAGGTGTCATGATTTTCTGTGCGAACCCGAATAAAACGACGCGAGGAAAAAATGACAAACTCAATAAACACCCGGCGGCACGACCTGGACTGGCTCAGGGTTATCGCCTTCGGCCTGCTGATTTTTTATCATGTGGGCATGTATTATGTAACGTGGGGATGGCACGTAAAAAGCCCCTATGAAAGCGACTTCCTTGAGCCTGCCATGATGCTGCTCAACCCATGGCGTCTGTCGCTCCTGTTTGTGATTTCTGGTATTGCAGTTCGTTTCGCTGCGGACAAGGCAAGTGCGGGCAGCTTCGCCTGGTCGCGCCTGAAACGGCTGACAGTTCCATTCTTTTTCGGTGCTTTCGTGATCGTCGCGCCGCAGACCTATTTTGAATTGCTGCGCGTAGGCGCAATTGAGCCCGGATACTGGGATTTCTACACGGGGTATGTGGATCTTGACCAGCGCTGGCAGGTGTTCACGCCCACCTATAATCATCTTTGGTATGTGCTTTATGTGCTGATCTATACGCTCCTTGTCATTCCGCTGCTGCCCCTGATGCGGGGGCTGAAGGCGGGCGTGCGCCTGCAGCAGCTGATGCAGACACCGCTGGTTCTGGTCGTGCCTGCGCTTTTGTTTGTGCTGTACCGTTTCACAACTGACGTAACCTGGCCGGAAACGCACGATATTCGCGGTGATTGGGGTGCCCATATTCGCTACTTCAGCTATTTTGTCGTGGGTTTGTTGGTTGCCAAAAGTGACGCTTTCTGGACCGGGATTGCCCACCAATGGAAATTGTCGCTTGGGCTTGCTGTTGTCGGTGGCGCGACGCTTTCGCTTGTTTGGGCCAATTGGGATATGCTCGACGTTGATGGTGTCTTCATGCAGTTGGCGCGCGCGGCCCGTATTTTCTATATCTGGTGGGTCATTTGTGCACTCTTTGGTGCCGCACAGCGCTATCTGAACCACCCAAGTCAGACGCTCAGCTATCTCACGGAAGCGGTATTCCCATACTATATCCTGCACCAGACGGTCATCATCGTGATCGGTGTGGCGGTGGCTCCTTACCTGCTCGGCGCCGTGCCTGAGTTTCTTCTTGTCACGTTTGGGACCATCGGCGCATGCATGCTGCTCCATGAGTATGTCATCCGCCGTGTCGGGTTGCTGCGGCCGCTTTTTGGCCTGAAGCCGAAAGCGGCGAGCCCGGTTGGCAGGCCTGCAATGGTCAAGGCCCAGACGATCTGAGGGTTAACGAGAAGCGGCGCAGCCACTATGGCCGCGCCGCTACATAATCGGTGTATCCATGATGTTATGCCGCCAGTTTTTGTGCCCGCAGCACGAGGGTTTCAATTCGTGCGCTTTTCACAGTGATAATCTGACGTACCTTGTTCAGAAGCACGCCGGCTGAATGATCGTCCATGTCCGAGCAATCAAGCTCAATCCACTGGAAGCCTTCTTCCGTCATCCGGGCGGAAACGGTGTCGCAATCCTGACCGCGGATCGAGAAAAGCTCCAGCACGCGCGACAGGGTGTTCGGGTCATATTCCGCCATGACGGAAAAACGGGTTCGGGTATTTCCTCGCAATACCATGACTTGGGTCTCCACTAAAAAACGCCGCCCCCGCCCGACTAATCGGGCCCTTCTGGGGTGCGGCTTTGTGTCTAAGATGTGATTAATTTAGCCCAAGAGGTGCGAGAAAAGGTTCCTATTGTCGCAGGTTTAGCATATAAAGTGAGAAAATTTCTCATTTAATAATGGCAAATCGAAACTATGGCCGACAATATTGACGATCTTGACGCACGTATCCTGAATTTGCTGCAGGAAGACGCGCGAATCCCGCTGGTGGACCTGGCCGAAAAAGTCGCCTCAAGCCGCTCGGCCGTTTGGCGCCGTATCCAGAAAATGGAAGAGGCTGGCGTGATTGCCAGACACACCGTGATCCTGGATGCCGAAAAGGCGGGGCTTGGCGTCTTGGTGTTTGCGCAGGTGAAGATGCATGCCCACAGTCGGGATGTGTTGCCGGATTTCATGGAAAAGGTGCGCGGTTTTCCCGAGGTGATCGAATGCCACACGCTGATGGGGGATATCGATTTTATCCTGAAGGTACGGGTCAGGGACGTTCAGGCCTATGAAGAGTTCTTCTGGAACCACTTGTCGCAGATCGACGGCGTGCGCGAGATCAATAGTTCCATTGCCCTGACGGCCGTGAAAAACACCACCAAGCTGCAGGTGACGGCGAATTAATCGTTTGGTCTGAACACGCGTTCCAGATAGTCGCGGTATAGCGCAACCTGCTGCGGCAGGACCGATTTTTCGCCCAAAGAGCGCGACACAACGATGCCGCCTTCAATGAGCGTGGTCAGGAGGTCGGCCATCACATCCATATCCACCTCGCCTTTTGGCGGGTATTTTTCTGCAATCGCTTCCAGACGGTCCCGGAACAGGTCCCGCCATTCCAGAATGCCCTGTTTGTTCAGGTCATGGATTTCCTTGTTGAACAGCTGATACTGGTAGGTGCAGGAGGCGATCAGGCAGCCGGGGTGTGTTTTCGGCAGGTCACGCAGCATGTCTGTGAGGCCGTCGATCATATGCAGGAACTGCTCAAGCGGGTCGTCGGTGGCCGCGTCTGCGGCTTCAAACAGGTCCGCAAAGGCCTTGTTGTCACGCTCCAGATAGCGAAGATACATATGCTTCGCCAGCTCCGCCTTGTCCTTGAAATGATAAAAGAAGCCGCTTTTGGTGATACCAGCGGCTGCGATCAGTTCATCAATACTGGTGGCGGCGAAGCCTTTTTCCAGGACGGACTGTTCCGCAAGTTCAAGGATCAGGTCTCGTTTTGACTGTTTCTGTTCTGTCACAGGCCCCATTCCGTGTGTCAAAAAACATATAAATCAATGGCTTGGCTTTACTGTACCATAAGTACACTAGCCCGCCCATGACCAAATAAAGATAGTGGCCGCGAACGGGCGCCATGGTTGGACGCCTGAAAACTAAAAACAGACGCGAGGAAAAACCATGACCAATAGCAATCTGCCAAATGCTGGCGAGCTGATTTATCTGACAGACAGCGGGCTTGAAACCACGCTGATTTTCCATGAAGGATGGGATCTGCCGTATTTTGCGGCGTTTGACCTTCTGAAAACAGAAAAGGGCCAAAAGGCGCTTCAGGCTTATTACATGCGCCACGGTGAAATCGCGATCGACCAGGGGCGCGGCTTTTTGATGGAAGGCCCAACCTGGCGCGCGAGCGCTGACTGGGGCGACAAGCTGGACTATTCAGCTGACGCACTGGCTGCCGCCAATCGTGCTTCGATCGATCTGATGAATGACGTGCGCAGGACATTGCAGGCACACGCGGATATCCCTGTGTTGGTCAGCGGCTGCATCGGGCCGCGCGGTGACGGCTATGTGGCCGGCGAGGTGATGTCGGCTGAGGAGGCGCGTACCTACCACCAAGCTCAAGCCGATGCGTTCATGGAGGCCGGGGCGGATATCATCGGTGCCATCACCATGACCAATATTCCGGAAGCAACAGGCGTGGCCCTTGCCGCAAAAGAGGCCGGGATGCCGGTTGCCATCTCCTTCACCGTTGAAACCGACGGTCGGCTGCCAAGCGGTGATGCCCTCAAGGCTGCCATTGCGGCAGTGGATGCGGCAACAGGTGCCTATCCGGCCTATTATATGATCAACTGCGCCCACCCGGAGCATTTTGGCCATGTGCTGGAAGCGGATGCCGCCTGGATGAAGCGCATCGGCGGCCTTCGGGCCAATGCATCGCGCTGCAGTCATGCAGAACTTGATGAAGCCGAAGAGCTGGACGACGGCAACCCCGAAGAATTGGGCCAGCAATATCGGGCGCTTCTTGAAATCTTCCCGCAGATCAAAGTGCTGGGCGGATGCTGTGGCACCGATCACCGTCATATCGCCAGCATCGCGAAGGCGTGTGCGTCTCTTTCAAAGGCAGCATAAAGGCGCGCGCGGCATTCTTGATGTCGCCCCCGGGCAACAAGCGCCTTGCCCGGGGGCGTGCCATGCAGTATAGCGGGAACAGGTGGTGCTGGCCCGGCGTCTGAGGCGTTGGGCAGCTAAGAGGGAACACGGAGGTTGACCTGTCAACCATATGCCGTGGCTGTACCCGCAACTGTGATTGGGGACGCGTTTCAATAAGGCCCACTGGACCGTTGTAAGGTCTGGGAAGGGTGAAACCGCGGATGATCCAAAAGCCAGGAGACCTGCCACCGCGTCGCCCATCTGTCAGCCGGGCTAGCTGATCAGAGCGGTTCTCCCGCAATGGCGACAATCCCGCTGAAACGCGCGGAGATTGTCCCTGTCTTGATAAGGCAAGCTCCCCTTCAGTGGTTTTGTGCAACCAAAGACAACGGGAGCGGGCATGCCGTTTGCCCTGCATTTGAAAAACTGGTTGATCGCAGCATGCTTCGCGCTGTTGCTTCCAACGCGCGTCTCTGCGGGGCCGACTGTGGCGGGGCTGGACTTCTGCGCCGACCAATATGTCCTGGCCTTTGCGAACCGGTCTGACATTGTCGCCGTGTCCCGTGATGCGCAGGGTCCCAGTTCCTATTACCGAAATCGCGCAGTCGGTCTGCCTGTCCTTCAGGGCGGTGCGGAAGAATTGCTGATGCTGAGGCCAGATGTTCTGGTGCGCAGCTGGAGCGGAAGTGCCGCCATGGACCAGCGTTTTGACCGGGTCGGCATTACGGCCTATCAGCCACCTTATGCGCTCAGTTTTGAGGCCAATCTGAAGAATTTCGCCGATGTGGCGGCCCTTCTTGGGCATGAGGCCGAGGGCGAGGCCTTCATGGCGGACTATATGGCCCGCTACCGGGCGCTGCAGCAGGCAGCGCCGATCCCCCTGAAGGCTGTCTACATGACGCCCAGCGGCTTCACTGCAGGTCGCGGTAGTTCGGTGGATGATGTGATCCGCCTGGCAGGGCTCGACCCTATTGCAGAGGATCTCGGCCTCAATGGGTGGGGTCCTCTGCCGCTAGAGCAGTTGGTGATAACGCCGCCTGATGTTGTGATCGGCAGTTTCTTTGAAGAAGGGGCTGTGCATGTCTCGAACTGGAGCGGTGGGCGCCACACAGTGTTCCGCGACCTTGTAGCCGATGTCCCCTCCATCATGGTGCCCAGTGGGATGATGTCCTGTGGGGGCGCCTTCATGGTGGATGCCGCTGAATATATTCGTGCGGAAATCAGGCGTATGGGCCTTGTGCCCACAACAGTGGCGACCGCCTCCAAAGCGCTGGAGGGCCGCCGATGATCAGGGCACTTGGGCAGAATGGAACGCCGCTCAATGTGGCGCTCGTGGCGATTATCCTGATCGTCGCGTTGATGTCAGGAATGTTCGGGCAAGTTGATCTGGATTTGGTGCAAGTGGGGACGGCCGTGTTCGGGCCAGCCGATAGCCCTGAGGCCATCATCGTGCGCGAACTCAGGCTGCCGCGGGTGCTTCTGGCGATCCTGGCCGGTGCATCGCTCGGCTATTCGGGGGCGGCGCTTCAAGGCCTGCTCAGGAACCCGTTGGCGGACCCGGGCGTGATTGGCGTGTCGGCAAGCGCGAGTCTCGGTGCCGTGATTGCGATCTATATGGGGCTCGCGGCCCTGACGCCGGTCGCTATTCCTGTGATGGCCATGGTGGGGGCTTTTGCTTCTACCGCCATCCTGATGCTGCTGGCATCAAGGGACGCCAGCGTGCTGACGCTGATCCTCGCGGGCATCGGGATTTCGAGCCTCGCGACGGCGGCGATCGCGCTTGTTATGAATTTTACATCCAACCCGGTGACCGTGCAGGAAATGGTGATGTGGATGCTGGGCTCGCTTGAGAACCGCACCTTTGATGACCTGACGCTGGCGGGGCCTTTCATCGTGGCCGGTTGGATTGTGATGATGGGCGTGGGGCAGGGCCTGAATGCCCTTAGCCTTGGTGAAGACGCGGCACACACGTTGGGGATTGACTTGAAGCGTTTGCGCTGGCGCGTTGTGCTTGGGACTGCGCTCTCGGTTGGGGCGACGGTATCTGTATGTGGTGCGGTCGGGTTTGTCGGGCTTGTGGTGCCGCATATGGTGCGGGCAGTAATCGGCTATGAGCCGCGCCGCTTGTTGTTGCCCAGTGCCCTGCTGGGTGCAATCCTGATGATGCTGGCTGATATCCTCACACGCCTGCCTATTGGCCACGGCCAATTGCGCCTGGGGGTGGTGATGGCCATTATCGGTGCGCCTGTGTTCCTCTATATCGTGTTCAAGACGCGGGAGAGCATGCGATGAACGGGCTGCATGTCTCGGGCCTCTCCGTCACACTGGGCGGCAACCGTATCCTCAGCGACGTGTCTTTCGATGTTGAGCCCGGCCATGTGGTTGGGCTGATCGGCGCCAATGGGGCGGGAAAAAGCACGGCGCTCAAGGCGGTGCTGGGCATCGTGGCGCCTGAGGCGGGCGACATCCGAGTTGGCGAACAGGATGTGGTGGACCTCAGTCCTCGCGAACGCGCCAAGAAGCTTTCCTATGTGCCACAGGGCGCTCCGGTCCACTGGCCGCTAACGGCGGAACGCCTGGTGGGGCTTGGTCGCACACCACACCTGACACCCTGGCAGGATGTGACGGACGCTGATCAGGCCATGATTCGGTGTGTGATGCAGGAGACCGATTGCTGGCACCTGCGCGACCGCCTTGTGACGACTTTGTCTGGCGGGGAACGCTCGCGTGTGCTTTTGGCGCGCACCATGGCGGTGGGTGCCCCCTTCATGCTGGCGGATGAACCAACATCATCGCTTGATCCGCTACATCAGCTGCAGGTGATGGATATCATGCGTGGCCAGGCTGCTTGTGGCGCCGGTGTGCTGGTGGTGCTGCATGATCTTAGCTTCGCCCTGCGTTACTGCGACCGCCTGGTGCTCTTGCACCAAGGCGGCGTTCTGGCGTCTGGTAGCCCCGCTGAAGTGCTGACCGACGCGAACCTCGAGACCGCTTTCCAGGTGAAGGTCGCCCGATGGACCGAGGGCGGGGAGCAGTTTTTGGCGCCCCACGCCGCAAACGGGGGATAGGCCGTGGCCCGCTCGCTCATGCTGCAGGGCACGGGCTCTGACGTTGGCAAGTCCGTGTTGGTGGCGGGGCTGTGCCGCGCCTTCCACAATCGTGGACTGAAAGTCCGGCCCTTCAAGCCGCAGAATATGTCGAACAATGCCGCCGTCGCCAAAGAGGGTGGCGAGATCGGCCGCGCCCAGTGGCTGCAGGCCCGCGCCGCGCGCGTTCCTCCAAGCGTTCATATGAACCCGGTTCTTCTGAAGCCCGAAAGCGATACAGGTGCGCAGATTGTGCTGCAGGGTCAGGTTTACGGCAGGGCTGAGGCTCATACCTATCAGGAATGCAAGCAGGACCTGTTCGCGCGCGTGATTGAGAGCTATGAGCGCCTGAAGGCGGAAGCCGATCTTGTGCTGGTGGAAGGTGCCGGGAGCCCGGCGGAAGTGAACCTGCGGGCCACGGATATTGCCAATATGGGCTTCGCACTGCCGACCCAAACCCCCGTGGCGCTGGTGGGGGACATTAACCGGGGTGGTGTTATCGCCGCCGTTGTGGGCACGTATGCCCTGCTGCCGCCTGAGGAACGCGCCCTGATCAAGGGTGTGATCATCAACCAGTTCCGGGGCGATGTACGCCTGTTTGATGGCGGCCTCAAAACGATCACGGAAGTTACAGGCTGGCAGGACTTTGGCGTTGTGCCTTTCCTGCGCTGCGTGCGCGACCTTCCGGCGGAGGATGCTGTGGTGCTTGAGGGGGCGAGTGAAAAACGCAAGGGCCATCTGCGCATCGTCGTGCCCATGCTGCCGCGTATTGCCAATTTTGATGATCTGGACCCCTTGCGAGCGGAGCCGGGTGTGGAGGTGATTTTCATACGTCCAGGCACACCGTTGCCGCGTGACGGGGACCTAATTGTGTTGCCTGGAACCAAAGCGACCATCGCTGACCTCAGGTTTCTCAAGGCCGAAGGCTGGGATCTGGACATCAAGGCCCATGTGCGAACCGGTGGACGCGTGCTGGGCATTTGCGGCGGCTATCAGATGCTGGGCATTAGGGTGTCTGACCCGAACGGCGTGGAAGGTGCAACCGGTGAAGAAGAGGGACTTGGCCTGTTGAATGTTGAGACCATCCTGCAGAAGAACAAGGAAGTGCGTGAGGTGATGGCACACGCGCCGGTGCTTGGTGTGGACCTTGTCGGATACGAAATCCATACAGGCGATACCATTAGCATGGGCTCTGGTAGCCCCTTCATTCTTTCTGGAGGGGCAAGCTTAGGTGTTATGTCTAAAGATGGTCGTGTGATGGGAACATATGTGCACGGTCTTTTTGAGAAAGCAGCCTTTAGGCAGGCCTTTCTCAGTCGCTGTGGGAAAGCAGGGGAAACATTACAGGATCATAGCCAAAGGGTAGACCAAACGCTGGATGATCTGGCTGAAGCCCTTGAAAAGCACCTTGATCTTGATGCCCTTTATGCGGCAAGCAGATAAACAGGCGAGCAGCCAAGGCTACCAAGGGACAGGGCCATGGAAAATTTACTGACCATCTTCGATATCGCGGGCATCTTCGTGTTCGCTGTTTCCGGTGCACTGGCGGCGGTCAGAAACGGTATGGACCTGTTCGGGATTATTGTGCTTGCGCTGATGCCAGCTGTTGGCGGCGGAACCCTTCGCGACCTGATGCTGGACCAGCCAGTTTTCTGGATCGAAGGCACGCAGACCATCTGGATCGCACTTGGCGCAGCTTTCCTGACTTTTCTGGGGGCACGCTACCTGGATGGCAAGCGCTTGAAGTGGCTTGCCTGGGCGGATGCGATCGGTCTGTCGCTCTTTTGCGTGGTGGGTGCGGAAAAAGCACTAGACGTCTCAGGCAGCATGCTTGTGGCAACCATGATGGGTGTTGTGACCGGCGTTGCGGGCGGTATCATCCGTGATGTCATCTGCAACGAAATCCCGTTCGTGATGAAAAGAGGCGAGATTTACGCCACGGCCGCCTTCTTTGGTGCCGGGGCTTTCTGCTTGCTGGTCTATGTCGGTGTTGCGGGACCCATCGCGTTATGGCTTGCCATGCTTGGGGCTTTCCTGATGCGCGCCGGCGGCATCGTTAAGGGCTGGACGCTGCCGCAGGCACTGCACTAGTGCGACCTAGAAGCTCAGTATCTGCCCGGCCTTTGGGTCTACGCGGCCATCGACCATGTCTGAATAGATGCTCAGCATCAGGCTGGGGCCTTTGTGGCGCTCAATCTCAATCCAGCTGGCGGCAGGTTTGATGAAGCTGAGCCAGGCTTCAGCCGTATTTTTCTGGAATCCTTCAGGGCCCCAGTCTGCCAGCCGTTTCTGGCCCTGGGACGGGGCAAAAAACATGGTTGGCTTGGCACCGGGCAGGTTCGAATTGTCGCCCATCTCATCCCAGTGGGACGCGCCAACCGCACAGCTATAGACCAGATTGTCGCCGAAATGCGTATGCACATCGGTCCGCACCTGGCCGCTACCGGCCATATCAATATAGATGGTCTTCTTTGACGCATCCAGGCTGGCTACGTCGCCGTATGCCACGGCCTTGTCGTAACAGCCAAGGCTTTCAACGAAGCCAATGTTGCCGGGGGACGTGAGCCCGATCACATGGGTGCCGTCCCGTTTGGCCAATTGGAAGGCTGCGCCGAATGCCGTTTTTGAGGAGGCGCTTGAAAGCACAACCTGCGTGGCACCGAAAAAATCATTGTCTGCCATGAAATCATCGATCAGAAAGCTGGTCATGAACAGGGGGCGGAAGATCATCTGCAGGTCTTCCATGCTTTCTACATAGCCCGGATCAGTGGCGGCATTGACATACTGGTTATAGACGATTGCGAGCTCTGCCCTGTGCGGGCTGCCGTCCAGGAAACCGCCGGGGGTGACTTTTGCGGGCCTCACTACCAGATGCGTGGACATCGGGTAGTATCCGTAGAAGCGTTCGCCTACTTTCACGCCAGGATGGTTGCTGGCTTCCACATCTGCAAAGCCCCAAACCGGGATACGGCCCCAGCCATTTTCGGCCGGGAAAAATTGCCAGTATTTCATCACGTCACCGAAGGCAGCGTATGTCACATTGTTAGCTGTGAAGGCGAACCGGTCCAGCTTCAGCAGCACTTCGCCATCCTTCAAATCAGGCAGGTCGTGGCTTCTGAACTCGGTCTTGTGGAGGTCCGCTTTGGCGACCAGAAAATCGGTGCACTGTGTCATGTGATGCTCTTTTGCCCATGGTTTTTATTTTGTCCGTTAGACATGACCTAGGGTGAAGCTTTTTGCATTCAACTGCTCTTGTCGCTGCCGCGCCAAAAAGGCATACTGCGTTCAATTGGGGATCCTGGAGGACGGATACTATGGAATTTTTCAATACTGACGAGCTTGATACCGACAAGCTGGTGGCGCAGGCCACGGACATGGGCCTTACGATTATCGCTGCCATCCTGGTACTGATTATCGGTCTTTGGCTGGCCGGCGTGGTGGAGCGGCGCCTGAACGCCATGTTCAAGCGAAGTGACAAGATTGATGCAACTGTTTCGACCTTCCTGGCGAGCCTTGCGAAATATGTTGTGATTATATTCACGGGTATCGCGCTTCTGGACCAATTTGGTATCGAAACCACATCGCTTGTGGCCGTGCTTGGTGCTGCGGGTCTTGCGATCGGTCTCGCGCTGCAGGGCACGCTTTCGAACCTGGCGGCGGGTGTGATGCTGCTGATTTTCCGGCCTTTCAAAGTGGGGCAATTTGTGGAGGTGGGCGGTCATGCTGGCACGGTAAAGGGTATTTCCCTGTTCCTGACCAAGCTGGATACCGGTGACAATGTGCGCATCACCATCCCCAACAATTCGGTATGGGGCAGCTCCATCCGCAACTTCAACCATCATGATACGCGCCGCCTTCAAATCGTTTACGGCATCGGCTATGGCGACGATATAGACAAGGCGATGGCTATTATCAAAAGCTGTATCGAGGCAGACGAGCGCTGCATGAAAGACCCAGAGCCGGTGATCGCAGTGACGTCTCTTGGCGAGAGCTCCGTGGATATCATGGTGCGGGTGTGGTGTGCGTCTGGGGACTATTGGGCGCTGAACTGGCATCTTCTGAAAACCGTCAAGGAGCGGTTCGACGCTGATGGTGTCTCGATCCCCTATCCTTGTCGCACCATCTATCAGGGCGAATAAGGCGCAAGACTACATCTTTCGTTTAAAAAAATCGTTCAGGGCAGCCTGTGGTCAGTCAAAACCATTTCATTGGTTGACTGCGCCCGGGCTGCCCTGTTTTATGTCGCGGGTGGGCCCTGCGGCTGGGTGGTGCAGGGCCTTAGGAAAATAAGAATATCTCGTTACAGCTCCTGGAGGGGATCAATGATTAAAGCAGTACTCAAGTCGTCCGTTGCGGCGACGGCTCTGTTGCTTGCGGCGTGCGGCAACAGCGAACAATCGAATGACGCACCGGCGAACGAGCAGGTCGTTGCTAAAGCAGACGTGACGCCTGAACTAGGCAGCTTCGGTGTTGACCTGACCGCACAGAAAACCAGCGTCAAGCCGGGCGACAACTTCTTCGAATATATGAACGGGACCTGGCTCGACACGTTTGAGTTGCCGGCTGACCGCACCAACTATGGCGCCTTCACTGTGTTGGCCGAACGGTCCCGCGACCGGACCAAAGCCATCATCGACGAAGTGACCGCGGGTGATTTCCCGCAAGGGTCCGTCGAACAGAAGATCGGCGACTATTACAACAGCTACATGGATGTGGAAGCGATCAATGCGCGTGGCATTGAGCCCCTGCGTCCGCTGTTGGATGAAATCGCGGCTGTCGAAGACGTGACGGGACTGACCCGCATGTTCGGTCGTGAAGGCATGGACAGCATGATTTCGCCAGTATCCGGCGGCCTTGGCATCGATCGCGAAAACCCGGACTATTATATCCTGAACCTCGGCCTTGGCGGCCTTGGCCTGCCGGACCGCGACTATTATCTGGACGACAGTGAACGCTTCCAGGGCATCCGTGACGCCTATAAAGCCCACATCGCAGAGATGCTCGGCTTCGCGGGCGTAAGTGCGGAAGACGCAGCTGCACAGGCAGAAACCATTCTGGCACTTGAGACCAGGCTGGCTGAGAAACAGTGGGAACGTGCAGACCGCCGCGACCGCACCAAGAACTTCAACCCGACCACCATGGAAGAGCTGAAGGCGAACTACACAGGGTTCGATTGGGACGCTTTCTTCGCGGCAGGCGGCATTGAAGGCCTGGCGAAAGTGAACGTAAGCGGCCCGCAGCCGCTGAAGGATGCTATCGCGCTGGTGAACGAGATCCCGGTGGCTGATTGGAAGGCCTACCTGACCTATCATACCATTTCGAACCACGCGGCGATCCTGTCCGAGGAAATTGATACGGCTAACTTCAACTTCTTTGGCAAGACACTGCGCGGCCAACAGGAACAGCAGGACCGATGGAAGCGTGCAACGGCACGTGTCGGCGCCCTGAATGCCCTGGGTGAGGCTATTGGTCAGGTATATGTGAAGCGTCATTTCCCACCTGAAGCGAAGGCCGAGATGGTCAAGCTGGTGGAGAACCTGCGCACGGCCATGGGCCAGCGGATCGACGGCCTTGACTGGATGGGTGAAGAAACCAAGAAGGAAGCGCATGCCAAGCTTGCCTCCTTCAATCCGAAGATCGGTTACCCGAACAAATGGAAAGACCTGTCGAAGATCGACATCAAGGAAGGTGACCTGTTCGCCAACGCCAAAGCGATCGACGCCTTCAATTATGAAGATCTGCTGGGCCGCTTCAAGCGCAAGACCGACAAGGACGAGTGGTTTATGACGCCACAAACGGTCAACGCCTACTATAACCCGCAGTTCAACGAGATCGTATTCCCGGCGGCAATCCTGCAGCCTCCGTTCTTTGATCTGGGTGCAGACCCGGCTGTCAACTATGGCGGCATTGGTGCAGTGATCGGCCACGAAATGGGTCACGGCTTCGATGACCAAGGGTCCAAATCTGACGCCACAGGCGTGCAGCGCAACTGGTGGACCGACGAGGATCGCGCGGCGTTTGAGAAGCTGACGTCCGTGCTTGGCGCGCAGTATGACCAGTATGAGCCGGTACCTGGCAACCATGTGGACGGCACTTTCACCATGGGTGAAAATATTGGTGACCTTGGTGGCCTGCGCATGGCTTACACGGCCTACAAGCTGTCTTTGGGCGGCAAGGAAGCGCCAGTGATTGACGGCCTGACCGGCGACCAGCGCTTCTTCATGGCCTGGGCGCAGGTTTGGAAGCGCAAGTATGCAGAAGAAGAACTTCTGAACCGCCTGAAGTCTGACCCGCACAGCCCGTCTGAATACCGGACCAACGGCATCGTGCGTAACATGGATGAATGGTACGAAGCCTTCGACGTGAAGGAAGGCGATGCGCTTTACCTGCCGCCGGAAGAGCGCGTGCAAATCTGGTAATCCAGTATCACGAGAAGATTGGGAAGGGCCGGTTTTCCGGCCCTTTTCTTTTGGGCTGTTCCGGGTTTTCACAAACGGCTGATTTCGGCGTCTTTTTTGCGAGACTGATCAAGAGCAGGAGGGAGATATGTCAGGAAAATCACCAGTCACCATCACCGTTGTTACAGAGAACAATACAGGCGGGAATATTTCTGAAGTGAAAGTTACCGTGGGCGGAGAAGTGATCGACAATCTGACCGGCCTCGGCAAAGGCGCAAGTTCGCTGCCAAACCAATATAGCGGCCCTTCCGGCGATTTGGCCTGGACAGTGTCTTTCAGGGATGATGACGGAAACAAGAAAGCTGGCTCTGTCGATAGCGGCGCAACCAAGGCTGACCACAGCGCAAAGGTCATCCTGAATGCAGACGATTTCAATGTTAGTAAGCCAAGCGGTGATGCCACAGGCGACTATGACTAACGCTTTCCAAGCAATGACAGAATGATTGAAGGGCCGGTTTTTCCGGTCCTTTTTCTTGTTCACAAAATCCAAATTGACGCGTCTGCCCGTTAGCGAGCATTTCGGTTAGACGGAGGGCGTCGTGCGACGGCACAGAATGGTCAATATGATCCTGGTAGCGGCCAACAGGACAGGCGGCCCAATAGAACAGGTCAAGATTGCGATTGGAAGCAAGATGCTGGTGTGTCTGCCGAAGCTGGCGGCGGGGGAGATGTCCTTGCCAACGGAGTATAATGGGCCGACCGGGTCTCATGTCTGGCGCGTATGGCTGGTGGATGAAAACGGCAAACGCCGACGGGGCAAGGCCATTTGCCCGGTCACTCGCAAGGATGACAACAGGTGTGCTGTTGTTACCCTGCATCTGGGCGATTTTGTTGTTACCAAACGGCGTTGCCGCGCTGTTTCTTAAACAGTGCTGTTTTTTGAAGCTGAGTGAAAATTTTTGCTTCACAAACATAAATGCCGGGCGTCAGGCGTAATGGGGTATGTTTGTGCAGTATTCGGTTCAGTCGCGCTGTATGCACTTTTTGTCGCATTTTTCTGGTGCCCTCGGGCCTGCTTCCCATATGACTGCGGTTGAATTCAATGTCCAATCGTGGGGGAGGGGCACAGATGACCGATGCTGTTTTGGCGGTTGTTGCTGCAGTATTTCTTTTATCAGTTTCCGCTTTTTCAACAAACGCTGAGCCGAGGGAGCAACCGGAGGTGCGCATGCTGCCTGGCGGCACCTATATTTTATATGGTGGCGCTGACTTGGGGTCCTCCGTTGGAGTGGTTGAAACGCAGGACGGCCTTGTCTTGATCGACACGATGGAAGCCGGTGCCGCAGACCAGCTCGGGCAGGCCCTGCGTCGGCTTTCAAAGAAGCCTGTAAGTCATATATTCAACACGCACGGACACCGGGATCATTCAGGTGGTAATGACGTCTTCCTTCGCCAGGGCGCTCGCCTCATGGACTATCAGGTGCTGATGGCAAGCCGCGATGAGGTGAGTGGATTGGGTGATGCGCTTACGCTTGCACTGGGCGGTGTGCGGATTGAGATTCATGCAATCGCCGCCCACACGTCAGGCGATATCGTTGTTTTTTTGCCGGATCAGAATGTTATCTTCATGGGGGATACATTCACAACAAACTGGCATCCCACCTTTTATGCGGGTGGTGAAACAGGGCAGCTTGCGGTGATCGACAAGGTGCTTCAGCTCGCAGATGAACACACGGTGATTGTGCCGGGGCACGGCCGGGCGGGGAACCGTGACAGCCTGCTTTTGTATCGGTCTGCCTTCCGTCGCTGGATGGAGAAAATACGGGCTCTTTCGCACAAGGGCGCAAGCGTGCATGACATGCAGGCGGACCCCGAGTTGCGGCAAATCTCAGTGCGTTTCCTGCAGGATGGCAGTACCCAAGCGTTGCCTGAATGCGCATACCAGCGCTTCGTTGAGCGTACAATCTCAACCGAGCTGATGCCGACTGACCGGGAAGTTCTTGCGCATCTGGAGGACTATATCGGGGCGTACCGATATGAAGACGGCATTATCCTGCGGATCGAACGCGCTGATGGCGGCGTGCGCGTGACCGAAGGCGGAGCCCTGTCTGGTCTCGCTGTCCCACTATCAAAAACCCGGTTTCATTTTCGCGGGCGACTGGAGGGCGAAGGACACCTGACTTTCCAGATTGACGCCGAAGGCAAGGTTTCAGGTGTCACCTATATGGACGACGCAGAGAGCTGGTCGGCGGTCCGAATCCACAACTAGTGGGGCGCCTGCTTGTCTGGTATCCTTCCCTAAACAATTGGGGATGTTATGACGCGCTCTGCTGTGTGCCGGTTGGCGATGGTTTCAATGTTTCTGCTGCTTTCCGGATGCGCGGGAAGTGGCTTTTTCTGTAAAGCGGACCATGATGATCCGAAAGTCGCCAGCTTGATGCGCGATAGCTGCGCGGGCAACCGTGGTGCCAGCATGCAGTTGGGGTTGTGGTTCGAAGGGCATGATGACTATGAGATGGCGGTGCGCTATTACCGCGTGGCAGCCACGCCGGATATTGGCCAGACCTTTATCTGGGTACCGCCGGCGGGTGATGTTGGCGGGTATGTCATGCCCATCAGCACAGGGCCGGGGACACCCGGTAACGCCGAAGCGCAATATCGGCTGGGGCTGATGTACCGTGACGGCAGGGGCGTGAAGCAGAGTGTTGCGAAAGCGCGCAGCTATTTCCAGCAGGCCGCTGAACAGGGCCACGCTGACGCGAAGGCGATCCTCGCGGCTAACGGCTAGCTTCGCCTAAAAGCCAATCGGTGAAGGTTTTTACCTTCTTCAAGCTGCCTCGCCCTTCGGTATAGGCCAAATAGTATGCATTCCGGCTTTTCACTGGCCCGCCAAACGGGGCAATCAGGCGGCCTGTCGCCAGATCATCCGCCACATACATCAGCGGCAACACGGCCACCCCCAGGCCGGACCGCGCGGCCTCGATCATCATGGTGAAATTCTCGAACTGGGCGCCGCCGCGCGCGCCGCTGTCCGCCAGGCCCGTGCCCTCCAGCCATTCGGTCCAGGCGGTGGGGCGGGTGGTCATCAAAAGCCGGTCATAGTCATTGATGTTGGCGTCTTCCTTGCCTTTCATCAGGGCAGGGGCGACGACAGCGATGATCTCCTCACTCACCACCTTGTGGCTGGTCATGCCTGGCCAATTGCCGTCGCCATACTGCACGGCGACATCCGCGTTCGCGGCCTTGAAGTCATCTGGCGTCAGGCCCGTGACGATGTTGAGCTGGATGTCAGGGTAGGCGGCTGTGAAGTCGCCCAGCTTCGGGATCAGCCAGCGTGAGCCGA
Organism: Kordiimonas lipolytica; assembly: GCF_001550065.1. Next base: position 470,809 of record NZ_LRUB01000002.1, read on the forward strand.
ATGTGGGCAGAAGCCCCAAGGTCAGCACGCGGTCATCTGCGCCCCAGGTGATAAGTTTCAATGTCTCATTCTCTAGCCCGGCCAGGAGGGGAGCGACCGCAGCGGCATACTGTTTGCCCGCTTCCGTGGGCACAAGGCGTTTGCGCTCGCGCCTGAAAAGGCTTTGGCGTACGAATTCCTCCAGGTTGCCGATCTGGCGGCTGACCGCGCTTTGCGTCAGGTTCAGGGCCTCGGCGGCGCGGGTGACCTGGCCGGTTTTCATGACCTGCTCAAAGCATTCAAGGGCGATCAGGCTGGGAATTCTGCGTTTCATGGCTCAGATTCATGATTATTTGTAATGATAATAGTCCGAAATGTTACTTTATGAGGCCAGAAATTACTATATACATTCACTAAATTCATTAAGTGCCCGCCCGCGCGGGCGTAGTTGAGGGAAGAATAATGTCAAAGCCAGCATTCAATTGGGAAGATCCGCTGCTCCTGGATGAGCAACTCACCGAAGACGAGCGCATGATGCGCGATGCCGCGCGTGCGTACTGCCAGGACAAGTTGATGTCCCGCATCCTTGAAGCCAACCGCCACGAGCATTTTGACCGCGAGATCATGAGCGAGCTAGGCGAGATGGGCCTTCTGGGCGCAACCCTGCCTGAAGAATATGGCGGCGCTGGCGTATCCCATGTGGCTTATGGCCTGATTGCGCGCGAGGTTGAGCGCGTGGACAGCGGCTACCGCTCTGCCATGTCTGTGCAGTCGTCGCTGGTGATGCATCCGATCTATGCTTACGGCAGCGAAGAGCAGCGCAAGAAATACCTGCCGAAGCTCGCAAGCGGTGAGATGGTTGGCTGCTTTGGCCTGACCGAGCCAGACCATGGTTCTGATCCGGGCGGCATGAAATCCCGTGCGGAAAAAGTGGACGGCGGCTTCAAGCTGACCGGCAACAAAATGTGGATCACTAACAGCCCGATCGCGGACATCGCCGTTGTGTGGGCGAAGCTGGATGGCAAGATCCGCGGCTTCATCCTTGAGCGCGGCATGGAAGGCTTCTCCACGCCGAAGATCGAAGGCAAGATGAGCCTGCGCGCATCCATCACTGGCGAGATCGTGATGGACAATGTGTTCGTGCCGGAAGAAAACCTGCTGCCGAATGCAAGTGGCCTGTCTGGCCCGTTCGGGTGCCTGAACAAAGCGCGCTTCGGCATCGCCTGGGGTGCGCTTGGTGCCGCTGAGTTTTGCTGGCACGCTGCCCGCCAATATACGCTGGACCGTTCCCAGTTCGGTCGCCCGCTTGCACAGAACCAGCTGGTCCAGCAGAAGCTCGCGAATATGATGACTGAAATCACGCTTGGCCTGCAAGCCTGCCTGCGCGTTGGTCGACTGCTGGATGAAGGCAAGTCCGCGCCAGAGAATATCTCGCTCATCAAGCGCAACAGCTGCGGCAAGGCGCTGGATATCGCCCGCATGGCGCGCGACATGCACGGCGGCAACGGCATCTCTGACGAGTTCCACGTGATCCGCCACATGGTTAACCTGGAAACAGTGAATACTTACGAAGGCACGTATGACATTCACACGTTGATCCTGGGTCGCGCACAAACCGGCCTCCAGGCCTTTATGTAAGCAAGTCCGAGTTCGGAGTAAGCGATTATGGCAGGCCCTTTAACCGGCATCCGTGTTCTTGATCTCAGCCGCATCCTGGCCGGGCCCTGGGCAACCCAGTGTCTGGCCGATCTGGGCGCGGAGGTGATCAAAGTGGAGCGCCCCGATGTGGGCGATGACACGCGCACCTGGGGCCCGCCATTCTTCGAGGACGGCGACAAGCCGGTCTCGGCCTATTTTATGTGCGCCAACCGGGGTAAGAAGTCTGTCACTATCGATTTCACCAAGCCCGAAGGGCAGGCGTTGATCAAAAAACTGGCTGAAAAATCCGATATCTTGGTTGAGAATTTCAAGGTTGGCGGGCTGGCGAAATATGGTCTGGATTACGATAGCCTCAAGGCAGTCAACCCCGGCTTGATCTATTGCTCGATCACTGGCTTCGGCCAAACTGGCCCCTACAAGGACCGGCCGGGCTATGACGCGCTTATCCAGGCGCTCGGCGGCCTTATGAGCATCACGGGCGAACCTGACGGCATGCCCGGTGGCGGACCACAAAAGGTCGGCGTGGCGGTGACGGACCTGTTTACCGGGCTCTATAGCACCATCGGCATCCTGGGCGCGCTGCACCATAAGGCGCGGACAGGCGAAGGCCAGCATATCGATATGGCATTGATGGACACGCAGGTGGCTGTGCTGGCGAACCAAAGCATGAATTATCTGGTCTCAGGCAAGGAGCCCAAGCGGCTTGGGACCGCGCATCCGTCGATTGTGCCGTATCAGGTGTTCGCTTCCGCCGACGGCCATATGATGCTTGCGGTGGGCAACGACGGCCAGTTCGCACGCTTTTGTGAAGCAGCTGGCATGCCCGAGGTGGCGGCAGACCCACGCTTCAAATCGAATCCCGGACGGGTTGAGAACCGGGAGGTGCTGATCCCGATGGTGGCGGAAGCCATTGCCCGCAAAACGACAGACGAATGGATCGCGCTTCTTGAAGCCCACAATGTGCCGGGCGGCCCGATCAACACCATGGAACGCGTGTTTGATGACCCGCAGGTGGAAGCTCGCGGCATCACGCTTGCGCTCAAGGCTGAAGACGGCTCTGTCATGCCGTCCGTGGCTAATCCCATACATTATTCCGGAACCGAAATAAGCTATGACAAGGCCCCGCCAGCCCTGGGTGCGGATACAGATGCGGTGTTGGCTGATGTGCTTGGCATCACGCCTGAAAGCCTCAAACTTGTGAAAGCCACAAAGGTCCTGGGCTAGTCTTCGCCGAATGTAACACCCGGCATCGCCCGGGTGTTGACCTTCAGCTCAAATACATCAGGGCGGCTATAGTGGCCGTCTGTATCCAGTGCCTGGCATTCCTCAAGCTGCTTTGCCATATCAACTTCCCCCATCACAAGGCCGGTGCGACCATAAACCGGATCCGCGATATAGCTGCCATCAGCGGCAATGATCGCGCTGCCGCCGGTGTGGATTTGTGTGTCATCGTCTCCCGGCATGGAGGCCAGCAAAGATTCGGCTTCAGGGGCGTTTACGGCCAGCGAGTGAAACCCCGCCATCACATCTGCCTTGGTGATCACGGCACCCGCGGCGGCCACGGCGCAGCGGCCCTCAAACGCATAGTGGCGGCTGGCCACATGGTTCATTTCCTTCACCATGGGCCACTGGGCAATATGGATGGCCTCGCCTTTCGCATGCATGGCAGCGCGTGCAAGCGGCATCCAGTGTTCCCAGCATATCAGCCCGCCAAGGGTGCCCCACGGCGTGTCGACGGTGGCGAGCGTGGAACCATCTCCCCATCCCCACACCAGCTTTTCGGTATAGGTGGGCATCAGCTTGCGGTGCGGCACTGGGTTTCCTGCGCCCGGCATGAAATAGAGCGTGCTGTTATAAAGCGTGTTGCCGATCCGCTCATGCGCCCCCATGACCATGTAGGTACCTAAGCGGTCGCAGCTTTCCTGCAGGCGTGCCAGATGGTCGTCGCCAAGCTGGACGCTGTTTTCCGCCAGCAGGCGAAACAGGGTCTTGGCGCCCGGGTCATCCCAGAGGCCTGCGCCAGGCGCAAAATCAAGCCACACTGGGTAGCCGGGCAGCCAGGTTTCCGGGAACACGATGATGTTGGCGCTGGCCTTCGCGGCCTCTTCCATATGTGTGATGGCTTTTTCCACACTGGCGGAAAGGTTCAGGAAAACAGGGGCTTCCTGCACGATGGCGATGGTTGGGTTGGTCACAATGTTTTCCTTAGAATGATTTGGACAGGCCAATAAGAAGGAGGGTGTCGCTAACGTCCGCGACGTGGCCTGCATTAAAGCGCTGACCCGCGTTGGCCTCAAGGAACCAGCCGCCCAATTGCGTGCGGTAGGCCAGTTCAAGCGCCAGTTCGCGTGATGAGGGTGTCAGCGATAGCTGCCGTTCCTTGAATAGCACATTGCCATCAATGTCCAGCCTGTCGCCGACAGTGAGGTGCGCGTTCGCACTTTCAACCCTGAGGGGCTGATGCAGGGTCAGGCTCAGCTGGTCGGTGTCTGTCATAACATCCATGGCTGTCAGCCGCGCCGTGAAGCTGGTGCCCAAAATGGTGCCAACATCGTCAAAAAGGCTACCGGTATGTGCACTGGTTCTGGTCATCGTCGCGGTGCCGCTCACGCTGGCGCTGATGCGGTCCGAGACAAACCATGTGCCGCTTGCGCCAAGCCAGGTGGTGTCTGCGCCGCCTGCAAGTGCCAGGCTGCCTGCTGACCGACTGCCGAGCACGCTGCTGTCCTCATGCGATAGCCCGGCTTCAAGCGCCCAGCTCGCGCTGGTGGTGAAATGTTCGAACCGTGCGCCCACGGACTGTGTGCGGCTATCGTCTCTGAAGGCCTTGACCGGATGACGGTCCGTGCCGCTATCCTGATCGAGCGACAAGCCAACCCATACCATGCTGTTCTTGCCCACCGGCTGGCCGACTGCCATGTAGCTGCCACCGCCACCAGGTAAGGGGCTGCTGTTTGCATCGGTAACCGACAGGGTTTGTCCCGTGCGGTAATCCACCGGCTGACGCCGGAGCGCGTCAGTAAGGCTGCGACCTGTGCCGATGACCCAGGTCGTGTTGCCCAGCGTGCCTGTAAATTCAAAGCTGGCGTCGATGGTGGGATCGAAGCTCTGTTCGGCCTGACCTGTCAGGGCAAAGGTGGGCGCAAAGTCCCTGTCGCGTGCCAGTGAATAATTCAGCGCCATGCCGCCAAGGCCCAGGCTGCTGGCCTGCTGGTCACGCCGCAGGTTCAGTGCGCCCTCCAGTAGACGCTTGTTGGTACTGGCCTGCACGAGGCCTGACGCGTCCATCTGGAAATCGCGGCCGTAGCTATCAAGGATCATGATGTCTTTAAGCCCGGCATGCAGCCCAGCTGCGTCACCGAAAGCACTGCCCAGCAGGATGGCGGCGTCGGCGACAGGTTGCGCACCTGCCTTGACAGCAACCTTGGCTTGCCCCACAGGCTGAAGTGCCGCATCCAGGTTCAAAAGCCCTTGGCCGTATATATTGTCGACCCCGGCTTCACCCAGGTCGGTGGCTGTCTCAAACAGAATGTCCGCAACTTCACGGCCAGTCAGACTGGGCCAGCGATCAAGGATGAGGGCCGCGGCACCTGTGATGTGTGGCGCGGAAAAACTTGTACCGCTTAGAAAATAGAGCCCGGGGCCATTGGCTTCCGTATTCCATGGTGCAACGATCTTTTCGCCTGGCGCAACCAGATAGTGAAAGCGGGCAATGCCGTCACCTGCACGGTCAGAGAAGTCTGAAATTTCGAGGTTTTCATCCACTGAACCCGCAAGGATCAGCGCGCCCTTGCCATTGTTCAGGATGCCCCTTTCCACAAGCCGGTCAATGGCGTTGAGGTTTGATAGTGACGGCTCTGGATCATAGTTGTTGCCAGCGGAACTGACAATCAGCGCACCCGCTTCGATGGCGGTGGTTTCAAATTCAAGGGTATAGCGCTCATCCACGTCCGGTAGGTTGCTCACCACGTCATCTTCATCGAAACCAAGCGATTTGTTGATCACTCTCGCGCCATTTTCATAGGCGTAAAGATAAGGGTTGGAAACGGTATAGAGAATGCCGTTCGACCTCTCCTGATAGCTGCGAACGCCCGAGAAAAAGTCCACCGCGATCACTTCGGCGTCATAGGCCACGCCGTGGGTGTCAGCATCGTTCTTGATACCGGCCGCCACTACAGCCACGGCTTGGCCATGCGGTTGAGTGGATGCGGGCTTGTCAAACTGGGCTTCGTAGATTGCGCGTAGGTCTGGGTCTATGCCGCGGCTGGCACTGTGGAAGTTCACCTCATTTGAGGCGAAATTGAAATTGAAATCCACCAGCCCGATGGTGACACCGTCGCCGGTGTAGCCCTTGGCATAGGCGCTGGCTGCGTTGATGGCCTCAAGTCCCCAGGATCGATCATATTCCTCAGTTTTAAAGTCTTCGGGGTTTCCGTCCAGCGGGGGCTGTTCGGGTGGCTCTACAATCGTCGGAATGACGGGAACCAGCCTTGGCGAGCTGGACCCTCCACACGCTGCCAAGGTTGTGGATAAGGCTATAAGCCCGACCAGATTGAGCCAACTGATGCGACGCAGCATACGGTTCCCCTTTAACCCGCTTCCTACCCTGTAACTTTAGATGAATAAAAGCCTTGCACAAGCCAGCTGAACAAAATTTGAATGAACTCCAATGCCTACTACACGAATAGTTGACGCTGTCTTGAAGTGCGCCTCCGCATCTCCGCTGATAGACAAACAAAAGCACAGACAGGAGCATACCATGAAGCGCATTATACCATTATTGGCCGCGATCATATTCGTTACAGCCCGTCCCGCTTGGGCCGGGGAGGACCCCATCTATACCGGCATTTTTAATAACCGGGCCGCGGGCGGCTATGATGTGGTGTCCTATTTTACGGACGGCACGGCGGAAAAAGGCAGCAAGAAATATCAGACAGACTATATGGGCGCAGAATGGCGGTTCACATCAGAAGACCATCTCAATGCGTTCCTGGCTGAGCCCACAAAGTATGCGCCGCAGTATGGTGGATACTGCGCCTGGGCCATGGCACGTGGGTACACAGCGAAAGGGGACCCCGAGCAGTGGCGGATCGTGGATGGGAAGCTCTACCTGAACTATGACGCGTCAGTGAAGGCCAAATGGGAAGCCGACATACCGGGATTTATAACGAAAGCTGATGTGAACTATCCCAAGCTCGTGGACCTGGAGGAGAATTGAGAATGCGGATTTCGCACTATCTGGCCGGTATCTGGCTCCTGGTGGCAGGCGCTGCCCCAATTGTGGTCGCCGAGGCGCCGACCCTGGGGGTCAATCATATCGGGCTTGCGGTGTCAAAACTTGATGCGTCGGCATCCTTTTTCGTCGATACGCTCGGTTGGCGCCGGGCCGGTGGCGACCCTGACTATCCAGCGATATTCGTCACCGACGGCAAGGCGTTTGTTACATTATGGCAGGTGGAAAATCCGTTGGAAGCCGTGCCATTCAACCGCATGAAAAATGTCGGCCTGCATCATATGGCCATGACCATGGAAAGCCTGGAAGCGCTTCATGCCCTGCATGCGAAGCTTTTGCAGACAGAGGGTGTCACCATAGAGTTCGCTCCGGAATTCATGGGGCAGGGGCCCACCACGCATATGATGATCCGCGATCCTTCGGGCCTGCGGCTGGAGTTTGTTGTACCCGCCAGCCGGATGCCCAAGGCGGAAGGCGAGTAAACGTCAGGTCCATTCACCTTCGGTTGGGATCTTGATTGTCGTGCCGCAATGTTTACAGTGCACGGCGTCCGGGTCATGCCGGTTCAGACCGCAGGTTTCGCAAGCATATTGCACCTTTGTAGGCCTGAAGATTGTTTGTACCAGGCGCAGGAACAAAGCCACGCCAAACACCATGATGATCACAGACACCATGCGGCCCAGTGTATCGTCCATGGTGATGTCGCCAAAGCCTGTGGTCGTCAGGGTCGCAACTGTATAGTAAAGCGCGTCCAGATAGTTGTTGATGGACGCGTTCCGCCCCGCTTCTAGCACATACACAACGGCAGTGATGACAAACACGAAAATGGCAAGGTTGACGCTTGAAAGGATAACCTGCTCATTCTGCCGGAACCAGGAGGATTCCTGCCGTATGGTCTTCAGCATATGGTAGCTGCGCATCAGGCGGAGCATGCGCACCACGCGCAGGAAGCCAAGGTTGTCGATGAAGAGCGGGGCAATCAGCGAAAAGATCACGATCAGGTCTGCGAGCGAACTGAAGCTGACAAGGAAGCGCAGCTTACGGCGCGCGATATAAAGCCGGGCGGAAAACTCCACAAGCAGGAATAGGGCGATACTGTAGTCGATGATATACGTGGCGAGGCCACGCTCCAGCAGCGATGACAGGATGAAAAAGGCGATTGTCAGCAGATCCAATGCCAACAAGGCCAGTCGAAAGCGGTGAGCCCGTTGATCTGCCCCGAAATATAGATGTGCCAGTTTTTCTTTCACCCTGGTTCCTCCCTTGGACGAGCTTGTGCGGGCTGTTCGCGCTAGCAGAAACCTGCCCCATCAGAGCGAACCCTGCAAGTGTCTTGGCGCTGTCCTAGTGCTGCGATTGACGGGCTGCGGCATTGAACGATACACTCCCAACACATCTGGGAAGTTCGTCAAATATACGGGACAGCCGTATCAGAGGGAGTTTTGTATGCGTATGCTGCGTATTTTTGTGGCCCTGGTAGCCGCGTTTGGGGTGATGGCTAGTGCCACTTGGGCCGACACAAGTGCCCCTATCATTGTTTATGACACCCAGTTTCACCCAACCATAGCCCGGAACGGGATGGTGGTGAGCCAGGAGACTTTTGCTTCTGAAGCAGGCAGAGAAATCCTTGAAAAGGGCGGTAATGTGGTGGATGCGGCGGTGGCCACGGGGTTTGCCTTGGCCGTTACCCACCCACAGGCCGGTAACCTGGGTGGCGGCGGCTTCATGATGATCTACCTTCGGGCGGAAGACCGGGTGATAGCGCTGGATTACCGCGAGATGGCGCCCGCGGCGGCCCACAGGGATATGTTCCTCGATGAAAACGGCGATGTAGATGACAATCTCGTACAATACACGATGAAGGCCAGTGGTGTCCCAGGGACAGTGATGGGCCTGACGACAGCCCTTGAGAAATACGGCACCATGTCCCTCGCGGATGTGATGGCCCCGGCTATCAGACTTGCGGAAGAGGGCTTCCCGATGACATGGGCTTTGAATGAGTCGCTCGGGCGCTATGCAAAGCGCCTGAAGGCAGACCCGGAAAGCGCCAAAAACTATTTTAAGCCGGATGGCTCCCTTTATGAAGCTGGGGAGATTTTCCGCCAGCCTGATCTGGCAGAAACGCTGAAAATTATCGCAGCCAAGGGTGCTGCCGGGTTTTATGAAGGCCCGGTTGCCGACAAGCTCATCTCGGCAATGGAGGCGCAGGGCGGCATCATGACCCATGAAGACCTGAAGAAATATCGCGTGGTCGAGCGTACGCCACTCACGAGCAGTTACCGCGGGTATCAGATTGTTTCCATGCCGCCGCCATCGTCTGGCGGAGTGCATGTGATACAAATGCTGAATGTTCTGGAAGGCTGGGACATGAAATCGCTTGGCCATAATAGTGCGGCCTATATTCACCGGCTGACGGAAAGCATGAAATATGCCTATGCGGATCGTTCAAAATATCTGGGAGACCCGGACTATTTCGATGTGCCGGTCAAGACGCTAACCAGCAAAGAATACGCAGCTGATATCAGGGGCAAGATCAATCTCGATCGCGCAACACCCTCGACAGAAATCGCACCCGCGCAAAACCTTCCGGAAGAAAGCAACGATACCACGCATTTCTCGGTGATGGACAAGGCAGGCAACATGGTTTCCAACACCTACACGCTGAACTACACCTACGGCAACGGTCATTCGGTGCCAGGTGCGGGGTTCCTGCTGAACAACGAGATGGATGATTTTTCTGCTAAGCCGGGTATGCCGAACGGCTATGGCTTGCTGGGTGGGGAAGCCAATTCCATCGAGCCGGGCAAGCGCCCCTTGAGTTCCATGACACCGACTTTCCTTTTCAAGGATGGAGAGCCGGTTATGGCGACCGGCAGCCCAGGCGGGTCTACTATTATCACAGTTGTTTTGCAGACAATCCTGAATGTGATGGAGTTTGACATGAATGTGCAGGCCGCAGTCAACATGCCGCGCATTCACCACCAGTGGTATCCTGACCGTTTGTTCCTGGAACCGGGTCATTCGGTTGATACTCGCCGCATGCTGGGGCAGATGGGGCATAAGGTGAAGACGGGGGCCAATGAAGCTTGGGATACCGTTCTTGGCTCTGCCCAGTCCCTCGCCCGTTCGGTGGATGGCCTGATCCTGGGGGCCGCTGATCCGCGCAGACCGGGCTCCTTTGCCGCTGGGTACTAGCGGCAGCTTCACAAAGAGAAAGGCCACCGGACATCCGGTGGCCTTTCTTTGTTTCGCCATGCTGTGCAGCCTATTCGGCCTGTGCAGGTGCTTCTTTCTTGGGTTTGCCCTGGAAAATGCGTTTTATCGCCGCCCATAGGCGCCGGAACATGGCACCGATGTCCAGCCCGATAGCGAACAGGGCCGGTACCATCAGAAGCGTCACAAAGAAGGCAATCAGGACGCCGCCTGCCAGTGCAACAACCACCGGCTTCAGGAAGGCCGCCTGGATCGACTGCTCCAGCATCATTGGTACCAGACCAACGAAAGTAGTGACAGACGTCAGCAGGATTGGGCGGAAGCGAGCAACGCCTGCTTCCACGATCGCCTCAATTGGCTTCATGCCTCGTTCGCGTAGCTTGTTGCAATAGTCCATCAAGACAAGGTTGTCGTTGATCACAACCCCTGCAGCGGCCGCAATACCGAAGTAGCTGAAGATGCCCAGTGTCATGTCCGTTGCAAGGTGGCCCAGGAATGCGCCCACAATCGCATATGGGATCGCGATCATGATCGCAAAGGGTTGCCAGTAGCTTTTGAAGGCTACCGCCAGCATCATATACATGATGAAGAAAGCCATGCCGTACAGTTTGGCGATCTCGATCAGGAATTTCTGCTGTCCTTGCGCCTGGCCAATTGGCTCACGGTTCACGCCGGGATACTTCTTCTCCCAAGACGGGAAGAAATTTTTCTCAAGGTCCTTCATGATGTCATCACGAACGCTTGTCTTGAGATCGGCACTGACACGGGCCGCACGGCTCATGTTCCAGCGGTTGATCGCGGTAATGCCTGGGGCATATTCGAGATCTGCAATTGCCAGCAGCGGCACCTCTTTACCATCAGACGTCCGAACACGGAAATCTTTCAGGCTTTCAATGGTGCGACGGCTTTCCCGTGGATAGCGAACCATGACTTTTACGTCCTGGCCCTCACGTGGGATGCGCTGTGCTTCAACGCCATAGTATGCCTGGCGAACCTGTGTCGATACATCCGCAAGTGTCAGGCCAAGCTTTTCGGCGCCGGGCTTGAGTTCAAGGCGGATTTCCTCAGACGCACCGGAAAGGTTGTTCCGCACATCATAGAGGGCATCATAAGTGCGCAGCTGTGATTCAAGATCGTCAACCGCATCGCGCAGGATGTCGAGGTCAGGGTGACGAACCGACAGCTCAAAGCCCGGGCTGTTGTTGCCGTCCTGGTATTCCACGGAAACAGACTTGGCATCAGGTACATCGCCCATCAGTTCGCGAAGGCGGATAGCAGCCTCTTTTGTCGTCATCTCCCGTTTTTCTGGTGGAGCCAGCTTCACAATCGCCAGAACGCTGTCACGGCGAGACCGGGTATACCAGTTCTCAATAAGGTGGCCTTCCCCATCGCTCAGCTGTTCAACCTCTTCCACCAGAGCCTTTTCGGCGTTCTGAAGCTGTTCGAGGATTTCCAGTGCCCGATTATAGGACGCCCCTTCCGGCATGGTCACATTGACCCTGATTTCGTCGCTATCGAATTCCGGATCCCAGCCTTGCTTGATATAGCCTAGGCTGTTGAGCGCGAAGCCGACGATCAGGACAAAGATGAAGATAGAGAACGTCAGATACCGGCGATTTACAGCCCACTCGCCGATGCCGCGATAATGGCGTTGGGCGAAGTTGGTGATGCCACCGGAAATCTTCTTTTGGAAGCGGCTGAAACGACCCAGATTGGTGCGGGGTTTCAGGTGCGACAGGTGAGCCGGCAGGATCAAGAGCGATTCAACCAGCGAGAAGGTCAGCGCCGTTACCACAACCCAGGTAATGTGCCGCGTGAATTCAGCGGTGTTGCCACCGACGGCAACCCAGGGCAGGAAAGCGATGATGGTGGTCAAAACGGCGAAAATCACCGGTTTGGCCACAAGCTGTGTGCCGAATACAGAAGCGGTTATGCCGCCTCCGGTTTTCTGGCTTTCAGAGTGAATGCTTTCACCTACGACGATCGCATCATCAACCACAATCCCCAACACCAGAAGGAAGGCAAAGGTGGACAGCATGTTGATGGAAACACCAAGCGCTGGCAGGAACACGAATGCACCCGCATAAGCGGTGGCGATACCGATGGATACCCAGAAGGCCACAATGGGCCGCAGAGTGAGCATCAGCACGATCAGAACGAGGATGAGACCCCAGAAGGCAGAACCGCCGATGGTTTCCATCCGCCCCTGGAAGGCTTCGTTATTGTCGGTCCAGAGTGTCAGTTTCGCACCCGTGGGCAGGCTTTCTGTACGCTCCTTGATCCATTTATTCACGGACTGTGACGCCGTCACGATGTCCATGGTTTCTGTGGTCATTACCTGCAGAAGCACAGCAGGCTCACCGTTCAGGGTTGCCAGGATTTCATTATCCTCGAACCCGTCAATAACGGTTGCCACGTCGCCAACGCGAATGGTGCCACCGTCATTGGTTTGGCGAACAATGATGGAAGCGAAGTCATGCTTGTTGTCAGCCATGTTCCGCGTCGTAATATTGAACTCACCGGCACTGGTGCGAACCGTGCCGCTTGAAGAATTCAACGAGTTATTGCGGATTGCGTTGGCAACTTGGGCAAAGCTCAGGTTGTAGCGGCGAAGCTGCTCTTCGCTCACCTCGATTGAGACTTCTTCGTTGCGAACGCCAAACAGTTCAACAAGGTTCACGGCATCAAGCTGAGCCGCTTCACGGCGTAGCTTTTCAGCCAGCCGTTTCAGTTCACGTTCCCCAAGGTCACCGTGTACTGCAATGCGGATATATTCGTCCCTGTTGACCCACTGCTGAACCCGAGGAGGTTCAATGTCACGTGGGAAACTGGAAATGGAATCGACCCGGATCTTCACGTCGTTCATGAACTGGGTGAAGTCGACATTCTCTTCCGCAAGGATGTAGATGCCGCCGAAACCTTCCTGGGACGTTGACCGCACCCACTGGATGTTATCCAGGTCGCGAACCGATTCCTCGACCCGCGCGACAATCTGTTCCTCAATCTCAACGGGGCTGGCGCCAGGCCAGGCCACTTCGATTTGCAGACCAGGAAAACGGACGGTCGGGAACATTTCCCGTTCCATGGAGAAGTAGCCAACGATACCGGCCAAGAAGATACCGATCATCAGCAGGTTGGCAGCAACGGAATTGCGTGCCCACCATTCAATAAGCTTATTCATGCTGGCCCCCTCTTAACGCGACGCGTTATCTAGGTTCTGTGCGCTACGCTCGATGGCCTGTACAGCCATACCTTCATACGCGGCGCGGACAGGCGACGTGACAACTTTATCGCCAGGCGCCACGCCTGCCGACACAAAGACACGATCCACAGATGTCGACAGGACTTCGACAGTCTTGATTTCAAGCTTGTTGTCTTTGATCACATAGACCTTGTCTTCGCTCCTGAGAGCGTCGCGAGGCATCACCAGAGCATTCTGTGGCACAACCCCTTTGATCTCGGCATTGACAAACAGGCCGACAGCCATTGGCATGCCTTTTTCGTCTACTGAAAGGCCATAAGGGTCCAATACTTCGGCGACCGCATACATCAGTCGGGTTTGTTGATCCACCGAGGCATGGGTGCGCACAATGCGGCCCGTCCAAGTGTGAGCTTCACCGCCCATTGTCGCGCTGAAAGTCACAGCGGGCGCGTTGTCAGCGGTTGCGACGAAGCCAAGTGGCAGGTCAAGCTCAGTCAGTTGGCTATCGGTCAGCGGCAGGCGAACTTCCACTTTATCTGTTGCGAACACGCGGCCCAGTTCAGTGCCGACATTCACGAATTGGCCAACACCGACCTTGCGTTCCAGAACGCGGCCCGCAAAAGGCACCTTGATCTGGGTGCGGTCCAAATTCAGTTTGGCTTTTTCAAGGTCAGCTTCAGCTGCACGCAATTTCGCCTGGGCTTCGGCAACCTGTGGCTGGTTCAGGGCGAGGGGCGTTGGCTCGCCATCCTTAACCCAATCCTGCCACTGCTTTTTCTTGATGCGCGCATCTGCGAGCTCTTGCTCAAGCCTTACGCGGGCTTCAGCAACCCGGGCTTCCGCGCTGGTTACTGCCAGGCGGTAATCTGAGTCATCAATCTGGATCAGTGTGTCGCCTGCATGAAACCCGGCGCCTTCAGCAAACGACTCTGAAATCGAAATGATGCGCCCCGACACTTGTGGTGTCAGGTCTACCTCTGTTTTCGGGCGAACCTCGCCCTGTGTGCGCACAGACAAGGCAACGCGCTCTGCACGTACTTCGTCAACGTGCAGCGAAACGGGTCGCGGCGCTTCTTGTTTCTTTTCCGGGGCATCTTTGGCTGCAGCAAGTACCATAACAGAACCAATGGCAGCCGCCAGCACCATTCCAGGTGCGGCAATCTTAAGAATCTTCCTCACGTCATCCTCGCGTTTTTTCTGTGTGACTTGCGTCACTTGTCGTTATTGTGTGGCTTATGCCACTTATATATCGTGGCTTATGCCACTTGTTCTATGGTTTCCCATATATACTAATAAGATATAGTTTGTCACGGCATTAATTTTAAGGGGAAAGCGGAAAAAGGGGCGAACTTTGTGCGACTTTTCGTCGTCTTTAGCAGGTGAATGCCATGCTTTAAGTCTGCTATGGTATGGAAGATTCAGAATGGGGCCAGATGCTGAATTCCGGGACATGCTTTGAAGTTACAGGCTTGACCAAGATTTATGGGGAAGGCTCGGCCCAGGTGCGCGCGCTCAGGGGTGTGGACCTGACAATCGAGATGGGCGAAGTGATCGTTCTTCTTGGGCCATCCGGCAGCGGCAAATCCACCCTTTTGAACATCCTTGGCGGGCTTGACACGCCAACGGACGGACACGTTCTCTATAAGGGCAATGATTTGACCACCATGACCGACCGGGAACTCACCAGCTATCGGCGTGACAATATCGGGTTCGTTTTCCAGAACTACAATCTGATGCCCGGGCTAACGGCCGAGGAAAACGTGGAACTGGTGACCGAAATCGCGGCCCATCCGCTGAAGGCCGCAGACGCGCTTCATCTGGTTGGCCTTGGCGAGCGGCTCAAGCATTTCCCCAGCGAGCTTTCGGGCGGCGAGCAGCAGCGTGTGGCCATTGCGCGCGCCATCGCAAAGCGCCCTAGTGTGCTGTTCTGCGATGAACCAACCGGGGCACTTGATTCGACAACAAGCCTGAAAGTGCTGAATGCGCTGAACCGTGTCGTGGAGGAACTTGGCACCACCATGCTGATGGTGACCCACCACCAGGGCATTGCGCCGCTGGCGCACCGGGTGCTGCATTTCAAGGATGGCAGCATCGACCGCGAAGTGGTTAACGAGACGCGCGCCAAGCCGGAGGATATCCATCTATGATCCGCAGCCGTCTCATCACGCTTTTCAAGCCACTGAACCGCAAGCTCCTGCGCGACATCAATCTGATGTGGGGCCAGGTGCTGGCCGTCAGCCTTGTGCTGGGGTGCGGGGTGGCCATCTATGTGATGATGAATGGCACGTTGGCATCACTCAAGGATACGCTGACGGCATACTATAGCCGCTACGCCATGGCTGACGTTTGGGCGCCCGCGCGTCGCGCGCCCCTGCAGGAGCTGGAGCATCTGAAGAACATCCCTGGCGTGCGGCTTGCCGAAGGCCGCATCGCTGTGGGCGGGATATTGGATATGCCGCTTGAGGCGGAGCCTGTGCGTGCAAAAATCGTGTCCCTGCCGGATGGCCGGATGCCGCGTATCAACTCGCTTTACCTCAAGGCTGGAAGCCTGCCCGAGCATAGTTCCGAGCAGGTGGTGATAGCGGACGACTTCGCCGAAGCTCACAATCTGCGTGTGGGTGATCAGATCGCGGCGACGCTCTATGGTGTCAGGCGAACGCTCAAGATTTCCGGCATTGCGCTGGCGCCTGAGTTTATCTACTCGATCGCGCCTGGCGAAATGATCCCCAATGCCCGGCGCTATGCCATCATGTGGATGGGGTATGAGGCACTGGGGCATGCCTACAATATGGATGGCGCCTTCAATGAAGCTGTCTTTCTGTTGGATCGCAGCGCCAGCGTGCCTGAAGTGCTGGCAAAAATCGACGTTGTTTTGGACCGCTATGGCGGTATCGGCGCCTACCACCGTGACGATCAGCTGTCGGACGAATTCCTGCAAAGCGAGTTTACCCAGCTTGATACGCTTGGCGGCTTGTTGCCGCCGATCTTCCTGGGGGTGGCCGCTTTTTTGCTGAATATGGTGGTGACCCGGATCGTGGAGCAGGAGCGCGAACAGATCGGCCTGATGAAGGCTTTCGGTTACCGCCCGGCGGCGATTGTCTGGCACTATTTGCGTTTTGCTGGAATCATCGTGCTTCTTGGCGTGCTCGGGGGCTGGTTTGCGGGATACCGCATGGGGGGCGGCATGGCCAGCATCTATCAGGACTTTTACAAGTTCCCGATTTTGATCTTCGATCCCGGTGTGGGGATTTATCTGCGGGCGGCTGTGTTCGCTGTCGTTGCTGGCGTGCTTGGTGTGCTGCTGGCTGTCAGGAAGACCATTTCGCTCAGGCCTGCGGTTGCCATGGCGCCGCCGCCCCCGACCGACTACAGCAAGCTTGGCTCGTTCGCCTCAAGGGCGCGCTGGATGGACCAGGGGATGCGCATGATTGTGCGTCACATCGCGCGCTGGCCCGGCCGTTCGTCCCTGACCTGCCTTGGGGTGGCCATGGGCATGGCTATCATGATCGGTGCGCAAAGTGGCCAGGATGCGGTTAACCTCATGATCGCGACACAGTTCGAACTTGTCAGCCGGCAGGATCTTACGGTTGCTTTCACCGAAAAACAGGACCCGGTGGTTATCAATGACCTGATGGCGCTAGACGGCGTGATCGCAGCGGAACCTTTCCTGTCCGCGCCTTCAACTATCAAATATGGCCACCGTTATCGCCACCAGGGGGTGATGGGGGTGGTGCAGAACGCTGATCTGAATGTGTTGATCAATGAGAATGACCAGGCTGTCAATCCCGCCCCCCGTGGGGTGACCTTATCCGACAGCCTGGCAACAGCGCTTGCTGCAAAACCAGGTGATATGGTGACGATTGATTTCAAGGATGGGCTGAGGAAATCAGAACGTCTGCCGGTGATGAAGGTGGTGCCCACCTATCTGGGCACACCCGCCTATATGGATATCGATGACCTGTCGGCGCTGTTGCGGGAAGGCGACCGCGTGTCAGGAGCTTATCTGATGGTGGATGCGCGCGAGCAGAACAGAATCTACAGCCTGCTGAAGGATATGCCCACAGTGGCGGCAGTGTCGACGAACCAGTCGTCGCGGAAGTCCATGGCTGACACGATGGATGAAACCATGGGCACCATGACCTTCTTCAACTCGCTCTTTGCTAGCCTGATCGCCATCGGCGTGGTTTTTTCAGGTGCGCGCATATCCTTTTATGAGCGCCAGCGAGAGATTGCGAGCTTGCGCGTCCTTGGTTTCACGGTTGGCGAAGTGAATGCCGTCCTTCTGGGTGAACTGGCGGTGCTGACCTTCCTGGCGCTGCCGATCGGTGCCTTCCTGGGGTATCAGCTTGCGCTCTTTATCCATTCGAGCATGAGCAGCGAGCTGTTCCGCGTTCCGACAACAGTTTCCAACTGGTCGTTTGCATATGCGACGACCGTGATTATTCTGGCAGCGGTCGTATCTGCCGCCGTGATTGCAAGACAAGTGGCCAAGCTGAATTTGGTTATGGCCCTGAAAACGCGCGAATAATGATAAAGCGTGAACGGAGAGGAAAATAAAATGGCTGCACCGCGTGCGCGCACAATCATGTTTACCGCCATGGGGGCACTTGTCCTGGCGTTTCTGATATTCGCTTTCCGGCCTGAACCCTTGCATGTGGAAGCGGGAGCCGCGTCACGTGGGCCAATGCAGATTTCAATCACGGATGATGGCCGCACGCGGGTGAAGGAACTTTATGTGGTTTCGGCACCGATTGCCGGGCGGGTGCTGCGGCTTGAGCCGGAAGTGGGTGACCGTGTGGTTGCCGGTGAAACGCTTCTGGCGACTATGCTGCCCTCAGGCCCTGCCTTCCTTGACGAACGCCGCCAGAAAGAGGCGGAAGCCGCAGTGGAAGCCGCGCGCGCGGCGCTTGAACTTGCGCAGGCCAGCGTCAGCAAGGCAGAGGCCGAGGTGGATTACGCGCAAGCTGAAATCAAACGCACAGAAACGCTGGTGGCCAGCAATACGGCTAGCCCGGCAGCTCTTGACCGCGCGCAGCTCGCGTTCCGAACGGCGGCTGCCCAGCTTGATACTGCCAAATCCAGCGTCCGTATGCGCCGGGCCGATGTCGCGGTGGCGGAAGCCGCGCTCATTGGGCCGGACCAGGCAGACGGCGCGGGTGGCGGTGTGGTGCAGATCAATGCGCCGATTAGCGGAGCTGTTCTGGCGCTAAGCCATGAAAGCGAAGGTGTTGTCGCTGTCGGAACCCCGCTTCTGGAACTTGGCGACCCGCAAGACATTGAAATCGTGGCAGACTTTCTGTCGCATCAGGCAGTACAAGTTAAGCCCGGTGCGCACGTGATGGTGGAAGGCTGGGGTGGTGAGCCACTGTCGGGCCATGTGCGTCTGGTGGAGCCCAAAGGATTCACAAAGTTTTCGGCGCTCGGCATTGAAGAGCAGCGGGTGAACATAATCATCGATTTTGACGATGCGTCACGGGAACAACTGGGCCAGCTCGGGCATGGGTTCCGTGTCGAGCCACGCATCATTTTGTGGGAAGGGGAGAATGTCCTCCAGGTGCCCACAAGCGCCCTGTTTCGCAAGGGCGAAAGCTGGGCGGTTTTCCGTATCATCGACGATACGGCAGTGCTGACCGAAGTTGAAGTTGGTCGCATGAACGACCGCGAGGCTGAAATAATGGGTGGACTAACTGACGGGGAAACCGTGGTCCTGCATCCTGCGGATGTCCTCGAAGACGGCATGTCGGTAACTATTCATGTTCAATAACAGATGGTTACTGGGCATTCTGTTCAATGATAAAGCCTGTCAGGCAAATGAACTTAAGTAACCATTGTCATTGCAATTTTCTGCCCTGAATCTATGATTTCTGGTGAACCAGTTGTGAGGATTCAGGGTGACGACCAGTTTTCAGAACAAAAAGGGCCAGCCGAAGGAGGCGCACTTGGACACAGACCAGGGCGTAACGTCGTCTGACGACCTCTCCGCAGTAATGGATTTGCTGACGGAAGGCGTGATCGTACGCCGCGAAGCAGAGGTCCTTTTTGTCAATGAGGCCTTGCGAAGGCTAATGGGCTTCGAAGGCCCGAAAGAAGACATGCTGAAAGAGCCGATGGAACATTGGCTTCACCCCGAAGACTATAAGCGGATCGAAGACTATTACGCCCAGCGCATTGGGGGCGGTGATGCGCCTGATAGCTATGAAGCCCGGATACTGAGGGCGGATGGTGAGGTTCGCTGGTGTTCCTTTCGCGCAGCCCAGATCATATGGGAAGGAAAACCGGCGGTCACAGCATCGCTGACCGATATCACCGACAAGCGTGAAACCGAACAGGCCTACGCCCAATCTGAACGCAAGTTCCGCAACATCTTCAACCTGACGCCCGAGGTGATGATCATATCAAGCCTCGTGGACGGGAAGATACTGGATGTGAACCCGGCATTCCTGAATGTTTTTGGGCGTCGGCGCGATGATGTGATCGGCAAGACATCGGCTGAGCTGGATATCTGGGCAGATACTACGTTCCTTGGCCGCTTTGTCGAGGAACTGAAGATGAATGCTTCGATGACTGACGTGCCCACCACAGTAAAAACGCGTGGCAACCTGATCCGTCATTTCCGACTGTTTGCGCAAAAGATCGAGCGCGACGAAGAGCCGATGCTGTTGATGATTGGTCGGGATGTCACTGAAGATCTGACGCAGGCACAGGAGCTTCAGCGCAGCAAGGATTCAGCCGAACTCGCGAACCGCGCCAAGTCTGAGTTTCTCGCGAACATGAGCCATGAGCTGAGAACGCCCCTGAACGCGATCCTTGGGTTTGCGGAGATCATCAAGGAAGAGATGATCGGCCCTTTGGGGACACCGCGATACGCTGAATATGCCAAGGATATTCACGAAAGCGGCACGCACCTTTTGTCAATCATCAACGACATCCTTGACCTGTCGAAGGTGGAAGCTGGACGCCTTGAAGCCTACCTGACCTGGGTTGACCCGCTTGAAAACCTTGAGATGTGCATCAACCTGGTGCAGCAGCGCGCCCGCGAGGCGGAACTGAAGCTGAGCTATGAATTTGACGATGACATTCTTCTGGAGGCTGATGATCGGCTGATCAAGCAGATCGCCCTCAACCTTCTGTCGAATGCGATCAAATTCACAGAACCTGGCGGCAGTGTGGTGATGAAACTTGAGAAAACGGCCCCCGGTGGTCTGTGCCTCAGTGTTGAAGATACGGGCATCGGCATGACGGGGGAGGAGATCAAGATCGCAAAACGCCCGTTCGGCCAGGTGGACAGCAGCCTCAGCCGCCGTCACGAAGGGTCGGGTCTTGGCTTGCCGCTGATCTCTGCTTTTGCAGAAAAGCTTAGCGCCACCATGACGATTGACAGCCAGCCCGGTGTCGGCACGCGCGTCAGTATTGTCTTCCCGCCTTTCAAAGTGCGCTCGAAAGGCAAAGACAAAGACGATTAAGGCGCTTTTGCGTGGCAATGCAGCAATTTAAAAAGCCGGCTTCTGAGGCCGGCTTTTGTGTGTTTTGGATAGGGGCTACTGGGCCTTTTCGCGCTCAACCGCCCGCCAGCCGATGTCGCGGCGACAGAAGCCACCGGGCCAGTTCACGGTGTCGACAGCTTCATAGGCTGTTTTCTGCGCTTCGGTCACAGTTGCGCCAAGGGCTGTCACATTCAGCACACGGCCACCGTTTGCCACCAGGATACCTTCTTCAAGCTTGGTGCCCGCATGGAACACGGTGGCGCCGGTTTTCCGTTCGGCTGCCTTGATGCCGCTGATCTCATCGCCCTTTTGGTAGCTGCCGGGATAGCCCTTGGTGGCCATCACCACGGTCAGCGCTACATCATCGCGCCATTCTACTGTACAGTCGTCCAATTCGCCCTTGGCGCTTGCCAGCAGCAGCGGAACGAAATCACTTTTCATCCGGGACATCAGCACCTGGCACTCAGGGTCGCCGAAGCGTACGTTATATTCGATCAGTTTCGGGCCCTCTGCTGTAATCATGAGCCCTGCGAAAAACACACCCCGGAAGGGATGGCCCATGTCGGCCATGGCCTTGACGGTGGGGTTGATGATCTCATTCATCACACGGTCGCACATATCGTCTGTCATAACCGGTGCCGGGCTGTAGGCGCCCATGCCGCCGGTGTTGGGGCCTGTATCGCCTTCGCCCACGGCCTTGTGATCCTGGGCGGTTGCCAGCGCCAGCGTGTTTTGCCCGTCGCACAGCACGAAGAAGCTGGCTTCCTCGCCGGTCAGGAATTCTTCTACCACCACTTCGGCACCGGCATCACCAAAAGCGCCGCCGAAAATATCGTCGATAGCAGCAAAGGCTTCTTCAACTGTTTGCGCCAGGATGACGCCCTTACCCGCCGCAAGGCCATCTGCCTTCACGACAATCGGGGCACCCTGTTTTTCAACATAGGCCTTCGCGTCTGCAGCCGATTTGAACCGGCCATAGGCGGCGGTAGGGATGTCATATTTGGCGCACACGTCCTTGGTGAAGCCTTTGGAGCCTTCAAGCTGCGCGGCCCCTGCGGTGGGGCCGAATGCCAGGATGTCGGCCTCCGTCAGTGCATCCACAAGGCCTGCGACCAGTGGGTCCTCGGGGCCGACCACGACAAAATCAATCGCCATCTCGCGGCAGAAACTGATCACAGCGTCAAAGTCTTTGGCGTCCAGCGGTACGCAGGCAGCTACATCGGCGATGCCGCCGTTACCGGGCGCACAATAGAGCGTATCCACCAACGGGCTCTGGGCAATTTTCCAGCAAAGGGCATGTTCGCGGCCACCTGAGCCGATGACGAGAATGTTCATTTTTTATCCAGTCATATGATGGTTGCTTGAAGGCTGCCCCCTTGTATCATAGGTTCCTGAGCACTCAAGCCTGAACTGGGGCAAATCCATCAGGTGCGGCAAAAAAGTAAGGGAGCATCGCGGCAATGTCGAATGACGACACGCCAGCTGGCGCGCCATCAGGCGCACGCAACGTCTTTGAATATAGCGTCTCGGAACTTTCGGGCGCCTTGAAGCGTTCGGTTGAGGACCAGTTCGGCTATGTGCGCGTGCGCGCTGAGCTTTCAGGCGTCAAGCGCCCGGCTTCAGGGCATCTCTATTTCGCGCTGAAGGATGATAAAGCCGTGCTGGATGGTGTCTGCTGGCGTGGTGTGGCTGGGCGCTTTGCCTTCAAGCCGGAAGACGGACTTGAAGTCATCTGTACCGGCAAGCTGACAACATACCCGGCGCGCTCCAAATACCAGATGGTGGTGGAGCATATGGAGCCCGCAGGCGCGGGTGCGCTGATGGCGCTTCTGGAAGAACGCAAGAAGAAGCTAGCGGCTGAGGGCCTGTTCGATCCAGCGCGAAAGAAGCCGATTCCCTACCTGCCGCAGGTGATTGGTGTGGTCACGTCACCTACGGGCGCAGTCATCCGCGATATCCTGCACCGCCTGAATGACCGTTTCCCACGCCATGTGCTGGTCTGGCCTGTGTTGGTGCAGGGCGAAGGTGCCGCGGACCAGGTGGCCAATGCGATCAAAGGGTTCAATGCTATCGACGGTTCGCGCGACATCCCACGGCCGGACCTTCTGATCGTGGCGCGCGGTGGTGGCTCGATCGAGGACCTGTGGTCCTTCAACGAAGAAGCCGTGGTACGTGCCGCGGCAGAGAGTGATATTCCGCTGATATCCGCCGTGGGGCACGAAACTGACACCACGCTGATTGACTATGCGTCTGACCTGCGCGCGCCAACGCCGACAGGGGCGGCAGAGAAGGCCGTGCCGGTGCGTGAAGACCTGCGCTTCACGGTGGCAGACCTTGGGCGCCGCCTTGCAGGACTAAGGGTAACCATGCTGCGGGACCGGGAAGAACGCCTGCGCGGCCTTGCCCGTGGTCTGCCAAGCCCGCGTGATATCCTGGGGCTGGCGCAGCAGCGCTTCGATGATCTGTCGGACCGTTTGCCGCGCGGTCTTGTGGCGGCTGTGCAGCAAAAATCCATTCAGCTCAATCGTCTTGTGGGCGGCTTGAGCGTGGGGCGCTTGAAGCAGCTTGTGACCTTCAGGGGTAAGGAACTGGAAAGCACATCAA
This sequence comes from Kordiimonas lipolytica, assembly GCF_001550065.1. Next base: position 494,183 of record NZ_LRUB01000002.1, read on the forward strand.
AACGGTTGACGCCAGCCTATGCCCGGAAGCTGGAAGATCTGGGATCGCGCCTTGCAGCCAGTGGCCGGATGCTGGACAGCCTGAGCTATGAGCGGGTGCTTGAGCGCGGCTACGCACTGGTGGAGGACGCAAGTGGGACACCGGTTTCGAAAGCGGCAAGCCTTGCTGCAGGGGATCAGGTGACCGTGCGCTTCGCGGATGGCACCAGCGACATGCAGGTTCTTGGTGGCGACGCGCCCAAGCCGGTTCAAAAGCCGAAGCCTGCGCCAAAGAAAAAGCCTAAAGCAAAAACGCCGGGCGGCGATGACCGACAGGGCTCGCTACTTTAAAAATCGGCGGCAAATGCCCAACTTTTGCCGTCTTCACAAGAGAAACAGGGTCTCATGATCAAGATTGTCCAAATATGTGTTGCCGTCCTTCTGTTCACCGTGCTGTCGCCGCTCGTGCACGCGGTTGAGCTGCAGGGGCAGCTGGTGCAGGGCGGCCTTGTTTGGGGGCAGCTTTCCCCAGGCAGTGAAATGAGCCTTAACGGCGAGCCCGTGAAGGTTGGCCAGGAAGGTCATTTTGTTTTCGGCTTTGGTCGGGATGAGGGGCCAACGGCATCGCTTGTGATCCTGCACCGCGACGGCAAGCGCGAGGAACGTACGCTCAGGATCGAGAAACGCGAATTCGATATCGAACGCGTTGACGGCCTGCCGCCCAAAACGGTTACGCCGCCGCCTGAATGGCGCGAACGCCGTAAGGTAGAAACCGGGAAGGTGCGTGAGGCCCGCAGCTTCCTGGCGGACAATATGCATTGGTCGCGGGGGTTCATCCGGCCCGCTGAAGGTCGGCTCTCCGGCTTCTACGGCAGTCAGCGCATCTTGAACGGCAAGCCCAGAAGCCCCCATTACGGTCTGGATATCGCGGGGCCCACTGGCACGCCGGTCCATGCCCCGGCGGGAGGTGTTGTGCGGCTCGCAGTGCCTGATTTTCTTCTGGAAGGCGGTATCGTGATCATCGACCACGGGTTTGGCGTTACCTCCACCCTGTTTCATATGAACAGCGTGGATGTTAAAGAGGGCGCCTGGATACACCAGGGTGACCTGATCGGCACCATCGGAGCCACCGGACGCGCGAGTGGCCCCCATGTGGACTGGCGGGTGAACTGGAAAAATGTGCGGCTTGATCCGCAACTACTGATTAGTGACAGCATCGAGGACTAAAAAATGAAAAAGACAATCAGCTGCCTTGGATTATTGCTGGCGGCCTCAACCGCAGCCACCGCGCAAGACGATGAAAGTCTTGCGATTGACGGCTATGTCGGCGTTCTGAGCGACTATCGCGATAGGGGGCTGAGCCTTTCTGACAAGGACCCTGTCCTTGTGGCCTCCGTGGGCGCCTTTCATGATAGCGGTTTTTACGGCGGCGTTGTGGGTGGCATCCTTGGGGACGGCTTTGCCGGCGAAACCAAGGCCGAGTTTTATGCCGGTTACCAGATGGACACCGGTACATACATCTATGATTTCTCGGCAGAGCTCGACAGCTTTCACGGTGATGGCAACAGTCGTTTCTTCCCCGAGTTCAAGGCAACCATGGCGCGGGACTTTGGCCTGGCCTTCATTCGCGGCGGTGTAGCTTACGCGCCGGATGGCCGCTGGAGCGACCCAGACCGCGACAGCTTTTATGTCTACTCGGACCTTGAAGTGCCGATCCCATCCGTGCCGGAACTGACGCTTATCGGGCGACTTGGCTATGACATGCGGCAGGACCGGTCGAATGTATGGGACTGGGGGCTTGGGGTCAGTGCGTTCATCGACAATGTCGAGCTCAGCATCATGTATGAAGACAGCGGCCGTGAGCATGACCTGGGCGAAGGGGCCTTGGTTTTTGGTGCGCGCTTCTATTTCTAGTCTGAGCAGTTAGCTGGCGGCTTTGGAGCGCATGCTTGCGAGCGTGCGCGACGCCGGGAAGCGCATGGTCACCGTTGTGCCCACACCTTTTTCCGACGCGATGTCCAGTTCCCCGCCGTGCAGTTCCATCAGGCTTTTCACCAGTGGCAAGCCAAGGCCTGTGCCTTCGTGGCTGCGTGTCATGGTTGATCCGGCTTGCCCAAAGGGCGTCAGGGCGATCACCACTTCGTCCGGGCTCATGCCGATGCCGTTGTCTTCAACCGCAACATAGAGGCAGTTGTCCTTGTCAACTCCCGCCCGCATGTTGATATGGCCATTCGCATTGGTGAATTTGGTAGCATTCCCAACTACGTTCAGAAGGACCTGCTTAAAGAGCCGCCTGTCCCCGTGCAGGATCGGTAGGTCTGCAGGAACATGAGTTTCCAGAGTGATGTTTTTGGCTGTAACCCTTGGCGTCATCAGTTTGGAGATATCGTCAAGTAATGCGCTGATATCGACCGGCTGTTCCTTCAGGACAAGTCGGCCCGATTCCACTTTCGACAGATCGAGGATATCGTTGATGATATCGAGAAGAAGCTTGCCGCTTTCATTGATATGGTCGACATATTCTTCATATTGCGGCGCGCCCAGCTTGCCGAAGACCTCATGTTCCATCATCTCTGAAAAGCCGAGGATCGCGTTCAGGGGCGTTCTGAGCTCATGGCTCATGTTCGCCAGGAATTCTGATTTGGCCTGGTTGGCCGCTTCTGCCTGAAGCATGCTGCGCTTCAATGCCCGGTTGTGGCGCTGCTGCATTACCAGAACGGTCACCGCCGCAATGGCCACCAAAAGCGCGAGTGCGATGGCAAGCCGGGTGTAGGCTTCTTCGGCGTCCGCGAGTGCTGCTTCGGCTTTTTGTTTCGCCAGCATGGTCTCCAGGCTGGACCGCAAATCTGTGATGCTGCTCTGGAACTGATTGAACTGGGAGTTCAGAAGTTCCCGGCGCGCTTTGTTCAGGAGCTCAAAACCTTCTTCATATCTGCCTTCCGCCTGAAGAATATAGGCGCTGGTGAGCATGTCCTGCCCGCTGGGGCCATCCTGGCTGTAGTCGGGGTGCTCCTTGTAGAAGTCCTGTACCATCTTCTGGTAGGATTTGGCGGTTTCTGCGTCTCCCAGTCGGGCGTAGCTGACAGCCAGCAGGTCATAGAAAGAGGTATCGAAGCCGGAATCGCTTGAATAATTGTTCAGCGCTTCCTTTGCCAGCGTTATGCTTTCTTCGTAGTTTTCCTCGTCATAGGCAATCCAGGCAAGGCCGAACAATACATAATAGTGTCCGGAGTCCCGACCGGTTTGCTCAATGACTTTCTCAAGGCCCCGATAATACTGCTTCGCAAGCTGGTTTTCTTTCAGGTTATTCAGTGTAGAGGCGATATTGAAAAGCGCGCTTTCGCGGTCAAAGGCAATGCCTTCTTTCTCGGAAATCTCCAGCGCGTTGCTATAGTTTTCGATAATGGCGTCAATTTCATCTACGCCCGAATATGTATAGGCCAGCACCAGATAGGCCAGCATGCGCATGCGGTTGCCGCGCGGTGTGTCGGGCAGCGTTTGTGCAGCCTGCGACATGGTGGAAAGCCCCTCCAGGAAGTTGCCCAGCTCGGGGCCTAGGATTGCCAGCGTTGCATCGGCGAAAAAGACGCCAAGGTCATCGCCCTCTTGCTCTGCAAAGGCCCGGGTTTCAAGAATCTTGTCGCGTGCCTGATACAGCTCGCCTATTAGTGAAAGGTAAGTGGCGTGAGCCAGGTCGCCATAAATCTTGAGCTCCGTATCCTTCAGTTCGGCAGCCAGCGCCTGAGTCTCCCGCGCCGCTTCTTCAAGTCCATCAGGTTCCGCGATGTCCATATAGTGGAAGACCAGCTCTTTCAGGACCTCAGCGCGGTCATAGGGGGCGAGGTCCTTTTCAAGGCGGTTTTTCAGAAGCGCAAGGTGCAGGTGGGCATCGGATGACCGCGCGGCCACGATTTTAGGAAGCAAAGTTTCAGCACGGGCGCGGGCCTCGTCGCTCAGTTTGCTGGTTGCCAGGGATGGCACAGCCAGAATAACGATGGCCGTAAAGATCGCTGCAAGCCAAAAGCTGAAGCGTGTACCAAGCCAGGATCTAAAGAAGAATTCTGTCATCCAGCACCAAATTCCAGCGAGCCCCAAACCACCATACCTACCTGCATACACAAAAAAAGGAAATTGAAGGTTAACGTGGCCGAAAGATTCAGAGATCAGGCGGCGACATGGCGCCAGGCGGCAAGGGCCGGTTCCACACGTTCCATGATGGCGCCCCTCAGGCCCGGGGTGCTGGCCACGATATGGTCATGCAGTGGCTTTTTTCGGTTGAACAACAGGCCTTTGCCTGTACCGGTTGTCAGTTGTCCGCCTGCTTCCGACAGGATCAGGTCTGCGGCCGCCACGTCCCAGTCGTTCTTGGGCCTGAGTGTCACGCAGCAGTCAAACTGCCCGTCCGCGATCTGGCAAATCCTGAGAGCGATGGAGTTGGCCTGTTCTGTGTGCATGGACTTCGGCCATGGCTCCGGCCATATTTTTTCCGACTTGAAGGCGCATGGGTCGCCCATCATACGGGCTTTTGTCAGGTCTGATTGGCCGCTCACACCAATGTTCATGCCGTTCTTCGTGGCGCCGCGCCCTTCCTCGGCAAAATAGAAGGCGTCTTTCACCGGCGCATAAAAGGCTGCCAGAATAGGCTTCTGGTCCTGCACCAGGGCAACGGATATGCCCCAGTCGTCACCGTTCCTGAGAAACGCGCGGGTGCCGTCTATTGGGTCAACAACCCACAGGCGGCCACACCTGAGCCGCTCCGGGTGGTCTTCGGTTTCTTCCGACAACCAGCCATAGCCCGTGCGGTTCTGCATCAATGTGGTGCGCAAAAACTCATCAACAGCCATATCGGCTTCGGATACCGGGTTGTTGGGTGATTTGTCCCAGGCGTGACAATCGCGCGAGAAATAGGATAGGGCGATCCGGCCTGCCTCTTCGGTCACAGAGCGGATAAGCTTTGCATCGTCCGTGCGGTCCCACGGACAGGTATCTTCGTCAAAAAGTTCGCTACTTGTGCTCACACTCTGTCTCGGCTTGGCCTCAGCCTGGTTTATCCTGCCCCCGCGACGGTCATTCCTTCAACCCGAAGGGTCGGCGCGTTGATGCCGTAACGGAATGACAAGTCTGATGCTGGCACAAGATGCCTGAACATTTCCTTAAGGTTCCCGGCAATGGTGAATTCGCTGACAGGCTCCGCGAGCTCGCCATTCCTGATGCGGAAGCCCGCGGCTCCCCGGCTGTAGTCTCCGGTCACGCCGTTCACGCCCATGCCGATCAGTTCGGTCACATAGACGCCATCCTTGATGTCTGCGATCAGGTCCGACGGGCTCACCTCACCGGGCGCCATATAAAGGTTGCTGTGCGAAATGCCGGGTGCCGAAGACGTGCCGCGGCTCGCGTGCCCCGTGACCTCAAGCCCTAGCTGGCGTGCGGTGGCGGAATTCAGCATCCATGTCTGCAGGATGCCGTCTTCCACGATGGCACATTCGCCGACACTTACACCTTCGCCATCAAACATGCGCGACGAAAGCCCGCGTACCTTCAGGGGATCATCGATTATGGTGATGCCAGTGGCGAAAATCTGTTCGCCCATCTTGTCCTGCAGGAAGCTGCTTTTGCGCGCGATGGCACTGCCGTTCACGGCGCCGGAAAGGTGGTTGACGAAGGATTTGGAGATGCGCGGGTCGAAGACAAGCGGCATGCGGCCGCTGGCCATCTTCTGCGCGCCCAGGCGTTTCACTGCACGCTGGCCGGCTTCTGTGCCTACCCAAGCGGCGCTCTGAAGGTCGCTGAAATGCCGTGCGCTTGTGAATTCATAATCGCGCTCCATGCCCGTGCCTTCCCCTGCGACGGCGGAGGAGGAAATGGAAAAGCTTGACCCCTGATAGTGGCCGGAAAAGCCATGGCTGGTGACAAGCGAAATGGCCCAACTGCTTGTGCCCGCGCTTGCGCCTGAACTGTTGGTGACACCTTCGACCGCACGGGTCGCGTCTTCCGCTTCGCGGGCCAGGTCTGTCAGCTGTTCGGCGGAAACGTCTGTGGCGTCATAGAGATCCAGCTCCGCCAGGGGGCCGGTGTGCAGCCTGTCCTCGGGTGCCAGGCCGCAATATTCGTCGTCCGGCACGGCTTTGGCCATGGTCACCGTGCGTTCCACCAGTGCCTTCAGGCTGGCCGGGCGCCGGTCACTTGTGGACACCATTGCCTGCTTCTTGCCAATCATGACCCGAAGGCCGATGTCTTCGCCTTCCGACCCGTCCACATCCTCCAGTTTGCCCTCGCGCCAGGACACGCTTTTCGACCGGGCATCGACCGCGACGGCATCGGCGGCATCGGCACCCGATTTCATCGCGCTTGAGACAAGGTCCTGAAGCAGGTTGAGGGTTGTATCGGTCATGAAAAATCCTTGGGAAATAAGATCAAAAACATGGCCGACACTAAGCCATAGAACGCGCTGGCGTTCAATGTTGTTTTGGGCTGTTTTAGGTTGATGCGGGCGAAAAGCCTACACTAGGTGCTCTGCGAAAAACGCCAGCGTGCGTGCCCAGGCAAGCTCGGCGGCCTCTGCGTCATAACGGGGCGTGGTATCATTATGGAAACCATGGTTCGCGCCTTCATACATATGCATAGTGTAGGCCTTATTGTTTGCCTTAAGCGCCGCTTCATAATCCGGCCAGCCCGCGTTCACGCGTTTGTCCAGTTCGCCAAGGTGAATAAGGAGCGGGGCGTTAATGTTTGGCACGGCCTCGGCGCTCACGCCGCCGCCATAAAAGGGCACGGCCGCCTTCAAGCTGGGCACTTCCGCGGCAAGCCGGTTTGACACACTGCCGCCGAAGCAGAAGCCCACACAGCCGACATTGCCGGTGGTGTTGGGGTGTTTCTCAAGGAAGCTGACCGCGGCCTTGAAATCCTCGACCATCTCGTCGCGGTCGCGCTGGCGCTGCATCATGCGGCCATCGTCGTCATTACCCGGATAGCCGCCAAGCGGATAGAGCGCGTCAGGCGCCAAGGCCACATATCCCGCAACCGCCAGCCGCCGCGCCACATCGCGGATATAAGGGTTCAGGCCGCGGTTTTCATGGATCACCACCACGCCGGGACGGGGGTTGGTGTCGCAGGCGTCAATGGGGCGCACCAGATAGCCCATCATGGTGCCCGCCCCGTTCGGGGACGGGTAGAGAATGTCTTCGCCCACAATGCGCATGTCGTCTGGCTTCACCTGTTCGGCCAGCGCATAATTCGGGAGCAGGCTGTTCGCGAGAGCCGTGACCGTGAGGCCGCCGACGGCGAAGCGGCCCAGCCGGTTCATGAAGGTGCGGCGGTCGATAAAGCCGTGGGCATATTTGTCATAAAGATCCAGCACTCCCTGCTGTGGTGTTATCTGGTCGCTCATTGTTCTGTCCTCCCATCCCTGTCTCGAGGGGTAGCATATCATACAATCCCTGATATGCGGTACGGTGTCGCGCATGGGTCTGGATCAGCCAAAAAGCTGGAAAATCTGCGGAAAATGGCGTATGACGCGCCCCAACCGGCTCCTTGGGGTGCCAGAAAGCTAACGTGCGAGCGATGAAGAAGAGTGACCAAATGAAACTGAAAACAGCTACAGGACGCCGGTCTGAACTGTTGATGCCTGCGGGCAACCTGGAAAAGCTGAAGGCTGCTGTTCTCTATGGCGCTGATGCGGTTTATCTGGGCACGCCGGATATGAGCCTGCGCACCAAATCCGCTTTCTCGCTCGAAGACGTGGTTGAAGGTGTGAAGTTCGCGCACGAACACGGCAAACGGGTTTACCTCACGCTCAACCTCTTCTCCCATAACAAGGACATCACCAAGCTGCCGCAATATCTGGAGACGGTACGCAAAGTGGCGCCTGACGGCCTGATCGTGGCAGACCCCGGCGTGTTCATGTTTGTAAAGGAACAGGCGCCTGAGCTTGAACTGCATATCTCAACGCAGGCGAATGTGTGTTCCTGGCAGTCGGTCAAATTCTGGGAAGACCTGGGCGCGGGGCTTGTGGTTCTGGGGCGTGAAGTGTCGTTCGAGGAACTGAAGGAAATTCGTGAAAAATGCCCCGGCATCAAGCTTGAAGCCTTTGTTCACGGCAGCATGTGCATGACTTATTCGGGGCGTTGCATGCTCTCTAACTTCATGGCGGAACGCGGCGCCAACCAGGGTGCATGCGCCAATTCCTGCCGCTGGAAATACAAGGTGCATATGCGCCTGAAGGACGGCACAGTAAAGGAACTGCCGCTCACTGAAGAAAACCTGGAGCTGTTTGAATTCCTCATTGAGGAGGAGTACCGACCGGGGGACCTGCTGCCGATTGAGGAAGACCAGCGCGGCACCTATATTCTGAACAGTAAAGACCTGTGCATCATGCCGAAGCTGAATGACCTGCTTTCCATCGGCGTCGACAGCCTGAAGGTCGAAGGGCGCGGCAAAAGCCCCTACTATGTGGCCATGGTGGCGCGGGCTTACCGCATGGCGATTGATGCCTGGTACGAAGACCCTGAAGGCTGGTCCGCTGACCCATTCATGAAAGAGCTGACCACCGTGCCATCGCGCGGCTACACGCTGGCGTTCCACGACGGGCGGCTCACGAACTATGCGCATGGGTTCGAAGATACCTACACGCTTGCGGACCATGAATATGCGGGTCTTGTGGAAGACGTGACCGACGATGCCTTTATCGTACGGGTCAAGAACAAGCTGGTTGCGGGTGATGTGGTGGAGTTTGTGCCGCCAAGTGCGCGAGAGCCCATGCTCCTTAGGGTCTATGAGTATGAAAATGCCGAAAACGGCAAGATCACCACAGAGGTGCACGCGGGCAACACGCCGCTTATCCGCCTGCCGTTTAATCTGTTCGATCAGGAGACAGTGGAAAGCTTGCAGGCGGATTTCCCACCCATGACGATCCTTCGGAAAGAAAAGGCGTTGACGGACGATCAGTGGGCGCGCTTGAAGCTGGACGCCGAGGCGAGAGCGCTTGAGCAGGGCCGGGGCAATGCAGCGGTGTATGAGCAAAAGCGTGGGGCGCTGCAGGATGCGCTGGATGAGCGCCGGTCGGAACTGCGCCTCCGCACACCGCGGCGCGGTACTGAAGGCTGTTGCGGCAAGGGCTGTAATGGCTGTCTGGTGTTCTGGCACGACGACAAATACGCCAAGGCTCGCGAGATTCTGGCGAAGAAAAAGCAGGGTGAGATGCTGGCCCGCAAGCTGACGGACGAAGATATCGCCGCGCTTGAGGCGGAGCAGGCCGCAGATGAAGCCCAATTGGCTGCAGGCTGACCCAAGGACGGGCAGAGTTAGGAGAGCCCGCTGGGGGCGTTATTCGCGCCTGTCCAGTTGCGGGTTGTTAACCACATATTTGGGGCTGCCGACCTGGAAAAGGATAGGCTCATCATACCCCATGGCCTCCAGCTCTGCTTGAATCCCGCGTGCCATGTCGCGCATGTTGGCGCCTTCATAGCATTGGGCCAGCATCGCCTTGGTCGGGGGCGATAAGCTTGCGGGGCTGTTTTCGGCACGGGAGGCAAAAGCAAGCCAGGTTTCCTGAGCCTTTTCAGGGCCGCCTAAATCCTGCTGTAGCCACCCCGAAAGGAAGGACACTTTCGCTTCCAGTTCAAGGGACTGCGGCATCCGGTGGAAATGATCAGCTTCCGCGTTCAGGCTTTCACGCACTTTCGCCAACAGGTTATTGGCTTTTTCAGGCCTTCTTTCTGCCAATGCCAGCTGCGCTTCAAGATAGTGCCCTTTATAAGAGGCCAGTCGCCGCTTGCTTCTTGAATTGTCCCGGTTCAGTGCTTCCGCCAGTTGCTTTTGTCCAACAGCCAGGGGGGCGACCGCCTTGTAATGTTGCCCAGTCTGAATATAGAAAGCCGCCAAATTGATATAGGCTTCACCGGAGTCAGCAAGCCACATGGTGTTTGCAGGATCTGTGGTTGTGAGCAGGTCAAAGCCTGATGCACCCGCTTCCATCAGATGCTGGCTCTCCACGGTCTTGCCCTGCTGCAGCAGCAGTTTTGCGATATATTGTTTGGTCATCAGGCCGCGCCTCTTGAACCGGAGGTTTTTCGGTTCGCGCTCTATGAGCATGTCGAATATGGCCTGCCGTTCTCTGAAGGCCTTCAGGGCAGCATCATACGCGCCCCGAAGCATGTGAATTTTGCCGAGATAATGATAGCTGCTGGCAAGGTCAACATAGGCGCGGTTGCTGTGGGGCGCTGCCTCGGCCAGTTCTTTTCTTGTGGCCAGGCTTTGTTCTGCTAATGGGAGTGCTTCTTCAATGTTGCCAAGCGGGCCAGCCAACAGGTCGGCCAAAACGCCCTGGGAATCGGCCACTTGTTCGCGGGCGTTGGCGCGCCTCTCGGCCTCCGTGTCAGGGCCGTTCGGATGAGCCGGTATGATGTCCTGCTGTGAATGAAGCCTAAGTCTCTCACGGTAGTCTGCTTCCGCGAGCTGGTAATCTCCCGTTCGGGCAGCTAGATAGCCGCGAAAGAACAGGATGATACCCATGCGAAATTTCAATAATTCCTCATCAGGCCTTTGTGCGATCAATTCACTGACAATGTCGAAAGCCTGGTCAAACTGTTCCTTGGCTTTGTCGCTGTGCCCCTGGCGGTCATAGGTCTGTCCCAGCCGCAGCATGGCACCAGTCAATCTGATAGCTTGCCCGGGAGAGAGCGTGTCAAAGTCCTGTTCGGTATAATAGTTTTTGACCTTGGTGACGATTTGTTCGGCAGATTTCAGGTGCCCAACTTTCAGCAGATCATAGTAGGCGGTTTCCAGCATGAAGAAAGCCATGCTTTCGGCGTCAGAACGCCGCATTTTCGATATTTCGCTCATTTCCTCGGCAATGGTCTGGAGCTGTTCTGCTTCCTGCCGCGCCATGCTCGCTTCATAGGTCAGGGCGCCCATCACTGACATGCCAATGAAAGCCGCTGCTGTGACTGCGATCATGTTTCTTTGTCTGTGCTGTTCTTCCCGGCGCACAAGGTCATTGAGGCCCACGCCGATCATGCCTGCCACAATCTTTTGCAGTCCCAGTTTCTTGCCGTCACCTTCAGCGCGCAGGTCGGCGGCAAGCCCTTCTGCTGACAGTCCCGCTTTTTTACCGTCTTCTGTGAAGCTGTGCAGCAAGGCTTCCGGGAAGCATTCTTGTTCGGGATTGTCCGCGAAAGGCATGCCGTCCACGATCATGCACAGGACCTGTCCATCGCCGTGAGTTTTCTTGAACTCAATGATCTCGCGATTAACGAGCTTTGACTTTGCGGCCCTTGGAGAACACAGCACGATCAGGAACTCGGATGCCTTGAGCGCTTCAGACAGCCGGTCTGTCAGGCGGTGTGCAGCGGGTAGTTCATCCCGGTCACGAAAGATGGGGGCCAGGCGTACTGGCACTTCGCCCAAGTCTGTTTTTTGGCCAACGAGGGACTTCGGAACCTTATAGGATTCGAGCGATTTCAACAGCCATTCGGCCCAGACCTTGTCGGCGTGACTGTAGCTGATAAAAGCCTTGTACCGAAATTGTGATACAGACATTGCACCCCCATGCATGTGCGTTTTTAAGCGCTTATCGGTCGACCGATAAAAACAACCTTTGCGGCCTTTTAAGGGCCTGCTGCACTTATTGATGACAGATTAGGGCGTGTGGCTCAATTCAGGATTGCGCGAAGAATGGCAGTTTTTTGCGCCATAGAGCTTATATTGTTCGTTTACCTAAAAGTTTACCTTGTTTTCTGCGGTTTTCCTTAAGGCTGACGGATAAGATGAATCAAGATAATCTATTGGTGTGTCAAAAACGGTAAAAGGCTTTTGAACTGGTGGTGCTGGGAAGGGGCGTGCGAATCTGCTGAATTGAGGGGCAAAGGCTACTTCTTCCAGATTTTCGGGTTTTCGCCTGGGATGCCAAGGCTGTTCCAGATGGCGTCGACCTTGTCGACCACCTTATCTTCCATGTAAATCTCGGTGCCCCATTCGCGGTGGGTTTCATTGCCCACCTTGTTGGTGGCGTCCATGCCCAGCTTGCCGCCAAGGCCGCTTTCAGGGCTGGCGAAATCAAGATAGTCGATCGGTGTGTTCTCCACCGTCACGATATCGCGCACCGGGTCCATCCGGGTTGAAATCGCCCACATCACGTCTTTCCAGTCGCGCGCGTCGATATCATCATCCACCACAATCACGAACTTGGTGTAGACGAACTGGCGTAGGAAGGACCAGACCCCCTGCATCACGCGCTTGGCGTGGCCGGCATAGGCCTTCTTGATGCTGACGACCGCGATCCTGTAGCTGCAGCCCTCCGGCGGCAGCCAGAAATCTGTTATCTCCGGGAACTGCTGCTGCAGAAGCGGGATGAACACTTCATTCAGCGCCTCGCCCAGAATCGCAGGCTCATCCGGCGGCCGACCTGTGTAAGTGCTCAGGTAAATCGGGTCTTTCCGCATGGTGATGGCGGTGATGGTGAAGACCGGGAATTTCTCAACGCTGTTATAGTAGCCCGTGTGGTCGCCATACGGGCCCTCATCGCGGTAGTCATCCAGGCTTACAAAGCCCTCAAGCACGATCTCCGCCGTCGCAGGCACTTGCAGCGGCACGGTCTTGCAGTCCACCAGCGGCACCTTCTTGCCCCTCAGAAGCCCTGCGAACTGATATTCCGAAAGCGTGTCCGGCACCGGCGTGACAGCCGCCAATATGGTGCCTGGGTCCGCGCCGATGACAACAGCGGCAGGCACGGGCTCGCGCTTTTCATCTTTCCAGCGCTGATACTGCTGGGCACCGCCCCGGTGCTTCAGCCAGCGCATCAGGGTCTGGTTCTTGCCCAGCTTCTGCATCCGGTAGATGCCAAGGTTATAATTGTCTTGGGCTTTGTCAGACGGGCCTTTGGTCACCACCAGCGGCCAAGTGATCAGCGGTGCGGGCTCGCCCGGCCAGCAGGTCTGGATCGGCAGCTTGTCGAGGTCGATATCGTCGCCGGTCAGCACCACTTCCTGCACGGGCGCTTTCTTGACGCGCTTCGGCTTCATCGAAAGCACCTGCTTCGCCAGCGGCAGCAGGTCAATGGCGTCCTTGATACCGCGCGGCGGTTCCGGCTGCCTGAGGAAGGCCAGCGTTTCACCCACTTCGCGGAGCTCATCCGGCTCGCGGTTCATGCCCCAGGCCACGCGCTCAACGGTGCCGAAAAGGTTCACCAGCACCGGCATGTCGGATTTTTCACCGCGTTCGTTCAGCACATTTTCAAACAGCAGCGCCGGCCCGCCAGCGTGGAGCACGCGGGTTTGGATTTCCGTCATCTCCAGTTCGGTGGAAACGGGTTCCTTCACGCGTACCAGACGGCCTTCGGCTTCCAGCCTGTCGATAAAATCTCTGAGTGAATCATAAGCCATAGAAGGGCTTATAATAGAGCTCGCAAAAAAGCGCTATGGCGAAATTGTCGCGCGCCTTCTATTCCGCGGGCGTTGGCGCTGTGGGCGCTGTTTCCTCAAACGGCGTGGTCTCATCCCGCACCAGGGGCCACAGAAGCTGGGCACCGGCGCTCATCGGCGTAAGGTTTTCAACGCCATATTCCCTGGGGTAGCTGCGGGTGATTTTGGCGGTGCCGAACAACACGTCCCAGAAGAACAGCAGGTTGCCGAAATTGCCCTTGTAGTTGGTCGCCGGGTCGGCGGAGTATTTGCCGTGGTGGGAAAAGTGGGTCGATGGCGTGCTGATGGTGCGTTCCACCACCCACATCAGGGGCGACAGCCATTTGATGGCATAGAGCTTCTTGTCCCAGCAGACATTCGAATGGGCACCATAGATCACCAGCAGCTTGAAGATGATATAGACGGCATAGATATGGCCAAGGCCAAGGTAGATCAGCGCGCCCGCGAACCACAGCGACGGCATGAAGGCGTAATAGAGGATATTGTTCCGGTACACGATACGGATGCTCATATATTCCGCGTTATGGTGCGACCGGTGCAGGCCATATAGCCACGGGAAGGTGTGCGAGGCACGGTGCCACCAATATTGCATCAAATCGTCAAACACCAGAAACAGGGCGACGCCTGCGTATATGGGCGCGTCTGCCAGCGCGCCGGCGGCGTCTGGCGCGATCCAGCCGCTCACATATGTGGAGGCCATCAGCACAGCTGGCTGTGTGGCGGCCAAGAGGAATATGCTGCCAATGATTTCCACCCACTTGTCTTCGGGCTTTTCATTGGCGTGAGAAAAGAACGTGGAGCGTAACGCTTCAGCCGCTGCGAAAGCGAAAAAAATTGCAAAAAGAATAAGCCCGTATGGCATGTGTCACGTCCCTTCCAATGCGGCCAGTGGCCTTCCCCTGATGTGCACAATAACCTTTATTCTTGGCCAGGAATGTTAACTAGTTTACATTCTGTGCATGAGCTTCATTTTCAATTTCGGCATTCCCGGCCTGATGGAGGTGCTGCCGCCTGAGATGCGGGCGCGCTTCGATGCCATTGGCGCCGTAAAGCGCTATCACCACAAGCAGCATATCCAGAGCAGGGGGGACCGGACAGCCGGCTTTTCGGTGATAAAGTCGGGATCGGTTGTTTTCGGCAAAAGCGACAGGGAAGGGCGTTTTATCACGACAGCCGTTCTGGAAGCCGGGCAGTGCTATGGTGAATTCACCGTGTTTGGCGGCTTGCCGCGCACCCATGACGGCTACGCCGAAGGCGAGACGGTCATCAGCCATTTGTCCAAGGCCCAGTTCGACCAGCTTCTTTTGGATGAACCAACGCTTGCAGCACCCATCATCTCGCTTCTGACGGTCCGGCTGCATCACATGCTGGAATGGGTCGATGACCTGAGGCGCTATCCGCTCAAATACCGGCTGGGGAAGGCGCTCTTGTCGATGGTGAAGGGCTCGGGGGATGCTTTTATCGCCGCAACTCAAAGCGCCCTTGCGGACCTGATGGGCGTTAGCCGTGTGGCTGTCGCGCAGGTGCTGGCGGACTATAAAGCCTTGGGTTTTGTCGCCACCGAATATGGCGGCGTGCGAGTGCTGGACAGGGGCGGCCTCAGGGCTTGGCTGCAAGGGTTTGAAACCATAGACCCGGTTGTGCCGACAACGCCCCTCTTTACAGACGCAGCGCTTTAGCTTGCGGTGATGATCCTGTGAGGGGGCACGCCGCCAACATAATAGGCCAGTTCGGCGGGCTCGCTGATATTCAAGGCATGCAGGTTTGTCCTGTCTGCGCCGATCTGCTACATGTGGCTGAAGTCAGACTGATGGGGGATATGATGCGATCACTGTGGTTGGGCTTGAGCCTGATATTCGCAGGTTTCTCTGCATGCGCTGCAGATGAGGCCATCTTTGAGCGCAAGGTACCGATGATGATCCGGTTGACTGTCTACGTGGCTGGAGGGTCGGTCACGCTGAGCCAGCCTGCTTCGTGCCAGATGGAAAAGAAGCTGTTGCGGAATGGTTGGGTGCAAAGCGGCAGAGATACATTTGACGCCCCTCCCATTGAGCATGAGTTTGCAGATGGGTCCGGTTTAATCATCGATTTCCCCCATAACGTCTGTAACTGGGAAGTAAAGTCGGTTCGATCAGCCTTTCATCATACTCCAAAAGGAGCCAAGCGGAGCATTGGCCGGATTCTAGCGAATGTACGTTGGGTGGATAATATGTATGCACCCAGAGAAGTGGAGATATTGACCCCGCACAGGGTGGATGGTGTGCCGCCCGGACATTTGTTGGGTGTTGATGTTTCTTTCGAGTGGGATATTGATGGCGATCCCGAAGGGGCCGATTTCAAGAAAATTGCGGACAGATTTTTGGAAACTGGCGAGGCACCACAAGAAAAATCTGTCCAAGCTTTTAAGCGACCTCAGGTGCCGGTGGTTGTAACGCCAGCCTTGCGTCCAGCACTAAAGCCTTATCTGGCTCTTCGCAATTCGGCAGACGCATGCAAGGCGATGGAGTTAGGATTCTTCTCGCTGCCGCTTGTCGTATATGAAGATTATATCTGGCGTCGGAATGAGCCGTTCTCTGAGGCGCTCTCGCGTATTACGGGCGATGTCTGGTTGACTCCAGAGCGCAATCCCGCCTTGTTCAAAGGGCTGGCTGCAGTACAAGAAGGGAAAAGAGGGCGCCCTAATTATTATGTAGATTTTGGGCTGCTGCGTTTATTGATGGATCGTCAGAAAGAAGGAAAGGAAACCGCTTTGCCATATGTTTGGCCACGTTATGACGCAGATGTATGGCTGGTGGAGCAACGCACCCGAAACGAACGATTTTTCAAAGTATCCGATCAGCCACTTGTTTCACGCAATAGTAGGATGACCACCTACAAAAAATTCCCGAACCATTTGTCGTGTACCGCTCCGCTAGATGCGCTTCCTGGGCGGGAAATAGTATTCGGTGGGCGCGAAGACCCGGTGATAGGCCTGAAGGCGCATCTGGCCGAGCCGCACCAGAAAATCTGGTTCTATGAGGCTGGAAGCAGGCGACTGTTCCAGCTCACAAATGCCACTGCAACCGGTGTCGGGGCTACCCTACATTAGGTGGGCGGCCTAAGATGCCCGGATAATCTTTTCGGGCGGCACGCCGCCGACATAATAGGCCAGTTCTGCGGGCTCGGAAATGTCAAACAGCAGGATGTCAGCCTGTTTGCCCACTTCAAGGCTGCCAAGTTCAGCTTCCAGACCCAAGGCCCGTGCGCCATTCAAAGTGATGCCACGCAGAGCTTCTTCTGGTGTCATGCCAAAAAGTGTACATCCCATGTGCAGCATCAGCTGCAGCGACAGCACAGGTGAACTGCCGGGGTTGGCATCTGTTGCCAGGGCCATCTTCACGCCGGCCTTTCGCATCATCTCTACCGGCGGGCGCTTGCTTTCCTGCAGCACATAGAAGGCGCCTGGCAGCAATACGGCAACGGTGCCACTGTCCGCCATGGCGCGTACGCTTGTCGCACTTGCATATTCCAGATGGTCGGCTGATAAGGCCTGATAACGGGCAGCCATTGCGCCGCCTGAAAGGTCTGATAGCTGATCCGCGTGCAGCTTCACCCTGATGCCATGCTTTTTCGCGGCGTCGAACACGCGCGCCGTTTGCTCCGGGCTGAAAGCGATGCCTTCGCAGAAGGCGTCGACCGCGTCGGCCAGCCCTTCTTTTGCGATCGCGGGGATCATCACATCGCACACATGGGCGATATAGCCGTCTTTATCATTCCTATATTCCGGGGGCAGGGCATGGGCGCCCAGGAAGGTGGTGCGCAGGCGCAGGCCGACCTCTTTCGCGGCAGCCCTGGCGGCCCGCAGCATCTTGACCTCGTCTTCAAGCGTCAGGCCGTAGCCGGATTTGATTTCAACCGTGGTCACGCCGTCTGCGGCCAGCCGTTTCAGGCGCTTCACCGCAGAGGCTGTCAGCTCTTCCGCGCTTGCAGCACGAGTGCCCTTTACAGTCGAGAGGATGCCGCCACCCCGGCGCGCGATCTCTTCATAGGACACACCGTTCAGGCGTTCTTCGAATTCGCGGGCGCGGTTACCGCCATAGACAATGTGGGTGTGGCAATCAACAAACCCAGGGAATGCCCATATGCCGTTACCGCTGATTTCCTCAACAGCAGACGCGCCAGCGGGCAGGTCAGTCACCGGGCCAACGAAGGCGAGTCGGCCATCCTTGACACCAATCGCACCATCCATGATGGCACCGTAGGGCGCGCCGCCCTCTGTCATGGTGGCGACGTTGATGTTGCGCAACAGCGTGTCAAACATAGGCTTTCCCTTAACCTTCCTCCCCCAGCCTTTTCGAGTATCACAAGATTCGATTGACAGAAAGTATCACTTGTATGAACTTGTATATACAAGTTGGAGAGGGCGATGCAAAAACATTATTTTTCCGAAGGTCTGGTGGGCAAGGATTGGCTTTTTGATATCTGCCTGACCGTGGCGCCGGACGGCATGATCACCGCGCTTGAAAGCGGGGTGAAGGCCCCTGCGGGCACGCCTGTACACGGCCCTGTGCTGCCGGCCATGCCCAACCTCCATAGCCACGCCTTCCAGCGCGCGTTCGCTGGCCTTGCCGAATTCCGTGAAGCCGGCGCGTCTGACTTCTGGAGCTGGCGCACCGCCATGTATCATTTCGCCCGCCACATGACGCCCGAGGCGGTCGAAGTGATCGCAAGCGCCTTGTATGTGGAGATGCTGAAGGCCGGCTATTCCGCGGTGGGCGAGTTCCACTATTTGCATAACGCGCACGAGGACCAGTCGCTTGTGATGTCCGAAGCGGTCCTGAAGGCGGCGGACAAAAGCGGTATTGCGCTCACACACCTGCCGGTTCTTTATCAGGCGTCCGACTTCGGGGGCGAGCCGCCGCTTTCCGGGCAGGCACCCTTTATCCACACCACTGATGATTTCACGCGGCTCCTGAAGGTCCTGAAGCCGCGCTTTGATGGCCGCCACAGGCTGGGGCTGACGTTCCATAGCCTGCGTGCCGTGCCAGAGGAAAGCTTCGCGCCCGCGATTGACGCAATCGAGACGCTGGATATGAAAGCGCCTATCCACATCCATATCGCCGAACAGACCCGCGAAGTGAATGCCTGCATGGACTGGGCGGACAAGCGCCCGGTTGAGTGGCTGCTGGACACCCAGAATGTGGACGAGCGCTGGTGTCTGGTGCACGCAACCCACGTGGTGGAAGCCGAGTGGCGCGGCATGGCCGAACGTGGCTGTGTTGTGGGCCTGTGCCCCACAACGGAAGCCAATCTGGGTGACGGCATTTTCCCGGCGCATGAATTCATCAAAGCGGGCGGTCGCTTCGGCGTCGGGTCCGACAGCCACATCAGCATTGATGCCCGTGAAGAACTTCGCCTGTTGGAATACGGCCAGCGGCTGGCGCGGCAGGCCCGCACGGTCCTGACGGGCGCGGAGGGCGGCCATACGGGCGAGCATTTGTGGCGGCAGGCGGCAAAGGGCGGCGCGCAGGCGTTGGCGCAGCCGATTGGCGAGATTGCTGTGGGCAAGCGCGCAGACCTGATCGTCCTTGATCGGTCCGCCCCCATGTTCGCGGGCGCGGCCTACAGCCAGATTGTGGATGCTTTAGTGTTCAGCGGCCAGTCGAACCCCATCACGGATGTGATGGTGGCGGGCGACTGGATTATCCAGGATGGCAAGCACCCGCAAGAAGACGAGATCTTTGGCCGCTACAATGAGACCGTGGGCCGCATCGCCCGCCTGATGGAAGAGGAAGGCGCATGATCCCGGTCCCTCGTTACGAGCAGGTCAAGCGCCATATCATGGATGCCATCGAGGCAGGTGATTATGATGCGGGCGACAAGCTGCCGAGTGAAAATGAGCTGGTGCGCGAACTGAGCGTATCGCGCATGACGGTCAATCGCGCGCTTCGGGAACTGACGGAAGAGGGCCATATCGTTCGCCGCGCGGGCATGGGCAGCTTTGTCGCTGACCGCCGCATGCGCGGCCATGCCGCCGATATCCTATCGATCCGCGGCGAACTGGAAGCCCGCGGTGAGGAATGGTCAGCCACTGTTCTGTTCCAGGAAGAAATCGCGCTGACAAAGGATGTGGCCGTCGAGATGGGCCGAGCCGCGGGCGACAAGGTTTTCTACCTGCTGATTGTCCACAAGGGCGACGACATGCCGATTGAGCTTGAAGAGCGCTGGGTAAACCCCGAGATCGCGCCCGAGCTTCTGGCACAGGATTTTACGGCTTCTACGCCAACGGATTATCTGCTCGCGGTGGCACCGCTTCTGCGGGCAGAGCATGTGGTGCGGGCGGTTGCACCCACAAACAAAGAACAAAGGCTGCTTGAGATTGAGGCAGGCATTCCCTGCCTTGAAATCAGCCGCCGAACATGGACCGGGGAGCGGGTCGCGAGCTATGCGCGGCTACTTTACCCCGGTGACCGCTATGAACTGACGGCGCGATTCTCCCCCGTGGGTGCGCCGGCAACCCAATAACAACGAAGAATATCCGTTCAAAAGAAGGGACAAGAATATGAAAAACCGCCCTGATATCCATGCGCCGCACGGCGCGGAGCTGACATGTAAAAGCTGGGCTACTGAAGCGCCCATGCGCATGCTGATGAACAACCTGGACCCAATGGTGGCCGAAAACCCAGAAGAACTTGTGGTTTATGGCGGCATCGGCAAGGCTGCGCGTAACTGGGAATGCTATGAGGCCATCATCGCCACCCTGCGCGGCATGGAAGAAGATGAAACGCTTCTGGTGCAATCGGGCAAGCCGGTGGGCGTGTTCAAAACCCACACAGATGCACCGCGCGTCTTGATCGCCAACTCCAACCTGGTGCCACACTGGGCGACGTGGGAGCACTTTAACGAGCTCGATAAAAAAGGCCTGATGATGTACGGCCAGATGACGGCGGGATCGTGGATCTACATCGGCAGCCAGGGCATCGTTCAGGGCACCTACGAGACGTTCGTTGAGATGGGCCGCCAGCACTTTGGCGGCAGCCTGAAGGGCAAATGGATACTTACGGCGGGCCTTGGCGGCATGGGCGGCGCGCAGCCGCTTGCAGCCACCATGGCGGGCGCAAGCTGCATGGCTATCGAATGCCAGGAAAGCCGTATCGACTACCGCCTGAAGACTGGCTATCTGGACACCCGCGCCGACACGGTCGAGGAAGCGCTGGCGATCATTGAAAAATCCCACGCGGAAGGCAAAGCCATCTCTGTTGGTGTGCTTGGGAACGCCGCTGAAATCCTGCCAGAGATGGTGAAAAAGGGCATTCGCCCGGATGCGCTGACGGACCAGACATCGGCGCACGACCCCGTGAACGGCTACCTGCCGATTGGCTGGACGGTTGAGGAATGGTTCACCAAGCGTGAGACCGACCCTGCGGCTGTGGCCGCTGCGTCGAAGCCGTCGATGGCGATCCATGTGAAGGCGATGCTTGAGTATCACGCGATGGGCGTGCCCACCGTGGATTACGGCAACAACATCCGCCAGGTGGCGTTCGACGAAGGCGTGAAAAACGCATTCGATTTCCCGGGCTTCGTGCCGGCTTATATCCGTCCGCTTTTCTGTCAGGGCATTGGCCCGTTTCGCTGGGCCGCGCTTTCGGGTGACCCGGAAGATATCTACAAGACCGACCAGAAGGTGAAGGAACTGATCCCGGATAACCCGCACCTGCATAACTGGTTGGATATGGCGCGTGAGCGCATCCAGTTCCAGGGGCTGCCAGCACGCATTTGCTGGGTCGGCCTCGGTGACCGCCATCGTCTGGCCCTCGCGTTCAACGAGATGGTCAAGAATGGTGAGCTGAAGGCTCCTGTGGTGATCGGCCGCGACCATCTGGATAGTGGTTCTGTGGCGAGCCCTAACCGCGAAACTGAAGCCATGATGGACGGCTCTGACGCGGTAAGCGATTGGCCGCTTCTGAACGCGCTTCTGAATACGGCGTCGGGCGCTACGTGGGTCAGCCTCCACCACGGCGGCGGCGTGGGCATGGGCTTCAGCCAGCATTCGGGTGTCGTGATCCTATGTGACGGCACGGAGGCTGCCGCCAAGCGCGTTGGCCGTGTACTGTGGAATGACCCGGCGACGGGCGTGATGCGCCACGCGGATGCGGGCTATGACATTGCCAAAAATTGTGCACGCGAGAAGGGCCTGAACCTTCCGATGCTCGACAAGTAGAGAGTGGGGACACGAACATGACAGTGCATAAAATGATCCGCAAGGCAGGCCATTTCAGCCTGCAGGACCTACGGCATATCTATGAGAAGCCAACAGAGCTGACGCTCGATAAGTCCGACCAGGCGCGCATTGATGCCGCCCGGCAAACGGTGACCGACCTGATCGACCGGGGCGACACCGCCTACGGCATCAACACCGGTTTTGGTCTGATGGCCAACACGCGCATCAAGGCATCGGACGTTGAGAAGCTGCAGGAAAACCTGGTACTTTCCCACGCGACTGGCACGGGTGAGCCCTTGAAGGACGGTGTCGTGCGGCTTGTACTCGCGCTGAAGTCCACCTCTCTTGCGCAGGGCCATTCCGGTATCCGCGGTGAGGTGATCGATGCGCTCTTGAAGCTTCTCAGCCACGGTGTGTACCCTGTGATCCCAGCGAAGGGGTCTGTGGGCGCATCGGGTGACCTGGCGCCCTTGGCACACATGTCTGCGGTACTTCTGGGGTACGGTGACGTGCGCCATGAAGGCAAGGTGATGGACGCGAAAAAAGGCCTGGAGATGATCGGCCTCAAGCCGCTGAAGCTTGGTGCCAAAGAAGGCCTCGCGCTTTTGAACGGCACGCAGGTGTCGACCGCACTTGCACTTTCGGGCCTGTTTGAGATCGAGAATGTCTTCGCTTCAGCTATGATCGCGGGCGCCATGAGCGTGGATGCCATGAAGGGCTCTGACGTGCCGTTCGATCCGCGCATCCATGCGGTCAGGCGCCAGCAGGGCCAGATCGACACGGCGGCCATGTACCGCAGCCTGTTGGCTGGCAGCGATATCCGCACCAGCCATGAAGACTGCGAGAAGGTGCAGGATCCATACAGCCTCCGCTGTCAGCCACAGGTGATGGGCGCGGCCCTTGGTGTGATGCGCCAGGCGGCGGACACGCTGTTGACCGAAGCCAATGCCGTGACCGACAACCCGCTGATCTTCCCGGACGAGGGGGATATCCTCTCTGGCGGCAACTTCCACGCTGAACCGGTGGCCATGGCGGCCGACATGCTGGCGATTGCCGCATGTGAGATAGCAAGCATTTCCGAACGCCGCACGTCTCTTCTCGTGGACCCGAAAATGTCCGGCCTGCCGGCGTTCCTGGTGGAAGACGGCGGCCTGAATTCGGGCTTTATGATCGCGCAGGTAACAACGGCTGCGCTGGTGAGCGAGAACAAGACGCTGGCGCACCCCGCAAGCGTGGACAGCATCCCCACATCGGCGGGGCAGGAAGACCATGTCTCGATGGCAACTTTCGCCGCTCGCCGCCTGCATGACATCGCTTTCAACGCCAGTGCGGTGATTGCTGTGGAGCTTTTGGGTGCGGCGCAGGGGATCGACTTCCACCGGCCACTCAAGTCCAGCGAGCCGCTTGAGGCGGTCTATGGGCTCATTCGTGAACGGGTAGATTTCTACAAGGAAGACCGTTACTTTGCCCCTGATATTGAGGCCGCGCGGGAATTGGTGGCCTCCGGTAGCCTGAATGGCTATGTGGAGACGCTCCTGCCGTCCGCAAGCTTTGGGAGCCAAGCGCTTTGACGCAAGTCTTTGACCTTAAGAGGGGGCATAGCCCCCTCATTATCTCCATGCCGCACAGCGGTGAGGAGCTCGGGCCGTACGCAAGCCGGATGACAGCCGACGCGCTCAAGATCGCGGATACGGATTGGCACCTGCCTGCGCTCTATGGCTTTCTGACCGGCATGGACGCCACGGTCCTGCATGCGCATTATTCGCGCTATGTGATCGACCTCAACCGCGATCCATCGGGCAAAAGCCTGTATCCGGGCCAGAATGTCACCGAACTGTGCCCCACCACCACGTTTGATGAGCAGCCTGTCTATCTGCCTGGGGAAACCCCGCATGAGGCGGAACAGCGCGACCGTGTGGACCACTATTGGAAGCCGTACCATAATGCGCTCGCTGCCGAAATTGAGCGGGTGCGCCATATCCACGGCTATGCGCTTTTGTGGGATGCGCATTCGATCCGCTCGGAAGTGCCGCGCTTCTTCGATGGCCGCCTGCCGGACTTCAACCTGGGCACTAATGACGGCCTGTCCTGCAGCCCGGATCTGGCTGAGGCCGTGTTCGCGGTGGCGCAGCAGGCTGAGGGCTATAGCGCCATATTGAACGGCCGTTTCAAGGGCGGTTTCATCACCCGCAAATACGGCCAGCCAGCGCACGGCGTGCATGCCATCCAGCTTGAACTGTCGCAGATCACCTATATGGAAGAGGTCTTCCCTTACAGCTATTTGCCGGAGCGCGCCAGAAATGTGGCCCAGCCCATTCAGGCGATGCTTGAGGCCATGCTGGACTGGAGGCCGCAGAGTTAGGGACTAAAGCCAGCGGCGCACTTTCTTTTTAAAGGTGCGATAGTCTTCACCAAATAATTCCTCGAGCCGTCGCTCTTCGGGCAGGATGAACCTGATGGTGATGATGCTGATGAAGAGCACAAAAGGCGCCACAGGCCAATAGCCACCCGTCAGCGGCCACAAGCCGACAAGGGCAAGCACCATACCCAGATACATAGGGTTGCGGCTGAAGCGGTAGGCGCCTTCTGTGATCAGCTTGTGGGCATCCTCCCCCGGATAGAAGCTGGTGCCTGCAGCCACAAAGCGGTTCTTTTCCCGCAGGGCCAACCAGATGCCAAAGGCTGTCAGGGTTAGTGGCCAGAAGCGCACGCCTATGCTGCCGGTCTCCATGTATCCGATGCCTAACATCAGTATAGCTGTCAGCAGAAACAGATGGGGCGGCAGAATGCGTGGCACATTGGATTTCTCTGACAGTTTCATTTAACTCCCCCGGGGTTTTGTACATTGATTGCGCGCTATTTCGCGAAAAGCTGGGATGGGTCCTTGAAGGCCTTCAACTCGATGGCGTTTCCGGCGGGGTCGAGGAAGAACATGGTGGCCTGCTCGCCTACTTCGCCTTCGAACCGGATGCCGGGTTCGATTACGAACTCAATCTCCGCTGCAGCAAGCTTGGCCGCCAGAGCGTGCCAGTTATCCCAGTCCAGCACCGCGCCATAATGGAAGCTGGGCACCTGCTTACCGTCCACATCATTGGTGTCTGCCTGCCCAAGAGGCGTGCCCAGATGAACCACGAACTGGTGGCCGAAGAAGTTGAAATCGATCCATTTGTCGCTGGAGCGGCCTTCCGGGCAGCCCATCAAATCGCCATAGAAAGCGCGGGCTGCGGCAAGGTCGTCAACCGGGACGGCAAGGTGAAATGGCGGAATCATTAAAATGCTCCCTATAGCGTGACTTGTACCATAAGTTGTGAGACTATCAGCTGTCTCTGGGGGAAGAGAATAGCAGCAATGATCCGAAGTCAACAGAGCGTGGAGCTTGAAAATCGCTGGCGGCTATGGCCGAAGGCGGATGGTGCGCGTGTGCCACACAGGAACGAGTTCAAACCTTATGAATTGCCGGCGCTTGTGCCGAACCTTGCCGTGGTCAGGCTGAAGGGGGAACGATGTGTCGTTTTGATGGCGGGCACCAACATCACAGAGCGAATCGCGGCCGAAATCACAGGCCTGGATTACATGGCCTTCATTGCCCCAGCGCAACGGGGCCAGGTGCTGGATGTGTTGAGAAAGGTTTGTGGCCAACCGGCTGGTTGCTGCATGCACCTGGATAGCGATTATTCGCGCGGGTATACGCTCAAGCTGGAAATCACGCTTTTGCCGGTGGCGGGAGACGGCGGTACAGGGGATTGCATCTTGGCGCTTTCGGTGTCGCGTCCCGGAGCTTTGGAAACACCAGCCCCCCATTTCCTGGGCGACCCGATCACAGCCGACTGGCAAGAGCCGGGAGAATGGATCGACCTGGGCTACGGCCTGCCGGCAGAAGCCGGCAAGCTGGGTGAGTTCAAGGTTACCATCTAGGGGTTATTTCCCAAGGAGATCCAGTGCGATTACTGTCATAGCCTCCACGCCTGCCTTGATAGATGGTTCAGGCGCAATCTTGAACAGCGGCGAATGGTGCCCGGCAACAGCTGGGCCGCCATTCTTTTCCGCGTCAAAGGCTTCCTGCGGTGTGCCGCCCACGATGAAATAGAAGCCCGGAACGGCTGGGTCTACCTGGCTAAAATAGGCGAAGTCTTCTGCGCCCATATTCTTCTGCTCGTAATAGGCCACCTGGTCTTCGGGGAAATGGCCCCGCAGCACATCATCTAGGCGGGCTGTCAGCGCCTTGTCGTTCACCGTTGTTGGTGTGCTTTCAATCGAAAGTTCAACTGTTGGCAGCTTGTCTTCCGGCAGGCCTGCCACACGGCCTGTGTTTTCCGCGATGCGCTTGATGCCCTGCAAAAGCTTGTGCCGGACTTCCTCGTCGTTCGAGCGCACGGTCAGCGTCAGCTCTGCCTTGTCGGAGATGATGTTGTTCTTGGTGCCCGCGTGGAAGGTGCCTACGGTAACAACGCCCGGCGAGAGGGGTGAAATTTCACGTGCCACCAGTGTCTGCAGCGCATTCACGATCTGGGCGCCGATCACGATCGGGTCCTTACCCAGATGCGGGGAAGCGCCGTGTGTGCCCACGCCGTGCACCGTGATATGCACGCTATCCGATGAGCTGTACATAATGCCGGGCCGGTAGACGATCGTGCCGGCTGGGGCTTGTGCTGCCACATGCAGCGCCACGGCATAATCAGGCCGCGGGAATTTTTCATAAAGGCCGTCTTCGATCATGGCCTTGGCGCCGCTGATGATCTCCTCTGCCGGTTGCCCGACCAGAAGAACGGTGCCCTGCCATTTGTCTTTCATCGCCACCAGTTGGCGGGCTGTGCCCACAAGCCCGGTCATATGCATGTCGTGACCGCAGGCGTGCATCACAGGCATTTCAACCCCGGCCATATTCACCTGCCGTTTGGTGGATGCATACGGCAGGCCCGATTTTTCCTCAACCGGCAGGCCGTCCATGTCGGCGCGGATCAGAAGTGTTGGCCCTTCGCCGTTCTTCATCATGGCCACCAGGCCGGTTTTGCCAACGCCGGTGGTGACATCGAACCCGAGCGCGCTCAGCTCTTTCGAAAGCCGTTCTGCGGTCGCGCTTTCGCGGAAGGAAAGGTCAGGGTTCTTGTGCAGATAAACAAACAGGTCCTCAAGATAGTCATAGTCTTTGGCAATGGTGTCCTTGAGGCTGTGATTGTCGGCGGTGGCCGTCAGGCTTGTGCAGGCCATCAGGCCAATAATGGTTGCGGTTTTGAAAATTGATTTTTTCATCTTGTCCCTCAAATCCCGTTGGTAGGCGCTGCCGGAACGCGGCGGCGGGGCTCCGCCATGCTTTCTTTTGTTCCGGTTTCAGTCGTAAGTTGTTGCTACGAATATAGGGGGATTCGAAAGGGGGTCGAATTTTTTTTATGTCTGGTTTGATTGTGTCGTTGACTCAGGGGGCGCACTTGGCTATCCACGGCGGCGGAGAGGTGGCCGAGTGGCTTAAGGCGCTCGCCTGCTAAGCGAGTTGGGGCTAACGCCCCTCGCGGGTTCGAATCCCGTCCTCTCCGCCATTGCGACCAGTAGGTTGTGCTTGTTGCTAAGTAATTGAAATATAACAATTATTTAGCGATTGGGAGGTTGATTGGTTTCAGCCGACTTATTTCCAGCGCGACCAGTTCAGTCGCGAAATCTGATTCCATAGCAAGGAATCGGGGGTTCTTGAGGTCACTCCGTTGATCGGTGAGAACAAATGGTTGCTCAGTTGCTGACATAAGCAAGTCTTTAACCTTTCTTGCGAACGTCGGACACAGACCCGTAGAGGCCCTTAGGGCACTACCAAGGTCGGTGATGAGTGATTAGTCTATTCTAGACAAGTAGTGAGCAATAACTGCTCAATGAAAGTCTCTTGTAGGCGCCAACTCTTGGCTGTTTGGGGATAAATTCCCCGCGCAGAGCGAAGAGGATAGTTGGATCGGATACCCACACGGTATCTGCGAAGGCTGGCGCGCATCTACAAGATGACAACCCTCCCTTCATGATTCAGCGTTTGTCAGAACCTCAGCAGGCAAAGCCTAGCAAAAGATCTGACATGTCCTCTTCGCGTCTGCGTTTTCCAGAGCAAGGAAATGAGCATGACGAAAGCTTCTTTGATAATTGCTCAACCGGGCATGCCCGGTAGCGAACCTGTTGTTCAGCCAACAGTAACCTGGGGACAGTGCGTAGCTGGTAACGGCTGCGTGCCAAGCGTCCCGACAATGTATCCCCGAAAGGCATGTCGTCCCGCAAGGGTTCGGCATGGATTCTGCCAGCAGCAAGGCGGATGAGGAGCTAGGTTGGATGGTATGATAAACGCAAGTGAACTGTCGATAAACGTCGTGAAGGACCAAAGGCTCAAGCTGCTAGATAGGGCCTTAACCAAAAGGTGTGTGGCCGGTCCGTCCACTTGGCGGTTGGGCGGCGCTGACATTCAGGCCACCGGCGAACAGACAGTATCTAACCCATCCGTGTTATCAAAGGGGAACTGGGTAAACCCGTATCTGTGCCCCGAAGTTCGAATCCTGTGCTCTCCCAAGGAGGGCGGATATTCGAACGGGCAGGAACTTTGCCACCTCTCCAAGAGAGGGAAGTTCTGGGGCAGGCAAACCGTAAGGAATGCTGATGCAGGTGCGGGCAGAAGAGGATGCAAAAAGCGAAGGCCGTTCTGTAATGGGGCGGATAGGGGTTTAAACGTTATCCCACCCGAAAGGGGAGCAGACTTGCATCTGGTGTCTCATGGTGAGACGAACCAAGGAAACACTTCTAAAACGGAGGGAGGCGATTACCGGCTCCCTTCGGGGAACCCAGTAACCGCCTCCAAAGACAAGCAAATGCTCGATCTTCTTGCATCTTTGAATGTAAGAAGCGCGCTTTGCGAAATCAAGGAGGTAAGCATGATTAGTCATCTTTGTAATGAGGATGCTGTTGCCTCCGGCGTTCCCGACCACTGGGCCGATATCGATTGGTCCCGCGTGGAAGAGAATGTCAGAAGGTTACAGGTCCGAATTGCCAAGGCAACCCGAGAGAGGAACTGGCGCAAGGTGAAAACCCTGCAACGGTTTCTGACCCGGAGCTTTTCAGGTCGCGCGCTGGCGGTCAGGAGAGTGACGGAAAACCGCGGAAAACGGACCCCCGGCGTTGACGGGGTTACGTGGTCGCGGCCTATTTTGAAACGGTGGGCGGTGGATGACCTCGGGCGGCACGGTTATAGAGCCATGCCGCTCAGGCGCGTTCACATCCCCAAGGCCAATGGAAAGAAGCGCCCTTTGGGCATTCCGACCATGAGGGACAGAGCCATGCAGGCGCTGCACCTTCTGGCCTTGCAGCCGGTGGCGGAAACCACGGCAGACCGGAACTCATACGGGTTCCGCGTCGGTCGCTCCACACAGGACGCTATCGAACAAGTCAAGAATCTTCTCGACAAGAACGGTAGTGCCCAGTGGATATTGGAAGCCGACATCAAAGGCTGTTTCGATGCCATAGATCATGACTGGCTGATGGAGAATGTTCCGATGGACAAGACCCTGATCCGGGAATGGTTGAAAGCAGGTGTTGTGGATATGGGTCGGCTCAAGGCCACCGAAGCAGGGACGCCGCAAGGGGGTATCATTTCCCCCACGCTCGCGAACCTCGCGCTCGATGGCTTGGAGGCTAAGCTGGTGGAGACCTTCGGGTCGATCACCATCAAGGCCAACCGGCACAAACACAACAAGGTCTCGTTCGTGCGGTATGCGGACGACTTCATCATCACCGGCAGCTCGAAAGAGCTTCTGGAAGATGAGGTCAAACCTCTTGTGGAAAAACATCTGGCCGACCGTGGCTTGGTGCTATCTCAGGAGAAAACCCGCATCACGCATATTGACGACGGTTTCGATTTCCTCGGCTGGAACGTGCGCAAGTACAAGGGCAAATGCCTGATCCAGCCGTCGAAGAAGAATGTGCAAGCATTCCTCGATAAATGTCGGACCCTCTTCAAAGAGAACGCGGCCGCCACGCAGCAGGGGCTGATATGGCAGATCAATCCGGTCATTCGTGGCTGGACGAACTATCACAAATCGGTCGCTGCCGGGCAGACGTTCACCTATGTGGACCATGCCCTGTGGAAACTGCAATGGCGATGGGCCAAACGGCGGCATCCAGAGAAACCGGCCAAGTGGATCATGAAGCGCTATTTCATGACCAAGGGACGGCGAAACTGGATTTTCGCGGCGAAAGACCGGAATGAGAAAACGGGTACGGACGAGGTTGTCTCTCAGCTTCTGGCTGAAGACACCAAAATCCGTCGCCATGCCAAGGTTAGGATGGATGCCAATCCATTCGATCCGGCATGGGATGCCTATTTCGAACGGCGGCAACAGGAGAAGTTGCTGGAGAAATACCAGCACCGGAAACTGGAGCCGACGCTCATCAGGCGTCAAAGGGGTCAGTGCGCGCATTGCGGACTACCTCTGACGATTGAAGAAGAGGTGCATGTACATCATGTCATCGAACGCCAGCATGGCGGGACGGACAAGATGGACAATCTTGTGGCTCTTCATCCGGTCTGCCATCGGCAGATACATCGTTCCGATCCTCAATCGGATGAGCCGGTCCTCACTCCGATAAGGGCTTAGAGAGGCTTGAGCCGTGTACAGGGAAACTTGTACGCACGGTTCTTAGGGGGGGATGGAGCAGCAATGCTCTGTCCCTACCCGGTTTAAAAAGGCCGTCCCTTTCGGGGCGGCCTTTTTTGTTGCGCTGGATGTCGCTCTGGCGACGTCGGTGCCTGTTTTGGCTGTCTGCCCAATCCAGTAACCGGGGCTTTCCTGTTGCCCAAAAAAAGAGGAGAGAGCCGGAGCTCCCTCCTCAGCCTAGTGACCGCGCTGTAGCTAGAGGTCGATCGAGGCGGACTGGAGATCAGACAGACCCAGCCCTACCAGGAATACAGAGGAGCCGTCCCCAGTATCGATCAACACACCTGCTTCCCCATTCACGGTCGTCTCCTGACTGGCAGCCAGAACATCATTAACTGATGTGAAGTCCGTATTGGTATTGACCAGGTAAAGGGTATCGAGCGCGGTGTCGAAATCGTCCACAACATCATTGCCGTGATTGTTGCCGAAGAAGA
>NZ_LRUB01000020.1 GCF_001550065.1 Kordiimonas lipolytica
CGCCAGATCAGCCTGCAGCCGGTCCCCGATGCTCACCTTGTGCCCTGACAGGACATCTGACTGCCGCCTGGTACAAGCGTCCTCCAGATAGTCGTTGAAAGCGTCAAAGCTGGCGAAGGACGGAATGGGGACCATGAAGGTCCGGCGCATATAGCCGACCATGCCTTCAACCTTGCCCTTATCGTTGCCCTTGCCGGGGCGGCCATAGCGGTCCTCTATCAGATAGTGGGACAGGAAGGCCGAGAAGCTGTCGGTCCGCTTGCGCGTGCCATCCGGCAGAATGCGAGATACAAGACAGCGGTCATTGTCGTACAGGACCGACTGCGGCACAGCGCCAAAGAAGGCAAAGGCATGGTTGTGGCCGTCCAGCCAGGCCTCCGTCGTGGCCCGGGGATAGGCCCTGACATAACAGGCATCGCTATGCGGCAGGTCCAGCACGAAGAAGTGGGCCTTCTGCCGCACCCCGCCGATGACCACCTGGGCCTCGCCGAAGTCCGCCTGCGCGTGACCGGGGGTGTGGCTCAGCGGTACATAGACCTCGCGGCTGGTCCGACGGTACTCTCTCACATAGTCCTTGATGATCGTATAACCGCCATCAAAGCCATACTCGGAGCGTAGGCGCTCGAAGATACGCTTCGCTGTATGGCGCTGCTTGCGCCCTACCTGGCGGTCACCCTCCAGAATACTGTCGATGATGTCGGTGTAGCCATCAAGCTTGGGACGCCTGACCGGCACTGAGCGCCGGTAGCCCGGCGGCTCTGAATGCGAGAGCATCTTCGCGACTGTGTCACGGCTGATCCCGAAACGCCGGGCAGCCTCCCGGTTGCTCAGGCCTTGCACATGGCACGCAAGGCGAACCCTTCTGTATAAATCCACTGAATAAATCCTCCGGCCCTCCCATCAAATGGAAAAGCCAAAAAGTGGCAGACTTTTACTCCGCCCGCAGCAACACAACGCCGCCGCTTCAGTGGCCTACTTTT
This sequence comes from Kordiimonas lipolytica, assembly GCF_001550065.1. The sequence continues at coordinate 981 of NZ_LRUB01000020.1, forward strand.
ACACCGCCCTATACACATCAAACACAGAACACTGCAACACACTTAAACTTTAACAAATAGTGAATTGTTTGGAGCGTGATATGTTGGGAAACCAAACTAAATTCTTTCAATGTTTTAACAGCACCAACTCCAACCCCTTATCCCAAAAAAACTGCCCTCACATGCGGCAGTTCAAGTACAATCCACAGAAAAAATATAGCCCGTCTTCAATAAGGAAGACGGGCTATCTATCACCATCCCCGCTGGGGGAAGAGAGAGAGGGGGGGGCAATATCGGCGGGGTCAGGTGTCTTTGGTCTCATGACCCCAAATACTCTAACCAATTTCTACCCTGCACCCGATTGCAGGTGGAACGGCGAACAGCTCGAAGGCCTCAATCTCGGATTCAGGCGGAGCTTGCTGGCCAACTCCATTACTTTGCATCCAGCCAAAGGTCTTCTTTTGCCATGCCAGCAACTCTGCCATTTTGAAAGATGCGAATGCTGGGTCGATCACCGGCACATTGAGGGCGTCTTGAATGGCTCGATACATACCGAAAGTATAGGTGCAGCCCATAACGATCACATCGGCGCCATCTTCTTCAATTGCCCGACGTCCTAGGTCGATTATTTTCGTCACTGTAGTTGCGACATCATCTCGCAAATCAGCGGCGTCAATTTCCATTGGCAACACGGACGACAATCGATCTGCATATCCATAGTGACGAACCAATTCTTCCACATGCGAAATCCAATGTTTCGCTCCCACCAGGACTGAAAATTTAGCACCAAGCGAGGACGCAACCTGAAGACTGGCTTGACATGAGCCAACTATTACCGTGGAGCGACTTAGCTCGCGTGCCGCCGCTATATGCGGATCCATAAAACAACCAATTATCACTGCATCGAAACCTTCGCGCTCAGCCTTTCGGATTGCTCGCAACATGTCGGGCCCAACAAAAGTTTCATAAGTGCGGTATTCTAGATTTGTAAGCTTGGGAACGCTAGCAAGTGACCAAATCTCAGCTTCTGTCTCCGGCGCACAAATTTCGGACAAAACAGAGCCAAGCTCCCGCTCTTGTCCTAACGCGCTCACCGTTTTCAGGAGCATTATCTTTACTTTCTTCGCCTCTGTCATTGACAACTCCTTTTATCATACCAAACATCACACTGCCCTCGAGCAGTGATATCGACGAACTCTGCGACCGATTATACACGAGCCTCAGGCACTTCTCTCTCAATCTGAAACTCAAGATTATCGACCTGCCTATATGTCACGCCTTTGATTTCCACTTCGTTTTCGAGAAATGGCTCGGTGCCCGCTCGTAGGTAAATGGCCTGCACAACATCTTTGCCGCTTATTACCTCACCAAAGGCTGAAAAGCCCTGCCCATCCGGATTCCGCCTACCGCCATAATCAAGTTCCGGCTCATCTTCCAGACAAATGAAAAAGCCAGCGTACGCCGTTCCCACCCCAAACCTTGGCTGTGAAACGGCATACTTTCGGTGTTTCAAGCCGGTTATTTCCGTAGTTTCCATTTGTAGTGGATCTTGCCTCGCGTCTGCGGAGTATTTAATGCCGCCTTGAATGATGTGAATCTTTGGTACTCCGCCTGGCTGGTTCCCTTCATTTAAGACACGAAAAAAGCTGGTCCCCCCAAAACGGCCAAGGTCAGCATTTTCTCGGAAATATGCGCATGTCTTCGGCGCCAAATCCGTCCGCAGCAGTATAGAAACAGTTCCCAATTCTGTATCAATTTCGGCAATCAACATAAAACTTCCAATACATACAGATCGTCAAACAGGCGTTAACTGCCTGTGATCAGCAAAAAAATGGAGAGTCAATCGAAGGGCTGGGCTGTGTGAACCAAGTCGGGCCGTCGGTTGACATAAAGAAATGATCTTCCAAACGCATACCGAATTTACCTGGCACGCATATCGTAGGTTCACAGCTAAAACACATACCTTCCTGAAGCGCGGTCGTGTCAGCGAGGTTTAAATAAGGCCATTCGTGTATTTCGAGGCCTATTCCATGCCCAGTACGATGTGGCAGCCCAGGCAATTCATACCCCGGACCTAACCCCCTTGCCTCAAGAAAATTTCTCACTGCAAGGTCCACATCGCTACACTTCGCCCCTGGCTGCGCGGCCGCTTTAAACCCGGCCATTTGAGCCTCTTGTTCAGTTTTCCAGATTTCTCGCTGATAGGATGTGGGTTCGCCGAAGACGTATGTTCGAGTTATATCCGATTTGTATCCGGCGACTTGGCACCCGGTATCAATCAGCACGACGTCACCTTCCCGCAACACCTGCTGACAACGTACGCCGTGAGGATAGGAAGAAGCATCCCCAAATAACACCGAGCAAAAATACGAACCCTGCTTCGCGCCAATTGCCTTGTGAGCTGCATCGATAAATGCTTTAAGCTCACCGGCCTCAAGCCCACAGTCCAGTACTGATCGACAACTTTGTTGAACCTCGAGCGTCATGTTCATGGCGGCTTGTATGCAGGCAAGTTCACTCTCAGACTTTATCATGCGGCAGGTTGCTGTAATTGATTTTGCATTGACCAACTTGACACCAGGTAGGCTGGATTGAATTTCACTCACATGAAAAAAGGGGGTTCGCTCATCCACAGCCAGCACCCCACTTGACCCCGCAGATTTTTTCAAAAACCAATCCGCCAATCCTATATAGGGAGACTCGTGTTCCTCCCAGCACCTGACCTCACCACTCTGGTAACCGAATTCACTAAATGTCCCCAACTCAAATGATGGTACAAAGAAGCAGAGGTCACCTGACTGATTCAGCAATGCCCCCAACAATCTCTCTCTAGAGAAGAGTTCAATACCGGTGAAATAGGCCAAATTGGGACCCGCGTTCAGAAAGACTGCGCTAATCCCACTTTCTGCCATCAACTGACAGGCCTTTTTTATCCTTTGCGCAAACTCATCTTGCGGCACTGTTGGCAGATCGGGAAGTCTGAGGCTACGCAATCGGCTGAGCTCTCCTTCCATCGCATTCCCTTTACCGTTCAGTGCTCCAAACATGCGCCAACTCCCAATTTATTTAAATGGCATATTTTTTATATAAGTTAATTTTTTATATTGATCAATTATTAATTGAACCAACCAAATCCACGTATACCTGAGCCTAGGCGACACCAACTGATGAAACCCTGAAAATCTGCGCAGCAGAATGACACAAAGGGAGGCTATAAACATGCAGCCCAACCCAAAAGAACGCCCACTTCACACAAGAAATGAAGATTTTATCTCACCGCCACCACACGGCCAGGACCATTTTTTCACTTGAATCATATTTTTTGATATAACAAAAATTATTTTCTGATTTTTATTTTTATCAAAATATCACTAATTACAAAGTTGCTTTTACGTTTGTTCGAGGTGATCATTTTGTCGGTAAAAATCAATTCTACGATCAAAGTTGTTCTCGGGGTTATCGGCGCGGACTGCCATGCTGTCGGCAATACGATTTTGAACAGCTTTCTGAGCCAGCAAGGGTTTGCAGTCATCAACCTAGGTGTGATGGTCAGCCAAGATGAATTCATCGACGCAGCTATTGAGACGAACGCTGATGCAATTCTAGTTTCGTCTATATACGGTCACGGCGAAATTGACTGCTTCGGCTTCAGAGCCAAGTGCGAAGAACGAGGTGTAGGTCAAATAGTCCTATACATCGGTGGCAATCTAGTAGTTGGAAAGCGGCCCTGCGTTGAGGTGGCGGAGCTATTTCAAGCGATGGGTTTTGATCGAGTTTTTCCACCCAACTCGGACCTTCACGACATGTGTGACCTTCTACACAACGACGTGACGCGGATGCGTCAAGAGCTTTCAACTGCATTCAAGCAAGAGCTTCCGGAGTTAGATAACTCCTTTGCCTCCGCGCCTTGAGATAAAAAATGGCAATCATCTCGATTGATATCGGATCGACTTGGACCAAGGGGGCTCTATTTGCAGAGCGGGAAGGTGCTCTTGTCCTGAACGACAGGGTGTTGATTTCCGCTAAGAAGTGACCCGGTGTTTTCACCGAGAATTGACCCGGGTGAGATTATGTTTCGGGTCTTAGTTATGGGTCAAGATGGGTTTTTCTCCTTTTTTGTTTTGATCTCCCTTGCGGAACTGTTCCTGAAGCGGAAGCTGTCGTTTCCAGTCTCAAGGATGTGGCAGTGATGGGTGAGGCGGTCGAGGAGCGCGGTAGTCATCTTGGCATCGCCGAACACGCTGGCCCATTCGCTGAAGCTGAGATTGGTGGTGATGATGACGCTGGTGCGTTCATAGAGCTTGCTCAGCAGGTGGAAGAGCAAAGCTCCGCCCGATGCACTGAACGGCAGGTAACCGAGTTCATCGAGGATCACGAGGTCGGTATGGAGCAGCCGGTTGGCAATCTGCCCTGTTTTGCCCTGGACCTTCTCCTGTTCGAGCGCATTGACGAGCTCGACGGTGGAGAAGAAGCGGACCCGCTTCCGGTGATACTCGATAGCCTGGACCCCGAGCGCCGTGGCCAGATGGGTCTTTCCGGTACCGGGACCGCCGACCAGCACCACATTGTCGGCACCGTCGATGAAGTCACCTTGATGCAACTGGCGCACCAGAGCCTCTTCCACCTCGCTGTCGGCGAAGTCGAAGCCGGCGAGGTCCCGGTAAGCCGGGAAGCGGGCGACCTTGAGCTGATAGGCGACCGACCGCATCTCGCGTTCCGCGGTCTCGGCCTTGAGGAGCTGGGACAGGACCGGGACTGCCGCCTCGAAGACTGGCGCGCCCTGGGCCATGAGATCGGTGACAGCCTGGGCCATGCCGTGCATCTTCAGGCTTCGGAGCATGACGACGATGGCACCGCTTGCGGGATCATGACGCATGGCGGCTCTCCCGGCAAAGGGCATCGTAACGCTCGACATCGGCCACCGGTTCGCTGACCAGCCGGAGCGCCTGTGGCGCCCTCACCGGCAGCGCAGGGGCCTGTTTGGGGTCAAGGAGCCGGTACAGCAAGTTGAGGATATGGGTCTTGGTCGGCACCCCGGCATCGAGCGCCATGGCAACCGCTGTGAGCACAGCCTGTTCGTCATGATGCAGGATCAGAGCCAGAATCTCGACCATCTCGCGGTCACCGCCAGCATGGCCCATGAGATGCTGCTGCAGCTTCCGGAAGGCCTCCGGCAGGTCGAGGAACGGCGCCCCGTTCCTGAGGGCGCCCGGCTTGCGCTGGACGACGGCCAGATAATGACGCCAGTCATAAACGGTCCGCCCCGGCCTGTCGTGGGACCGGTCGATGATACGCTGGTGTTCGCAGATGACGGCGCCCTCGGCGACGACCAGGAAGCGGTCGGGATAGACGCGCAGGCTGACCGGCCGGTTGGCGAAGGAGGCCGGTACGCTATAGCGGTTGCGCTCCAGATGCACGAGGCAGGTCGGCGAGACCCGCTTGCCATATTCGACAAAGCCGTCGAACGGCCGGCCTGCCGGCATCAAGCTTTCCACCTCATCCGCCCAGGCATCGGCAACCGAGCCGACTTCGGTGCCGTGCGGGATCTCGTGCCAGAGCGCCTTGCAGCGCGCCTCAAGCCACCGGTTCAGGGCATCGAGGCTCTCGGCCTGCGGTGTCGGCTGCCACAGGCGGTGCCGCGCATCCCGTACGTTCTTCTCGACCTGCCCCTTCTCCCAGCCTGCCGCCGGGTTACAGAACTCGGCTTCAAACAGATAATGGCTGACCAAGGTCTGGAAGCGGGCGTTGACGCTCCGCTCCTTGCCGCGCCCGACCTTGTCGACGGCCGTGCGCATGTTATCGTAGATGCCCCGGCGCGGCACCCCGCCCAGCACCCTGAAGGCATGATTGTGGGCGTCGAACAGCATCTCGTGGGTCTGCAACAGATAGGCGCGCACGAGGAAAGCCCGGCTATAGGCGAGCTTGAAGTGGGCAACCTGCAGCTTGGTGCGCACGCCGGCGATGATCGCCCAGTCCTCGCTCCAGTCGAACTGGAACGCCTCGCCCGGCGCGAAGGACAAGGGCACGAAGGTACCTCGTCCGCCCAGATGCTGCTGACGACGATAGTCCTCATGCCAGGCCCGAGCAAAAGCCGCCACACGGCCGTAAGAACCCTCGTAGCCGAGGCTCACCAGATCGGCATGCAACTGCTTGATCGTCCGCTTCTGCTTGCGGGGACGGCCCATCTCCCGCTTCAGCCAGAGCGAAAGCCGCTCGGTATACGGGTCCAGCTTGCTCGGCCGTTCCGGCACCCTGAACTGTGGTTCGATCGTGTCCGATCGCAGATATTTGCGAATGGTATTACGGGATAGTCCTGTCCGCCGCGCTATCTCCCGGATCGACAGATGATCCCGGTGATGCCAGCGCCTGATAACGCTCAAAAACGCCATGTCCAACACTCCATCTTCCCCTGCTCATCAATGCCAGGGGGTGAGTTCAACATGGGTCAATTCTCAATGGAAATTTATCACTCTACCGGGTCACTTCTCAGCGGAAATCAACAAAGTCAGGTTGAGATAGCGAATGAAGTATTCACCGTTAGCCCCCAGGAACTCGAAGATGCCAAAAACGTAATTACTCTTAGCAATGAAGCTCGTGGCGATGGAAAGGCTGCAACTTCAATTGATAACAAAATGATTGACCCTCCCGTTGTATTACGTGCACAAGCCATGTTGACTCGTCGTACTCGACAAGTCAGCACTTAAGACACTCTACCTATCGCTTTTGGCGAAAAGCAGCTAAATAGCGACGCCATTTCAGTGACTGCTCGTAGGCGCATTGCAGTCGCACTCGCTGAGGAACACACATAACTTTTTCATGATTTTTAGCCACTGGGCGGCCCAAATATCTCAAGTGGCTAACTACAAAAAATCTGAAAATTAATTGTAGAATTGGCAATAGGTTGGCTTTAAAGGCCTCAACTCGCCCACACTCGCTGAAAGGGTAATAGTTCTGCCAAGCTTTCTCTAGCTTGCCCCACTAATTGGCGTAGATGAGCGCCTCGAAATTGTTCGCTATAGCGATAAAGATAAGCGTTCTCACTATGGAAGATGCACCATGGTCGAATTATCATCCTCCTCCTGCAACTCAGGTACATCCCCAATAGGACACAGTTTGTTATCCTGAATCTCAATAGGGAAATCCCATGGGCCATGGCGATCCAAGAGCATTTCATCAACATGGTTTTTAGCCAACAAGTCAGTCCAAAACATACCAAGCTTTAGAGATATCATCTTTGGATATCCTTCAAGATTGAGTACCGTGGTCACTTCCAAACATCCTTCTTCATTCTTGTAGCCAGCCTGGAGCACACCCTTCATGCCATCGCCAATATCAAATGCAACACCATGCATGACAGTGATCGCATGAAGTATCACCAAAGCTCGGGCATCATCCAGCTTATCACTGTTGCACGCCGTCATCAGGCCGTTCTTGAGCATCACCTGCTTAAAGTCGTCAAAAACCCCCTTTGCACGCAAGGCCGGGTTCCAAATCAAGCGGTCACCGAAGTTGTGGGCGAGGAGTTTTTCGGCTGGACTTAGATGAATCCCTTTTGGGCCCTGTCGTAGTTTGTCGATTGCTGACCCGAGCACCGAGCCGGCCTTGCGCCTTTTGAGTCCGCCTGAAAGCCTGGCAACTTGTTCATCTGTAGCCATCCTAAAGTTTGACTCCGCGCGGTCAAAGATTTGCTCGATGCTGGCTCCGTTAGGATTTAATGCATGATCAATGAGTGGTTTGAATGTTGTGCGCATATCACGAATGCGGTCAGTAATAGGTCCTCGGTTCCGAAAGTCTGGATGCGCGGCGAAATCGGCGAGTTCTCTGAAACTTGCTCGGCCATAGGTTGAGGATCGCAGTCCTGCAAAGAGCTTCGTTACGTCGTCAGGCCGCAGATCGCCGCTCATCAGGCGGTTAAGCCGCGCCCTTAGCTGCTCATCATGCAGTCTCTTTGTGCTCGACAATTTGCCCACGCGCCATTTACCTTATACGCTTGAAATTGAATAGATCCAGACTTAGTCCGGGGGAAAACGTTGCCTAGGCCGTACCGTTTTTTCGATCTTGGTATCGCTTGTCCCATAATTGAAAAATCTCCGCGACCTGATGAGCGAAAATGTCGTGCTCATCCCCCACTAGAGGCACCTCCACCGTCGAGTAGCTTTTCCCGCGCATGACGTCCAATATCCTGATTTCATCGAGATGCACATGGGGTAATGCACAATGCAATTGCCACAGAGCTACACGCGCTGCTTCATCATTCAGCGCCGGCTTTTCACTAAAATACGGGTAGATATAGCGATTGCCCTTTCCGACAATTTCAAGAGCAAGGACATTGTTGACCTTAAACGCGATATCTTGGCCTTCCAAGATGACGGTTCCGACAGGGTTTTTGATTCTTTTGATCTCTTCGTTCATCCAACGCCGTTTTAGCAACCCCCACGACTTCAATCCGTCCGCCAACTGGGGGAACAGCCTTTTGCGGCGCGAATTTCCGCTGATCAGAGCCGCAACCATCTGATCAAAACCCTCTACATCTTGTTCAAAGATGCACTCCTTGAAGGCCGCCCACAACACACCGTGGAAGTCGCCTCCGCCACCGGAGCCACTCTCCGGGTTTTGCTCTTTTCGAATGCAAGCTGACACATCATTGAAGATCTCCTTGCGAGAGAGTTTTGCATCAGCGTAGGCAATTTTTATGATTTTGCTCAATCGAGCCTCATGCAAGGACATGTAGCGCTCCTACACCAAGGGCAGCCCTTTGGGCGTGATCGAATCCCGCAGCAAATGTGAAGCATATGCGACGCCAGCAATCAGCACGAACCACTTTAGGACCTTTTCGTAGCCCTCTTTCGGTTCCCATTTCGTCAGCTTGTACATGCCGACACCGAGAGTGCCGAGGAACACCCAAGAATGAAAGAAGTTTCTATGGTTGGGGTGGGAAGCGGGTTCAAACATGTCAGGCAACCTCGCCGCATATTTGCCGAGCAGAGCGCCTGTGGCCACATTCACCGCATGTGGATTGGCCTCGTCATTGTTGAAAGTAGCAAAGACACCCCCCGCAAACGCGCCGATAAATTCGTGTTCAATCCTGCTCGCCACTACTTTTCCTTCCGAACGCCTTTGAAGGGGGTTTTGCTAGACGTCTTCACATCCATAAACCGACCAGTTGATGTGTCGCGTTTCACATAATTCCCGCTTGGGGTTTGAGTCTGAGAACGCCCTCGGACCGCTCCGATCCTACGGCCATCTCCTTTTGGTGGGTTGGTTGCCAATTTTCATGCCTTTCTAACTGCTGTTTTTCTGAGTCTACTGACCCAACTCTGAAGCTAAAACAGGGGGGTGACAAAATCGGACGCGCGCATATTATAATTGCATAGATTGTGGATTGGGTAATGCAGCGATGCCAGAAGACAGATTTGAAAAAGTCATGCAGACCTTGGATTTGGCGGTGCATCTACAATCCTGTAAAACTCTAAAGTCACCAAGAATATTCAGAAGAGGGCTGGAATTGCGGCCACCTCTCACTCGAACGGGCGGGAACGAGGTGAGAACTTATACTGATTTGTAAATATTTCCTGTGCTCTTTTGATGAATCCGTGTCACTTTTGAACTAAGCTGCAGAAGAACGCTTTAATTTTGTTTAATTAATAGCCGCATTGGCGTTCTGATTTTCACGGTTGTCAACCAGAGCGCCCGGTTTCTTTTTGCCGACGAACGCTTGATAGTATCTTTCATAGGTAACCTATATCAACTGACATATAGGCGCTTAAAACTGCGAGGGGGCAGATCATGTACAGGGTTCTTTCTAAAAAATTGATTGTTATCGCCATTGTTTGGCTTGGCATTGGTGTTGGTTATTTTTTTAATGTGATCAGCGACCTGTTTCACATGGAGTTGAGAACAGCTCTTATCCCTGTCGTTGTTTGGTTGCTGATTAACACCCTCTTGCTGAGAGCTGTATGGCGGAAGCTTTGGAGTTGGTTCCCTATGTTGGGAAAGATAATTTTTCCCGACCTCAATGGCGACTGGGTGGTTACGCTGAATAGCAACTGGCCGCGAGTAAGCCAGTTGCTTGACGCGGCAAGCTCAAAAACCGAAGGCATTGATATGGCTTCTTGCAGGGATATGGATCTGGCGACCTTGAGTAGCATGACCTTGCGGGCAAGAATAGATCAATCGTGGTTTGGGATGGAGATGAGGCTCTACAATCCCGCCCAAAATACTCCCATCGAAGACTCACATACTATTCTCATAGAGCCGATAAAAGCAAACGGGCTCAAGAAACCAGGAATTTGCTATATGTACAGGCAAACCAATAAAACTGACAATGTGGCAGACGATGTGGAGTTCGATGGCTCGGCACGTCTGCAATATGATGCAGATTCAGATTGTCTGGAAGGGTACTTCTGGAGCAATCGGATGTGGCGAAGAGCCATGTGCACAGCTGGCACGATTACATTTACTCGCTTGGAGTAGGTAAAGTCAGGCGAGGGATAGTAAAATCCGGGCGACCCCAATGTATAGCTACTCGTCTATTGCTTTAGGTGCGTGGTTGCGAGTTCACGCAATGCATCACCTGTTGCTCCAGCCAGAGAAAGGAAGGCGTAGAAGCCTCCGAACATCAAGACTATCAGGATTAGAACCTCACCTTTGGACTTTGCGGTATCGCTGTGCTTCTCCTGAAGATCAAAAAGGTACTGTATTCCACCAAACAAGATATAGATCACGAGTAACCCTGAGCTGAGGTAAGAGAGTACAAAGAAAATGCGTTTGCCTGTGATTTGAGCGAGCGTCATAAGCGCCGCAACAACGATAAACCACCCCATTACTTTGAACCAAATTTCGGCCAGTGGTCTGCTGAATTTTGAAAGGGCATAGAATACAGCTGAGACGAAGTCGTCACTATCGCCAAAAAGGAAGACCTTCAGTTGATCTACAAGTGTCTGGGATTCATTGCCGTCGTTAGAACGAGTTGCTGACGACTTCTGGTTATTATCCATATAAAACGAAGCCTTATTCTCTAAAAATAGTCTGTTGGCCAGAGGTTAGAATGAGTCGATCTCTCCGACAATTTTGGCCCGCACCATATGAACGGACACCTTCTAAAGTAGTTTTTTGAGTAATTATCAAACATTTTGGGCACATCATCTTGATTAGTTTGGTTTGTTTACCACATAATATTGAATTAATTGAATCCATTTCATTAGGTCATTGAAAATGTCGCGACTAAACCTGCACAAAGTTTTCAAAGGGAAACTGTTTTCTCCCGGGTTTCTCAAAAACATTGAGGTTGTCTCCTCGGAGCGTGATGCGCTCTTGTCTGCCCGTTCTGAAATTCGTGATCATATCCGGCAGGAGTTTAAAGAATTGCCGGAAATGGCTAGTGCTCAGGTGGTCTTCTCGGAAGCTTTTTATAAGCACACACGCTACGATCACTCGCTCCAGCCTGATCTGGAGTTCAAACCCAAGTTTCTGACGCAGGGCTCCTTCCAATACAAAACGGTAAACTGGCCAGCGAAACTGCCGCCACAGCAAGTTGATCTTGATGATGGCATTTATGTGCCCATGCCTTTTTATCTGGGGCAACCTACACTAAAGGCGTCAGTATATTTTGATGTTGTGGAGCGGGCAATCTCCAAGCTGTGTGAGGATAAAGGCTGGCGCCTTGACACTTCAAAAAATTCCTGTGTTCGCGTGGAACTGAACAGCGGGAAGAGCCATATTGACTTGCCCTTGTACGGTGTGCCGGATAAAGAGTTCGATCGCCTTACCAAAGAGATGGCCTCCGACAGTCTGGATTTCTCTCAGACCTATATTTATGAGGCTATGAAAGACTATCGTAGCCCTTTCCGCATTGACAGTAACCAAGTGAAGCTGGCTACTCGAGAAGATGATTGGATTTTATCGGACCCTCAGAAAATTCATGATTGGTTTAACGACGCAGTACGCGATCATGGGGAACAGTTGCGTGATGTTTGCCGCCTTTTGAAGGCATGGCGAGATTACAACTGGAATGAATGCAAACTTTCATCAATCTCACTTATGACCGTCGCTGTAGAGGCATACGACAATGCTTTCGGCAATCCGGATGGATCCAGGCCAGCGGAAGATCGCCTGGATATAGCGCTCCTTCAGACAGCGCGATATCTGGCAGATGCACTGCACGGCGCCATCATCAATCCCGTTTTACCTGAGGAGCACAACAATCTGGCGTCAGGATGGAGTCAGCAGGAGCGAGGCGATTTCATCTTGAAGGCATATGAACTGGTCGAAAAAGTGGATCACGCGCTTAATGCTGGATTTCGCAAAGAGGCGGCGCTTGGACAGATCTGCGACGTATTTGGAGAACGTGTCCCAATGGAGGTTGGGCTCGTGGAATTCACAAACGGGCCAAAAGACGAAGTTCTTTCAACTGCACCAGCTTATCAAGCCGCACCGGAGGTGATGGAACACAAGTCTGGTTAAAAATGACTTTCCTACGTGTCATTAGAGATACCTTGGAAACCAAGGGGTACAAAGTTGACCGGTCCTTTCAAGACTTTGGTACGCGTTTCAGCGGGACGGAATCGCTGCAGGGCAAAGAGTTGCGGGTTGATATTGTTATCAGGGACGATGGGTTTGTTGAGAGGCCCAAATTTTATCTTCCAACCTTCGGCAACGCTGTAGGTATTCTGCCGCATCTCGATTCCTATAATAATTTCTGTTATTCCGCACCGGAAACCCTAATTCTGGACGCCACGCGGCCTGGCGAGGCTATCTTGCTGTGTAGGCAGATATTTCTGAAGGAATTGGACAAGGCCCTTTCCGGTCGTTGCTCTGATGAAATTCTGGATGAGTTTCGCTTCTACTGGCGAGGGCGAAGCATTGCCACAGATATTGATTCTACTTATGAAGGAGCGACGAGCCTCCATCGTTGGATAAACGAGGAGTATATGGTTTCTCTTCTGACCAATAATGATCGGTTGAAAGAGTTTTTTGCAAACCAGCATCCTCGAGAGCAGGGCTTCAAAGACTATACGACACCCGCACATGTTCTGAAATATTCGGAATCAGCACCATTTCTCAAGTTTCAACCGGATTTCCGATTTTTGTCAGATTACTTGAGTTGGCTCAAGGGTTTTGGCGGCAAGTTGGATGACCGCGTGCTCGAGCAGATGACGTCTGAACTGGGTAGATCTTGTCCGGTGTTTTTGAATGGCACGCTCGGCATGTATGGCTTGTGGCCGCAGGGACTGCCATTCAAACGCAAAAAGGGTAATGAATTCAAAAAGCCTGCCGTCCAGAAAGCGGCTTATCAAATGTTTGGATCCAAGATAGAGGTGAAACGTTTTTTTGGGCGAGATATTGGGGACCGTTATGTTTATGGGAGATCACTTGTGAGGCGGGCGACGCTGGAGGACAAGAGAATATGTATACTAGGTTGCGGTACAATCGGAAGCCATCTCGCAAAATTTTCAGCCCAATCCGGAGCGGGTTCAGGTAAAAACGCCGAGCTCAAACTTGTTGACAATCAACTACATGAACCGGGCAATATCGGGCGTCATTTGCTTGGACACACCGCTTTGGGGATTAGTAAGTCCGTGGCCTTAGCCAAGTTGCTGCAGGGCACATATCCAGGAAAGAACATTCAGGCTGTTGATCGGAATGCTGCAGAGGTATTTAATGGTTTGGGCGGATATGATTTGATCATTGATGCAACCGGAGACAGCACTTTTTCAAATGGGCTAAACCTGTTTCGTAAAAGTCAGGACCAATATCCGCCAGTCCTATTTGTGTGGCTTGAGGGCTTGGGTGCTGCTACGCAGGCCTTGTTGACCCTGGACAATGAACTGGCGTGTTACAGGTGTCTTGAACCGGACTTTGGCGAACGGCCGAGGTATTCCCCGCTTAAAGCACACAAAGAAACATATTTTGAAAGTGCGACATGTTCCGACGGGGCCTACATTCCCTATTCCGTTGCATCATCGGTGATGGCGGCTGGATTGGCCCTTGAGATGATGCTCGATTGGGCGGCGGGTCGCCCTGGGAAATCGTTACGTACAAGGCTGGTGGATACCGATCCACAAATCACCAAGACGGTTAAAGACACGTCACCCTCAAAGCACATAAGATGCCCCGTATGTTTTCCGACTTCATAGGCGACTTTGGACCGGAGGGAGGATACCTGCTTGTGCGGAAACCGGTGTTAGCCCAAATCGGTCTTCAATCTCGGGAAATACACTCGGGTAATGAAACCGGGGGTATTCTAATTGGGTCCTATCGGGGCCACCATATAGACATTACGTCAAGTACTGTCCAACAATCAAAGGATGTCGCATCCAGATTTAGGTTTCATCGGAAAGACAAGAATCATCATGGAATTGCCATGAAGGCTTGGGAGCAAAGTGGTGGATTTCAGACGTATCTAGGTGAATGGCATTCGCATCCAGAGGCGCATCCAACTCCGTCGGGTATTGATGCCTCCTCCTGGATAAGAGCGACGGAGGCAATAGGAAAGAAGATGGTGTTCATTATTGTAGGGCGACAATCTACATGGATTGGCTATACGTATTTTGATCGAAAAAAGTGTATGATTGGCCGCTCAAAACCGGCGAAGCCATTCGTGGCCGCGGATACACTTGTTCAAAATTGACTTGAAGCCTGTTTGTTGATGTTAAGGGTTTTGCGAGTCAGAATCTTATCGCGTGTTCGTCTTTTTCAGCTTTTCGGTTCTGGCTCTTTGCCAGCAAGCTTTTACACTCAGCACGAATGGAGTTGGGTAGAAATCGCCCTATCCGGTCCTCCTCAAGGATGTCGGTCAAGATTCTGAACGCTTCTTTCGCAAAGAATTCCTCACCATCCAAATACAGGGGCCCATGATTTTTGCAGTACCAAGCATCGGCTTGCCCATATGAAACCGGTGCATCACAAGAAGTTGTCGCTCTGCCTTTCGTCACCTTTGCCTTGCAGGTCCTGCTCGCTTTTGACATACCAGATAACGCCAATTTTTAGAGGCACTTACTTTGCAGCCAAAGTTGCACCATGGGTGCAAGCATACATGGCTACAGCATGGGTCGAAGACCCTTCAACCAAAGGCCCCATGCGAGGAGAAGGTTTTGATCTCTCCATGCTTTCAAGGGTTTCGCCATCCCCTAGATATTTTGCAGTTTGGCTTCTGCAATCCACCAGCCGCTTGGCATAGCTTATTCCAGATTTTCCAGTTCGCTTTGTGACGATCTCAAACATGCCATCCGCACGTTGTGTGACATCCAAAACTTCGTATCTGGCAGATGGATCGGCAGAAATTTGCAGAGGTGGAAAGTTCTGAGCCTGGGCTTGCGTTGTGAGCAACGCAAAACAGGATGTAACGACGGTTACTTTAGAAGTACTTTTCACGCCTGTTTTCCTTTCGATTCTATGGGTACGGGACGCCTGTTGATTCAGCCCCAGTTTGCAGTAGATCAGGTTGAGACCCTAGTGCTGTCACGCCAGTCTATCTACAGCTGCTGCTAAAATTCGCCCGACCTATGGACAGATTCCAATCATATCCGTCCCTACTTTCCCGAACCGTCGTCATATCGATGTTTGGGTAGAGGTCTAGCCCTGACGCAGTTTCTACCTCAAGCATAGAGGAGATGGCGGCTTGAACCTTGGGTTTTACGTCAGCCCAATTGACACCATTGTCATCATTGTTATGTGGCAGCTTGAAAGTAATCGCATGCCAAACGCCATTTTCCTGTCGCAGGAACGTTTTGAAGTAATCGCTTGGAACAGCAACGCGCTCTTTACCGTTGTTGCTCTTCATGTACATCGCGGCAGTGTCGTCGTCTCGACCAGGGAGGCCATCTCGATCAAAGATGGCACCGGAGGTGACTAGAATATCACCATATTTCTCGGCCCAGATGCGTGTTAGGTGCTCCAATGAAAGCCATATGCCACGGTTAAAACGGCAATGTTGTGGCGACATATTTGACATCATGTAGGTGTTGATCTGCTCAGTGAGGTCATCCTTCAGGTCAGCATCATTTGTCATGTGGCCCTGATCGTAGATTGGTTCTTTATAGTCGGAGGTTGAGGCTGCGTTGGTGCGGCTAAGTCGCGGATCTTTGCGAAAACAATTTACTCTGTCTTTGCCTGTAGCGCCGGCAATATCATTGGCCGTCAGGCGATATGAAACCCAAAGAGCTGTTCGAAGGTCACCGTCATGGCCAAGAATATATCCGTTCTGGAACAGCACCTTTTCGTTATTGGCTGAGATGGTGGTCACCGGCACGCCGAATGGTGCGTGCCTGGTAGCAATCTGCGATTGGACAGTTGCGTCAGCCTCAATAGCTTTTAATTGGTTGTTTGCCGCTTGTTTTTCTGCAGCGGTACAGTTGCGAGAAGCTGCGCTCGCGGAAGTGCTCGTGAGTGTCAGGACAAGTAAAGCGCTGAAAGCAAGCCGAGAAACATAGTCCCCCATCGGAAAGTCCCCTATAGCAGTTCAACCCCTAAAGTTGAACGCTATACGATTTCTAGTAGAATTACTAACGCAAATCTTTGGAAAGAATGCGAAAACGAAAAGTGGCAACCTTAAAAGGTCGCCGCTCCGCTGGTAGCTCATGATCGCTCACAGGCGATCCCGCCTTACTGACAAAACTCAGTCATCCCACCCATCTGTCAGCGTATAGAATTGATCCAATCGCTTGGCAGGCAAGCTCTGTCCTTGGGGTATGACTATGAATCTCATGTTTAAAAAATTAACCGCTCATTTAGTTAACTGAATCATTAGTATCAGGTGTTGGAGAATGATGAATGGCCTTTAAGCTTACGAAAACTCATACGATACGGCTAAAGAAGGTGCGATGAGAATTGAGTCATTGGTCGGCCTCCACTTCCTCTTCGATGGTGGTTATTAGCTCTTCGACATTGTCTGCCATCAACTGACGAAATTCATTGTATGTATCTGCCCGAGGGTTGCTGCTTTCGAGTGTTAGTGCGAACGAAACCTCGTGCATTTCATCTCGAATCTCGTCAGGATCAAAAATAAATTTGTGCCGCCAATATATTCGTCCCCCAATCCTGAGAAATGGCTTCTCTGGATCAATATGGGGACCATTATTCTCGGTGAATGTTGCCTCGAAGCAGCGCGTGGGTTGCCATTTTGCATACTTTGCTCTTGCCACTCGTTCCAAAACTTTGGATTCCATAGGTTCCAAAATGTTGGATTTGGTCCACTCACCTTCATGGTAACTCTGGATATTCGCCTCAAAGCGGGTAGCAATATATTTGTCACCTCGTCTCTGAACCCTTGGGCGAAGGATAGATACGAGCTTGATTCGCCCAACAAGCCGTCCGTTTTTGATCATACTTGGTGGTATAGCGATGGCATTCCAATAGTTCCTTTTCTGGGCTTTGATGGACTCCGTCCATGCAAGGATGACTGATGTATCAGTGCTAAGCCAGGGCGGGCCTTCCGAGTTGGGGGTGCCAAACCCCCTGTGGGGACAATACTGCTGGAGGTCGGATGCATTTATCATCAGGGCTCTCACCAAATCTGGCGTAGGGTCTACAACATTCTTGAAACAATGTGCTGCCAGGCGTGAGATGAGGGGCGTTGCGTAGCTGGTACCTGTTTCATATTGCCCCCCTAATACTCGTTGTTTTGAATACCAACTAAGATCTGGCTTCGTCATATAGTCCGGGCCGTAGGCGGTTCGTGAAATTGGACAAGGATCACCAGGCTCGTTTAGTAGAGCGGGTAACCTTCCAGACACGACCAGCGCCGCTTCGCAATCTGCAGGTGGAGCAATGGTACCGAGAGTGTTTTCAGGTTTGTTGCCCGCAGAAATCACCAATAGTCGATTGTGTTTTCGGGCTATTTGCGCGAGCAGGTGGCCACCTTGGCTTACGTCGAAAGTTGATGCCGGATGATCAAGGTTTGCCGACAAGTTCCACACCATTGTATCTGGGTGCGCCTCCATAGCCTGATCAAGAGCTTGAGCAATTGACTCAATCGTGACGATTTCAGGGCTCGATCTTTTCGGTATCGCTTGAACTATTCCCAATCGGCAATGCAGCTCTGGAAGTGGCAGATGATTGTTCCATGCATGTCCATCAACAATGATAGAACATACTTTGTTTCCATGGGCCCGGTCGGCTGAATGATCTGGGACGATTTTTGGACCTTCCCAGGTTACCGCGTCCCGGTATCTATTGGCGTGATACCCGCCGTCAATCACTGCAACCGTCGGATCATGTTCTGTAACATTGAGCTCAAGTGAGGGTTCTTCTCCTTCCCCCGGAGGCGCGGGGGCAAATTTTGAGAGAGGCTCCCACCTGACGACGCTACCACTAAGCATAAGTCGCTTTAGGTCGCCGACCTCTCTAAAGCCCATAAGCAATGTGAACTGACTATTTTTGCGGGCTGGCAACTTCGACAGCAGATCGATGCTGTTGTCGACATCCAATAGAACTTGTCGCGATGAACCGATTGGCCCATCGACAACGCTAGATGGCTCTGTTTCAATAAGTTGTTGTGGCGTTGCTGGAGATAATAGTTGAGACGAGCCGGATTGAATGTATTTGGACACGTGCTCTAGTGTTTGAGCCGTTGCCTCCTGGGTACTGTAGGATGGAGTTTGAACTCGAAATAACTTCACGCCGTCTATTGATAGCAGGCTTTCTCCGTCTGCTCCAGCAGGGTCGCATTCCTCAACTAGCGCGTCCGGGAAATATCGAATGGCGTTGATATTTGCTATATCAAACTTGATTTTGTCATTCGAGGCTTCGCGTATTCTTTGAGTGATTTCAGTTAACCCAGCTTTGGTCACTTCGACGAGATAACCATCTCTCCATGGTGCTCGTATCGATATATCATTCGAGGAGAGAAATAGGTCATTGGGTGTCTTTGTGACGCTGTACGCATCATTTTGCATTTTCACCCATACTATCAACCTTCCGTCAAAGAGCGTGTATTCAGGAAAATTACTTAGTAGGAGGGAGGTTTGCTCTAGTAACCTAGGTTGAAGGCGCCGAAATCTTGCTGCAAGCTCTTCGGTGAGGTTTTTGCCTCTCGCATCAATGCCATGCTCTTCATAATCAACAACCAGCTTGAGCGCGGAGTTGCGAAAAACGCCGTGAGTATCTGCCATATATCACCCTGAGTTTAGGGTGTACCATTATTTGGTGTTTTTGTAAGATTTCAACAACTTTGATACAGATTGCTTCGATACGCCGGCAAGTTTGGCAATCTGAAGCTGGGTCAGTTTGTGCTTGTCATACAAAATCCAATAATACTTGGCTGCGATGTCGCCAGACAGTGCTTGGAAGTTAGGCCTACAAATCTCACTTGGTGAGCTGTCGAGTATTGATCGAACAATTCCCATTATTTGTATTTCTGACTGCGTAACTATCGCTCGTCGTCTCGCGGCAATGGAGATTTCCCGAATATCTGAGCCAGTAAGACCATCAGAGATTTTCGCAATTGCTGCGACATGGTCGTGATCAATGTCTTGAAAAAGATAATGCTTCCAGAGTTCTTGGCGCATTTCTGAGTCTGGTGCAGCAATTTCATACTGATACGGGAATCGTCTCCAGATAGCTGGGTCCAGCATATGGGGGTGGTTAGTGGCGGCAATCACAACTGCTTCGTGATCAAGAAGGTCTAGGCCTTGCAAAAGAGCGTTTACCACTCGTTTGAGTTCCCCAAGCTCTTTATTGTCGTCCCTCTTTTTGGCTACAGCGTCAATTTCATCTAAGAACAGTACAGCTCCACCGGCTAAGGCATATTCGAATAATGAACGAATATTTTTCGCTGTGTCGCCGAGTAGAGATGAAATAATGGTGTCGAGGCGAATAGTTAGAAGGGGCCGACCAAGACGCATAGCGATATGGCCCGCGATCAAGCTTTTCCCCGTTCCAGGCATGCCGTGGAGCAGAATTGCATTTCGTGCCCCCAAGCCTTCTTTGGCTAATTGGCTGGCATAGCCGATTTCTTGCAAAACGATTTCTAGTTCCCCGGCAAGGCTGTCAGGCAATATCAAAGGGTCGGAAGGCCAATCTTCTTTTTGAAGTAAGGGAAATCGACTTTTAAGGTCGACTGGGAGCTTCTGAGGATCGCGTAGAGGGCGGAGTTCGATGGGTGACCTATTAAGCAAGTCATGGATCTGCACCGCAATTTTTGACTTTTGCGTGCCTTCGTATAATTTAGCGATCTCTGAAGCGGCTTTGCGAAGCTTTACAGTGTCTCCTTCGAGAGCTGCAAGAAGGATTTCATCGGCGAGGCTAGGCGCTGTTACATTATTCTCTTCAGCGTACGCACTTCCGAACATATTATGCCCCCTTTTCACGGTATAGACGCTATTCCAGAGATTGAAAATGCCTCAGGAATCCAAAGCCCGGCTTGAGAAAATGTCCTCGTGCCGGGCTGTCATTAGAGTCAACCAAATTCGGCAATTTGTCAATAAAATTGCCGAATTGGTCAACCGAAATTTGGGAAAAAGCCAGGATTCAGAAGATTGAGTCAACTAAGCCTATGGCGAGAGGGAAAGTGTCGGGAAAGTGGTCGGCCTGGATCGTGAAGAAGGTGGCAATTGGCATTGCTGCTTGGTCTTTGCTGGCGCCAAAATATTAGCAAGCGCCTTCCCTCAATTCCGAAACAGGGTCGCGGGCACTATTTGCTAAGATTTCCAAAAGCCTACCCCATTCATCCGCAAACCTACCCATTAGAGTGCTGGCAATGAACCGTTGCAATGTTGATTATATTTCCACTCCTCTCAACGTTTCATTAGTCATTCCAGCCCTGACTTTTGAAGCCAATTGGCTGGCCGGAGGAGTGTCGGTGTATAAGGTTGTGTCCCCCCAACCCTCCCATCGCCATTGCAAGACGGTGTACCTCTTTCCATGCCGTTTGTTCTTCCGGTCAGCCACCTTTTCTGCTTTTGGAGGGTCATTGGAGAGCGAGGTTTAGGTCTTGGCCTTTTAAAGCAGAACCTACCCTTGCACTACCCTCCTCAAAAATTGTCTTTATCTAGCGCGGCGTCATACTTGTTCGTGTGCTGGCGTCCAAATCGACCAGTTTGATTGAATAAAAGGTGTAGGATTATGATCACAATCTGGACGATTGGTCAGGGAACGCGGAAGGACCTTTTACTGGAGTGGCAGTCGCTGCTGCCGAAGCATGTACAGGTGGAGGTCAGAGGCGCACTGGACGGCCTTGTGGGCACTGATATCGCAGCCCAAGCACCGGAAGTAGGGGACACTCCACTCTTCACTGTTTTGGCAAATGGGAAGCATGTAATTGTAGGCCATCAGAAGATTACCAAAAGGCTTCATGCTTTGTTGAAAGAACCAACACAATCGAAACAAACGATTAACGTTCTGGCTTGTACCAGTGATTTTCCCGTTCTGTATAAAACGGGCTTGATAATGCCTTCGCGGGTTGTGCCTGGTCTTATTCGGTCTGTTACAGAGGGTAAGCGTGTAGGGGTGTTTGTTCCCTTGCTCGAACAAGTGCCTGTATGTGAGAATAGCTGGAGGATGGCCGGCTTGAATAAGCTAAACGTGTTACCACTCCGGCCAGACTCAGATTCTCAAGCTATTAGTACAGCTGTGGCCGAGATGGCAAAATTTGAGCCCGATATAATTGTTTGTGATTGCTTTTCATTCGGTAGTGACGTCAAGAATTTAATAGCATCGGAACTGAATTGTTCCGTCGTGTTGCCCGTGACTCTTATGGCTAGGATAGTTGGTGAGCTAATATGATATGCTGCGGGACCCAGGTCTAGTAACTGCCTTTCTCTCAGGAATTGGCTCCTTTGCCTGAGTGGAATGGGAGTACTTATGCCCTTTGGAAGGATGAGATGACAGCTGAAAAGGCAAATTTTCTTACTGGACATGAAGCAAGCCATAAGCTCCATGCTGCAAAGCTGTCACCGCCAAATCATGCTATCAACTTGGTGTCGCGCCAATGGATGGATAGCTTCATATTTGAAAATCAGTCCAAAAAGGCTGTCATTCTACGAGCCCCTGCGGGTTTTGGGAAAACATCTGTTGCAAGCCAATTTTATCATGCGTTGTCAGAGAATGGCTTGAATTGTGTGTGGTTGTCGCTGGATGACAACGACAATGTGACGGAGACTTTGCTTTCCTACTTATTTAGGGCCCTTTCCCAAGAATGTGTTGGCCTTTCCGATGTTTCTAAAGCCAGTATTGCAGCCTTTTCAGGTGCCTCCGAAGCCGATCTGGTCTTCCTCTTACAGGAAGTGCTGGAGGATATCGATGGGCTTCTTTACCTGTTTCTCGATAACGCAGAAGTGTTGGAAAAGGATGCGATGGAAAAATGCATTCAGCCAATATTGCAAGTGCGGAATTCTGGAGTGCGCTTAGTTATTTGTAGTCGTTCCAAGCCTAGCCTGAAGGTTTCAAAGATTCGAGTGAAGGGGTTGCTACAGGAAGTTGGCCCGGATGAATTATCGTTCTCGAAAGACGAGATAAAGGCAGTCTTTTCTGGGGCCATATGTGATCAAGAAGCAACCCAAATCTTTCGCAGAACAGAGGGATGGCCTGTGGCGGTGCAAGTGCTTAAGCAATGGTATGTCCACAACGCAAGTACGTCTTCAATTCTAGAACAATTCAATGGAGCGCTTGAAGAGATAGCTGAATTCCTGGCGGAGCAAATTCTACTTGGATTGGATGAAAATTTGCGTTCGCTACTAATGCGGACTTCCATTTTTGACGAGCTTACAGAAGACAAGGTCAATTTCGCAATGGGAGAGCTTGGCTATTGGAGGCAGCTGCAGTCTATCCAGGGACTCGATGCATTTGTCACAAAAGATGCGAAGGGAAAAGTTGTACGTTTTCATCCCCTATTGAAGGACTATCTCCGGTTTGAATTTGAACGGAAAAATCCTGACGAGTGGACAGAGCTTCAGGAAAGTGCCGCAAGGTGGTGCTTTGCCCGAGAAAACATTGTCTCTGCGATCAAACATGCCCGCCAAAGTAAAAAGCAGCTTTTGGTTGGAGAACTAGTGGAAGACGCCGGCGGGCGTGAATTGTTGTTGCGTGTAGGGTGGGCAAGGCTGAAGGAGGTGGATCGACAACTGACTGACAGCATTTTAAGGTTGTTTCCAAGATTGCAGCTAATGCGCTCGATCATCTTGATGAAGGAGGGCAAGCTTACCAGTGCTCGTCAGCAATTTGAGAAAACTCGTCAATTAACCAATTCTTTTCAGCAGGACCGAGACGGAGGAAATATCGAGAAACTTCGCCTTGACGCGTCATATGTTGATATGTCGCTGATGGTAAACGAATGTAGAGTATGTTTGCCTGAAGAATTTGATCGAAACATTGCGACAATTTCGAGATTGGCTGATGAAGATCACACTCTGCAAGGCAATATCAATACGCTGCTTTGCATCAACAATCACCAGAGAGGTCTTCTGGGGACCGCAGCGGAATATCTTCAACGTGCCCAGTTTCATTATAGGAATGCAGGCTCAACTCACGGGGAGATTTTCTGCAATATTCACCAAGGAACTATGAAGTTTTTGCAAGGGAGCCCCGAATATTCCCGCAACAGCTATAAGGCAGCTCTATCTTTAGCGCGTAGGTCCTTCGGAACAGACAGATCCAAGTTGCAGCTCATTGATCCATTAGTTGCAGAAATTGACTATGAAACTAATAACATCGCCGATGCAGCACATCGGACCAATAAGATTCTTCAATGCGTGAATAAAACAGAAGGCTGGCTGGACATAGTGTTGGCGGGATTTATGACTGCCAGTCTGGTGAGTTATCTACAGTCTGGGGCCGAAAGTGCTTTGGACATGGTTGATGCTTGCGTGTGCGAAGCCGATCGACAAGGCCGAGGTCAGTTGAGGAACAGTCTTGCTTCACTGCGGAGCAGTATTTTGGCACGGGCAGGGCTAATAACTTCTGCGCGCGATGTGTTGATTTCAGAGGCGATTACTTTTGAAGCAGTCGTCGCAAAATTTGGCCAAGCGTCTTGGCGAGAGGTTGAGGCCAACATGATTGCAATTCTTGATGTTGAGAGCAGAGATAGTTCGGGAATGGTTGGCTTCGTGGAAGCCAATGGAATGGTACTTAAGTTTTTTGAACAAGGTCTGATACGCCCTTTTATACGCGTTGGAATTCTTACATGTAAGGTTGGCTTCGATCAGGGGCATATTGAGGAGAGCTACGAGCTGTTTGACCGAGTGACGGAAAAAATTGTGTCAACAGGATATGTGCGCCACCTGATCGATGAGTATTCAGTGCTCTCGGAATTTATTGCTGCCAGAATCGCGGACGATAACTCAAAAGTCTCCCCAGATATATTGCGACAGGTTGAATACATCATTGAACTATGTTCAGAGCCTGCTCATCCTGCAGTTTCTGAAATTTTAACGAAGCGAGAACGGGAGGTGCTGAGGTCGCTTTCTGAGGGCAATTCGGACAAACTTATTGCTCGTGAACTGGGTGTTTCCAACAATACCGTTAAGTTTCATGTTAAGAATCTTTATAGGAAGTTGGGAGCAAACAATCGAGAACATGCCTCCGAAATTGCCCGAGACTTGGACGTTTTGTAACAGTCGCCCATAGAAACTAGCGCCGTTTCTGTGCGAAAGCTTACCCCACCCATGGATCTATTTCCGTTCGGCGCTACCCCACCCTTAATACCTTAAAACCTACCCCCTGGCGAGATTGCGAACGTTAGAACACTGCGTCACGCTTGACGAATGTCTTCCGAAGTAAATCGGACAACTAATTAGTCAGGCGAGCAAGTGTATGCGAATTGGTATTGATGTAGGTGGAACTAATACAGACGCGGTCTTGATGGATGGCAACAAGGTTGTCTCAAGCATTAAATCCCCTACGAGTGAAAATGTTAGCAGTGGTATCGTGCAGTCCACTCGTGCCGTGTTGGATGCGGCGGGAATAGGTGTCGATCAGCTAGAGTCTGTGATGATCGGCACGACGCAATTCACCAACTCGTTTGTAGAGCGAAAAAATCTAACGCCGGTAGGCGTAGTGCGAGTTGGTTTGCCGGCTGCAGCTGGACTGCCCCCTCTGATGGATTGGCCAGGCGACCTGAAAGCCTGTCTCAAAGACCAAATCCATATGGTTCACGGCGGGCATCAATATGATGGTCGCGAGAATGTACCGCTCAATGAAAAGGAGCTGCTCTTAGCAATTCGTGACATGCGAGCAGCAAGGGTGCCCTCTGTTGCGGTTTCATCGGTCTTCTCTCCTGTGAATAGTGCGATGGAGTTGAGGGTTGAGGAGATCATCCTGAATGAAATGCCGGATGTGTCGCTGACCTTATCCCATCGAATAGGGAAGCTTGGATTAATTGAACGCGAAAACGCGGCGATCATGAACGCGAGCTTGGCAGTGTTTGCAAAGCGAGTTGTGACGTCATTTAGGCAAGCCCTTCAAGAGTTGAATGTCAAGGCTCCCTTCTTCATTAGTCAAAACGATGGCACGTTGATGTCAGCCGAGATGGTTGAGCAATACCCAGTTCTTACCTTTGCTTCAGGCCCTACCAATAGTATGCGCGGCGCTGCATTTTTGACAGGTGTCGAAGATGCTCTCGTTGCTGACATCGGGGGGACCACAACAGACATCGGAATGTTGCGGAACGGTATGCCACGAGAGTCTTCGGTAATTGTTGATGTAGGAGGTGTGCGAACGAATTTTCGCATGCCTGACATCATTGCCTTGGGTGTCGGTGGGGGTAGTCGAGTTCGAGTTGGAGAGCAGGTTACCATAGGCCCTGACTCTGTAGCAAAGAACCTGCTCACCCAAGCCCGGGTTTTTGGTGGGGGCGTACTGACTGCGACAGACATAGCTGTTGCTGCGGGCTATGCCGATGTTGGCAACCGCGCAAATGTAGCAGATCTCAAGTCAGTCGACGTGGTCGCTTGCGTGGCGCGTATTCATGCTGCGGTTGCTGCCGGTGTTGAGAGAATGAAAACCAGTGCAGCTGAAGTGCCTTTGATCCTCGTTGGAGGTGGCGCGATATTGATTTCTCAAGACCTGCCTGGGGTATCGGAAGTAATCAAGCCCCAGCATGCGGACGTAGCAAATGCGATCGGAGCATCCATCGCCGAAGTGGGTGGCGAGGTCGACAAGGTGTTCTCCTATTCAAAAATAGGCAGGGAAGCAGCCTTAGCTAGTGCCAAGCACTCAGCTATTGAGGCGGCGATCGGTGCTGGCGCTGATCCGGCTCAGGTAAGGGTAATCGAATTGGACGAAATTCCGCTTGCTTATGTGCCAGGGGGTGCCGTTCGCATCCGGGTCAAGGCAACCGGCAAATTGGCAGAATTGGGGCGCCCAAGCTCAGAGGGGCCTAAAACTGTTTTGAATTCAGGGAAAACTAGGGAAACTGGAGGTAGTCATGAAAATGTATAATTCGAAACGAGCCATGATGCTCACACTTTTGGCGGGGAGTTCGCTTGTTTTGCCCTCCTTCGCTGCACTTTCTCAGCAATCTGGCGCGAACTCCGAAGCAAATACAGATGATTTAATGGTATTTGAGGAAATCGTAGTTACGAGCCGCAAGCGATCAGAAAAGCTTCAAGATGTACCTGAAGCTATTACGGCTTTTACGGCGAGTACCATTGAAGCAGCAAAGATCGATACGTTGCGGGACTTCGTCGACCTCACGCCAAACCTGATTGTGCGCGAGACGTTCCGTTCGAATGAAACCTTTCTTACACTGCGAGGGCTTTCAAGTGCGCAAGGCGCATTGCCCCCAGTTAGCTTTGTTGTGGATGGAGTTCAGTTGGGCTCGAATGATTTTATCAACCAAGACCTGCTGGACGTGGCTCGAATTGAGGTCCTAAAAGGCCCTCAAGGTGCCCTATATGGTCAAGGCGCTATCGCAGGTGCTGTGGTTGTAACAACAAAAGAGCCTGTAGATGAGTTCGAAGCATTTGCCAAAGCATCGTACGGCAATGGCGATAGCATGCGGGTTGCTGGAGGGGTCTCAGGGCCGTTGGTGAAGGGCTCGCTTTATGGCCGTGTATCTGGGTACTATCGCGACACCGATGGCCTGATCAAGAATGTCAATGGTGACAATATTACCGCTTCAGATCAATGGTCTCTGAGAACTAGGCTTATGTACCAGTCTGAAAGGCTGGATGTGAGTTGGCGAGGTAGTGTGACCCAAGGCACGGGCTTTTGTTGTCATTTGGACCGACTGGCAAAGGACTCAAACGGGACTCCTATTGGCATTGATGACTTGGATGTGCCTGTGTCGACTTCAAACATTATCGGGACTTCTGAAGACAGGTTCTGGGATACTTCCTTGAAGGCAGACCTCGATCTTGGCTCGGTGACATTGACCTCCATTTCAGGCCTGGCACATGTAAAACAGTATGCTGTTGGTGACGCTGATTACTCGAGCGCGCCTGCAGTTATTCAGGACCTGGTATTTGCGACAGATGTTTTTAACCAAGAACTTCGGCTAACTTCAGCTGATGATGCACGGCTTAAATGGATTGCTGGTGGTTTCTACCAAAATCGTGATGAAAATCAGGATATTTTTGTAGGTGCGGAAACCCAGGGGGCAGGCCTCGTACCCGACACGATCCTGAACCTAGCGAATGAGATGGAGAGTGAATCCTGGGCTGTTTTTGGCCAGGCGAGCTACGACATCACGGATAAAATGACCTTCTTGGCAGCAATGCGATATGATCGTGATCATCAAAGTAGCGTTGACCAAAACAATTACGATGCGACGTTCAAGGAAGCAACCTTCAGTCAATGGCAACCTAAGTTGCAGCTTTCATATCAATTCACAGACGATATGCTGGCATATGCTACTTATTCCACGGGTTTCAGGACTGGTGGCTTCTCGCAGAATGTTCAATTCGATAATGAGGTGACGAAGAACTATGAACTTGGCCTGAAGAGCACATTTTTAGATCGTCGGCTGACGATGAATGCCTCTGTGTTTCACATTGATTACACCGGCCAACAATTCTCTTTCGTTATCTTTGACGGAAATGTCGCCCAGCGCGGCGTCGTGAATATTGATAGTACATCCATCAACGGAGCTGAACTGGAGGTGTTTGCCCGGCCGGTGAAAGGTCTGGAGATCAACCTCGGCCTCGGGGTGACAAGCTCGATTGTTCAAGAGGTTTCAGCCGTGGATGATGCGCTTGGTGACGTATCTGGTGCCGTCGGAAATCAGTCGCCGCTGGTACCGACATTTACCTATAATACTGGAATTACCTACACCCATCCGTTGACGGATAGCCTCGACCTGGTGGCGCGTGCTGATTATCGAAAAAGGGGTCAGTATTTCCACGATTTGAACAATCTGGTCCGCACAGGAACAAAAGATCTGATTGATGGACGGATAGCAATTGAAGCTGAGAGCTGGACCTTCTCTGTTTGGGGTAAGAACCTCACCAATGCACGATTTGCGACCCGCGTTAGTGAGTCAGCTTTGCGGACGCCAAACATGCCAAGAAGCTATGGCGTCGAGTTGAGCTACCGGTTCTAGTTGCCGGGGGCTTTGGGAGGAGTTGGCGCTCATTGCTCCTCCCAGGCCACATTAATTAGTGAAAGCGCAAAAATTTACAAAGTAAGAGGATGCGTAATGGAAATTGGCCAAGACTATGAAAGGGCAAGAGTCCCTGGAGGCGCGACGGTCAGTGGATGGCACATTGCGTTTGTTAAGATCGGCGTCATCGTGGCACTTCCGGCATTCATCTCAGGGGCAGAAATCGGAGCCTCGCTAGGTTTGCAGAAGGGTAGTCTTGCAATTCTTTTTGGGGCGCTAATTTTGGCAACTCTCGGTGCTGCAACAGCTACTGTTGCAGGAAAGACCAGATTGTCTGCATCTCTTATCGTTGAAACATGTTTTGGGGCATTTGGTGCGCGGTTTGTGAACTTGATCATAGCGTCAACTTTACTTGGGTGGTTCGGCGTTACCGTTGCTTTTTTTGGTTCGTCATTGGCAGCACTCGTTGGTTCTACGACAGGACATACCTTCCCTACATGGATTTTTG
This sequence comes from Kordiimonas lipolytica, assembly GCF_001550065.1. Next base: position 29,939 of record NZ_LRUB01000020.1, read on the forward strand.
TTGTTGTTGGCGGGATGTTAATGATTTCTACTACCGTATTTGGCTTTAGCGGGCTACGGCGTTTGGCCGATATAGTAGTGCCATTACTGTTGGTGGTGATGGTTTGGTCAGCTTATAAGGTTAGCGGTATTGAACAGTTGCCTGATGCAGGCCATCCGTCGGATGTGAGCTTAACCCTTGGACTAGCTGTTTCCGCTGTAGTAGGCGGGATGGTCGTCGGTACCACCATTTTTCCTGATTTGGCGAGGTTCGCTCACAGTTCGGGTCAAGGACGATTTGCTTCTTTTCTGTGTTATGGGGCGGCAGTGCCCGTTGTCCTGATACTGTCTGCATATGCCAGCATCAAAACTGGTGAGACAGATCTCGTACAAATCATGTTTGTTACGGGACAAGGCTTTTTAGCATTGTTTACGCTCGTCTTTGCGGCGTGGACAACTAACGCAGGCAACCTCTATTCGTCATCGCTCATTTTTTCGATGCTTTTAGAAAAGGTGCCTTTTTGGCTGTGTTCGCTGGGAGCGGGCTTGGTTGGGGTTTTGATCGCGCTTCTTGGTGTTGCTGATCAGTTCATTCCTTTACTGCTTTTTTTCGGCGCAGCAATTCCACCAATCGCAGGTGTTTATCTGGCCGATTTCTTTTTCGGCTCACGCGAGAAGTATTTTCTCAAAACGGTGGGCGCTTATCGGCCTGTTAACTGGTCTGCCATGCTGGCCTGGGCGTCAGGATTTGGCCTGGGCTTGTGTACGACGAATGGCCTTTTTGTGCTTTCGTCTGTACCTGCCTGTGACGCAGTAACTGCAGGTTTCTTGTCCTATCTCTTTTTCGAAAAAATTGCGGGTTGGGGAAGAGGCAATGTTGCATCTAATTCTAAGAACAAGTTTGAGGTGAAATGATGACACATATCAGGGTGATCACGGCTCATGTGTCTCCGCGATCGAACAAAGAATGCGAGTATGAGGATTTGTGTAAAGAAGGGCATAAAGTGACATGCTCTCAGATACAAGACGGACCTCCCTGTATTGAAGGAGAGCTGCACAGTGCTCTCGCCGTGCCAGGTATTGTCAGGGAGTGTCTTGCGGCAGAAAGGGATGGGGTTGACGCAATTGTCATCGATTGTGTGGGTGATCCAGGCCTCGTTGCGGCAAGAGAAGCAGTGCGTATTCCTGTTATTGGACCAGGAGAGGCGTCAGTACACCTTGCAAGTATGCTCGCAAGAAAGTTTTCTGTTCTAGCACCGTCTCCAAATGTTGTGCCTCTCATCGAAGAGAAATGTAGGCTTTATGGATTGGAAAACCGGCTCGCTAGTGCAGTCGCTATTGATGCGACGGTTTCCGATGTGGTCTCAGGAAGCCATGAGGGACTCCTGAATCAGTTGGTTACCGTTGGGGCAAACTGCGTGGAGGAGCATGGGGCCGGTGCCTTGATTATTGGCTGCACAGGATTTGTTGGGTATGCGCCGCAGATCGCTGACAGGCTTTTGTCTCGCAAGTTAGATGTGCCGGTTATCAGCCCTCTCAGAACAGCGCTTCGCTTTGCGCAGTGCATCTCAAGCCTTGGTCTGAGACATAGCCCCAAATCATACCCATTTGCGTCAATGATCGTATCTGGACTGTGACCATTTTACTTTGATAGGAGAGGCCCCGCGTATGTCGATCGGGATTGATGAATTAGAAGATTTAGCTGTAGGCGCTGCGTTTCTTGGTACCGGTGGTGGAGGAGACCCTTATATCGGCCGCCTAATAGCTACCAAGGCAATCCAGGATTGCGGTGAGCCAACAGTATTGGATCTAGATCAGGTCAAGGATGACGATTTTGTGGTTACCGTGGCTGGCTACGGAGCCCCAACGGTGCAAATCGAAAAGCTGATCGGCGAGGGAGAGCTGGAAAAGGCCTTGGCCAAACTTGAACAGCACCTGAAAAAGAAGGTGACAGCTATTATCCCCGCCGAAATTGGCGGCAGCAATTCACTCGTACCAATTGCCCTGGCGTCTAGGTGTAAATTGCCTGTTATCAATGCAGACGGTATGGGACGAGCTTTTCCAGAGCTGCCAATGAACGTATTCAGCTTTAATGGAATTTCAGCCTCTCCCATGATTGTGACAGATGAGCATTGCAATACTGCGATTGTTGAGACTGCGTCGGATCGTACTGCTGAGAAGATTACGAGAGCAATTGCTATTGAACTTGGGTTGCGAGTGTTCATCGGCTGTTATCCAATGACAGGTCGAATGGTTAGAGAGTGTGCGATTGAGGGCACTTTGTCTCAGGCTATTGCAATAGGTCGTTCTATTCGCCAGAGGCCCCCCGGTTCCTGCGCTATTGAATCATTGATGCACTGTCTCAGTACAATTTATCCTGATCGAGAAAGCAGGGTCTTGTTTACGGGTAAAATTGTAGACGTTCAAAGAGATACCGCGGATGGATTTTCAAAAGGTAGTTTTCGAATTGAGGCATTTGGATCAGGGCAAAGCGCAGAGTTGATTTTTCAGAACGAATTTCTACGGGTTTGTGTCGAAGATAAATTGGTTGCTGTCGTGCCGGATCTTATCTGTGTAGTTGATGAAGAGACTGCAAGTCCTATTACTACGGGGGCTTTACGTTATGGACAACGCGTAAAGGTCATCGGCATTGAAGCACCTCCTCAATTGTGTAGTGAGCAAGCATTGACCTATGTCGGGCCTGAGTGTTTTGGGATGGATTTCCCTTATAAATCGATTGCGACACTTGAAGCAGAGGCAGCTGACAAGGCCCCAAAATCAGCCACTGCTGTCTAGGGGATGAAGATGCAAGCGCTTCTTGGCCCAGAAATAGTTGACTTTGATGTACTGGATGACCGTCTTGTCTGGTTAGAACGCAGGCCGGCGCGAGACGGATTGCAGGTTCTCGTAGAATGGCGAGACGGCACTGCGATAGACTTGGATGTTCCCGGCGGAGTAAAAGATACCGTGCGAGGCTATGGTAGCGGCTCCTTTTGCTTGTCTCCGGAGGGTGTTTACGCAGTCTGTCAAAAGAGCGGCTCGTTACTTTATTTGACGACCACAAACAAGGTCGAGGTGAGGGCCGACATTCCAGGAACAAAAATTGGCGGGCTTGTTTATCACCCGTATTTGGGGCGGCTATTCTTTCTTGGGGAAACGGCCGATGGGGAAAATTGTAGTACAGGGATCTACAGCTATGACCCAATATCCGGACAGTGTAACTGTTTGTGGAAAATTTCTGGCTTCATTGCTCAGCTAGCACCATCAAAAAATAGTGCTTCATTAGCCTGGATAGCCTGGCCCGAGACTGGAATGCCGCACGATGCTACCAGTCTTTGGGTGGGGGATTTTTTGTCGGAAATGGACTTCAACGTTACCGAACTGCTCCCCGCCGTTGAGGGGCGCAGTATATGCCAGCCCTACTGGAACAACGGTGATTCTCTTTGGTACCTCAATGATGCTTCAGGATTTTGGGCACTTGAGGAATATTCCGACGGTAAAACTATTCCAGTGGCGCAGTTAGCGACGGATATGGGGTTTCTTTCATCCAACATGCTTGAAAGAACGTTTACACAGGTCAGCGATGGTCGATTATTCTGCGCCGTATCCGAGATGGCCGAGTGGCATCTATCTGCTTGGTTGCCAGTGGGCGGGTCAAATAAAGCTGCATCTATTGACACTAACAATGCAGCGTTTGTCAGCATCAGAAAGATCAAAGCCTACCAGGGTGGAATAGCCCTTCTCGCTGGCAGTAGGGATCGTCCGATAAGTGTCTGGAGCTTGCAAAGGGACGCCGACCTTGTCCGGCTGTCGGCAGATACTCAACCAGATGCACAACTGCCTGTAGCTGAGTTTAGGAATATCATTTTTGAGGTTGAGCCGGGACTCAAAGGCAATGCCTTCTATTACGAAACGTCAAAGACCGGAAAAGCAAATGCTCGAAACCAACTACCACTTGTCGTAAACGTTCATGGTGGCCCGAAAGCTATGGCTACGGCCGATTACAGTGCTACCAAGGCATTCTGGCTGGAGCAAGGCTATTGTTTTTTGGACGTCAACTATCGCGGAAGCTTGGGATTAGGGCGAAGGTTTAGGCAAGCAATCAACGGCAAGTGGGGGATTGCTGATGTTCAGGACGTATGTGCCTGTGTCCAAGAAATAGTGTCAAAATGTCATATCGATCCCAAGAGAATTGTGGTGAGGGGGGCAAGTGCGGGTGGTTTGACGGTTGTCCTATTGCTTGCCCAATCAAGCTTGTTCGCCGCAGGGAGTTCTCACTATGGGGTCCTTGACCTTTTGTCGCTTGCTAAAACAACCCATAGCTATGAAAAGCATTACTTGGAATCGCTTGTTGGCTGTACAGATCAAGATGAGAGTGTCTACCGAGACCGGTCCCCGACAACCTATGCTGCGGCGCTTAAGGCCCCCCTGCTGTTGTTGCAAGGCCTTAAGGACCAAATCGTACCCCCGAGCCAAGCCTATCTATTGAGTGACCTGTTGGCCAAACACAATATGCCATATCAATTGATAGAGTTTGAGAATGACGGGCATGGCTGGGCAACACGCGAGGCAACTTTGAAGGCGCTGGAAGCAGAAAGTTGTTTTTATGAAAAAATTCTTGGTTTCTGATCTGCTGGTTGCCTTCTCTAGTGGTTTGTATTTCGAGCAATTCTCTGTTGTCGCGGAGGCCGTTGCCGCGGGTCTTGGTGTGGTGCGACGGGAATGGTTGTTGCAAGAAGCTTCTTTTCGTCGCAGTGCGCAAAGGCTCAGGTCTTGCTGAAGGTTTAGCTCAAGAATCAGCTGGAAGTGATTCAAAGGTGTCGGAAGAAATAGACAATTTTGTCGCTCTAGACGATTGCAGGCGAATACGATCTCATCGCTTTATGCAGGTTGAAAGCGTTCATAAGCTCGATGAGGCATTGGCCACAATTCTAAGCCTGCCTACTGTTGAACGCACGCAAACAGCGACCGATCTTTTCACAAAATTTCAGAGGATCGGCTAACGTGCCGAGAAAAGTATGGGCATATTGACATCTTTTAAAGCCTCCTCGGTCGATATGTTCGGAAGGCTCCGCCGCGTCGGGGTTTCGTGTATCTTTGTAGGACTTTTTTGTCTGTGTTCTTTTTCTGCCGCTTCAAGTGCCTGTGAGCTCGTCGTCAAGGACAGCCGTCAGCACGACATTCAGGTCCTGTACGAGGAATGGCCTCCTTATGTAACGTGTAATGGAAAGACCATTGGGGGGCCGGTTGTAGGGGCTGTTCGACAGATGCTGAACATTGAGGGAATCAGCTTTTCTGAACGCTTGCTGCCAAGTGCAAGGGTGTCGCGCGATGGTCTTGAAAGGGCCAATACCCTAACAGCAACATTCCTTCAAGTTGACGGTCAGCCTTCAAATATGCATCTGATTGGTGAGGTTGCGCCCAGGCTCCAGTATTACCTTTATTATAATGCTATTGCTAAGCCGAGAAAATATGATCTGGCTTTGGGTACGCTAAATGTCCTTGTGCTCGCCAACCCTCGATTGCCAACAGGCTCAAGAGTACCGGCCTTCTTCAAATTGCTCGAAGTCCCGAACTTGGCTGCGATGCAGAAGGGGCTTCAATTGGGACGCGCAGATTATGTTTTGCTCGATGCTTTGACGGCTGATTCGGTTGTTAATGACGCTGCTGTTGCAGAACTGGCGCTTCAACCGGTCCGACGGATAATGGAAGCTGGGATGTATATTGCTCTGAGCTCCACTACGCACCCCGCATTCACGGCACGGATCAAACAAGCATATAAAGACCAACGTGAGGAAATCTTTAAGGGCTATTCCAGGATCGTCCAAAATTCTGCAGCTCAAGCTGCCGAGTACCTTGAGGATCGTGAACAATAAAGCCAATGCCAAGTTCAGGCCGCACGGCTAGGCTCAGCTCAAGAAGCGGATCAAGTAGATGACTGCGGTGTGGATGCGCGACGACTATTTTAAGGCCGCTTTGTAGTGACCAGCGCAATTGGTGCCAAGACCAGTTTCTCAAGGCGTTAGGTTAGCCATAAATTGGTCCGAAAGTTTTATATATTCGCCGCCTACCTCCATTTTTTGAATAATCGTTAAGATTTGTCAAGGGCGGAGCAAAATTAGGCCATAGGGCGGCGTAAAAGTGAGCCAGTATGGATATGGTTGATATGATAGCCGGGGGCATGCCCCCGGCTATCATATTTTGGCGATCATTTTGGGTGGGGTTTTGAGCGGCTCTGCGCGAGGCGGTAGCTTTCGCCGTTCATCTCGAGGATGTGAACATGGTGGGTCAGCCGGTCGAGGAGCGCGCCGGTGAGGCGTTCCGAGCCGAAGGTTTCTGTCCACTCGTCGAACGGAAGGTTGCTGGTGATGATGGTGGAGCCACTTTCATATCGCTCGGAGAAGACCTCGAACAACAGTTCGGCGCCGGTCTTTGAGAGCGGCACAAAGCCCAGTTCGTCAACGATCAGCAATCTGTATTTGGCCAGCTTCTTCTTGTAGCGCAGCAGGGACTTCTCATCCCTCGCCTCCATCAGTTCATGCAC
>NZ_LRUB01000021.1 GCF_001550065.1 Kordiimonas lipolytica
CGCCAGATCAGCCTGCAGCCGGTCCCCGATGCTCACCTTGTGCCCTGACAGGACATCTGACTGCCGCCTGGTACAAGCGTCCTCCAGATAGTCGTTGAAAGCGTCAAAGCTGGCGAAGGACGGAATGGGGACCATGAAGGTCCGGCGCATATAGCCGACCATGCCTTCAACCTTGCCCTTATCGTTGCCCTTGCCGGGGCGGCCATAGCGGTCCTCTATCAGATAGTGGGACAGGAAGGCCGAGAAGCTGTCGGTCCGCTTGCGCGTGCCATCCGGCAGAATGCGAGATACAAGACAGCGGTCATTGTCGTACAGGACCGACTGCGGCACAGCGCCAAAGAAGGCAAAGGCATGGTTGTGGCCGTCCAGCCAGGCCTCCGTCGTGGCCCGGGGATAGGCCCTGACATAACAGGCATCGCTATGCGGCAGGTCCAGCACGAAGAAGTGGGCCTTCTGCCGCACCCCGCCGATGACCACCTGGGCCTCGCCGAAGTCCGCCTGCGCGTGACCGGGGGTGTGGCTCAGCGGTACATAGACCTCGCGGCTGGTCCGACGGTACTCTCTCACATAGTCCTTGATGATCGTATAACCGCCATCAAAGCCATACTCGGAGCGTAGGCGCTCGAAGATACGCTTCGCTGTATGGCGCTGCTTGCGCCCTACCTGGCGGTCACCCTCCAGAATACTGTCGATGATGTCGGTGTAGCCATCAAGCTTGGGACGCCTGACCGGCACTGAGCGCCGGTAGCCCGGCGGCTCTGAATGCGAGAGCATCTTCGCGACTGTGTCACGGCTGATCCCGAAACGCCGGGCAGCCTCCCGGTTGCTCAGGCCTTGCACATGGCACGCAAGGCGAACCCTTCTGTATAAATCCACTGAATAAATCCTCCGGCCCTCCCATCAAATGGAAAAGCCAAAAAGTGGCAGACTTTTACTCCGCCCGCAGCAACACAACGCCGCCGCTTCAGTGGCCTACTTTTACACCGCCCTATACATTCATCTCCCCCGTCGGCACTCAGCGCCACCTTCACACTAGTTCTCGCTAGCTTACTAACCAAAGCCGTCGGTACACAAGAAACATCGCCTAGAGGTTCATCCCAAATTTCTACAATATTGGGTATTAGGTCTAACGCATCGGACGCATTACAATACAACTCGGTGTGTTCGGTTCCGATATAGTTAGCTATAGATTTTGCTTCAGGTGCTTCATTGTAATTTGGGTCATCAAAACCAATGGTAAACGTTTTAACTGGTCGACTTGCTACAGCCTGACATACAGCAGCTACCGTTGCAGAGTCGTAACCCCCACTAAGAAAAATTCCTACAGGAACGTCCGCCATTAACCTAAGTTTACAGGAAGATTGAATAAGCCGGTCTACCTCCTCAATAACTTCACGTTCCGAGTGGCTTGTATGAGGAGCTCTATAAAAATCTGAAATATCCCAATATTGTCTTTCGTTGATGTGGAGGTCATGTGCAGAAATTGAAAGGATTGTAGCTGGGCGTAATTTATTGATCCCGCTATATATCGTTAGAGGCTCAGGGACATAGCCAAATCTTAAATACAAGGAGATTGCTTCTGGACATATCTCTCGCTTAATTCCAGGATATCTTATTAGCGCTTTCAGTTCGCTTCCAAAAACGATCTCATTAGCTCTACGCGCCCAATATAGCGGCTTGATCCCAGTTCGGTCCCTGATCAAGTGCAAAACAGCGGCTCGCTCATCATACAGGGCTAACGCGAACATTCCATTGAACCTATTTACACAATCAACTCCCCAAGCCATATAAGAGTAGATGATTACCTCGGTGTCGGTTTTAGAGCTAAAAGTGTAGCCAAGACTCAGTAATTCTGACTTTATTTCCTCGAAGTTATAGATTTCCCCATTAAAAGCGACCGTCACAAAATCGCGAGACATTGGCTGGTGACCAAAATTGGATAAATCAACTATAGATAACCGACGATGGCCCATCGCAAGATAAGCATCGCCAAACTTTGCGTGATATATGCCCTGATCGTCAGGACCTCGATGCTCTAAGGCTGAGGTCATGTCGGAGATCAACTGATTTGGCATACCTCCCCTGTCAGTTATATATCCAGCGATACCACACATATTCTAGACCTCAGTTTTTGAAATAATTAGTAAATATTTTTGCAGTAAAACTACATGATAGACGGAACCGCTTGAGAAGCATCACCACATATCGAGCCATTACACCTACGACATAGCGGATCATGTTCTTATCATCCATGATTTCCAAAGAATAAAAATGGGTGCTGCTACGCTTTTCCAGGGATGCATATCGCTTAAGTGAGGAGAACCGAATATCATCCCGATTTATAAGATAAAAGTTTTCGCGAGCAAGCAAAGGCCAAAGGTATAACTTTTCCAATAATCCCTGCGGCAAGTAATACCCTTTTCTTTTCAGGTAATATGAAACCAAATAGCGCTCTGCAATCCTGGAATCTTCCAAGCGCATATAAACATCTCTATTCTCTAGAGCTTGTTGAAGTTTAGCACACCCCGCCTCTCGATTGTTACCTGCATACTGCAATGGACAAGAGAAATATAAAATCAGCTCCTCCAAGTTACCGCTCAATAAAAAATCTGAGACAAAAAATAGATTATAGCGAACATCATCTGTTTCTAAACCACAAATACGGCCGTTCTGCTGTACCAGATGTTTTTCAAACGCCCCAATATCTATCAGCATAAAGTCAGTTCTTGACTTAATTGCCCAGTTACATCCGGCCTCTTTTAGCCGCACCAAACCATTGAGCGTGGATACAATTTGATAATTTATATTTTGGTACCCACTAAATTTTGGATACTCACTAAACTCTATCAGTAGTCTTTTTTCGTTTCTTAAATAATTTAGCTCTGCCGCTACGATCTCTTTGTCCCCAACCCAACAGCTGAGGCAGATAAAATAGCTGGGGCAGTTCTGAAGGTAATATTCCACCACATTTTTTGTATATTTAGGAACATATTTACCTTGTACGACTATACCTATATTAAGTTTCACTTCTAAAGTTACCCTTATCTAGTTTCAGCTCCTCAACTGATAAGTCCCAATAATTCTTTTTTTTTGCTTCTCCATTTTTTTTAATTATGTTGCGATATCTGATCACTCTCGCAGGGACACCTGCCACCACAGCATATGCGGGTACATCCTTAGTTACAACAGCTCCCGCAGCCAGCACCGCGCCATCACCCACTACTATGCCACCAATAACTGACACATTTGCTCCTATCCAAACATCGTTCCCAATCCTAATGTCACCTAAACTCCTGCAGTTTGGGGTAATATCTAATTGATCTAGGAGTACTGGAGAGGTGGATAGACCATCGATGAAATGGGAAGTGGTTCTAAAGAAGCAATTGCGTGCAATTGAACAATACTTTCCTATGATAATGCTATTAGACTCTGAATTCAGTTCGGTTGGCCCGTCCGAGAAATATGTGTGTGCCCCTACATCAATTGAACCTGTCAAGGCCACGCCCTCGCCAACAACAACATTGTCGCCGAATCGAATTCGGCCATTCCGGAGATCGCGATAGCTGATTTTCGCGAAAACTGAAAACTTAGACTTCGGGTAGTAGTGTCTCAAAACTAGATTTACAAATAGCTTAAAAAAAACACTATTACGAATTATCTGCTTCAATACTACAGCCATTTAATTATTGACCTCTTAATGAACAACAAATTCGATATAAATGTATAGGGCGGTGTAAAAGTAGGCCACTGAAGCGGCGGCGTTGTGTTGCTGCGGGCGGAGTAAAAGTCTGCCACTTTTTGGCTTTTCCATTTGATGGGAGGGCCGGAGGATTTATTCAGTGGATTTATACAGAAGGGTTCGCCTTGCGTGCCATGTGCAAGGCCTGAGCAACCGGGAGGCTGCCCGGCGTTTCGGGATCAGCCGTGACACAGTCGCGAAGATGCTCTCGCATTCAGAGCCGCCGGGCTACCGGCGCTCAGTGCCGGTCAGGCGTCCCAAGCTTGATGGCTACACCGACATCATCGACAGTATTCTGGAGGGTGACCGCCAGGTAGGGCGCAAGCAGCGCCATACAGCGAAGCGTATCTTCGAGCGCCTACGCTCCGAGTATGGCTTTGATGGCGGTTATACGATCATCAAGGACTATGTGAGAGAGTACCGTCGGACCAGCCGCGAGGTCTATGTACCGCTGAGCCACACCCCCGGTCACGCGCAGGCGGACTTCGGCGAGGCCCAGGTGGTCATCGGCGGGGTGCGGCAGAAGGCCCACTTCTTCGTGCTGGACCTGCCGCATAGCGATGCCTGTTATGTCAGGGCCTATCCCCGGGCCACGACGGAGGCCTGGCTGGACGGCCACAACCATGCCTTTGCCTTCTTTGGCGCTGTGCCGCAGTCGGTCCTGTACGACAATGACCGCTGTCTTGTATCTCGCATTCTGCCGGATGGCACGCGCAAGCGGACCGACAGCTTCTCGGCCTTCCTGTCCCACTATCTGATAGAGGACCGCTATGGCCGCCCCGGCAAGGGCAACGATAAGGGCAAGGTTGAAGGCATGGTCGGCTATATGCGCCGGACCTTCATGGTCCCCATTCCGTCCTTCGCCAGCTTTGACGCTTTCAACGACTATCTGGAGGACGCTTGTACCAGGCGGCAGTCAGATGTCCTGTCAGGGCACAAGGTGAGCATCGGGGACCGGCTGCAGGCTGATCTGGCG
>NZ_LRUB01000022.1 GCF_001550065.1 Kordiimonas lipolytica
GCTGCTACCGGGCCTCAAAGGCCCAGACATATGACGCGGGGTGGAGCAGCCCGCCAAGGTGAAGCGAAAGCGAAACCGTCTGCATCGCCGATAGGCGTCAGATAAATGCTGCTACCGGGCCTCAAAGGCCCAGACATATGACGCGGGGTGGAGCAGCCCGGTAGCTCGTCAGGCTCATAACCTGAAGGTCGTAGGTTCAAATCCTACCCCCGCAACCAAATTTAAGGCCGATCCCCACCACGGGGGTCGGCCTTAAATCTTTGTTGAGCGGGTCCAGGCTTTGTTCCTTGTAAAACAGACTAACCGTCTGTTTTACCAAAGGTTCCTAGCGAAGCTGACGAGGAGCAGAGCGACGAGACTAATCCTACCCCCGCAACCAATAAAAAGGCCAGAGGTCCATCGGGCCCCTGGCTTTTTTATTTGGACGAAGGGTGCGGATTTTAATCTACTGGTTCGGGCGGAGGAACTGCAACGCTGTTCCGGAGACAACGGAGCAAAGCGAGGAGAAATGACGGAGTGAGCAAAGCCAAACAAAGGTAAATCCGGAGCGCCGTTAGGACCGTATGAAATGTATCACGATTGGCAAAGAGCATCATGCGGCACATACTGATAGTTTTTGGCGACCAGCTAAGTCTTGATCTCGCTTCCCTGCGAAGCGGGGACCGGGCCTCAGATGGAGTTCTGATGATGGAAGTGGCCGCCGAAGCACGGACCGTGAACCATCACAAAAAGAAGCTGGCGCTTTTGTTTTCCGCCATGCGCCATTTCATTGACGATCTCACAAAAGACGGCTGGCAAACGGATTATGTTTCCCTGGATGCGCCCGATAATAGTGGCGATTTCAATGGTGAAATTCGCCGCGCCGTTGCACGCCATAATCCATCAAGGCTGGTGTTCGTGGAGCCAGGCGAATGGCGTGTGCTGGAGATGATAAAGGCACTGGCGGCAGACCTGGATATCCCCGTCGACATATTGCCGGACGATCGCTTCCTGTGCAGCCGCGACGCCTTTGCCCGCTGGGCGGATGGGCGGCGCGAACTTCGGATGGAGTATTTCTACCGCGACATGCGGCGCCAGACCGGTCTGCTGATGGAAGGCGAAAAGCCCGCAGGTGGGCGCTGGAATTTTGATGCGGAGAACCGCAAGCCCGCGCAGGATGACCTGTTCATGCCCGCGCTCAAAACCTTCAAGCCGGATGCCATTACCCGCGATGTGCTGGAGATGGTCGACCAGCGTTTCCCCGACCACTTCGGCACGCTCGCGGGTTTTGGTTATGCGGTCACGCGGGCGGATGCCGAAGCCTGTCTTGACCATTTCATCAACCATGCGCTTCCCTCCTTTGGCGACTATCAGGACGCCATGCTGAAGGGTCAGCCGCATCTCTATCATTCGCTTCTGTCGCCTTACCTCAATATCGGCCTCTTGGACCCGATGGACGTCTGTCGGCGCGCGGAAGTCGCCTACCTTGGCGGTCATACCCCCCTTAACGCTGTTGAAGGTTTCATTCGCCAGATCATTGGCTGGCGTGAATATGTGCGCGGCATCTATTGGCTGAAGATGCCGGAGTATGAAGGCCTCAATGCCCTGAAGGCGACACGTAAGCTGCCGGATTTTTACTGGACGGCGGACACGGATATGGCCTGCTTGAAGGAAGTCATCGGGCAGACGCTTGAGCACGGTTATGCCCACCATATCCAGCGCCTGATGATCACTGGCAATTTTGCCATGCTCGCTGGGGTGGACCCGCGTGCGGTGCATGAATGGTATCTGGGTGTCTATGTGGATGCGTTTGAATGGGTGGAAATGCCCAACACCATCGGCATGAGCCAGTTTGCCGATGGCGGCATCATGGCCAGCAAACCCTATGCTGCCAGCGCCAACTATATCAGCCGCATGTCGGACTATTGCGAAAACTGTCGCTACCGCGCCGATGTGAAAACCGGCAACGGCGCTTGCCCTTTCAATGCACTTTACTGGGATTTCCTCGACCGGAACCGTGATGTGCTGGCAAAGAACCCGCGGCTCAGGAACCCTTATGCCACCTGGGGCCGGATGTCGGTGGAAAAGCGGGATGACTATCTGCGCACCGCGCAGGCATTCCTGGAACGCCTGGATGGCGGCAGTCAAAAAGAGACGGAGGCAGCGGCATGATGGACGGTGCCCCATACCCTGAAAGTTCAGCTTATGACCTGTCGCACCTGCTGATAGAAAGCACAGACGCCGCCGTGGTGGTGGGGGCATCTGGCGGCATAGGTAGGGCGCTTTTGGCGTCCCTTGAAGATGTCAACCCTGCAGGGCCTGTGATTGGCTTGTCCCGAACGGGCGACCAGCCCATAGACCTTCTTGATGAAACATCTATCAAGGATGCCGCAGCCAGTATCCGGCGGCAGGGCCTTTCGCTCAGGCTTCTGATCGTCGCAACCGGCGTGCTTGAAACGACTGAGACCCGGGCGGAGAAAAGCCTGCGCGAGCTGGATCACGCGTCCATGCGGAAGATGTTTGAGCTGAACACCATCGGCCCTGCGATGGTGCTGAAGCACTTCCTGCCGCTGGTGCCCAGGAAGGGGCGGTCTGCTGCCATCTGCCTTTCGGCCCGCGTTGGCAGCATTGGCGATAACCGCCTGGGTGGCTGGTACAGCTACCGAGCATCCAAAGCGGCTTTGAACCAGATAGTGAAATCCGCTTCGATAGAGTTGGCACGCAAGGCGCCCGAGGCTGTTTGCGCCGCTATGCATCCCGGAACGGTGGACACGCCGCTGACGCGCCCTTTCGCCAAAACAGGGCTGGAGGTGCAGCCGCCCGCGTTGGCGGCAGGCCGGATGCTCCGTGTGATTACAGGGTTGCAGCCCAAGGACACTGGCGGTTTTTTCGACCACAAAGGCAAGAGGATAGAATGGTAAGATTTGGCTTCATACTTTTGGCATTCGTGCTGGCATTCACCCAAGCCGGCACCCACGCGGCCCACGCGCTGGATGCTGTGAACCATTATGATGTGCTCAGGAACGGCAAGAAGATCGGCGATCATGAAATCCGTTTTTCGCGCACGGGCAGTACGCTTCAAGTGGTTTCTGAAACCCGGATGAAAGTGAAATTCCTGTTCTTCACGGCCTATCGGTACCATTACCTGTCGGAAGAAATCTGGAACGGTGGCCAGCTTGTCAGTGTCACGACAGATGTGAATGATAACGGAAAGCTCATCAGCACACAGATTGCCGCCGACGGCGAAGGCTATGTCGCCACGGACGCGGACGGCAACACAAAGCGCATTGGCAGCAGCTTTTTCACCACCAACCACTGGAATGTTGGCGTAGTGGCGGCAGAAACGCTTTTCAATACCATCACCGGCAGGCTGAACGCGGTTCAAATAACCGGGGCGACAGAGGAAGCACCGCGCACAGACGCGTTTGACCTTCAGGTGCGGGGCGATCTGGATATCGACACCCGTTATGACGTGATGGGCAATTGGCTGGGCATGTCTTTCTATCACGACGATGGCAGCCTGATCGAATTCCTCTGCACCGACTGCCGCAACACGCTGGAGGTACCGTCATGATTGTCTGGATCACCGGTGGCAGCAGCGGCATCGGGCGCGAGCTGGCGCTGCAGTATCTGGCGCTTGGCCACAAGGTATTTGTCACGGCCCGGTCGGCGGACAAGCTTGAGGCCCTTGAAGACGAAGCTGCCGCGCTTGAAGGCGAGTACAAGTGGGCGGCGGCTGATGTTTGTGACGCTGAAAGGCTGAAAACTGCTTACGGGGAGCTTGAGAGCCAATGGGGTACGCCCGACCTTGCGGTGCTGAATGCCGGCACACACACACCGACATCCGCCCGGCGCTTTGATCTGGCGACGCACGAAACCCTGATGCAAGTGAACTATATGGGGGTGCTGAAGTGCCTTGATGTGGTGCTGCCTGCCATGCAGACGCGCGGGCGTGGGCAGGTGGCGCTGGTATCATCGCTTGCGGGATATCGGGGACTGCCGGGTGCCAGTGCCTATGGCGCGTCAAAGGCGGCGCTGATCAATTTCGCAGAAAGCATTCGGGAAGAACTGAAGCAGGACGGCATCGACATACGGCTTATCAACCCCGGTTTTGTCAAAACCCCGCTGACGGACCTGAATGACTTTCCGATGCCGTTCCTGATGCCGGTGGACAAGGCGGCAGCGCGTATCATTCGCGGGCTAGAGAAAAGCGGGTTCGAGATCACTTTCCCAACCCGCTTTGCTTTTGTGATGAAGCTGTTGCGTCTGCTGCCAGACAGGCTTTATCTGGCAGCTACCCGTAAAATGATGCGACAGGATTAGGCTATTCCGCTGCCATCTCTGCCGTGCTGACCTGCGCGTCTTCGGCGCGGCGGAAGCTCAGGAATACGGTGCCTATCTTGAAGCCCCAGCGGTATACGGTCGCCTTGTTCAGAAGCGTGCCATCGTTTTGCAGGAACATCCAGTCGTCGAACTTCACGTTCCAATAACCGTCACCCACCTTCAGCTTGAATTTATATGCCCAGTGGAAGCTGTTACCGGCTGTCTCACCCTCGGCCTCACCGATGGCCATTTCCGTACGGCCTACGTAAGCGTTCGGGCCAACTTTATCGATTTCCCAGCGGCGGAATTCAGTTGAGCCGTCGGCATAGAGGAAATTTTCATCCAGCGTCAGCGTCTTGCCGTCGAAACTGCCGTTGATATCAACGGTGAACTGGGTGCGGACATTGCCGAACCGGTCCTCAAACAGCCCGGTCGCTTTGGTCTTTCCGGTGAAATAGTCCTCGAGAACGAATGGGGGTTCCTGATCTTTGAACTGTTCTACTGTCATGGTCGTGCTGCAGGCGGTCAGGCACAATAGGGCCAAAGCCATTAGAAAAAGATGCCGTGCCACTCCTGTCTCCTTTTGTTGAAACATCTGAAAATTGTACGGATTCCGCCGTATGGTGGATTAGTCGAGTTCTTCAGAAATCCGCCACAATTTGATCGTTGCAGCAGTTTTAAGGAGCGCGGGCATGAGGGCATACACAAGGGCTACTACAATCGGTGGCACTTTGCCGCCCGTTATTGTCTCTGCAGCACCCAGTGCACCGAACGCCAGCAGGATGGCGAAGGCAAAAGCAAGTTTGCTGATCATGCCCCAGATGGCGAAATGACTGGCTATCTCATTGTGGCCCAGACGGCCCCGCTCCTTGGCAATGTCGGCCAGCACGGATGGGCCAAGCGCCAGCTCTGCTGCCAGGGCAAAGCCCGTGACAATGCAGATGCCGTAAAATGCCGCCACTTGCCCGGGGCCTAAAAGGGTTGCGATCGGGAAGGCGAGGCATACGACGGCCATACCGGTTGCCATGATGCGCTTCTTGTTGCCGCCCTTTGACAACCGGGCCCAAAGCGGCATGGCCAGCACGGCGGCAGCAAAATAAATCAGGATTGCCATGTCTTTCTGCGCGTCTGTGCCCATCAGCACCTCGCTGACATAAAGCGGGAACAGTGCGGCGGGGATGGCGCTTGCAGTGGCGGTGAAGAACCAGATGCTGCCGAAGGCCCGCATTTTGGGGCTGGTGGCTATGGCCTTAAGGCTGGCACCAGACTTGTGGGCCGTGGCCGCGTTGCTGCCATGCGGCAGGCACAGCATCGCCAGTAACATGGTCGACGCTGCCACGGGGATGAGCAGTGTGGGTATGACGGGCAGGATGTCGCCACTATAGGCGATGGGTAGCGCAAGCGCACACAGCATGCCCACAAGCGACCAGCCCTCGCGCGCCGTGGTGAAGCGCGTTGTCTCAAGCTCATCAGCTGCAATATCAGCGCCCCAGGCCTGATAGGGGATCATGACCATGGTCCAGCCGATATACAGAAGGGCAGACCAGCCACCCAGATAAAGCGGGGTCACTTCACTGCCGGGCCTGCACAATTGGATAAGCCCTGCGGCCGCAAGGACGCCGCCCGCGGCCATCCAGCCCTTGCGCTTTAGTACCGGGTTCTTTGTGCCATCGCTTAGCTTGCCGACAAGGGGGTCGCTGATCATGTCGATGAGCCGCGAAAGAAACAGCGCCAGCGCCACTGCCGTGAAGCCAAGCGCTTTATTTTCCGCATAATAAGCGGGCAGGTAAACCGCGAACGGGATCAGCGGGAAAGCAAGTGCGAGGGCTGGCAGACCATAAAGCAGCAAGTGAACAGCGTGCCTGATGCTGCTTCCTGCCCCCGTTTCTGCCTCAGGCTTTACCGATAACATAGTGGCTGACATCAATTGTCTCTTCGCGGAACCCTGCCTCGCAGTAGGACAAATAGAAGCGCCAGGTGCGCAGGAACTTGTCGTCAAAATCCTGTGCGCGCACACCTGTTTCGGCCGCGTTGAAGGCGTCATGCCACAGCCGCAGGGTTTCAGCATAATCCAGGCCGAAGTCCAACTGGGACTTGAGCCGAAGGCCTGCGCCCGCAAACTGCTGTTTCAGGACTGCGTCAGAAGGCAGCATGCCACCTGGGAAGATATATTTCTGGATGAAGTCCACGCCGCGGCGATAGCCCTCAAAGCGATCGTCTGCAATGCGGATCACCTGGATGCCGATATTGCCGCCGGGCTTGAGGCGCTTCTTCAGCGTCTCGAAATAGGTGGGCCAATATTGTTCGCCCACGGCTTCCAGCATTTCGATGGAAACGATATGGTCGAACTCGCCTTCAAGCTCGCGGTAGTCGCACAAAAGAAGGTTGGCTGCCGCCCCCCGCTTTGTCGCGGCCAGGCGTTCGCGGGCATAGGCCAGCTGCTCGGCAGACAGGGTCACGCCGGTGACCCGGCAATTCAGTTTGTTGACGGCGAAATCGGCAAAGCCGCCCCACCCGCAGCCAACTTCCAGAATATGATCGCCCGCCTTGATACCGACAGCTTCGGCAAGGCGGCGATATTTATTCTCCTGCGCGGCTTCAAGGCTCATGCCTTCACCTTCAAAAAGCGCCGCGGAATAAGTCATGCTTGGGTCCAGCCACAGCTTGTAGAAGTCGTTCCCCAAATCATAGTGATAGCTGATGTTGCGGCGGCTGCCCTTTTTGGTGTTGCGATTGAAGAAATGGCCAAGGCGGTCCATCAGTTTCAGGGCCCGCAACTTGGGCAGGCGGCTTTCAAGACGGTCCATGTTTGCGGCCAGAAGCTGCAGCAGCGCCGTCAGGTCGGGCGTGTCCCATTCACCGTCCATATAGCCTTCTGCGAGGCCAACGGCGCCACCTGTGAGCGTTCGGCGGATCGCGGACCATTCTGCGATATGCATTTCCGCCCGGTAAGGACCCGGGCTGATGGTGCCGGCAAAATTCTGCACATAGCCGGACGGGAAGGTGACCCTGAGCGTGCCAAGGGCAAGATGGTCCAGAATGCGGGCGAAAAGCTTTTCTGCCAGGGTGGGCTGCTGTGCGATCTCTACTCTCTTGAAGCTGCCGTCCATATTAGCCTCCGTTCCTTTTGGTCTGACTGTCGGCATGGCCCACACGGGCTAACTGAATACGGTCTTTTGCCTGTTCCGGTTTGCTGAAAACTTTCAGTTTTTTCAGCCAAAGGCGCAGGGCCTCATAGTGAATGGCCGCTGTAACCTTGAAGGTGACGAACGGGATTTTCAGGAACAGCTGCATAAGGTTCCTTGCCGTCAGCGGCATGGGTGCCACCGTCAGGCAGGCCGTCATGTCCAGCACGCCGTCCCGGCCCAGATAGTTGATGGCAAGACCCAGCTTGCCTGCCTGTTCGCGCACACGGAACCTGTATGTTCCTTCGACGGGATAGAAGGGAGAAACGTGAAAGCTTTTGTCCGCGTCATGCAGCGGCACTGTGGCTTGGGGCTTGTCGGCGCAATAGATATAGCTGTGGCTCTCACCGAAAGTGTTGTGCACTTCATAAACAATCGCCAATGTCTCGCCGCTTGAAGACAGGCAGAAAAAAACAGTCAGCGGATTGAAGCCGTAGCCCAGAAGCCGGGGCATGGTGAGCATCATGACGCGGGCAGGTTCTTCGGCCACGCTGCCCTTCACCAGTGACAGGACATGGTCCTTGAGCGAAGAGCCGTCCCTGAGGCCATAATCTTTCTCGTAAACCGAAAACAGGTTTGGCGCATTAAGGGACAAGCCCTTCGGTAATGCTGTGCGGCCCTCGGTGAAGGCGTCCAGATCCAGCATCAGATAATAGATCGGATAGCGGAAGGCGTGCTTTTTGGGCCGCCGCCTCTTGTGCCATACATCACCCACATAAAGGGCTGTCTGGAATCCCTTGGTCATGCCGGTTCCGCGACCGCGTTCAGGAGCTGGTCACCGAAGCCGATTCGGGCATTCTGGCCTGGCACCTGCCAGGGGCGCGGCACACCGCCCAGAAGTTCGGCCACGGCAAGCCCGGCCTGAATGCCGTCCTCGTGAAAGCCATCCCCCAGATAAGCGCCGCAGAACCACATGTTGTCCGTGCCCTGGCTCGCCCAAAGTTGCTGGCGGGCATCGTGGCAGGCCTGGTCAAACACGGGGTGCTCATAGTCATACCAGCCATGGACAGTCTCGCGCCGGATATTGCGGTCGGGGTTCAGGGTCACGATCACCGGCTCGTCTGTATTCAGGTGCTGAAGCCGGTTCATCCAGTAGGAGACTGCGGGGCCAGCGGTTTCCTTGCTGCGGCGCTCGATATAATTCCAGCTGGCCCAGGCAGCCTTGCGCCGCGGCATCAGGCCAACATCCGAATGCAGCGCCACCTTGTTGCGGCTGTAGCGCATGCTGGAAAGGGCGTTGGCAACAGCTGGGTCCGGCTGGGCAATCATCCTGAGAGCCTGATCGGAATGGCAGGCAAAGACAATATGATCAAACAGCTGCCGGTTCCCCGTCCGTGTGACAAGTTCGAGCTTGCGGCCCGCCTTGCGTACTTGCTCGACCGGGTCTGACAGGTGGATTTTGTCTGCAAACGAAGCCGACAGGCGCTTCACATATTCCCGGCTGCCGCCCACCACGGTGCGCCATGCGGGCCTGTCTGTCAGTTGAACCAGGCCGTGGTTCTTGAAGAAGCGAAGGAAGGATGCTGCGGGGTAATCCAGGATGTCGGTGCAGTTGCTGGACCATATTGCCGCGCCCATGGGGGCCAGGTGATCCTGCACGAAGGCGCTTGAGAAGCCATGGCGCGCCAGAAGGGTGCGCAGGCTGATATCGTCCCTGCCGGCTTCCTCCAGGAAGGAATCCGTGTGCTTGTAGAACCTTAGGATGCCGCTGATCATCTTCCAGAAGCGCGGCCTTAAAAGGTTGGCGGGTTGTGCCAGCAGGCCTGCGCCATCACCGCCGGAATATTCGAACCTGCCGTCATCCAGCGACACGGAAAAGGACATGTCTGTCCCCGCTGTGGGGACAGCCAGCCGGTCAAACAGCGCGGTCAGGTTCGGGTAATTGGTCGGGTTGAATACAATGAAGCCGGTATCGACCGGGATTGTTTTTCCACCGATCTCGATATCCACCGTGTTGCTGTGGCCGCCGACATAGTCGTTGGCCTCAAAGAGCGTGACGTTGGCGCTCTGCTCAAGGAGCCAGGCGCTTGAAAGGCCCGAAATCCCGGTGCCGATGATGGCGATGTCCTGGTACGCAGGGTCGCGACAGGGCGGGTAGGTGATCAGGGTTTGGTGCAAGGCTCTTTCTCCGCTAGTGGGTACCTAACCAGATACGCGGATTGCCAGCTGCCAGATCATGCTGCGAATTCGGCAATCTGTCGGAAAGCCGGAAGTTTGCAGTGCGGTCTTGAACAAATGCTACCTCCGCAAACAAATGATCAAAAGGCATTATGGGCTGCGCGACTGGACTTGAGCCGAGGTTCATACAGAGCAATGCGAAGCGGGGAGGAAGGCCAAAGACCTGACGAAACTATGCCGACCCACAAAAATAAATCGCCGAGATGCTCAAGATTGCGGTGTTGTAACCCTACCGTCTTATGGCCTCTATGGATCGACCAAACCAAAGGGCGTGGAAGGCCTGCGGTAGTCGTCAGACAGAAGCGAGCGGCCGATCGGCGGCTCAGCGCGGGCCAAGCAGTCACCCCGATGGCACAGGCGACAGGTAACGCCGATTGGCGTCGGCTGAACGGCAGAGATATCTGTATCCTGCGTGTAAATCAGCTTGTGAGCATGCTGCGAGGAGCAGCAAAGGGCGATGGCCCGTTCAATCTGTGGCCGTCCAAATCCGCCGCCGCCTGCCGTTACAGTACGGACGATTGAGAAGAAGCGCTCCCCGTCCGGCAGTTCAACCCACTGGGTGATCACCTCCCTCGGTTTCTTGAAGGCGCTGTGTACGCTCCAGAGCGGGCAGGAGCCGCCGTGGCGCGCGAAGGGGAAGCCTGCACCGTCCAGTCGTTTCGACACGTTGCCGGCTGCGTCCACGCGGATGAAAAAGAAAGGCACGCCTTCTTGCCCCGGCTTTTGCAGGGTGGTTAGCCTGTGGGCCACCTGTTCAAAGCTGGCGCCAAACTGCCGGCCGAGGGCCTCAAGGTCATAATGCCGCGTTTTGGCGGCTTTGGCGAACGCATGATAGGGCATCATGATGGCGCCGGCCGCATAGCTTGCAAGTGCCCGGCGTGTCAGCTTCTCGCCGCTCTCGGTGTCAAACTGTGTGCCGGCAAGGCAGTCGTCGATGACCTCTGTCATCTCGTTGTAGGCAACCTGGAGCGCGAGCTGGAAATTTGCGCTTGCGCCGTCGAGCGCTTCATCCAGCACGATCTCTCGGCGGTGCGTGTCAAACCGCCGGGTAAAGCCCATCATCACATCGGAGGGCAGGCGGCGTACCCGAAGGCGTTGGTCAGCAAAATATTGTTCAAAGCCGCCAACCCGCTTGATCTCCTGCGCCAGGCTTTCGGCCTTGCTGTCGATCTCAAGAAAATAGTTTTTGCGGGCAGCAAGGAACCGCCGGGCCTCGCTTACCGGATCTGGACCGCCTGTGCTTTCGCCCCCTGTCTGGTCCGCGAGCGCCATCTGGCCTTCCTGATAGGCTGTGTAAAGGCGGATAACGGCCTCGGCAGTGGCCGGGAAAGTGCTGCCAAAGTCCTGTATTTCCAGGGGCGACAGGTCCAGGTCCGCAAACAGGGGAGACTTGAAGATGGCGGCGATCTGGGCATTGAAGTCATCACCAGCGCCGCGCGCCAGGGACGCGATATCGGTGCGGTAAATCTCCGCAAGCTTGAGGAGCATGGAAGCGGTTACCGGCCGCTGGTTGCTTTCAATAAGCGCGATATAGGACGGCGAGACGTCAAGGTCTTCGGCCATCCCAACCTGCGTCAACCCCAGGTCACGCCGAAGCCGCCTGATGCGTGGCCCCATGAATATGCTGCGTTCTTTTGCCATGCTCGCCTCTGCAATTACAAAAGTAATATTACAAATCTTACAACATTACAAAATCTTTTGTAAGAATTTACAAGTTCACTAAATGCGGTGTGCAAAAATGTTTTTTCTCCCGTATCACCGGTGCAAGGCAGATCAGCCACCCTATCCAAGTGGGCGGTTGACAATGTGCAGAGGAGATTACGCGATGCCATTTGACAAAACAGACGGGAAAAAGATCATGAGCTATCAGGACGAGATCAAAGACGTTCAAGAGCTGATCAGCAGCTTTAAAGGCACTTGGGATGGCATCGACGCTGAAGCCGTCGCCCGTATGCGTGCGCAGAACCGGTTCCACACCGGCTTGGATATTGCCCGTTACACGGCGGACATCATGCGCAAGGACATGGCGGCCTATGACGCAGACCCAGCCAACTACACGCAGTCGCTTGGCTGCTGGCATGGCTTCATTGGTCAGCAAAAGATGATTTCCATCAAGAAGCACTTTGGTTCCACCAAGGGCCGCTATCTCTATCTTTCCGGCTGGATGGTTGCGGCGCTGCGGTCAGAATTCGGTCCGCTGCCGGACCAGAGCATGCACGAAAAAACATCCGTGCCAGCGCTGATCGAGGAGCTTTACACATTCCTGAAACAGGCCGATGCCCGCGAACTTGGCGGCTATTTCCGCGAGCTTGATGCCGCCCGCAAGGCTGGTGACAAAGCCCTTGAAGCCGAAGTTCAAGGCAAGATCGATAACTTCCAGACACATGTTGTTCCAATCATCGCTGACATTGACGCCGGCTTTGGTAACGCGGAAGCGACGTACTTGCTCGCGAAGAAGATGATCGAGGCCGGTGCGTGCGCGCTGCAGATCGAAAACCAGGTGTCAGACGAAAAGCAGTGTGGCCACCAGGACGGCAAAGTTACGGTTCCACACGAAGACTTCCTCGCGAAGGTTCGCGCTTGCCGCTATGCCTTCCTTGAGCTGGGCGTGGACAACGGCATCGTTGTAACCCGCACGGACAGCCTTGGTGCTGGCCTGACCAAACAAATCGCTTATTCCAAGGAAGAAGGCGATATCGGTGACCAGTACAATAGCTTCCTTGACTGTGAAGAAGTGGCAGCCGAAGACCTGAAGGGCAACGACGTTGTTATCAACCGCGGCGGCAAGCTGCTGCGCCCGAAACGCCTGCCTTCCAACCTGTTCCAGTTCAAGCCGGGCACGGGCGAAGACCGCTGCGTTCTTGACTGTATCACGTCGCTGCAGAATGGTGCTGATCTCCTGTGGATCGAAACCGAGAAGCCACACGTTGAACAGATTGCGGGCATGGTTGACCGCATCCGCGAGGTGATCCCGAACGCCAAGCTGGTGTACAACAATTCGCCGTCCTTTAACTGGACGCTGAACTTCCGCCAGCAGGTGTTTGATGCCTGGGAAGCTGAAGGCAAGGACGTGTCCGCATACGACCGCGCCAACCTGATGAGCGTTGAGTATGACGAGACTGAACTGGCTGAAGCCGCAGACGAGAAAATCCGCACATTCCAGCGGGACGGCTCCAAGCGGGCGGGTATCTTCCACCACCTGATCACGCTGCCGACTTATCACACGGCTGCCCTGTCGACCGACAACCTGGCCAAGCGCTACTTCGGCGAAGAAGCAATGCTGGGCTACGTGAAGCAGGTTCAGCGCGAAGAAATCCGCCAGGGCATAGCCTGCGTGAAGCACCAGAATATGGCTGGCTCGGACATCGGCGACGATCACAAGGAATATTTCGCAGGCGAAGCTGCGCTGAAGGCAGCCGGCGAAGACAACACGATGAACCAATTCGGCTAAGCGGCTGAACCGGAAGACGCGACTGCCGCCCTTTCCAAAAGCTGGGAGGGGCGGCAGTTATCATGTCAGGGACCGAATATTCGGGATGTATGATGGCATTTTAGTATAGTAATCAGTGATTTGATGCATGTGAGCGAGGGTGATTGAAATGACGGATCGGATTGAAGAAAACGGCTTGTTGGTGGCGAGCGAGCTTCACGGCTTTATTGAAAGTGAGGCGCTGCCGGGCTCAGGCATTGATGCGCAAACCTTCTGGTCTGGTCTCGCGGATCTCGCCAAAACCTACGGCCCCAAAACCAGGGAGGCTCTGGCGCACCGTGATGCCCTTCAAGCCAAGATCGACGCCTGGCACAAAGATCATCCCGGCCCGAATTATGATTTCGCTGAGTATAAGGCCTTTCTGAAGGACATCGGCTATCTGGAGGAAGAGGGCCCGGCCTTCAAGATTGAAACCCGGAATGTAGACCCGGAGATTGCCACTATTGCTGGGCCGCAGTTGGTGGTGCCGGTGATGAATGCCCGCTTCGCGCTGAATGCGGCCAACGCGCGCTGGGGCAGCCTCTATGACGCCTATTATGGCACTGACGTGATCGCCGAGACGCCGGGGCTGGAGAAAACAGCCAAATACAACACGGCGCGCGGCGCTGTGGTGATGGAAAAAGCAGCGGCTTTCCTGGATGACGCGGTGCCGCTGGTGGGCGCCAAGCACGCCGACGTGGCAGCATACAAGGTTGAAGCCGGTAACCTGAGGGCTGAGACAACTTCAGGCGAAACTGTCGGCCTTGCGGACGCTGGCCAGTTTGCCGGATATCAGGGGGTGGCAGAGGCGCCATCCTCTGTCCTCCTCAAAAACAACGGCCTGCACATTGATATCCAGATTGACAGAGACCACCCGGTTGGCGCTACCTCTAACGCTGGCGTGAAAGATGTTGTGTTAGAGGCTGCCATCTCAACCATCCAGGACTGTGAAGACTCTGTCGCTGCCGTGGACGGTGAAGACAAAACCACCGTTTACCGCAACTGGCTTGGCCTGATGAAAGGGGACCTCAGCGAAACCTTCATTAAGGGCGGCAAGGAGATGACGCGCCGCTTGAACAAGGACCGCGTCTACACGTCGCCGGACTGTGGCAGCTTGACCCTGCCGGGCCGCAGCCTCCTGCTGGTGCGCAATGTCGGTCACCTGATGACAACGCCTGCGGTCCTTGATGAAGCTGGTAACGAGATTTCCGAAGGCCTTCTGGACGCATTGGTGACCAGCCTGTGTGCCCTTCATGACCTTGCGAGGAAGGGCGATAACGCCAACAGCCGCACTGGCAGCATTTACATAGTGAAGCCGAAAATGCATGGCCCGGCAGAGGTGGCGCTGACCAATGAGATCATGGGTGCGGTTGAAGATATTCTCGGGCTTGAGCGTTTTACAATCAAGGTCGGCGTGATGGATGAAGAACGTCGCACCACAGTAAATCTGAAAGAGTGCATTCGCGCGGTCAAAGACCGCCTGGTGTTTATCAACACAGGTTTTCTGGACCGCACGGGTGACGAGCTTCATACCAGCATGGAGGCGGCAGCCTTCCTGCCCAAGGGCGACATCAAGGGCGAGCCCTGGATCGCGGCCTATGAGGCCTGGAATGTCAATATTGGCCTGGAGTGTGGCCTGCAGGGCAAGGCCCAGATCGGCAAGGGCATGTGGGCCATGCCAGACGAGATGGCCAGGATGATGGCGGAAAAGATCGGTCACCCAAAAGCTGGAGCCAACTGTGCCTGGGTGCCTTCACCGACAGCCGCCACGCTGCATGCCCAGCATTATCACATGGTGTCCGTGGCCGACCGCCAGCGGGAACTCGCCAGCGCGCCGCGCGCCAGCCTGGACGATATCCTGACCGTGCCGCTCATGCGCGGGCGCAATCTGTCTGATGACGAAGTGCAGCGTGAGCTGGATAACAACGCGCAAGGCATCCTGGGCTATGTGGTGCGCTGGGTTGACCAGGGGGTAGGGTGCTCCAAAGTGCCGGACATCAACAATGTTGGCCTTATGGAAGACCGGGCCACGCTTCGGATTTCCAGCCAGCATGTCGCCAATTGGCTGCATCACGGCATCTGTACCGAAGCGCAGGTCATGGAAGCGCTGGAGCGCATGGCGGCGATTGTTGACAAACAAAATGCCGGAGACCCTGCCTACCGGCCCATGGCGCCAGACTTTGAAAGCAGCATTGCCTTCCAGGCGGCCGCTGATTTGATTTTCAAGGGACGCGAGCAGCCAAGCGGCTATACGGAACCCCTGCTGCACAAGCGCCGCCTGCAGGCGAAGGCAGCATACCGTTAGCAAGCTGGTGCAGTGATTGGCCAGGTTGGCCTTTAAACCTTGGTCAGGCATGGAGCCATGCCTGACTGAAATCTGACCGCAGCGTCTTGATAGGTGCCGCCTGCTTCTTACAGCCTGTGGTGAGTATTCTGCTGTTCGCAAAAATCGATTACAAAATGAAAAATAATCGATTGGATTGATTTAATTGGTATCGCTATTGTCTTCTCAACAGCCAAGACCGGCTGACAGATTTTTTGAGGAGACATCCAATGGCAATGATCAACAAATCCATCCCTGAGTTCAAAGTAGAAGCTTTCCATGATGGCGAGTTCAAAACCATCACAGATGCCGATGTTAAAGGCAAATGGTCCATCTTCCTGTTCTACCCGGCAGACTTCACCTTCGTGTGCCCGACCGAGCTTGAAGACATGGCCAATCACTATGAAGAGCTGCAGCGCCTTGGCGTAGAAGTATATGCTGTGTCTACTGACACCCACTTCTGCCACAAAGCCTGGCACGACAGCAGCGATGCTATCGGCAAGATCAAATTCCCAATGCTGGGTGATCCGACAGGCGCTGTGACCCGCGGTTTCGACGTGATGATCGAGGAAGCGGCCCAGGCCCTTCGCGGCACCTTCCTGGCTGATCCAGACGGCATTATCAAGGTTGCGGAAATCCACGACCTGGGTATCGGCCGCTCTGCCAAAGACATGGTACGCAAAGTCAAGGCTGCCCAGTATGTGGCGGCAAATGACGGCGAAGTATGCCCAGCGGCGTGGGAAGAAGGCCAAAGCACCCTGACCCCAAGCCTGGACCTCGTGGGCAAGATCTAACCCCAGATCACCCCTCAGGCTTTGTGGCGCGCTGCATCCTCCCCCCCCCCCAATCGCGGCGCGCCACTTCCCCCGAACCCAGATGACAGGAATAAACTGATGCTGACCAATGACATTATAAAAGCCCTGAAGGGCTACACAGCCAACATGCAAAGCGACATCACGTTCGTGCTGCAGACAGGCGACCATGCGAAACGTCAGGAACTGAAGGATTTCCTGACATCAATTGCGTCGGCCTCTGACCGACTTTCGATTGAGGAGCGCGATACGGGCGGCCTTCTCAGGAGTCCTATCAGCTTCCTGCTGGAGCGAGAGGGCGCGGACACTGGAGTGCGTTTTTCGGGCATCCCCGGCGGGCACGAATTCAATTCGCTCGTGCTGGCGATCCTGCACCTGTCAGGCACGCCCATCAAGCTGGACGATACGCTTAAGTCGCTGATTTCAGGCATTGCAGACAAGCTAGATTTCCAGGTTTATGTCAGCCTCAGCTGCCATAACTGCCCGGATGTGGTGCAGTCGCTCAATCAGTTCGCGGCGATCAATGACGCTATCAGCGCAGAGATGATCGATGGTGGTCTGTACCCAGAGCTGGTAGCAGAAAACAATATCCAAGGCGTGCCGACGGTGCTGCTGAACGGCAAACCGTTCGCGACCGGAAAGATCGATACGTCGGTTATCATATCGAAGCTTCTGGAGGCTTACCCCGGCATCAAGGACAGCAAGTCTAAACCTGCAGAAAAGCTGCCGCTACAGGATGTAACTGTTGTCGGCGGTGGCCCAGCGGGCGTCAGTGCCGCCATCTATGCCGCACGCAAGGGCCTGAAGGTGACCATGATCGCGGAGCGCTTCGGCGGCCAGGTGAAAGACACCATGGGGATTGAGAACCTGATTTCCGTTTCCAAAACCACGGGGCCAGAGCTCACGGGCGCCCTGATGGCTCACCTGAATGATTATGACGTAACACTGAAGGAGCATGTGCGCGTTGAAAGCGTTGAGAAGGGCAGCATCAAGAAATTGACGTTGACGTCTGGCGAGGTGATTGAAACCCGGACGCTGATTGTGTCCACGGGTGCCCAGTGGCGCAAACTGGGCGTGCCCGGCGAGGATGAGAACGTGGGGCAGGGCGTTGCCTATTGCCCGCACTGTGATGGTCCTTTCTTCAAGGGCAAGGATGTGGCTGTGATCGGCGGTGGCAACTCAGGCATCGAAGCGGCGCTCGATCTTGCGGGGATTGTCAAATCCGTCACCGTGTTTGAGTTCCTGCCGGAACTGAAGGCGGATCAGGTGTTGGTGAATGAGGCGCTCAAGCGCGACAACATCACCATCATCAAGAATGCCGCGACAAAAGAGATTACGGCTTCAGGCGGCAAAGTGACCGGCCTTGACTATCAGGACCGCGAAAGCGGTGATGTGAAGCACTGGGACGGAGCCGGCGTCTTTATCCAGATCGGCCTTGTGCCTAACAGTGGGTTCCTCAAAGGCGTGGTTGAGCTCTCGCAATATGGCGAGGTGATCATCAACGAGAAGGGTGAAACGTCAGAGCCTGGCATCTATGCCTGTGGCGACGTCACCACCGTACCATACAAGCAGATCGTCATTGCCATGGGCGAAGGCGCAAAAGCCTCCCTTGCAGCCTTCGAATATCTGATGCTCAGTCAGGACGAACAGCTCGCAGCATAGGAAAAATGGGGCCTAGGATCGCGATCCTAGGCCCCAAGCCTTTGAAGTATGGCGGAATCCCTACAGCAATTATGGTTAACCAAAGTAAAATTGCAATTTACTAAAATTTGAGGCAATATCCCGGCTTCGTGGGGCGAATTGGAAACTAATGGGAATGTTGGGAGATAACATGATGTTCAGTAAAGGCCGTGTGGCCGCTTTGGTTATGGGGATCGCAGTTGGCACGACTGGCGCTTTTGCCGGTGATACAGCGTCCGTTTCTTATGAAGGCACCTGCCTTGCACCGATCGCCGCCTACAAAGACGGCCTTCCTGCCATTGAAGGCGCTGCAGACATGTCTGCCGATCAGCAAATCGTTGCGACAACGGACATGTTCCGTACTGTTCTTGCGGCATTCGCTGAGGTTCAAGCCTGCCACCAGGGTCTTGTTGAAAACAATGGCGCTGATGAGAAATTCGCGTCTCTTTATGCCGGAACGCGCGAAACAAGCCGCGTGTTTGCACAGGTGCAAAGCGAATTTGAATCCAAGATCGAAGAAATGTCAGCGTCTGCCCTGTCTGATGTAGCACCGGCTGCAGGCGAAGATTCTGAAGCCGATCTGGCAGCGGAAGCGCAAACCTTCAATACCATGGAAATCCTGATGCAATCCTATATGGTGCTGGAGCGCAGCCAGGAACTTGGCAAGAAGCTTCTGAAGGTGTCTAGCTAAGACCTACTCATAGCCGATAGAATACAAAAGCCCGCCTTTTGGTGGGCTTTTTTTTATGGCGGGTCTGGGTCAAGAAACATCCCGCGCTGTTGCCAGTTTCCAGCCAGGATGGGCCTGTGCGAGCTGTTCACTTGCCCGAAGAAAGTCCGCTCGGCGAAACCCTATGCTGATCAGGTTTTCTGCGATCTCTGCCGCTTCTTCATATTGCTTTAGCCGCAAATAGGCTTTCATCAGCTCAAACCTTACGACAGGATGACACTTGCGCCACACGTCACCGAACTTGGACGTGAGACTCCTTAATGCTTTTTCCGCTGCTTCATTGTCGTCTTGCGCAAAAGCGAGTTCTGCAGAGGCGGTCAGGTAAACAGCGTGCATTTTCCTGCCAAATACCGACCTGAAGGAAATCGGCTTTGATGCTGTTTGAAAGTTCTGAACTTCAGAAAGCAGCAATTGTGCTTCATTCAGTCGGGCCAGGTGAACAAGTGCAATTGCTCGAAGGGATTTGGCTGTAAGCAGCCAGCTTTTCCCGTCTGCAGAGAATTCCGACTTCTTCAGGATTGCTTCTATCCATTGGTGAGCTTTCTCCAGTGTTTTTTCTGCATCTTTATACCGACCGTCAACAAGCTGCCCAAGCCCCAAAGGTATTCCAAGGCGAGCTGACATAAGTTCCTGCCGGAAATTCAAAGGTTCTTCCTGAAGGACTGCGGGAAAGGCCACTCGGGCCTTATGGAGCAGGTCTGCTGCCTCCTCGCCTCGCCCAGCATTGATCAGAGCTTCCGCCAAGGGCGCGTGAAAACGAAGATGCAGATAAAGATTTGGCGACTTTGGGAATTTTAAGTGAATGGCCTTGAATTGGAAAAGAGAGCGCTGCCAGCTTTCAATCGTTTGATCCAGCGATCCAGTAACTTCCTGCATGGCTGCCAGGTGCATGTAGCCGCCAGGTATAATGTCTCCAACATTCCGTGGGGACGGAACATTTCGCTGCGCTTTCGTTATGGCGAAACCTGCCTCAACATGTTTTTGGGCGGCTTTAGGCTCAAGTTTGTCCCGCTTCAATTTCCCCATCACCATATGGGCATCGCCCAGCACGCGCTTGTCATCTGGGTGGCGCTTTTTATCTACGGCTAAAAGCCGCTTTGCATAGTACATCCATTCGGTGGTGACTTTTTCTGCCTCGTCAAAGTCGCCTTGCAGCCAAGCCACTTCCTCCAGCAACCTGAGGACGGTTATGTGACTGCCAAGAACCTCAGCGTTGTCAGAGTTTTTTTTTCGCGAGGGACGAAGAGGTTTTATAAAGCGACCGCAGGCTTGCCCTTACACGCTCGCTATGACCTTGATACATTTTGCCACGGAGCAGGTAATTGATCCCCCGCAGTTTCTGGGCGAGTTCTTCTGGACCCATATTCGGGCTATTGGGGCCCTCATAATGCTCAACAACCCGATTGGTAAGGTTGTCGAGCAGGTCAACCTGACCTCTTTCAAATAATGTATATCCCAACTGATCTATGATGCTTTGGAGCAAGCTCTCCGTGTCATCTTGTTCATGCTGGGCTATGGCAAGAGCTTGCTCAGCCTGCCTCGTCGCAATGTAGGCGTGGTTTGCGAGCCCGGCTGTCAGCAGCATGCCTGCTGTTGCGAGCGCAGTGAACCCCCACAACCGCTTTTGGCGACGTTGCAGGTCGCGCCGGACAAGCGTATCGAGATTGACGCCCAGAATGCCCGCCACCACTTTCAGTAGCGCCATTTTCCTGCCGTCGCCTTGTGGCCTTGCATCTGCAGCCAACGGGACGCCGTAGATGGTCGATGTCTCCATGGTTTGGCGGAGGAGTGCTTGTGGAAAGCATTCGAGAGCCGGATCGAGCCCCCGTGCGGTAGCGAAGGGTTCGCCGTCCCTGATGATATAGAAGATATGGGCGTCACCGCGCATCTCGCGAAACAGTTCGATTTCCAGGTTTACGCCCTTGGAATGGGCAGCTTTAGGTGAGCAGACAACCAGAAGCGTGTCGCTCTGGCCTAATGCTTCCCTGATTTTCGCATCGACACTGCTTCCTGCTGCCAGCTCTTTTCTGTCTAGGAAAATGCGGTTCAATCTTTTTGGAACCGGGCCAGATGGGCTTTCGGTGCCGATAAGGTGTTTCGGTATGCGATAGTTTTCCAGGGCTTTAAGCAGCCAGCGAGCCCATTCGCTGTCCTCATGGCTATAGGATACAAAAGCTGAATACCATCTGCTTGTCATGGTATGCGTGTTGCTCATGAAGGCCTTGCTTCAGCGGCGGTATTTCCTGGGCCGCGGTCAAGTTCTTCCAGTTCCTGGAGGAAGTCAGGCCGGGCAAATCCGATTTCAGTCAGATTGTCGGCTATTTCCTGGGCCGCGCTCCATTGGCCGGTGGCGATGTAGGCTTTCATTAGCTCAAAGCGCACAACAGGATGGCTTTGTCGCCATTTAGGACCCAGGCTAGCAATCATCTGCTGGCGGATTGACCTCGCAAGGCCTGGAGTTCCCTGCATTACAGCAAGTTCAGCCCGAGCGTTAGCAAGGATCGAACGCGTCTTCCGGCCATGAATGGAATGAAGTAGCCGGGCTGGTGTTTGATCTGTTTCCTGCGTGACCTGGTTCATCAGGTGGACCGCCTTTGTCACTTGTCCCATCTTCGCCATTGAGAGAGCCCACAGGGTCTTTGAGGTCAGTATCCAGTTGACCGTATCAACTGACTCCAGCGAAAGCTGATACTGGGCTGTCATTCCTTCTGTGGCTTCGGCGAAAGCCTGTTCGGCATCGGCCCATCTGTTCTTGCCCATCAACAACAAGCCACGCAACATATCGCCTCGGAAAATCATTGTCCGATAGCGGTGGTTTTCCTCATTGTTGGCAAGAATCTTTCGAAGATTTTTCTGTGCCGCGTCCACAGCCTGCAGCGCTTCGTCACTGTGCCCTGAATTGAATAGAAGCTCCGCCAAATCAATATGGAAACGATAATAGAGGAGGTTGGCAACACCTTGAACGGGGGAAAGCTCCTGTCGCTTCCGGTAGAGATACAAGCTCTTTTCTAGTGAGGCAATTGCCTCAGGTAAGGGGGCCACGATCTCTTGAACCACTGAGAGGTGATAATAGCCACCATCAACATTCGCCACCTCTCGGTATGTCCCTATATTGTCTGGCATCTGTCCGACAGCGATCCTGATCGCGAGTCCTTCTTTTATCAGATCATAGGCTTTTTCAGGCTGTTGGAATGCATGCATTTGAACTTGGGCGAGATCAATCAGCGCATTGCCAATGCCAGCCCTGTCGTCCGGGTGCCTGTTCGGCTGTAGCTTGTATGCCCGCTCGGCGGTAGCAAGTCTTTCTTCAATCAGTGTCCGTGTTACTTCGTAGTCACCGGCAAGTAGCTTAAGATCGCTCAGGAGCTTCAAGATATAGATATGGGTCAGCAGCAATTCCCAGCTCTCGGGATGTTGCTCTATGGTTTCTCTGGTCTTTTGTCTCAAGTCTTCAAGGCGCTCGGCAATCTCGCTCTGGTCACTGTTAAAGATGCGACCCCGCGACAACATGGCAAGGCCACGCACCTTGCGTGCAATTTCCTTGGGGCCCATATCGGGGCTGTTCTGACCGTCGTAATGATCAAGGATGCGAGACGACATCGCTTCCAGAAGGTCCGCGTGCCCGCGCCGCCATAAATGTTGCCCTAGATCATCCACGATGTACTGGATCAGACTTTCGGCTTCATCCTGCTGGCGCTGTGCATGGGCAAGGGCTTCCTCGGCTCTCTGGGATGCCAGATAAGCCTGGGTGGCGAGTCCTGATGTCAGCATCATACCCGCTGTTGCCAGCCCCATAAATCCCCACAGGCGTTTTTGTCGGCGGTGCAGGTCGCGGCGGACCAGTGTATCAAGGTTTACTCCAAGGATACCCGCCACGACCTTAAGAAGGGCCATCTTTTTGCCGTCTCCCTGTGGGCGGGCGTCGTCCGCGGCCAGGGGAACGCCATAGGCGGTGGTGGTGTCCATGTCGTGGTTGATCAGTGCTTTGGGGAAGCATTCGAGCTCTGGATCCAGGCCGCGCGCTGCCGCGTGCGGTTCACCTTCCAGGATAATGTAGAAAATATGTTGGTCTCCGCGCATTTTGCGGAACAGCTCGATCTCCTGATTTACGCCGTAGGAATGAACAGCATTAGGCGAGCACGCGACAAGCAATGTTTTGCTTTGTTTCAGGGCTTCCTGAATCTTGGCATCAAGACAGGCTCCGGCTGCAAGCTCTTCGCGGTCACGGAAAATGCGGGTTAGCTTTGCAGGGACAGTGCCATTCGTACCCTTTGTCCCTACCAGATGGCCGGGGACACGATAGGCCTCAATGGCTTTCAATAGCCATTTTGCCCATTTGTCGTCCTTGTGGCTGTAGGACACAAATGCAGTGTAGGTACTATGTTCGGTCAATTCCCCGTTTCAACGGCGTTTCCGCCCCGACCCCCTCAAGTCATAGTCAGCGGATAATTTTCACGCTCTTCGGATCAATGATCCGGTAAAGCATCGCAGGCCTGTGGGCCCCGCGTGAGAATTTCTTGCCGGTTTCTTCAATCAGCTTCAGCGACAGGATCCACTTGCGGAAGTTCCGTTTGTCAAGCTCTCGCCCAATCGCCTGTTCATAAACCGTCTGTAGCTGTGAAAGCGTAAACTCCTCCGGCATGAATTGCAGGCCGATGGTGGAATATTCCATCTTTGCTGCAAGCCTGGCCTGGGCAACCTCAATGATTTCCTGGTGGTCAAACGCTAGCTGGGGCAGCTTGTCAATCGGGAACCATTGGGCTTCTTCAGCGTCAGTGCCGGCTGCCAACTCCATGCCTTCCGACGGGGTCAGTGTATAATAGGCGACACTGATGACACGTTCGCGCGGATCACGTCCCGGTTTGCCGAATGTATAGAGCTGCTCGAGATAGACGTCGGAAAGGCCCGCTTCTTCCTCAAGTTCCCGTTTGGCACATTCGTCCAGGCTTTCCTCCATCCGGACAAAGCCGCCGGGCAAAGCCCAGGACCCTTTGTGCGGATCCATCCCCCGTTTGATCAGGAGAAGATTTAGTTTAGCGTCCCGAACAGTGAAGATGACAATATCAGTCGTCACCGCCGGATGGGGATATTCATAAGTGTAAGTCATTCTTGTTCGTGTTCCTAAAACACATTAATTCTTATGGGCTTACTCAAAAACACAGATACTTGGTTATCAAAAAAAACACGTTGTCACTAGTATCAGATTTTTGCCGTGTGGATATATATTTTGTCAAAGGGCATATATTTTCACCGAGGCATGTGTATTTTGTTTTCTTGTATCCCGGATTCCTCTAAAGGTCTCAGGGAGGCTCGCCAGGATCAAGGTTTTTGTCGGGCTTTTGCCAAAATTCCATGATGGTACTTGACCCGCTAGCCGATTTGGGTTGGTATCGCATAAACGTAATTTATTAGGGTTTTTATACGGAGGGGTAGTATGTCGCTAATGCAGCTAGAGACCATTACAGGGCTGTTTCGCGGGAAAGAGTTGAGTGAAGCCGAAAAGAAAGAGGCTATCCGTGAAGCTCTGTTCATGACCCTGTCGCGCGCTACCGCTGCGGACAGCAATGTTGCGGGTCTTGAAGTTTCAACAGTGCAGGCCATCCTGAAGGACGCGGTTGGCGAAGACGTTAGCGAAAAAGATATTCGTGTGGCGGCAAATTCCGCGCTCTATAAAGAAGGATCGATTGAGAAGGTTCTGGGCAAGCTGGCAGGCAAGGTTGATGCGGCGGATCGCTGCTCAATCGTGAATGCGCTGGCGCAGGTTCTCAAGGCGGATGGCCGTGTCAGCCCGTTCGAGGTTGAATTCTTCAACAGTGTTGTGAAGGCCTTGGGGCTCAGCCACGCTGATGTTGCAGGCCTTGAGTAGGTCTTGACGAGGTTTTGGTGCTCAGGCACCGGGTAAAGGCGGGCTTGGCCCGCCTTTTCTGTATCTGCGATCAGGCTTCGGTGCCCATCACGCTGTCGATCCCGGCTTTCGCGATATCAATGATAGTGTCGATGTCATCGCGTGATACCGTCAGCGGGGGCGAGAGGGCCAGCGAATTCATGGTTGGCAGTGGGCGGATCACCAGCCCACGACGATAGCATTCTTCCGAAATTTTTGCGGCCAGTTTACGCGCAGAGTCCAGAAAGGTTTTCGACGGCGCATCAGCCATTAGCTGGATGGCGGCCACGAGGCCAGCGCCTCGTATTTCGCCAACATGGGGGTGGCCGTTGAAGGCGGCGCGCAACTGGTCATGGAAATAGGCGCCGGTGGCTTTCGCATTCTCGACCAGTTTTTCCCGCTTCATGATTTCAAGGACCTTGAGCGCGACCGCGGCCCCTACCGGGTGTCCGCTATAGGTATAGCCATGTGAAAAACCGCCCAGTTCCTTAGATGCCGTGCGCATCACATTGTGGATTTCCTCGCTGATGAAAGCCGCGGACATGGGGAAGATGCCGGCCGTCAGGCCTTTGGCTGTGGCCATCATATCGGGCTTTATGCTGTAAAGGTCAGATCCGAAGTTGTGGCCCGTGCGCCCATAGCCGCAGACAACTTCATCGGCAATCAGCAGGATGTCGTGGCGGCGACAGATTTCCTGAACGCCCTGCCAGTAGCCCTTCGGTGGTGTCACCACGCCACCTGCGCCCATGATAGGCTCGCCGATAAAAGCGGCGACGGTGTCTGCGCCTTCTTCGACGATCAACTGTTCCAGCCGGTGCAGCAGCCTTGCCGTGAAGGCCGCCTCATTCTCACCGTCCGTCGCCTGGCTGTAAAAATGTGGGAAGTCCGTATGTTTGGCGAAATCAAGCGGCAGGCTGAAAGCTCTATGGAAGCCCTTCAGGCCGGTGAGGCTGGCGGTGGAAATGGACGTGCCGTGATAGGCCTGCCAACGCGATATCACCTTGCGCTTTTCAGGCTTGCCGCGCATGGTGTTATATTGCCAGGCGATCTTGACGAGCGTGTCGTTGGCGTCGGAGCCCGAGCAGCCAAAGAACACATGGCTGAGGCCATCGGGCGCCATCGCTATCAGTTCTTCGGCCAGCAGCTCCTGGGCTTGGTTCGTGTGGCCGCCAAATGTGTGAAAATAGTCGAGATCAATGGCAGCCTGGCGCATTGCGTCGGCAATTTCAGTCCTGCCGTGTCCCACACCTGCACACCATAATCCTGCGATGCCGTCAATCACCGTGTGGCCGTCGGCGTCAGTTACATGAATGCCTTTTGCGCTCGCGATCTTCCGCGGCCCATCTGCCTCCAGCGCACAAATTGAGGTTGCCGGGTGAAGAATCTTCTGTTTGTGAATCTTTTGCTGGCTTTGCCCCGCGATGTCGTGCATTTTGCTCACCCTGTATTGATTTTGTTGGCTCTATGGAACCATAGACCTGCCAGAATGAAATAGGGAAGTTAGGGGCAGGGACCCCATAAATTGCGGAAATGGCCATAAACGCCGCATGAACTGCGGCACGGAGCCAGCCCTTCTCTCACTGGAGAAAAAGAAGCAT
Organism: Kordiimonas lipolytica; assembly: GCF_001550065.1. The sequence continues at coordinate 26,162 of NZ_LRUB01000022.1, forward strand.
GAAGCTTGATCGGATCAACCTGAATATTTTGGCCTGCCTCCAGGAAAATGGTCGTATCACCAATCAGGAACTCGCCGATAAGGTTGCCTTGTCTCCAAGCGCCTGCCTCACACGCACAAGGCGGTTGGAAGAGGAAGGCTATGTCACAAACTACCGCGCCGACGTGGCGCTGGACAAGATCGGCCCTGTATTGTCAGCCTTCATGGAAGTGACGCTTGAGAGCCATTTCCCCGAAGATTTCAAGAAATTCGATGCCTATATCGCGTCAAAGGAAGAAATTGTCTCCGCCTATATGCTGGGTGCGACCTTCGATTATCTCTTGCGTGTGGTCGTGCGTGATATGGCACAGCTTCGAAATCTGTCCGATCAAATCCTTGGGGCTGAAATCGGTGTGGTGAAGCTCAACACACTGCCGGTCCTGGACGAATGCAAAAGCTTCAAAGGGTATCCGGTGCGCCAACTGGTGGCCGACGCACCGTGATATGTTTTTATTCTTCGCCCATAGGGGTAGGGGAATAGATCACATAAATCTTGGTGTATCCCTTGGTGTCCCATGTGCCGCGCCATTCCTTGGCGATCGTGACAGCATCTCCGGCCTTGATTTCGGTAACCGTTCCGTCCTCAGACGTTAGCGTCACGCCGCCTTCGAGGAAATACATGAACTCATCCACGCCGTAAGGCTCAAGCGTCATGCGCACGGGCCCAGAACGGTACATGCCGCTGTCGAATTTCTTATCGGTGGACAGGAAATTTTCCACATCTTCTGTCTGGTAAGGGCCGTCTTCGCCTTCATGGGTCATGACCACCAGGCGTTTATCCTTGAAAATGTCACCGGCGATCTCCGCTTTGGACAGCTTCTGCGGATGATTGGTCATGCTATCGTCGCTGGCATACAGCGATGTCGTCAGGCTCAGTCCTGCTAGAATTGAGATCACAAAACGCGACATTTTAATCCTCCCACAATATCAATTGTAAAAGGTATATCATTGGCGCGGCAAAAATGTGATCACAAAATTGCGAAACAGGCCAAATTATCAGTGGATGATCAGGGTATCCGCCATCTTGAGTTCGGCTGGCTTGATCAATTCCAGTGACGCCACGCGTACGCTATGCAGCTTGCCGTCCAGGTTCTTTTCCCAGAAATCCAGGAATTTCCTGAGAACCGGGAAACGCGGCGCGATATCCAGTTCCTGCCAGACATATTCCTGCAAAAGCCGTTCATAGTCTGGCCGGAAATAATAGATATGCGCTGTGGTCAGGCGATAGTCTTTCATCTGTTTTTCGAAGTCGTTCACTTTACGTCTCCTCAGTATGGCACCTGAGACCAGTATGGAAAACGAAAGTTGACGGACTATTAATGCAATTCTTTCAATTGCTTACGAAAAATTTACCGTTCTCTGCTAAAGAGAGACGCTCCTTAGCCTGAGGGCGTTGGTGATCACCGAGACCGAACTCAGGCTCATAGCCGCTGCGGCAAACATCGGCGAAATCAGAATGCCCATGAACGGAAACAGGATCCCCGCGGCAATCGGCACGCCAGCCGCATTATAGACAAGCGCGAAAAACAGATTTTGCTTGATGTTGCGCATGGTGGCGACTGCCAGTGTACGTGCTTTGACAATGCCAACCAGGTCGCCTTTAACCAGGGTAAAGCCTGCGCTTTCAATGGCGACATCGGCCCCCGTGCCCATTGCGATGCCCACGTCAGCCTGCGCCAGCGCAGGCGCATCATTTACGCCGTCACCCGCCATCGCCACCCGGCAACCTTGCTCCTGCAGTTCCTTCACCAGCGCAGCCTTGTTTTCCGGCAGCACATCGGCGCGGATGTCATCAATGCCCAGCTTTTCGGCGACGGCCTTCGCGGTGCGGGCGTTGTCTCCGGTGGCCATGATCACCTGCAGCCCGGCCTTATGGAGTGCCTTCAGGGCTTCCGCGGTTGTTTCCTTCACCGGGTCAGCCACACAGATAAGCCCGGCAGCTTTACCGTCCACCACCACGAACATCACGGTTTCACCCTGGTCTCGGCGACTGTCTGCTTCGTCGGCAAGCGGGCCAGCGTCAACTTCAATATCTTCAAGAAGCTTGGCATTACCAAGGGCCACTGATTTACCGTCTACCTTGCCGCGGACGCCTTTGCCGGTGACAGCGTCAAAGTCAGTTGCCTTTTGAAGCTTGATGTCACGTGCTTCGGCACCGCGTACGATCGCGTCCGCCAGCGGATGCTCGGACCCGCGCTCAAGGCTCGCCGCCAGCATCAATATGTCGTCCTCATCAAATTCGCTTGCAGCAAGAACTGCCTGTAGTTCGGGTTTGCCGACTGTCAGAGTGCCTGTTTTGTCGACGATCAGCGTGTCAACTTTCGCAAACCGTTCCAGCGCTTCGGCATTCTTGATCAATACGCCTGCCTGTGCACCACGGCCAGTGGCTGTCATGATCGACATGGGCGTGGCAAGGCCCAGCGCACAGGGGCAGGCGATGATCAGCACGGACACGGCCGCTATCAGCGCATAGGAGAAGGCTGGGGCGGGGCCCCAAAGCGACCAGCCGACAAAGGCCATGATAGCGACTGCGATCACTGCTGGCACGAACTTGCCTGCGACAGCGTCTGCCAGCTTCTGGATTGGTGCGCGGCTCCTTTGCGCGTTCGCCACCATCTCTACGATCTGCGACAGCATGGTGTCCTTGCCCACGCGCTCCGCTTCCATGATCAGGCTGCCGGTGCCATTGATGGTGGCGCCCGTAAGCACATCGCCTTCAGATTTCTCAACCGGGACAGGCTCGCCGGAGATCATGGATTCATCAACAGAAGAGCGGCCTTCAAGTACGCGACCGTCCACTGGCACTTTCTCGCCGGGGCGAACGCGCAAGCGGTTACCCACCGCCACATCTTCAAGTGGGATCTCCTCTTCCGTGCCGTCGTCGCGGATAACGCGCGCGGTTTTGGCGGCAAGGTCCAGAAGGGCGCGGATGGCGGCACCGGTGCGGTTGCGGGCGCCAAGCTCCATCAACTGCCCCAGCAACACCAGCACCACGATCACAGCGCCGGCTTCGAAATAGACATGCACCTGGCCGTCTTCGCCGCGGAAACCGGCGGGGAAGATACCGGGGGCGAACACGGCGACTGTGCTGAAGGCATAAGCAGCGCCCGTGCCTGTGGCGATCAAGGTAAACATATTCAGGCTTTTGTTGATAATGGACTGCACGCCGCGTTCAAAGAACGGCCAGCCGCTCCATAGTACCACAGGGGTCGCGAGGAAGAATTCGGTCCAAGCGGCAGTGCGTTCGCCAATCGCCTCACGGATGGCGCCCAGCCCAAAGAATGGCGCCATTGCGAGCAAGAAAAGCGGCACGGTCAACAGCGTGCCGATCCAGAAACGGCGACGGAAATCTATGAACTCTGGGTCAGGGCCTGCATCCGCGCTCGGGATGCCCATTGGCTCCAGCGCCATACCGCATTTAGGGCAGCTTCCGGGCCCTTCCTGCACGATTTCCGGATGCATAGGGCAGGTATAGAGCGTGCCCTCCGGCATGGGCTCGGGCTCCGGCGCGCCGTCCTTATAGGCTTCGGGGTCTGCGTCGAATTTTTTTTTGCAGTGGCCGCTGCAAAAGAAATAGTCCTCGCCGTCATGGCTGCTTTTGTGTGCTGTCGTGCTCAGGTCAACCGTCATGCCACAAACAGGGTCCGTGGCGGTATGGTTATTTGAGTCATGATTATGGTTGTGGTGGCAGCAATTTGATTGGCCGGACATTATATGCTCCTGAAGTGTTTTCACTTGAGTCGCTACCAAGCCTAAGGGTTGGAGCCACTACAAGGTCAAGAGCTATTATATAGCTGTCTGGATTGCCTGGCTAATCGGTGCTCGCAATTACATCTTTCGCGATGATCAGTTGCTGGATCTGGCTGGTGCCTTCATAGATACGGAACAGTCGCGCGTCGCGGTAGAGCTGTTCGATGCCATAATCGGCGATATAGCCCGCACCGCCATACATTTGCACCGCCCGGTCGGCCACACGGCCTACCATTTCAGAAGCAAACAGCTTGGCGCAGGAGGCTTTGCGCTTGGTGTCTTCGCCCCGATCGCGGGCGAGGGCGGCGTCGCGGATCATGGATTTGGCGGCGTAAATCTCGGTCTCGCTGTCTGCGATCATGGCCTGAATCAGCTGGAAATCGGCAATGGCGTTGCCGAATTGGGTGCGTTCCTTGGTGTAACGGACGGCGTCGGTGAGCATGCGCGACGCCAGCCCCGCACATACGGCAGAGATATGCAGGCGGCCCTTGTCCAGCACCTTCATGGCGGTCTTGAAACCCATGTTTTCCACGCCGCCGATGATGTTCTCTGCAGGCACCCGGCAATTGTCGAACACCACATCGGCCACCGGCGCGCCTTGCTGTCCCATCTTCTTTTCCGGCGCGCCGACGGTCAGGCCGGACGTGCCTTTTTCGACCAGGAAGGCCGAGACACCGCGGGCATCTTTGCTGCCCTGGTCCGTGCGCGCCATGACGGTGAAAAGCCCAGCGTAGGGCGCGTTGGTAATATAGCGTTTGGTGCCGTTGATCACATAATGATCGCCGTCCCTGACTGCGCTTGTGCGCAGGGACCCGGCGTCTGAACCCGCTTCAGGTTCTGTCAGGCAGAAGGAGCCGACAAGGTCGCCGCTCGCAAGCCTGGGCAGGTATTTCTCTTTCTGCTCTGGCGTGCCGTCCAGCACAATGGCCTGTGAGCCGATGCCCACATTGGTGCCAAAGAGGGACCGGAAAGCAGGGGCCGCTTCGCCAATCACCATGGCGACCTCGATTTCCTCGCGCATGTTGAGCGCCAGCCCGCCATATTCTTCCGGGATCGACAGGGCGAACAGGCCAAGTTCTTTGATTTCTGCTACAATGTCGTCCGGGATGCGGTCAGTGTCCGCAACCGTGCGCTCATGGGGGATCAGGCGTTCATGCACAAACCTGTGCAGTGTTTCCAAAAGCTGATCGAGTGTTTCCTGATCGAGTGCCATTTCCGGTCCTTCCCCTCGTCGAATGCGGTCTTCGATCTATAATTAATACGGCCGATTAAAAAGGCAATGAAACGCAGGCAAAATGAACCGCAATTGATGCTGGTCTTTTGGGCTGCAGGATTTATTTTCGAGCTTGAATTTAACTGGGCAGATTTTCGCGGGTGGAGGTGACAAGATGAAAGCGGCATATATTTGCGATGGTATCCGGACACCGATTGGCCGCTACGGCGGTGGGCTGTCTTCCGTGCGGGCAGATGACCTGGCGGCCCACCCGATTAGGGCGTTGATGGCTCGGAACGAGGGAGTTGATTGGGCGAAGGTGGACGACCTGTATTTCGGCTGCGCCAACCAGGCGGGGGAAGACAACCGCAATGTGGGCCGCATGGCCGCACTTCTCGCGGGTCTGCCACAGGACGTTCCCGCCGCGACCGTGAACCGCTTGTGCGGGTCTGGTCTTGAAGCCACAGGCCTTGCCGCCCGCGCGGTGATGACGGGTGAAGCAGGCCTCGCGATTGCAGGCGGGGTGGAAAGCATGTCGCGCGCGCCGTTCGTGATGGCCAAGGCCACCAGCGCGTTTGACAGGAATGCGGAGATTTACGACACCACCATCGGCTGGCGTTTTGTGAACAAGGCGCTGAAGGCCGCCTACGGCACTGATAGCATGCCTGAAACGGCTGAAAATCTGGCCGAAGACATGGGCATCAGCCGCGAAGACCAGGACGCCTTCGCTTACCGGTCCCAGATGCGCGCCAAGGCCGCGCAGGAAGCTGGCCGGTTCGAGCGCGAGATTGCGCCGGTGACCATCCCGCAGCGCAAGGGCGATCCCCTTGTTGTGGATACAGACGAACACCCGCGCGCCAATACCACCATGGAGGCATTGGCGGGCCTTCGTGCACCGTTCCGCGAGGGCGGAACGGTAACGGCAGGGAACGCCTCCGGCACCAATGACGGGGCGGCTGCGCTTCTGATTGCAGGTGAGGACGCCGTGAAAAAATATGGCCTGGTACCGATGGCGCGTGTGGTTGGTATGACGAGCGCAGGGGTGCCACCGCGCACCATGGGCTATGGTCCTGTGCCTGCCACGCAGAAATTATTGTCGCGTTTGGGCTTGGCACTTTCGGATATCGACATAATTGAGCTTAACGAAGCGTTCGCGGCGCAGGCCTTGTCATGTTTGAGGGGACTTGGCCTTGATGACGATGCATCGCATGTGAACCCGAACGGCGGCGCCATCGCCCTTGGCCACCCGCTGGGGATGTCCGGTTCGCGGCTTGCGCTGACACTGGCACATGAACTGGTGGAGCGGAAGGCCCGCTATGGCCTTGCCACCATGTGTATCGGCGTGGGGCAGGGCATCGCGATGGTGCTTGAACGCGTGTAGAGAATTAGACCTGAAGGGGAAGAGTGATGACGACAGTTTCAAAAACAATGCACGGCCGCGTGGCTGTGCTGACGGTCGATAACCCACCGGTAAACGCCTTGTCGCACAGTGTGCGAGATGGGCTGTCAAGCCAGATGACAGCCTTGGCTTCTGACGATAGCGTCGATGCCATCGTGATTGCCTGTGCCGGGCGCACTTTCATTGCCGGTGCTGATATCCGCGAGTTTGGCGCCCCGCCGAAGGAGCCGCACCTTCCTGATGTGGTGAACCAGATTGAAGCGATGGAAAAGCCTGTGGTGGCTGCCATTCACGGTACGGCGCTTGGCGGCGGCCTTGAGGTGGCGCTTGGCTGTCATTACCGTGTGGCGGTGGAAAGCGCCAAGGTTGGCTTGCCGGAAGTGCATCTGGGTATCCTGCCGGGCGCGGGTGGTACCCAGCGTCTGCCGCGCATTGCTGGCCCCGCGAATGCCATTGACGCGATCCTTAGTGGCCGCCATGTGAAAGCGCGCGAAGCGCTGTCATGGGGTGTGATCGATGAAATCACGGACGGCGATCTGGTGGAAGCGGCGATCGCGACAGCTGAAAAAGCGGTGGGCAAAGCGCCGCGCCGCACCGGCGAGATTGAGATTGACGGCGAAGCCTTCGGACCTGAATTTTTCGCGGGTGTCAGGAAGTCTGTCGCCAAGCAGACGCGCGGCTATTTCGCGCCAGAGCGCTGCATCCAGTGTGTGGAAGCTGCTGTTTCCATGCCTCTTGCTGAAGGCCTGAAGCGCGAGCGTGAGCTGTTCCAGGAATGTGCCAAGAACCCGCAGGCCAAAGCGCTGCAGCATATGTTTTTTGCCGAGCGCCAGATCAGCCGTATTCCCGGCATTACCAAGGAAACGCCGCGTCGCGACATCAAGAAGGTTGGTATTATCGGCGCTGGCACCATGGGCGGTGGCATTGCCATGAATTTCGCCAACGTGGGCATTCCGGTGACTATTCTTGAGGTACAGCAGGAAGCGCTGGACCGCGGCCTGGACGTTGTTCGCAAGAACTATGAGCGTTCCGCGGCCAAGGGCAAGCTGACGGCTGAGCAGGTTGAAGGCCTGATGGGCCAGTTCACCGGCACGCTGAGTTATGATGACCTTTCAGACTGTGACCTGATTATTGAGGCTGTGTTCGAGACGATGGAGATCAAGAAGAAGGTCTTCACCGAGCTGGACCGCGTCGCCAAGCCGGGCGCTATTCTGGCCAGTAACACTTCTTACTTGGATGTGGATGAAATCGCTGCCATTACCAAGCGCCCTGAAGACGTGCTTGGGCTGCACTTCTTCTCTCCCGCGAACGTGATGCGCCTCTTGGAGATCGTGCGCGCTGAAAAAACGGCGGACGATGTGTTGGCCACATGTGTGGATCTGGCGAAAACCATCCGCAAGGTGGGCGTGGTGGCAGGCGTATGCCACGGCTTTATTGGCAACCGCATGCTGTCGCCATACGGACGCGAGGCATCGCTCGCGGTTATTGAGGGCGCGAAGCCCGAGGAGGTCGACGCAGCGCTCTATAACTTCGGTATGCCGATGGGGCCGATGACCATGTCCGACATGGCAGGCGTTGATATCGGCTACCTGAACCGTCAGGGCATGGGCCGCGAGAATTACGAGACGAAAGCCTATGACTGGGTTGATCGTCTGGTTGAGGCAGGTCGCAAGGGTCTGAAGGTTGGCAAGGGCATCTATAAGTATGCCGAAGGCGACCGTACACCGCAGCCAGACCCCGAAGTGATGGCCGTCATCGAAGAAGAAAGCGCCAAGCTGGGCATTGAGCGTAAGCCGATCCCGGCTGAGGACATCGTTGAGCGCTGCATGATGGCGCTGATTAACGAGGGCGCGAAAATCCTGGGCGAGGGCAAGGCTTACCGCGCCAGTGACATTGATGTGGTCTATGTGAACGGCTACGGCTATCCGCGCTACCGCGGCGGGCCAATGCATTATGCCGACACAATCGGCCTCAAGAATGTCTATGCCAAGATCATGGAATTCCAGGAAAAATTTGGTCCGCGTTGGTGGCAGCCAGCACCGCTTCTGAAGGAACTTGCCGAAGCAGGCAAAAGCTTCGCCGATTATGACCGTGAAAACGCGGGCTAAAGGAGAGAATAATGAGCAATGATTATCTGAATGGTCTTTTCAGCCTTGAAGGGCAAGTTGCCCTGGTGGCTGGAGCATCCTCCGGCATCGGGGCCGAGTTCGCCCGCGCCCTCGCGCATGCCGGAGCCGACGTGGTGCTGTGTGCCCGGCGGCTGGACCGGATTGAGGAATTGGCGAAAGAGATTGCGTCTGAAACTGATCGCCGCACGCTCGCGCTGTCGATGGATGTGAAGGACACTGCAAGCGTTGAAGCAGCTTTCACAGACGCCGAAGACCAGCTGGGCACACCCACGGTGGTGTGCGCTAACGCGGGTGTTGGGCACCAGGTTCGCGCGCTTGAGGAAACCGAAGAGCAGTGGGACCATATGATGGATACCAACCTCAAAGGCATGTGGCGCGTTGGCAAGACCGCTGCCAAACATATGATCAGCGCCGGCCTGAAAGGCAGCATCATCAATACGGCCTCCATTCTGGGGCTTGGTGTATCGAACCAGCACTTAAGCTACGCGACCAGCAAGGCAGGCGTGATCCAGATGACCAAAGCCATGGCTCTTGAATGGCAGCGATACGGCATCCGCGTCAACGCCCTTTGCCCGGGCTTTTTCGTGACTGAGATCAACGAGGAAGGCCTGAAAACCGAGCGTGGGCAGCAGATGCTGGCAATGACCCCAGCGCGGCGCGCGGGCGAGCTGCCTGAGCTTGTGCCGCCAATGCTGATGCTGGCAAGTCCGGCTTCAAGCTTCACTACTGGTGTCGCCCTTCCGGTGGATGGGGCCCATTCGGTGAAGCTGGTGCCATAAGGCGCCTAGACTTCCGTAAAACGCTAAAGCCCGGCCGTGAGCCGGGCTTTTTTTGTGGGCAAAAGAAAACGGGAGCTTATGCCCCCGTTTCCAAAATGTTTGAATGTCAGCTAGCTTACCAGCGAGTGGAAAGACCGATACCAAACACGCGCGGTGCGTTCACAAAGCCCGTGTTGTTGTTGAAGTCGATCACACCCTTGAGGTTAGCTTCATTGGTGATGTTGCGGCCGAAGATGGATACTTCGTGCTGCAGCGCTTCACCGAAGCGGTAACCCATGCGGGCGCCGAGTTCGAACGTGCCGCTGGTGGAGAATTCTTCGGCATCATAGAGAAGCATGTTGGTGTCACCCTGCAGGGCAAAGTCAACGAAGGTGAAGAACTCGCCGTCACCCATTTCCCGGTGGTAGTCAGCTGTGAAGTTGACGGTCCAGTCCGGCGCCTGTGGCAGCGGGTTGCCGTCTACGATTGCGTAACCATCGTCGTCGAGCGGATCAATCGGCGTACACTGGCCGGAGCCACAGGTGGGAACGCGCAGGCCCGTATCGTTGATTTGCGTGTTGGCGTAACCAAGGCCTGCCGTGATGGTCAGATTTTCGGAAGCCAGCCATTCGATGTCTGTCTCGAAGCCGTAACCGATTACTTCGTCCACGCTCACAAGCTGAACACTGTTGGTGGCGCCACCAACGGCGGTCACTTGCAGGTCGGATACGTCATAGTAGAAGACCGCACCATTCCAGCGCAGGCGGTTCTCGGCTAGGGTTGCCTTGAAGCCAGCCTCGTAGGACATGATTGTCTCTTCCTTGGCGGTTGTTGGAACGCCGAAGAAGGCAACGTCACGGCCCTGAATGGTTGGGGCGCGGAAGCCGGAAGCCACGCGCGCATAGACGGAAAGGTCGTCATTCACCGCATGGTTGATAGCAGCGTCCCAGCTCACTCGGTCGCCTTCAAGCTCAACAGTGTCAAGCTGGGCACCGAATGCGCCAGAGTAGGCGTCAGCAGTCTTTTCGTCATCCGTATAGCGCATGCCAATAGTCAACGTGGTTTCTGGCTGGATGTCATAGCTGACCTGGCCGAAGAGCGCCCAGGCAGTGTTCTGGTGACGAACTGTTGAGTCCGGTACGAAGAAAGGCGAGGTGCGCACAGTGAAGTCGCTATCGAAGAAGAAGAAGCCAACCTGATAGAACAGCTGGTCGGATGCTTGCTGGGACAGGCGCAGTTCCTGCGTGATCTGGTCCAGATCATCGATATGGTCTTGTGTCGTGCTTTGGAATGGAATGAAACCTGGGCCATCCGGGTTACCGCCGTCGATATCACCAAGGCTGGAGCCGTTGGTGGTCTCATAGGCCGTGATGGACGTCAGGGTCATCTCGTTGTTGAAGTCCTTGACCATCTTCAGGGATGCGCCCCAGCTGTCATATTCCTGCGGGTTGCCATGATCGTCACCGAAGTAGACTGTATCACGGTCGAAGTTGCCGTTCAGGTCATTGCTGCCTGTGGTCAGGATATTCGCACGGAATAGCGAGCTGGTACCCGACAGGCTACGGAAGTGAACATTGGTCAGGGCGCTGAAGGTGTCAGTTGGCTCGAACATCAGCTGCAGACGGCCAGCAAATTCTTCGAAGCCGCCAAGGGCATCATCTTCGTCAAGATATGCATTGTCGATGTGGTCATCGCGGCGGCTGTAGAGCATGGACACACGAGCAGACAGCTTGTCGCTGATGCCGCCCCCCTGTGCGAATTCAACAGAACCCGTGCCATATGAGCCGTAGCTCGCAGACAGGTAGCCTTCGGCTTCCTGGGTTGGCTTGCGGGTGTCAAACTTGATGATGCCCGCCGGTGTGTTACGGCCAAACAGGGTGCCTTGCGGGCCGCGCAGTACTTCAACGCGCTCAACGTCGAAAAGCGGGAAGCTTTTCAGGATCACGTTTTCCTGCACAACCTCGTCGACAACAACGGAAACCGGCTGGGACGCCGCGAGGTCAAAGTCAGTGTTGCCGAGACCGCGGATATAGAAACGCGGAGCAACGCGACCGTTCGATGATTCAGCGTTGAGGCCAGGTACGCGGCTGGACAGGAGGCGGATATCTTCGCCGCCAGCTGCGAAGGTGTTGATCTTGTCGCCGCTCAGTGCGGAGATGGAGATCGGAACGTCCTGAAGGCTCTGTTCCCGCTTCTGGGCGGTTACAACGATTTCCTCAAGGGCGAAACCGTCGCTTGCGCTCTGAGCATTGGCGCCTACAGAAAGGGCCAGCGCTGAACAGCCCGCGATCAGGCATGCGCTATGGTTGAACCAAGTTTTTTTCATGGTGAATTTCCTCATTCGAAGTACGCAGCTTCTATTTTTATAAGCAACTTTGGGAAACGCGCGATGCCAGTGGTGCTGGGCATCTGACTTTGGATAATGCGTCCAGAGCCTTAGTTTGCATAGGCTGTACCTGATGAGAATATTTTTCCATCTGTCGCTTCACAACAATGCTGACCAAGAAGTCAAAGTGTTGCAGATAAGCAACCAAACCAGTGTGGCGCTCATGCAAAGGTTATAAAAGTGGCTGCGTACCCTCCCTGTTTTTCCTCGTTTGATGGGTGACTTGAAACTTTGTCGGGATATTTCATATCATATTGTCGACAATTTTATATCACTTTCATCAACTATTTTGTGAGCGACATAGCGCAACGGCTTTTTTGGTCAAATGCTTAGTGATACTTGATTGGGCTTCAGCGAGTGGATAGGGTGCAGCCATGATTTTCGAGAATGCACTGACTGAGGGTCGCCTGATCAAGCGCTACAAGCGTTTCCTAGCGGATGTGGAGCTGCCTGACGGTAGCGTTGTTGTGGCGCATTGCGCCAATTCAGGTTCCATGCTTGGCTGCAAGGAGCCCGGCAGTCGGGTTTACCTTTCGCCAAACACCAACCCCAAAGCCAAGCTGGATTGGCGTTGGGAAATGGTGGAAGTGGATGGCCACCTTGTCGGCATTAATACAAGCCACCCGAACAAACTGGCCGAAGAAGCGATCCTTGGCGGCGTGATCCCGGAACTCGCGGGCTACGGCAGCCTCAGGCGGGAAGTGAAATACGGTCAGAACAGCCGTATCGATATCCTTCTCGAGGCACCTGAGGAGGCCAGTAAGTCGGCGCAATGCTTTGTTGAAGTGAAAAATGTTACGCTGAAGGTGGGGGATGATGCCCAGTTCCCGGACGCAGTGACAGCGCGGGGCACCAAACACCTGCGCGAACTAATGGATATGGTCACTGAAGGGCACCGGGCCGTCATGCTTTACCTTGTGCAGCGCGGTGATTGCTTGTCTTTTGCGCCAGCGGCGGATATTGATCCGACTTATGCGGCGGCGCTTAGGGAAGCTAAAGAGGCGGGCGTAGAAACTTTGTGTTATGTTTGTGACCTGTCGACAGAAGGCATACGGGTGGATCGCCCGATGCCTATGGGCTTCTAGGCCGAACAGTGACTGATGCGGGAATGACAAGATGAATTATGTAGATGCGGTTGACGTGCCCGAAGCACGCACTGGTGCAATCAAGATCCATGGTCCTGAGGCATTCGACGGTATGCGCGCGGCAGGCAAATTGGCTGCCGAGACGCTTGACTATATCACGCCGCACGTAAAGGCAGGGGTGACCACGGAAGAGCTGGACCGCTTGTGCCACGAATTTATTCTGGACCATAACGCTATTCCCGCGCCGCTGAATTACCGCGGTTTCCCGAAATCCATCTGTACATCGATCAATCATGTGATCTGTCACGGTATCCCGGGGTCGAAAAAGTTGAAGGAAGGCGACAGCCTGAATATCGATGTAACGGTTATCCTTGATGGCTGGTATGGCGACACGAGCCGCATGTTCTTTGTTGGCAAGCCCAAATTATTGCCACAGCGCCTGTGTCAGGTGACATTCGAGGCCCTTTGGAAAGGCATTGAAGCCGTGAAGCCCGGCGCGCGCCTTGGTGACATTGGCCATGCCATTCAGACCCACGTTGAAGCCCACCGCTACAGCGTTGTGCGCGACTTTTGTGGCCATGGTATTGGCCGCGTGTTTCATGATGAACCCAGCGTAATGCATTTCGGCAAGCCGGGCACGGGCCCAGAGCTCAAGCCCGGCATGTTCTTCACAATCGAACCCATGGTGAACGCAGGCAAACCAGGGTCCAAGATTTTGGCCGACGGCTGGACGGCGGTAACCCGAGACAAGACCTTGTCGATGCAGTTCGAGCATACGCTGGCTGTCACAGAAGACGGTTATGAAGTCTTCACCAAATCACCGAAAGGCTGGTTCTGCCCGCCTTATGACGGCGTGGAATAGCCAAAGGAACCGGATGGGGGATACGGACAACAGGGATCATGTCAAGGGCCACAGGTCCAGGCTTCGGGAGCGCTTCCTGAAGGGCGGGGCCGACGCGCTCGCCGACTATGAGCTTCTGGAGTTGATCCTGTTTCTTGCCATCCCTCGCCGTGATGTCAAACCTCTTGCAAAAGACCTGATCGCCCGCTTCGGCAGTTACGCTGCGGTTCTCAGCGCGGATGTGGACAAACTGCGTGGCATGAAAGGGCTTGGTGACACGGCCATCGCCGCCATCAAGTCCGTGCAGGCATCTGCACTGCATCTGTCGCGCGCAGGGGCAACGGGCCGCCCTGTGATGGGTAACTGGGCTGCGGTCCAGGAATATCTGCAGGGTGCCATGGGCAATATCCCGCGTGAACAGTTCCGCCTGATGTTTCTTGACCGGAAGAATGCCCTTATTGCGGACGAGGTGCTATCGGACGGCACAATTGACCGAACCGCCGTCTATACGCGCGAGGTCGTGCGCCGCGGCCTTGAACTTGAAGCCGGCGCCCTTATACTTGTTCACAATCATCCATCAGGAGACCCGGCGCCCAGCCACGCAGATGTGCAAATGACAAAGGAAATTTCAGACGCCTGCCACCGTGTTGGGATCAAGGTGCACGACCATATCATTGTCGGGAAAACAGGGCAGGCAAGTTTTAAGGATTTGGGGTTACTCTAAACACCGGCGCGAAAAGAATGACCGGAAAGCCCCAGTTTAAGGAAGTTTGATGTATTGGGAACAAGTTAAGTCCACCCGTAAGGAGCTAGAGCAAGACCTGCCGGTATCGGCCAAGGTGGTTCTGATGTCCAAGGACGGCAAGGCACTGGTCATGCGTAAGTCCAGCGGCCTTTTTGACCTGCCGGGCGGCAAGGTTGAAAGCGGCGAAGACCTTTTCAAGGCGCTGAAGCGCGAAATGAAGGAAGAGGCAGGCCTCAAGGCAAAAAAATTCGAATTTGTTTCCAGTTGGGTGAAGCATCACCCGACCCTTGGTGATCGCCTTGTGCTGGTGTTTACCGCACATTTGCCTGAGAAGGCCAAGGATGTCGAGATCACGCTGTCGAACGAACACAGATGGGGCGAGTTCAAGGGCCCGAAGGCGATTGCGAAAATTGGTGACATCCCGCCCGGTTATGCCAACGCCCTGCATATCTGTTTCCTGCGTGCAGGTAAAATCAAGCCGTGATCGAGATAGAGCGTAAATTCCTTGTACGGCCAGGTATCCTGGACCTGAAGGGTGGGAAAGAGATATCCCAGTGGTATGTCATGCGCGGGGATGGGCGGTCCCTGAGGGTGCGGCGCTACGAAGGCGGTTATGTGATGACTGTCAAGGTCGGCAAAGGCATTGAACGCAAGGAAATTGAGCGCAAGCTGTCGGACGCCGAAGCGCTGTCGCTGATTGATAGCGCCCTTGAAGCCCCGGTTGAGAAAACCCGGCACAGCATCAAATCAGGCAAGCATGTCTGGTCGGTTGATGTGTTCAAAGGGCCCAATGAAGGCCTGTGGTTGGCAGAGGTCGAACTGCAGGCCAAGGACGAGTATTTCGAACGCCCGGCGTGGATCGGCAAGGAAGTGTCGGGCGATGCCTGCTTCCAAAACGCAAACCTGGCCCGAAACCCCATCTCACGGTGGCGCAGCGATTTCATCGCTCTTCTTAACGGAGCCTAGTTGGCGTGACGCGCGGCGATCTCGGCTAGACGTGCATCAATCGCTTCCCTGCTGTACCAGCGCCCTGCGGCCACAACGCCCGCCTGTTTGGTCAGGTTCATCGCATCTTCGCGCGGGTCGGCATCCAGAAGAATTAGGTCTGCCCGTGCCCCAACAGTCACAGCCCCGAAATCGTCTTTATCCTTGAAATAGCGCCCGGGTGCTGCAGTTGCCATCTCAAGGATCTGCGCGGGGGTCAGGCCGGCTTCCGCCATCACCTCAATCTCACGCCATATCGAGAAACCGGGTACAGAGAAGGTTTGCGGCGCATCTGAACCAAGCGCAAGGTTGACGCCGCCGTCCGCGAAGGCTTTCAAGAGCTGCTGCCGGTTTTGGATTGCCACAGGGTTCGGTGTGGCCGACCGCGCCGTCTGCTCCCACCGCGTCAGCATCGCGCGCGGCACATAGGCATTCTCGGGCCGGGCCAGCAGGACTTTGACCTGTTCGTCAGATAGCACCGGGTAGTCTTCGCCACGGCTGTAGAAGGTGTTGAACAGCTCCTGCGTCGGTACAATCCACGTGCCACTTGCTCTGGTGATTGCCACCGCGTGGGCGAAATCCTGATCCGTCAGCTCTTTGGTGTAGCCGCCAAGCCATTCCAGATAGCCGTCCATATGGTCGACCGATATCTGGTGCGATTTCAGCGCGTGATCGATGCCCACGTCCGCCGGCACATGGCCACCGAAGGGAAAGCCAAGCTCGTTGGCCGCACGCGCGATCGCGTCATATTCCGGTAGGCTCAGCCCTGGATGGATTTTCTGCAGATCCCAGCCCTGGCTGGCATAGAGGCGCAGTTTCTGCTCACCATCCTCGGGCGAGCTGACGCTGCGGCCATTAAGGCTGGGGGCTGCCAGGTAAAGCGTCGGCCCGGCAATCTCGCCAGCCTTGATTTTGTCCCTCAGCTCAAACTGCACCGGGTCCCCCAGCATGCCGCGCACGGTGGTGACACCGCCAGCGAGATAGAGGAACAGGGTTTCTTCGGTCTGCTGCTTGCCCCAGCTGCCGTAGGGCAGGTGGCCATGCATCTCGGCAAGGCCGGGTATCAGATATTTGCCGGTGCCGTCGATGATCTTGTGTGTTCCGTGCAGGTGCGGCGCATCTGCGACCGTCCCGACATAGACGATTCGGTCACCTTCAATGGTCACTACGGCGTCTTTTATGACTTGGCCCCCGTCCATGGAAATGACGGTGACATTCTCGATCTGGACGTTGTCTGCGAATGAAGCAGAGGCAACGCACAGCGCGCACATAATGGTTGCAAGGATACGCATTCTAACCCTCCCCGATAAAGCCAGGCTGTTATGCTCTGGCTGCAGGGCTGATGTGTCAAGGAAACTTGCGATCAGCCGTGCTTTCTGATAGGTGACCGGCAGATTTTGTTTTTGACCATTTCCCCCTGAGGAGCGCGCCCCATGATCCCTCGTTATTCCCGCAAGCAAATGACCGACATTTGGGAAGCGGAAAACCGGTTCCGTATCTGGTTCGAGATTGAAGCCCACGCCTGTGACGCCAACGCCAAGCTTGGCCGTATCCCTGAAGCCGCTGCCAAAGCTGTGTGGGAGCGCGGTAAGTTCGAAGTTGAGCGCATCGACGAGATCGAGCGCGAAGTGAAGCACGATGTGATCGCCTTCCTGACGAACCTCGCGGAACACGTGGGTGACGAAGCGCGTTTCGTGCACCAGGGCATGACGTCCTCTGACGTTCTGGATACCTGCCTCAGCGTTCAACTGGTGCAGGCCGCAGACATCATCATCGACGACCTTGAGAAGCTCTTGGTGGTGCTGAAGCGTCGCGCGGAAGAGCACAAATACACCGTGTGCATCGGCCGCAGCCACGGCATCCATGCAGAGCCTGTTACCTTCGGCCTCAAGATGGCGCAAGCCTACGCTGAGTTTGACCGCTGCCTTGAGCGTATGAAAATGGCGCGCAAGGAAGTCGCGACCTGTGCGATCTCCGGTGCGGTGGGCACATTCGCCAACATCGACCCGTTCGTTGAAGAATATGTGGCAGAAAAAATGGGCCTTGAGGTCGAGCCTGTGTCCACGCAGGTGATCCCGCGTGACCGCCACGCCATGTATTTTGCCGTGCTGGGTGTTGTCGCCAGCTGTATCGAGCGTCTGGCGGTGGAAGTGCGCCACCTGCAGCGCACCGAAGTTCTGGAAGCTCAGGAATATTTCTCCAAGGGTCAGAAGGGTTCAAGCGCGATGCCGCACAAGAAAAACCCGATCCTGACCGAAAACCTCACCGGCCAGGCGCGTTACATTCGCGCGATGGCAATCCCGGCCATGGAAAACGTGGCGCTGTGGCACGAGCGGGATATCTCCCACTCCTCCGTTGAGCGCTATATCGGCCCAGACGCGACTGTGGCGCTCGATTTCTCCCTCGCGCGCCTGACGAACGTGATGGACCAGCTGCTGGTGTACCCAGAGAACATGCTCGATAACATGAATAAGATGGGCGGCCTGCCGAACAGCCAGCGCGTACTGCTTGCGCTGACGCAAGCCGGCGTGAGCCGCGAGGACGCTTACCGCCTCGTGCAGGAAAACGCCATGAAGGTGTGGGATAGCCGCGGCACGCTGCAGCTTCTGGACCTTCTGAAGGCTGACAAGACCGTGACGGCGAAGGTATCCGAAGCTGAGCTCGATGAGATGTTCAACATGGATTACCACACCAAGCATGTAGACACGATCTTCAAGCGGGTGTTTGGCGACGCCTAACCCTGCTTAAAACAAAACGACGAAAAGGGCTGCACCGGTTGGGTGCGGCCCTTTTCGTTTTTGTGGGCTGATTTGAGGGACGCATGTACCGCGCAAAGCTATTGCAAGGCCAAAGCAATCATGCCAGCTTTGTGACAAGCCAGACTGCCTACACAACAAGGAGTGCCCGCACTTGGCCAGCCGGGACGATATTTCAGACTTCCCCTTTGGTATGCCAAACAAGCCCTCGAAAGAGCTGGCTCTTCCGGAAGCTGCCGGACCAAAAGCGGTTTTCAATTTGTGGCGGGAGAAGAAGGGGGACCGGGAGTTTCCACTAAAGTCTGATCTGCACCCCTCGCTGATGGCACGCTATCTGCCATACATCTATATTGTGGACATTCTTGATGGTGGTAAGGACTACCGTATCCGCCTTCTCGGATCAAGTGTGGCTGACATGCTTGGCAAGGATTATACCGGCACGCTTCTCAGCGAAACGCCTGAAGAGCTGGACTGGCGCGGCGAAATATATGGCCTGTGCATGAAAAGGCGCGCACCGGTTTTCTATCTGTTTGAGCTGGCGCCGTTCGGACGCGAGACGGTGGTCACCGAAAACGCTTTGTTCCCGCTTTCGGATGGTGACGGCAATCTTGCCCATCTCTTGTGTATGTCGGTCGAAGTGGGGCGCACCTATGAGGCTAGCCGCTAGGCACCTGCAGGCCTAATCCTCAATGCCCTTCAGGAAAATCCGCAGCGCCATCAAGTAAAACTCTTCATTGTCGCCCATGGTGGCGTGCCCGGCGCCAGGGACAATCACAGTCTTGGCATCAGGGATCATACCGCCGAACTTGCGGCAGCTCTTGGGCGCGGCCTCGTCATATTCACCGCAGATCATCAGGGTGGGGGCAGCAATATTGGGAAGCTGTGGGCTGATGTCGTAATCCTTCAGCGTGCCGGGCGCGAAAAATTCGGTTGGTCCCCACATGATTTCATACATCACCGGGTTCCAGTCCGGGCCGTCCACACGGTAGCGGCTGTTGCGGCAGCCTTCGGTGCGGCACATATGGCGGGCATAAAAGGCTTCTTCCGCAGCCCGGTAATCCGGGTGGTTGGTGGTGCCCTCGGCTTCATGCTTGCGGATGGTTGCTGCGGTCTCGGGTGGTAGTTGGTCAATCCATTCCTGATTATCCGCGATCCATTGGTGGGTGGAAATCAGCGGGCTTGAAAGGATTGCAGCCTTGAGGCCGTCTGGGTTCCTGACGGCATATTCAGCCGCCAGCGTCCCGCCCCAGCTGTGGCCCGCGATAATCACTTCATCAAGCCCGAGTGCTTCACGGATATGATCGATCTCCGCCACGAACCGCTCAACGCGCCAATTGGCAGGGTTGTTCGGGCGCTCTGAATTGCCCGTGCCCAGCTGGTCATAAAGGATCACTGGATATTCGTCCGCAAGCGCCACATACGGCATGTTCCCCCGGTGTGTGCCGCCAGGGCCGCCGTGCATCACGATGATCGCCGGGCGCTTGCCCAGATGCTCGCGCCCATTCAAGCGGTACCAAATCTTGCCGCCGTCCACCTGGATGAAGCCTGCGATTTCCGGGTCCTGATGGGCCTGGGCGGGCAGGGCAAAGGCGGTAAGCGCAAGAATGGCGGCGAGAGCAAAGCGGAGCATGTGTGTGTCCTATTTGAGTGCGTCAGCGTGATGGCGCAGATGATCTTCAATGAAGCTTGAGATGAAGAAATAGCTATGATCATAGCCCGCGTGACGGCGGAGCGTGACCTTTTGCCCAACCTTCTCGCACGCGGCTTCAAATAGCTCAGGCTTCAACTGGCCTTCCAGGAAATTGTCCGCAAGGCCTTGATCGATAAGAATATTTACTTCTGTTGCACCGCCGCTTTCCAGAAGGGCGCAGGCGTCATAGTCTGCCCAGGCCGCGCGGTCAGCGCCGATGTATCCTGTCAGCGCCTTCTCGCCCCACGGACAGTTCATGGGCGAGACAATCGGCGCGAAGGCCGAGACAGACCGGAATGTCTCGCGGTTCTTCAAAAAGATGGTCAGAGCGCCATGCCCGCCCATCGAGTGGCCGGTGATGCCCTGGCGGTTCATGTCTGCGTTGAACTCTTCCTTGATCAGGGCAGGGAGCTCACGCGTCACATAGTCATACATATGGAAATGGGTGTTCCACGGGGCCTCTGTGGCATTCACATAAAAACCTGCGCCCTTGCCGAAGTCATAGGCTTCATCGTCCGGCACGTCGTCGCCGCGCGGACTGGTGTCCGGGCAGACGATCATCAGCCCCAGTTCCGCGGCCACGCGTTGGAAACCGGCCTTCACGGTCGCATTGTCTTCCGTGCACGTGAGGCCAGACAGGTACCACACCACCGGCACAGGCCCGTCGAGGGCCTGCGGCGGCGTGAACACGCTAAAGCGCATGTCGCACTTGGTTGTTTCGGCAGCGTGGCGGTAGTAGCCCTGCGTACCGCCGAAACATTGGGTCTCTGAGATAATCTCGAATGACATCAGAATTCCACCACGGAGCGGATGGATTTGCCTTCGTGCATCAGGTCAAACGCAGTGTTGATCTCATCCAGCGGCATCTTGTGGGTGATCAGGTCGTCGATATTGATCTTGCCGTCCATGTACCAGTCGACAATCTTTGGTACGTCCGTGCGGCCGCGTGCGCCACCGAAGGCCGACCCGCGCCAGACGCGCCCGGTTACCAGCTGGAACGGACGGGTGGAGATTTCCTGGCCCGCGCCCGCAACGCCAATGATGATGCTTTCGCCCCAGCCTTTGTGGCAGCACTCAAGCGCCTGTCGCATGGTGTTCACATTGCCGATGCACTCGAAGCTATAGTCCGCGCCTCCGTTGGTGAGGTCCATGATGGCTTCCATCACGTCACATTCCTTGGGGTTGATGAAGTCTGTCATGCCGAACTGGCGGCCCATGGCTTCGCGGGCGGGGTTGATATCCACACCAACAATCTTGTTGGCGCCAACCATGCGTGCCCCTTGGATCACGTTGAGGCCGATACCGCCAAGACCAAACACCACGACATTCGAGCCGGGCTCAACCTTCGCGTCGAACGCCACCGCGCCCACGCCGGTCGTGACACCGCAGCCGATGTAGCAGATCTTGTCGAACGGCGCGTCTTCGCGCACCTTTGCCAGCGCGATTTCTGGCAGCACCGTGTGGTTCGAGAAGGTCGAGCAGCCCATATAATGAAGGATCGGCTTGCCATCGATCGAGAACCGGCTGGTGCCGTCCGGCATCACGCCCTTGCCCTGCGTTTCGCGGATGGATTGGCACAGGTTTGTCTTGGGGTGCAGGCAATAATCACACTCGCGGCACTCTGGCGTATACAAGGGGATCACATGGTCACCCGGCTTCAGGCTTTTCACGCCTTCGCCGACCTCGAGCACCACGCCCGCGCCTTCGTGGCCCAGGATCGCAGGGAACGCGCCTTCAGGGTCGTCACCCGAAAGCGTGAAGGCATCGGTGTGGCATACGCCGGTGGCCTTGATTTCCACAAGAACCTCGCCCGCCTTCGGGCCTTCAAGGTCCACCTCTTCAACGCTGAGCGGTTTTCCTGCGCCCCAGGCGACAGCAGCACGTGTTTTCATGGTAATCCCTCTTACATTTTGAATCGTATTGTTAATCTGAGTGTACTTAAACCGATCAGGGCACTAAAGTGCAAGCCCTTGGGGGACTAACAGGAAAAAATGCATGGCTGAAACGGTGAAAGATATCAGTGCGGCACTTCTCATCATTGGCGATGAGATTTTATCCGGTCGCACGAAGGATGCGAACCTGTCGTATCTGGCGGTGTGGCTGAATGAGATCGGTATCCAGCTTGCGGAAGTGCGCGTGGTGCCCGATATCGAAAACGAGATCGCAGCAGCCGTGAACGCGCTCCGGTTAAAATTTGATTATCTGTTCACCACTGGCGGCATCGGCCCCACCCATGATGATATTACCGTCGACAGTGTCGCGGCTGCCTTTGAGGTTCCGGTGGTTGTTCACCCCGAAGCCTATCGCCGGATGCTCGAATACTATGGCGAAGAAAACTTCACCGACGCCCGCAAGCGCATGACGCGCGTGCCCAAAGGCGCGGAACTGATTGACAACCCCGTGTCCATCGCCCCCGGTATCCGGATCGATAATGTCTTCATCATGGCGGGCGTGCCCAAGATCATGCAGTCGATGCTGGAAGGTATCAGGCCGCACCTGAAGACTGGCCGCAAGGTATGGACGAGCTCGCTGACGGTCCATGCACCGGAAAGCAAGATCGCCGAGGGCCTTGGCAAAATCCAGGATGATTACCCGCAGACCAGCATTGGAAGCTATCCCTTCTATGGGCAGGGATATGGCGCCAACATCGTGATCCGCAGCGCCGACAAGGACGCGATTGACGGTGCCATGGGCGCGGTTATGAACATGTGCGACGCGATGGGCTTCGAGATGGATCACCCGACCACGCTGAGCTAGGCCTGAGTGGCGTCGGTTGCTGGAAGCAGACAGAGCGTTTCAGAGGCCCCCGCGGCGGACATATCTGCATAGCGCGGGCAAAATCTTGCCAAAGGGCATTTCGTCATTGTTATCGGCGAAAAAACTGTTCTATAACCCGCTTGTCCAACCTTCATGTGCCCGCATGGTGGAATTGGTAGACACACAAGACTTAAAATCTTGAGACCGTATGGTCGTGCCGGTTCGAGTCCGGCTGCGGGTACCACCTTCCACTTATCGTCTTCCAATATTTCGTGGTAGTTGCATTGACATGCTCGGCCATCCGGTTTGATATGCGCACCATTGAGAAAAAATGGGGGCGGGGTCCTGGATCGACCGTCAAAAATCGAACGAGCGAGAACAAGACATGAATGCACGACAGCAGGTTCTTCAGCATATGCCCAAGAATGCGGTGTGCGCCGAAGTGGGTGTCCATCTGGGTGATTATTCTGCCAAAATCATCAACAGGACCAACCCGAAAAAACTGTATCTCATCGATCCCTGGCAGGTGATCGAGGACGAGAAATACGCAAAATCATGGTTCGGCAAAAAGGTTGCCCAGCGCGAGATGGACCAGCGCTACAAAAGCGTGCAGAAGCGTTTCGCGGACAACCCGGCTGTGGAAATCCTGCGCGATTTTTCCAAGGGTGCGGTTGAGCATATCCCGGACGGCAGCCTGGATTTCGTTTATCTGGACGGCGATCACAGCTATGAGGGCGTCTGCCTGGATTTCGACCTGTTCTATGACAAGGTCAAGCCGAACGGCCTGATTTATGGCGACGATTACACAGACCAGTTCTGGTGGGGCACCGGTGTCATTGATGCCCTGCACAAGAACCTGTATGAGAAAGACCTGCGCCTTGTGTTCCTGAACGGTACCCAATTCTGCTGCCGTAAGATGGGCTGATCATCCAGGGCGACTGACCACCTGGGCGACTGACCACCTGGGCGGCTGATCAGCTATCCAGGCTGCCGATGACAAGCAAAAGGCGGCTTACCTGTTCGCGTGGAAGGCGAATCTCCCGGGCGGGATTATATTGCTTCAGCACAAGCTCCTGGCCATCCCATTTTACAAATTGCTTGATGAACCCTGTGTGGTCGGCTGTTTCCACCAGGACGAACCGGCCTTTGCGTGGCGGTTTGGTTGGGTGTACATAGGCCAGGTCCTGATTCTTGTATTTGGGTACCATCGAATCGCCTGTCACATACACGGCGAACGCGTCCTTCACGCCCTGCAGGTCAGCGGGCCGGAATGTCCAGTCGATGGCACTGTCTTCCATAATGATATTGCCGTCTTTTCCCCCTTGGGCACGTCCCAGTACGGGCAGGTCGCGTTTGGTGCCAAACGCCCTTTCTTGCAGGCTAGCAAAGGCGCGCTGCGTCCTGCGTGGCAGCCCCTGGCGGTGGGTGCGACCGTCTGCAATAGGGGGCTGAGTTTTTTCAAGTTGGGGGACTGGCCTATTGGCGGTCTCGCCGGCAAATCCGTCCGGGGCGATGCTGAATGTGTCGCGTGCGTCCATCATGTTCTCCTTTTGTTCTTATTATGCAGATTGGCCGCGTCAAATAAAGCGCAAAGTTGTAGTGACAGAATTTTAATGTTGTTGCGGACATACTGTCGGCACTGGCATGCTAGCTGTGCATTCGGAGCTGCCGGTGTGTGGGTGAGGGGCGCCCGCAAAAATCGCGTTAGGTGAGATAAATGGACGACAATCAGTCGATCGATCTCCAGAGGTTTGCGGGGCTTTACCGGTCGCTGGCAACAGCTGTGCTGGAGCTTGGGCCGGATGATACGGTGGAATATGCCACCGGCAATATGGACCGCCTTTTGGGCTGTCCTTCCGAAAGCCTCATCGGGCAGTCCTTCTCTGCCTATATTCATTCCAAGGATTTTGCTATTTGGCGCCTTGTCCGCCACAAGCTGCTGAAGTCGGCGCATGTGGGGCCGGTGCCGCTCAGGGTTTTACGCACGGACGGCATGCCGGGTGCTGTTGAACTGCATGCTGTGCGCGTCCGCGGGGCGGGGCCAGGGGCCATCCAGCTTTCGGTCAGCCCCTATTGGGGACAATTGTCGATCGGGGATACCAAACGGGTGCCAAGCAGTTCACCACGGCAATTCGAGCGGCATCATTTCGGCAAGCTTGCACAGCGGTTGACAGACTATGCCGCAGGCACCGATCACAGCGTGCCGGAAGCCCTGATGAAGCTGGCGGGGCTGGACGAGCGGGCGGACACGGGCAAAGCAGAGGCCAGCTTGTGGGCCTTGCACCGCTTGCTGGGGGATGCGGCGGCCGAAGGGGCAGCGGGCGATCTGGCTGAAAGCAAGCGCTCGGGGCATCAGCCTTTAGGTGCGCCACAAAGCCCGAAAGCGGATGAGCGGGAACAAGTTTCCAGCGCCATGCGCGGCGCCTTCAAGCAGGGACGCGACAGTGCCAACTATGTGACCGTGGCCGGCGAAGATGGCATATCCGAAGCCGATGCGGTCAAGGCGGCGGTCTATGCCATGAAGCGCGCGGCCTCAAGAGAAAATGCCAAGACAATCCAGGCCTTGACCGGTGGCTATGAACGTCGGCTGGAAAAAGTGAAAGCGCAACTGAAGGCCTTCAAGCAGATCGTTCTGCAGGAGCGTTTTGATGTGGCCCTTCAGCCGATTGTCGATATCCATGACGGCAGCTTGCATCACTTTGAGGCGCTCGCCCGCTTCGACCAGAATGTTTTCAAGGGATCACCGTTTGAATTCATGTGCTTCGCCGAAGATATCGGCGTGATCCATGAATTTGACCTCGCCATGACCATGAAGGTGGTGTCGCTGATTAAGCGGATGCGGCGTATCGGCTATAATGTGGCAGCTGCGGTGAATATCTCCGGCCATTCGATCCAGTCACAGGGGTTTCTGCGCCATTTTTTCAATATTCTTGAGGATTGCGGCGATATCCGCGAGAACCTGATGTTCGAGCTGACAGAATCCAGCCAGATTGACGACCTTGAGACGACCAACAGGATTTTGAGGCGTATCCGCGATTTCGGTCATAAGGTCAGCCTTGATGACTTCGGGGCAGGGGCTGCGGGCTTGCAGTATCTTCGCGTTTTGAAGGTGGACTGCGTGAAGATCGACGGAATTTACATCCGCAAGGGTCTTGAAGACGGCGAAAATCGCTCTTTCCTGCGTTCGATGGCAGACCTTTGCGCAGGTCTTGGAATTGAGACAGTTGGCGAATGCGTGGAAAATGAAGAGCAGCGCCGATTCCTGGCGGAAATAGGCGTCAATTACGCGCAGGGGTGGCTGTATGGCAAGCCCATGCCGCCTGATGAAGCGCTTCAGTTCATGCAGGGCTAACTGACCCTCCCTATATACAACTCCCTCTAATTGGCACACTCCTTGCTGCTTGTGTATGCGAAAGGCAATGCGCTACAAGCGCGGCGCTCTTGA
Source organism: Kordiimonas lipolytica (assembly GCF_001550065.1). Next base: position 52,138 of record NZ_LRUB01000022.1, read on the forward strand.
GAAATGCAAAGGATTGGTGTGTTAACTATATGTTTTTACGTCGAAAATATGCCGAAGTGAGTGGTTTTAACTGTCAGCCAGGGAAGGTATGTGCGGCCAAGTTTGCCGCTGTCGGCCCGCTGTCGGTGGCATATTTTGCCCGGCGTGGCACCGGTCCTCAGCCAACGAATGAGGAGATGATCAATGTCGATTAACGGTATTATCAACACCTCGCTCAGCGGGCTGTTCACCAACCAGGCGGCAATTCAGGCAACGTCGAACAACATCGCCAATGTCAATACCGAGGGCTACTCCCGCGTACGGGTCGAGACAGAGGCCAATACGTTGCAGGGGCAATCCGCTGGTGTAATGATTTCGGACATCAAGCGTGTCGTAGACCAGTTTCTTGAAACGGCTCTCAGGACTTCCACCTCCAACCTGTCGGAAGTGACAGTGCAGCGTGAGTTTCATGACCGGCTGCAGGGTATCCTTGGTGATCCGGCGTCTGACAGTTCGCTGGCCGCTCGCATGGATCAGATCTATCAGGCTATGGCGGACCTTGCGCTCAACCCTGCGGATGTCCTGCGTCGCCAGCAAATGCTTTCCGAGATTGGTAGTTTTGCTGATCAGGTCAACCTTTATCACAACCAGATTCAATCGCTTCGCGGCGAGGCAAGTACCCAGATGGCGGAAACGGTAACCGCGATCAATACGACGCTGCAGCGTATTGACTCTTTGAACCCGCTTCTGGTGCGTGCCTATTCGCTTGGTGAAGAATCCGGTGGCCTTGAAGGTCAGTTGGCACTGGCGCTCGGTGATCTGGCAGAAATGATTGACGTTAAGATCGAGCGGACTGCAGCCGGCGGCGTCAAGATCGCGACGAGCGATGGTTATCCACTGCTTGATACGTCGCTATTCCAGCTCGAATATGATGCGCCCGGGATCGTAGAGGCCGGCACGACCTTCCCGACCATCGACGTGTACCGGGTGAACGATAATCTTGAGCAGATTTCCTCCACAGCTGATCTCACGCCGCATATCCGGTCTGGCAAATTGAAGGGCCTGATGGAAATGCGGGACAACCAGCTGGTGGACCTGAGCGTGACGCTGGGCGAATTATCTGCCCGGGTGATGGACCAGTTCAACGCAATTCAGAACAAGTTTTCTGCGGTTCCTGCGCCAAACACGCTTGAAGGCAAGCAGACCTATGTTGACGGTGCGCACCCGACCGGTTTCACCGGCCAGACTACCTTTGCGGTTGTAGATGGCAGCAACAATCAACTGGTGAATTCCGTTACCATCGATTTCAGCGCATACCCGGATTTTAATGCGGCTGTCGCAGCAGTGAACGCAGCCCTTGGCGCGGATGGGTCGCTGGCGCTTACAAACGGTGTCATGTCTTTCACGGCATCCAACGCCGCGAACGGCGTTGTGATCGCCGACGTGGAAGCGGATCCGAGCGACCGGGCCGGGCGCGGTTTTTCGCACTTCTTCGGTATGAATGATCTCTTGAGTGCGGACCGTCCCGGCATCTATGAAACCGGGCTGGACGGCACGGAAGATCACAACCTTGGCGCAGCTGAGGCGATCGAGTTTGAGGTGCAGGACGCCCTGGGGCGGCAGCTGGCTACGATTTCTGTGGGCACGACGGGCACAACATTCAATGACATGATCGCCGAACTGAACAATGTTGGCGGCCTGGGTGCATATTTTTCCTTCACGCTTCAGGGCGATGGCCAGCTGACCTATCAGGAAACAGCCTCTTATGACGGCCTCAGCCTGAAGGTTGTTAACGACACGACGGACCTTGGCAGCACGGGTGTTACCTTCACCGGGGCGTTCGGTATCGGCGACAAGCACCGTGTCGAAGCGGCGCGTGATGTTACGGTCAATGAAGATATTGTTTCGGACCCGAACCTTCTGTCGCTGGCGGTTTTTGACGCAACTGGCGCGGTTGGCGATGTGGTTCTGACAGACGGTGACCAGCGCGGCGCGCTTGCCTTCCAGTCCCTTGAGACGTCACTTGTGGCGTTTGATAGCGCGGGCGAGTTGAAGGGTAGTAATGTCACGCTCGGTCAGTATGTGGCCCGTTTCCTTGGGAACGCAGGCTTGCAGGCCCGCCGGGTGCAAGACCTTGAAGAAGACAATCTCGAGCTGAAGCAAGAGGTTGAGGCTCGGAATTCTGCCGTTTCCGGCGTCAATATGGACGAGGAGCTCGCCAATCTGGTCGTGTACCAGAATGCATATGGCGCAGCGGCCCGTGTTCTATCCAGTGTGCAGGGGTTGTATGACGACCTCCTGTCGATAGTGTAAGGAGCATCAAATGGTTCGGGTATCATCATTCGGTCAGCAAGCGCTGCTTATCCGTTCTATTATGGAAAACCAGCAAAAGGTATTCGAAGGTCAGCGCCAGATTTCCAGCGGCAAGAAGACTGACGAATTCCGAGGGCTGGCAGGTGAGACCAGCACGATCCTGGGGTCACGCTCCTTCAAGGCACGGATTGAGACCTACCAGCAAACCATCGATACTATTCGAGGGAAGTTGGATGCCAACGACGTGCAGATCGAAGGCATGCTGGGCGCCATGGAAAAGCTGAAGGAAACCATTCAGACCACGCTGGCGAACGGCCAGGCTGAAGGATTTTCCGAGATGCTGGACCAGACCTTCAAGTTCGTGACCAATGCCCTGAATACGAACTTCGATGGCACGTACCTGTTTTCTGGCGCCAAAACCGGGTCAGAGCCTGTGAACGTAGGCACACTCGCGGAGCTTGACGCCCTTGGCGCAGTAAGTGATGCATTCGATAACGGCAGTGTGTCTTTTGAGGCCCGCATTGCAGATGGCGTGGATATCGAGTTCGGCATTCTGGCGAATGACATGGGTGAGGGTATTTTTCAGGAAATGCTGGATCTTTATCAGTTCGACCAGGGCGGTAGCGGCCCGCTACAGGGCGAGCTGACAGCAACTCAATTCAGCTTCCTGCAGGGCCAGTTGCAGTCTCTTGATACGGCGATTGATGATTTGCGTCAGATTCATGTGACCAACGGTCTGTCGTTTGAACGCCTGGAAGTTGTTGATGAGCAGCATACAGATACGGCTATCTTCCTTGAAAAATTCATTGCCGACATGGAAGACGTGGATATTGCAGAAGCCGTGACCAAGCTGAACAATGATCAGATAGCGCTTGAGGCGTCTTATCAGTCTATCAGTTCCTTGTCGCAACTGACGCTGCTGCGTTTCCTGTAAACTCTTTGGCCGATTGTCATTGCATTTGAACCGTTGCTGGCTAGATTGAGCGACGGAACAAGTGAGGACGAAGATGGCAATCTCAAAAGACCAGTTTAAGCAGGGTATGCGTCGCCTTGGCGGTGCGGTGAATATCGTGACAGCCGCTGATGGCGGTGTTTGGGCTGGCCTGACGGCAACTGCCGTCACGTCCCTCTCAGCAGAGCCGCCGCGTCTTCTGGTGTGTATTAACCGGCAGGGCGTCACTTATGACATTGTCTCAAAGGGTCGGACACTTGGTGTCAACGTCCTGGGAACAGCGCACAAAGGCTTGGCCATGCGTTTCGCTGGAATGGACGGTGAGGAAGAGACCGAGCGCTTCAGTGGTGGCGACTGGTTCACGGCCAAATCTGGCGCACCTCTGCTCAATGGCGCCCTGGTTTCTTTTGATTGTACGGTGGAAAGCATCCTTGATGCCGGCAGCCATGCTATTGTCATCGGCAATATCGAGGCTGTGGAAATAGGGGCGAGCGATGTCCTTGACCCTCTCTGCTATCTGGACGGCAAGTGGGGCACCTTCCAGAACCTTGGCTGATCAGCCTTCCTTTAAGTGATTTGCAAATTTTTTCGAATATCTTGTGCCTGGTCCGGGTATTTGCAGGATATTTTCGCAACATGTGCGAAAAAAAATCACCTATGCGAATCGCAATATCTTGACTCTGCGAATCAATATGATTCGATATATGGTGTCTGGGGCGCGATTTGAGCGGCCGCAGGGAAGAGGTCTTTTTCTAAGGTATTGATTCTTCTCTCTGAATCTATATCCTTAACCCGTTAGGGGTGTGTTGCACCTTGAAATCATGGGAAGTGCCCGCGTCGTTTTGAGCATTTTGTGGGGGCGGAGGTGCCTGGTGGTAAGTAAAGAGCTGCAAGATTTGTTGTTGCTGGCGAAGACCAAGTCTTCAGATGCTCGCTCGCGTCTTGTGGAAAACATCACAGACCTGTTTTTGTCCGACGATGGCCGGCTCAGCGAGCATGAACGTGCCCTGATGTCGGATATTCTTGGCAAACTCGTGAGCCAGGTTGAAACGGATATCAGGAAAGAGCTGTCACAGGCATTGGCAGCATCGGGGGTTGATTTGCCGGATATCGTCAAAATGCTTGCAAACGACGAAATAGAGATCGCGCGCCCGCTTCTGGAAAAGAGCGCGCTTCTTAAAGATCCAGATCTTATTGAAATTATACGGATGCGGACAGACGAACATCGTATCGCCATTGCGATGCGCGAAGACGTGTCTGAAAGCGTCAGCAATGCGCTGGTGGAATATGGCAGCGAAGACGTGGTTGAGACGCTTCTCAATAACCACGACACGCAGCTTTCGTCCCGCGCGATGGAATATCTTGTGGCTGAGTCCCGTCGGGTAGACCGGTTTCAGGAGCCGCTTTTGCAGCGGTCCGATCTACCTGGCGACTTGGCCTACCGCATGTATTGGTGGGTTTCGGCCGCACTCAGGAAACGCATTCTGGAAGATCACCAGGTTGACCCTGTGGTGTTTGAACAGGCCGTTCGCCGCGCAGCCAATACCGTGATGGTGGATAAGGACGGCGAGCAGAGTGCCTATGTGCGCGCGCAGCGTCTTGTCCGCCGTATGTCAGAGAATGGCGAATTGACGATCCAGTTCCTGCAAAATGCCCTCAGGCAACAGCGCGTGGCTGTGTTTGTGGCCGGGTTGGCGGAACTCGCGGGCATCAATTTCCGTACCGCCTGGCGCATTTTCTCGGACAAGGGCGGCGAAAGCTTTGCCATTCTCGCCAAGGCGGTGGGCGTGGACCGTAACCAGTTTACCAGTATCTACCTTTTGGTGGTGCAGGCCCGTGAGGGCGGTGGTGTAAAGTCACCAGGAGTATTGAAGGATATTTTGGCGTTGTTCGACGCGACGAGCGAAGAGAATGCCCGTGGGGCGTTGCAGGTATGGCAGCGCGATAGTGCGTACCAGGAAGCAATAGAAGAATTGGAAAAGGTTGGGTAGTGCCAGCTGATCGGGAGCTCAGCAGGGCATATGCTCGGGGAGGACCTCAATGACTTTGGAAAAGCCGATTGACAACAATGTTGTCGACCTTGCGGGGCGTCGTGGGGACGGCGCGGACGCAGCAGAGCCGGCCTTTGGGGCAAGTGTAAGCCGACAGGCCAGCACGGCGATGCCCGCGAATGAACAGGTTCTGGGGCTTGTGTCGCGCATCCTGGTGGATGAAAGCCTGCCGTTTTATGTCTGTGCACTTGATGGCACAGTCATTCACTTCAATGATCATTATCAAAACCTTGACCGCGCGCTGGGCGATGTGACGCTGGCACCGGGTGAGGGCAAATATGCCGGCCGCTATCAGGTGCCCACGCTTAAGCCCGTGATTGAGGATGTTCTGGCAAGCGAAACCACTGTGCGAGCCGAAGAAATTGTTGCCATCAGCGGGCGGGACCGCGTGTTCCTGGGGCGCCATACGCCTGTCAGGAATGAAAAGGGCGATATCGTTGCTGTCGCGGGAACGTACGAAGATGTAACCGTGCAGGTCCGCGGGATCGAGGAAGCCAACAAGACGCAGGCCCGTTTCCAGGATTTTGCACGCGCGAGCTCTGACTGGTTTTTTGAATGTGACGCTGACATGCGTATCCGCTCACTGTCTGAACGCTTCACTGCGATCGTGGGCCAGCCAGCATCGCTGTTTATCGGGTCCAAGTTCGAGCAGTTCGGCCGTCTTGAGGAAAATCTTGAGAAGCGCATGGACGGCCCGCAGGCTATCCGCATGCGCAAGCCGTTCCGCGAACAGCTTTTTGTCATTACTGAACCTTCGGGTGCTGAGCTGAAGTTCCACCTGTCAGCGGTGCCGGTGTTCGAGCGCCAGAGTGGTGATTTCCGCGGCTATCGCGGTGTGGGCATGGACGTGACGGCGCGCTACAAGCAGGCAGCTGAAGCCGAGGGCATTCGCCGCAATCTGGAAAGCCTGCTGCAGGAGCTGACGCGCAAGAATATGGCGCTTGATGAAGCGACAGAACAGGCGACCAGCGCCCTGAGGGCCAAGAACGAATTCCTGGCAGCCATGAGCCACGAGCTGAGGACGCCCTTGAATGCCATTATCGGTTTCGCTGAGGCATTCGAAAGTGAGACTTTCGGCAGCCTTGAGCGCGCCTATGTGGATTACGCATCCGATATTCGTAAGTCGGGCCAACACCTGCTGGGGCTGATCAACGATATTCTGGATGTTGCCGTGATCGAAAGCGGTGGGCTGTCGCTGAATATTGATGAACAGGAGTTGAGCCAGCTGCTGACCAAGGCTGTGCACATGAATATCGATGCGGCCCGCAACAAGGGCCTGGATGTGGAAGCCCTTACCGTGTCTTCGGGCCTGTGTGTGAAGGTGGATGACCGCCGCACGACGCAAATTCTGGTCAACCTGCTCTCTAACGCCATCAAGTTCACCCCGGAGGGTGGGTCGATCGGGATCGACGTAGTGCCGAATGAGGCAGCGCAGCAAGTTGCTATCACTGTTTGGGATACTGGGATTGGCATTTCCGAAGAGCATGCCGAGCATGTGTTCGAAAAATTCCATCAGGTAACAGAGCATATTTACAGCCGCACCCAGGAGGGTACAGGCCTTGGGCTGCATATCAGCCGGGAGCTGGCCCGCAAGATGGATGGCGATATCACGCTCGAAAGCAAGGTGGGTGAAGGCAGCCGCTTTACGGTGACCTTGCCGCTGTCTGACGGGAATGCGGCAGATACTGGTTATATCTAAGAGATAAAAACCCTGATAAGGGACGGGAGATGGGGCGCAGGCGGATAACCGTCGCGCCCCATTTTTATTCTACTCGCCGCGGATAAAGGTGCGGATGTCCTTCACCAGCGCTTCGATTGATGGTTGGTGCACATACATCATGTGGCCAGCCTCATAATAGGTGAACCAGACGCGGTCTGTATCTATGCCGTTGGCGTTGAACGTGTTTTCTGACGCGAAGAAAGGCGTTGCCAGGTCATAATAGCCGTTCGCCACCATGGTGCGCAGGTCCTTGTTTTCACGCATGGCTGTACCAACGTACGGCGCCACATTTGGATAGCCTTCGCTGTAGCCGCGCTTGCGGGGCTCGGCCCAGTGGCGTCCCGGTGTGCGGGAAAGCACTTCATAGCGGCGCTCGATATCCACGCCCAGGTCGTTTTGCAGATACTGGTAGATGCCAGCCGTATAGGCCGCGTCGATGCCGTATCCTGATGGGTCATTATCGAACGTATCGCCTGTGCCTTCATAGTCTTCGCCAACAAAACGGCTGTCCAGGCGGCCAACGGTTTTACCTTCATTGCGCAGCAGCTCCTTCATGAAGCGCATGTTGTTGACGCGCAGGTTGGCGTTCTTCACATACTGTTCACTGAGGCCCGTGTAAGCCGCGACTTTGGCTGCAATAGCACCAAACTCTTCATCGCTCAGGCGGTTGCCTTGCAGAAGCGCACTGGCATAGTCGCCCAGCGTGAAGGCGCGCACTTCATCAATGAAGCCCTCAAGTGTGCGACCCGCTTTGTCCACCTTGCCGTGGTACCAGGCAGTGGCCGCCATCGTAGGCAGGTAGGAAATATACGGCGTGTCGTTGCCTGGCTGGTAGCGCGCGGTCTGGAAATCCAGGATAGAGGAGATAAACACCACGCCGTTGATGGCAATATCCGACCAGCCGCCCTGAAGCTCGTTCAGGAGCGCGGCTGCGCGGGTGGTGCCATAGCTTTCGCCCGATAGGTATTTCGGCGAATTCCAGCGCTTGTGTTTCACAAGCCAAAGGCGGATGAATTCAGCGATCGACTGTGCGTCGTTATCGATGCCCCAGAAATCTTTGCCGTCCCCCTTGCCAATCGCGCGGCTATAGCCAGTGCCAACCGGGTCGATGAACACCATGTCAGCCATGTCGAGGATCGACAGCGGGTTGTCTTCAAGCCTGTATGGGGCGGCGCCATCGTCCTCTGCGTCAGACGGCAGAACCACACGTTTCGGGCCATAGACCCCTAGGTGCAGCCACAGGCTGGCAGAGCCAGGACCACCATTAAAAATGAAGAAAACCGGGCGCTCCGCATTGTTTTTCACATCGGTGCGCAGGTAAGACACGGAAAAGATCGACGCGGTGGCCTCGCCCTTGTCGTTCTTCAGGTGGGTTTCGCCGGCGATGGCCTTGTATTTGACCCTTTCACCGCCGAAAGTGCCCGACTTTTCAACTTCATAGACCTTCGGCGCCTCGACCGGCGTGCTGGTTTCTTCTTTCTTGTCGGCGGCAAGTGCAGACAGCGTCATGGACGCGGCGAGCAGCAGTCCGACGCAGGATTTGGCGAGCTTAAGCATGGTATACCCCTGATGGTTGACGTTTAAGGCTTGCTAGCCCTTTCGTTTAGTCGTGTCGCCCAGTTCGCGATGAGGCGTGCGCCTTAGTAGGCGAACTGTTCGGTAAAGATCCGTTCCGCCAGCGTATGTTCGCTGTCGAACAGAAGCGTTAGCGATACGTCGCGCGCCTCTTCAATCAATACGTGGCGCACATCCCGCACTTCGTGCATGTCTGCCACAGCCGACACGGGCCGTTTTTGCGGCTGGTTGATCGTCAGCGCCACTGTCACATGGTGCGGCAGCAGGGCACCGCCCCAGCGGCGTGGCCGGAAGGCGCTAAGTGGCGTCAGGGCCAGAAGGTCTGCGCCCAGTGGGATGATCGGGCCATGGGCAGACAGGTTATAGGCCGTACTGCCCGCCGGAGTTGCAACAAGCACGCCGTCGCCAACCAGTTCCGGCAGGCGGACCTTGCCGTCGATTGCCACGCGGATATTCGCGGCCTGCCGGGTTTCCCGCAGGAGCGACACTTCATTGATGGCCAGATGCTCGACCACTTCGCCGTCGCAGCGCGTGGCGCGCATGCGCAAGGGGTGCAGGGTGAAACTGTCTGCCTTGGTAATACGTTCCAGAAGGTCGTCATCATTGAATTCATTCATCAAGAACCCGACAGTGCCCTTGTTCATGCCGAAAATCGGGATGTTTTTCCCCATATAGGCATGCAAGGTCTGCAGCATGAAGCCGTCGCCGCCAAGCGCGACGATAACGTCTGCGTCGCTTGTGCTGACTGCTTTATAACGGTTCCGTAATATTTGCGCAGCTTTGCTTGCTTCACCAAACTCGCTGGCAATGATGGCAATCTTCATATGCTTGTTCCCTCTTGGGCGTGAGTATAGGCAAAAATCCGCAGAGGGCGAGGGGGAATTTTTACGCAGAGATTTTAGGTGCTGGGATCAGCCGCCTGTCTGGCTCATATGGCGGCCGACAGTGCCTGTCATGCGGTCGCCCTCCATGGCAAAATCATGGCCTTTGGGCTTTTCCAGCATGGCTTTGCCGAGCGCGAGATCAAGCGCAGCGTGTGGCTTGTCCGACCGGAGCGCTGCGCGCAGGTCCACATGGTCATCCTGGCCCAGGCACATATAGATGCGCCCGGTGCAGGTAACCCGCACGCGGTTGCAGCCGTCGCAGAAATTGCCGGTGAGCGGCGTGATCAGGCCCAAGCGGCTCTGGTGGCCTGCAACCTCAAAATAGCGGGCAGGGCCACCGGTCCGGTGCAGGCTGGGCGTCAACTTCCAGCGATTTTCGAGGGCCGGCAACAGCGATGTCAGCGGCAGGTAGCGGTCTTCCCGTGCGTCGTCAATGTCGCCCAAAGGCATGGTCTCAATAAGCGTCAGGTCGAGGCCTTCTTCAAGGCACCATGCCATTAGGTCCGGGATTTCAGTGTCATTCAGGCCTTTGAGTGCCACGGTGTTGATCTTGACCTCAAGACCGGCAGCCTTGGCCGCCCGAATGCCCTCCAGCACCTGCGCAAGCCGGTTGCGGCGGGAGATTTCCTCGAACAGGTCCGGCTTGAGGGTGTCCAGCGATACATTGATGCGCCGGATGCCAGCCTTGTAAAGATCAGCCGCCATATGCGGCAGTTGCGTGCCATTGGTGGTCAGCGTGACCTCATCCAGCGTGCCGCGCGCCACGTCCTCCCCCAATCGTCCGATAAGCGTCAGGATGCCTTTCCTTACCAGCGGTTCGCCACCCGTCAGGCGAATGCGGCGGACGCCCCGATCCATAAAGGCTTTGGAGAGGTCGTAAAGTTCCTCAAGTGTCAGAACATCGGCTTTGGGCAGGAACACCATGTCTTCGGCCATGCAGTAACGGCAGCGCAGGTCGCAGCGGTCAGTCACCGACAAGCGCAGATAGCTGATCTGCCGCCCGAATGTGTCGGTCAGTGTTTTTGTGCGCGGCATATGGTCATGGCTATCGGGCATAGCTGCAATGTCGTGCGCAAGGGGCCTGTCGTCAAGTCATTAGGATGTGATAAGGGCGTTAGAAGGTGGGAGCGGCTTAGCTGTCTTCGTCGAAGAAGGAGCCAAGCGCTTCGTCATAGGCTTCATCAAGACGCTTGAACACGGTGGCATTGGCCCTGAAGGCATGCTCTTCCGCCTTAAGGTCCACCATATTCTGCAGCACATCTGAGTAGCCGGCGCCGGAAGGGCTGGTTTTTGGCGACGAAAGCGCGGCTGTGTTCTGACTTTGTGCAGCGCCATCGTCGAGGCTGAAGGAGGAGGCTTCGCTGGTCTTCTTCAGGATTTCCGAAGCCAGGTCGGTCGCCCGGCTTTCAGACTTCATCAGTCCCTGTGCCGCGATGTTCAGCGCTTTGATCATGAAATCGTGATACCTCGTTCAAACCTGCTGTCACTATACACTTACGGCTATGAATTGGCAGTAAACAATTAGATACAATTGTAGTCACCGCTGACCGCGCTATGTTGTTGGTTGAAAAAGAGTGGAGGCTATTGTGGAACTTGATCTTGTCATCGATGTGGTGTGCCCTTGGTGCTTTGTTGGCAAACGCCAGTTGGACAAGGCGCTGGAGATGCGCCCCGGCAGCATTTCGGGTGTGCGCTACCGGCCATACCAGCTTGCGCCCGACACGCCAGCTGAAGGCGTGGACCGCAAAAGCTATTACCGGAAAAAGTTCGGCGACGGGCCTGAGCTCAGTGCCATGCGCGAGCACCTGAGGGCGCAGGGTGAGAGCCTGGGCATCAGTTTCGATTTCGATAGCGACTGCACCATTGCCAACAGCCTCGATGCCCACCGGCTGATCCGCTGGGCCATGAGCTCTGGAAAGCAGGCCGAAGTGGCAGATGCCGTGATGAAGGCTTATTTCGAGGACTGCGCCTTCATTGGCGATCATGCGCTGCTAGCTGATATCGCGGCACAGGCGGGGATGGACCGTGACCTGGTGGCGGAGCTGCTGGCATCTGATCAGGACAAGGACTTGATAAGGGCGGAGGTCGCCCACGCCCAGCAGGCGGGCATCCGCGGTGTGCCCATGTATATCTTTGACAGCAAATATGCCGTCTCCGGCGCGCAGGGGCCGGAGGCTCTTGTACAGGTGATTGACAAGTTGGCTGAGCAACAATCTGCCTGAATGAAAACAGGCAGCCTTTCTGGAAAAGACTGCCTGCTACTCAGGACACTGGTACTCGGAACAAAGGCCAGGGAAAGCCGTTTAGTCAGGCCCTGGGAATTTCAGGTTCCCAGGGGAGCGGGCCCCGCTGATTGGAGAGGAGAGACAGTAGGGCCCACGAGGGAGCTCGTTAGAAGCGGGCGATCAGGCCAGCTTTTGTGGTCCAGGCGCTTTTGTCGTTGCCGTAGGTAGTGTAGTCGGCACCCACGCGGAAGCTCAGGCTTTCGCTCAGGGCGCGCTCATATCCGCCGCCAAAACGCCAACCGTCGTCATTGAAGGCGTCGCCTTCTGCTGTGGTTGGGTCGAAGCGAGTGCGAACAAAGCCGGCTTTACCATAGATCAGGTTCGCGCCGTCAGAGCCGAAAGCCTGACCGAGGGTGAGGGATGCACCCCATTCATATTCGCTTTTCAGGCCTGTGGCGTGGTTATTGTAGCCCGTGTCGCCAAACGTGCCTTCAAGGCCGACAACAAAATTGTTGTCCATCTGGTTGCGGAAGCCGATCACGCCGCCATAATAGAGGCTACGATCACGTTTTGCGTCGCCTGCCAGTTTGGTCCAGTCCACACCGGCCTCAATACCGGCATAGGCACCGTCGAATTTCTTCTCGCCGTCTGCAGCACTTGCTGCCGCTGTCATCAGCGTTGACGCCGCTACCACACCCAAAATCGTTTTCGAGAATTTCATGACTGTCCTCCGTGTCGTTTCTCAAAGCGCCGAGGCATTCTTTCGTGCTCGGCTTCGATGAGTTGAATTTGGAGGGGATTTGGGGCGCGTCTATGGGCGATCAGTGGCAGATTTAAGAAACATTATGGCGCATTGCGGCGCTCAGCTTAACATCTGTTCAGAAAAGGGAGTGAAAGCGGGTTTCACCCCCTGTTTTTCTTATTTTACTCGGCTGACGGCTTTGCCCGCGACAACACGGCCCAGCCCGCCAGCACGGACAGCAGACTCGCAGCCAAAACACCAAGCCGGACATCCGCCTGCAGCTCCACTGATCGGTAGGCCAGGCTGCCGATAAAGAGACTCATGGTAAAACCGATCCCTGCAAGGTGACCGGCGCCCCAAACATGCGCCATGGTGAGCTTGCCTGGCAGCTTGGCGCGGAACAGCCATACAGCGGCCATGGCGCCAGCCATGACGCCCAAAGGTTTGCCGATTGCGAGGCCCGCGAGAATACCTGAGCTCACCGGTGCCAGCAGCTTCTCAACGGAGAGGCCAGCCAGTGATACGCCAGCGTTGGCAAAAGCGAACAGCGGCAGCACCATCAATGCCACGGGCGTGTGAAGGTTATGCTCGAGATCCTCAAGCGGGGAATGGCCTTCCTCGTCCTTGGTTGCCGGGATAGCAAGGCCCACAGCAACGCCTGCGAGCGTTGCGTGCACGCCCGACTTGAGAACAGCCAGCCACACCAGAGCGCCAATGAACAAGTAGGCGGACGTATTTCGGATGCCAGCGCGGTTGAGAGCAAACAGCGCCACACAGCCCAGCGCAGCAAGCGTCAGGGAGGTCACTGAAAGATCGGCAGTATAGAAGGCTGCGATGATGATCACGGCGCCCAAGTCATCAAGGATCGCAAGCGTCAGCAGAAAGAGCTTCAGTTCAGGTGGCACCCGGCTGCCCATCATGGCCAGGATGCCGATGGCAAAAGCGATGTCTGTTGCTGTTGGGATGGCCCAACCGCTCATGGCTTGTGCGTCGCCGCCTGTCGCGAGCCAGAAAAGAAGGGCCGGGACAGCCATGCCACCCACAGCGGCCAGGCCGGGCAGTGCCAGGCTCTTGAGGCTCGATAGCTCGCCTGTGACCACTTCGCGTTTGATCTCAAGGCCAACCAGCAGGAAGAATATGGCCATCAGGCCTTCGTTGATCCACAGCAGGATTGGTTTCGACAGGCCATATTCACCAATGGCGATAGTGCCTTTGGTGTTAAGAAGCGCGTCATAGAGCGGTGCGAAGCCTGAGTTGTCCAGAATAATGGCGAACGCGGCTGCGGCGATTAGCAAAAGACCCCCGATAGCATCGGGCGACAAAGACAGTTTCATTGTGATCTCCAAGACATTCCACCCCCATATTGGAGCAGAAAGCAGAAGATACAATGTTAAATCGACCGAACTGGTCCGATTTCTATGGGGGCGAAATTCGGCGTACTAGATCATGAAAAGGTAAGCAACGAAGCCGCTTACGGCGATCAGGTTAAGGGCAGTGCCCCAACCGGCAGAAACTGTATTTTGGCTGTGTTTCATTATTCTATCCTCAGGCTATCCTCTGTTCGCTGGCTGCAGGTTTTCCTGTCTGTCCAACGTATGGCTGTCGTGTTTCGGGCGCTAGAGCGGTCATTGCCAACCCCGTGTCGCCCGATCTGCAACGTCACCCTTTTTGACTTATCAGCTGCCGGATGATCTTTCTGTGCTGCAGATCACTGCGACATATAGGGAGCCTGGCGCCGATAACAATCTATAAAAAAGTTAGGGCAGCTATGCGTTTTTGGACAAGCTATTGGAATTTCAGAGTAAATGAGCAAGCAGAAAAGCGGCTTGCTGCCCACACAGACAGGTGCTGATGAATTCCTGATCGTCATCCGGTCAAATCAGGAAGAGGTAGGTGACAAAGGCGCTGACACCCAGAAGGTTGAGCCCGGCAACCAGACTGGAAAGGGCAGGGGTGGGCTTCATGACACGTCCCCGGTAACTGTCCTGTTGGCCTGAACAACGGGAGGCGGTGTAGGTCTAGCGGCTGCCTTTTGCCGCCGGTGAAGTAAAGTTACTCCCAAAGGGTACCACCCGGGGCTTAACACTTTCTGATCAAAGAGGGTTAACAAAAGGTAGGAGTTACTCTGCGGCTTTGGTTGCCACGGCTGCCAGCCTTTTGGCAACGGCGTTCACGGCCTTGAGACGCGCGCCAATCTTGTCCATGCGGGCATAGTAGGTCAGCTTGTGATCGGGCCGCAGTTTGGCCGACGCACCTGTGCCTGAGATGAATTCAACAAGGCCTGCCGGGTTGGCGAACTGGTCATTCCTGAAGCTGATGGTCATGCCCTTGGGGCCAGCGTCCAGCTTGTCGATCCCCGCGCGTTTGCACGAGCCCTTGATGATCATGATCGCCGCCAACTGCTTCACGGCGCCCGGCAAAGGGCCGAACCGATCGATCAGCTCCGCGCAGAAGGCGTCCACGTCTTCCCGCGTTTCCAGATCCGCCAGGCGGCGGTAGAGCGCCATGCGCTGGGTCAGGTCAGGCACATATTTTTCCGGGATCATCACGGTGGCGCCCAGGTTCAATTGTGGTGACCACTCGAGATCATCGTAGCTCTCGTCGGCGCTGCCAGCACGGGCTTCCGCCACGGCTTCCTCCAGCATCTTCTGGTACAGTTCAACACCCACTTCCTTGATGTGGCCGGATTGCTCATCACCCAACAGGTTGCCGGCCCCGCGAATATCCATGTCGTGGCTGGCGATCGTGAAGCCTGCGCCCAGGGTATCCAGCGCCTGCAGCACCTGAAGCCGCTTATCGGCATTCTCACTGAGCATCCTGTTCGCGGGCGTCGTGAGGTACGCATAGGCGCGGGTTTTTGATCGACCCACGCGGCCCCGAAGCTGGTAAAGCTGCGCCAGGCCGAACATGTCTGCCCGGTGCACCACCATGGTATTGGCGTTCGAGATATCGATCCCGCTTTCAACAATGGTGGTGGACAGCAGCACGTCATACCGGCCCTCATAGAAGGCGGTCATCACATCCTCGATGGTCTTGGGTGTCATCTGGCCGTGGCCGATGATGAATTTTACCTCTGGCACATGTTCCTTCAGGAAGGTGGCTGCTTCTTCAAGATCCGCGATACGCGGCACCACATAGAAGCTCTGGCCGCCGCGGTAGTGTTCACGCAGCAAGGCCTCGCGCACCACGACCGGATCAAACGGCAGCACAAAGGTGCGCACGGCCAGGCGGTCCACCGGTGGGGTCGCGATGATCGAAAGGTCGCGAATGCCGGACATGGCCATCTGCAGTGTGCGCGGGATCGGTGTGGCTGTCAGCGTCAGTACATGCACGTCCGCCTTCAGTTCCTTTAGCTTTTCCTTATGGGCAACGCCGAAGTGCTGCTCCTCATCCACGATCACCATGCCCAGATTCTTGAACTCAACCCCCTTGGACAACAGCGCGTGGGTTCCGATCACGATATCGCACGTGCCCTTGCGCATCTCTTCCTTTGTGGCCTTCTGGTCCTTGGATGAGACCAGCCGCGACAGCTGGCCAATGCGCACGGGCAGGCCCTTGAAGCGTTCAGTGAAGTTCAGATAGTGCTGGCGCGAAAGCAGTGTGGTAGGCGCAATGATCGCCACCTGCAGTCCGGCCATGGTGGCCAGGAAGGCTGCCCGAAGCGCCACTTCTGTTTTGCCAAATCCAACGTCGCCACACACCAGCCGGTCCATCGGTCTGCCGGATGACAGGTCAGCCGCCACCTGCTCGATGGCTCGCAATTGGTCTTCGGTTTCCGTAAACGGGAAGCGGGCGGCAAATTCGTCATAAAGGCCTTCGGGTGTTGTCACCCGTGTGCCTTCCTTCAGTTCGCGTTCTGCGGCCAGTTTGATCAGCGCGCCTGCCATCTCGCGGATGCGGGCCTTGGCGCGGGCTTTCCGCGCCTGCCATGCCACGCCGCCCAGCTTGTCCAGCTGCCCGCCTGCGTCCTCGCCGCCGAAGCGGGACAGGACCTCAATATTTTCAACGGGCACATAAAGCTTGTCGCCGCCCAGGTAGGTCAAGAGCAGGCAATCGTGCGCCGCGCCAGTGACTTTCACGGTCTCAAGGCCTTCGAACTTACCGATGCCGTGGCTGGCGTGCACCACCAGATCACCGGGCGACAGCGCGCTGGCTTCCTTGAGGAAATTGTCGGCCTTCTTGCTGCGCCGTGCCTTGCGGACCAGCCTGTCCCCCAGCACGTCCTGTTCGGAAATAACCGCCAGGTCTTTGGTCTCAAACCCACGCTCAAGCGGCAGCACGGTGACTGCGATCAGGGTCTTGTTCTCGCGCCGGATGTCTTCCCAGCTTTCGGCTAGCCCCACCGGCATCAGGCCGTGGTCCTCGAGCACGCCCTTAAGGCGGTCGGCGGCGCCAGCGGAGTAGCTTGCGAACACCACACGTTTCTCGCTGGCACGCAGCGACTTCACATGGTCGCGCACGGCGTCATACACATTGATATCGCGGTTATTGCGTTCGGGGCCGAAGTCTCGTCCCTGGCGGGCTTCAAAGCTCACCACATTCAGGGCAGGGGGTTCCTCGAACGGTGTCAGGCGGATGGCGTTCAGCTCATCCAACCGGTCCTGCCATTCGGCTTCGCTCAAATAGAGCTGCGCGCTTGGCACCGGTTTATAGGGCGGCGCGGTGATGCTTTTCTCGTTTTTGGCAATCTTCCAGGCTTCCCGGCGTGCCTCATAATAGTCGTCCACCGCCTTGAAGCGTTCGCCTGCCGCGTCATCCACCTGATGGTCGAAGGTGAAGACGGGGGCGTCCAGATAGTCGAACAGCGTGGCCATCTTGTCGTGGAAGAAGGGCAGCCAATGTTCGGCGCCCTGATATTTGCGGCCTTCACTGATGGCCTCGTACAGCAGATCATCACCCTTTGCCGGGCCGAAGGTGTTCACATAATTCCGCCGGAAGCGCTCAATACCTTCTTTGGACAGGGAAAATTCGGATGCCGGTTTCAGATGCAGGCGCGGGGCCTTGCCTGTGGTGCGCTGGTCCAGCGGGTCAAATCGGCGGATGGTGTCAAGCTCATCGCCAAAGAAATCCAGCCGCAGCGGGCTGTCTTCACCCGGAGGGAAGATGTCGATCAGACCGCCGCGCACGGCAAACTCGCCGGGTTCCATCACCTGGCCGGACCGGGTGTAGCCATTTGATGCCAGGAAGTCCGTCAGCGCCAGCAGGTCCACCTCGTCGCCCGGTTCGGCATGGAAGGTGGCATCCTTGACGGCCGCGGGGGCCGGGACGCGCTGAAGCGCGGCGTTGATGGTTGTCAGCACCAGAAGCGGTCTTGATTGCTTGCCTGCAGTCAGGCGCGACAGGGTCGCCATACGGCGCGCCACGATGTCGCTTTGCGGGCTGACACGGTCATAGGGCAGGCAGTCCCACGCGGGGAACAGAAGCACTTCGATATCCGGCGCGAAAAACTTTACCGCTGCCGCCATTGCAGCCAAGCGCCCGTCGTCAGACGCCACATAGAGAACTGGACGCTTGGCGTTGCGGCCCGCCAGGTCTGCAAGCAGCATGGCGTCAAAGCCGCCGGGCACGCCCGAGGCAATCAGCGGCATCTCCGCGTCTATCAGTTGGTCCAGTGGCATGGTGGTTGGGTGTCCGGTTTACTTGGCCTTGAGCGTCATGAAGTCCAGCTTCTGAAGCCGGTCCATCATCTCACCCTGAAACTTTTCAGGCACATCGATGCCTTTGGTTACCCAACCCAGAATTTCATGGTCCTGCTCTTCAAAGAGCGTCTCGAACCAGGCGCAGTCTTCTGCGCTGAAACTGTCCTTGTTGGCCTCAACGAAATTGCCGAAAATCAGGTCCAGTTCCTTGATGCCGCGGTGCCACGCCCGAAACAACAGGCGGCGCCTGCGGTCTTCAAGGTTGATGTCCTTGTGCGGGTTATAGCCCTGGTCGCTCATTGCTCAAACCTTCCCTCGGGAAACTGGAAAAATACATCGCCACCAGCAGATTTTGATCTGTCTGTTTGATGGGCGGCACACCATAGGCTAAGGTCCGCTTTGGTTAAAGGGAAACTTTCATGATTTTCGGGGGAATTCCGCCCTATGCGGCCTGAAGCGCTGTTTGATTATTTCGCGGATATCGAGCGCCTGCCGGGCATCGGCAAGCGTAACAAGCTGGCGATAGAGCGTCTGGCCGGCGCGCGCACGCGCGACCTTTTGTTCCACCTACCCACGGGACTGGTGGACCGGCGTTACCGCCCGAAAGTAAGGGACGCCGCGCCCGGCAGTATCGCGACGCTTGAGGTGGTGGTGGATGAACACCTGCCGCCGCACAACAAGCGCGCGCCCTATAAGGTGCGCTGTCATGACGACACAGCGGAGCTGACGCTGGTGTTTTTCCATGCCCGCGCGGATTACCTGAGGAAGCAGCTCCCCGAAGGCGAAACGCGGATCATTAGCGGAAAACTTGAGCATTTCCAAGGGGATGCTCAGATGACCCACCCCGATTATATGGTCTCCCTGGATGCTGCTGACGAGCTTCCGCTTCTCGAGACCGTCTATCCGCTGACAGCCGGGCTGTCGGGCAAGGTGCTTCGGAAGGCCATCCATGCGGCGATTGAAACCGTGCCCCCGCTGCCGGAATGGCAGCTGAAGGATATCGTTGACCGCGAAGGGTGGCCTGATTTCCTGAGCTGTATCAAACATTTACATAGCCCTTCCGGACCCGAAACATTAGCACCCAAAAGCCCCGAGCGGCGGCGGCTGGCGGCGGATGAGCTGCTGGCCACCCAGCTTGCGCTGGCGATTGTGCGCGACCGCACGCAGAAAAAACGGGGCAGGGCACTTAAGGGCAATGGGCACATAAGGGGCACACTCATAGGGAATCTTTCCTACAGCCTCACGGGGGACCAGGAAAAGGCGCTTCAGGAGATCATCACCGACCTTGAAAGCGGCCGCGCCATGCTGCGGTTGATGCAGGGCGATGTCGGCAGCGGCAAGACGGTGGTTGCGCTTCTTGTGATGGCGGCGGCGGTGGAAGCGGGTGTGCAGGCAGCCCTTTTGGCGCCCACGGAAATTCTGGCGAACCAGCATCTGGAAACCATCGCGCCGCTCGCGGAAAAAGCCGGGCTCAGGGTTGAAAAACTGACGGGCCGTTTCAAGGGTAAGCACCGCAAGGAAATCCTGGCGCGCTTGGCGGCGGGTGAGATCGACATCCTTGTCGGCACCCACGCCATCATTCAGGATGATGTGCATTTCAAGGATCTGGGCCTCGCGATCATTGATGAGCAGCACCGCTTCGGTGTGCAGCAGCGCCTGGCACTCGCCGCCAAGGCGACGGCAGGGATTGATGTGCTGGGCATGACCGCCACCCCCATCCCGCGCACGCTCACGCTGACGGCGTATGGCGACATGGATGTGTCGCGCATTCAGGAAAAACCACCCGGCCGCCAGCCAGTGGACACCCGCGTGGTGTCGCTGGACCGCATCGGCGAAGTGGCGCAAGGCATCGCCCGCGCCGTCGAGAAAGGCCAGCGTGCCTACTGGGTTTGCCCGCTGGTGGAAGAGAGCGAAAAGCTTGATCTGGCGGCGGCCGAGGACCGCTACCTTGCCTTCCAGCAGATGCTGGGCCCGCGCGTGGGGCTGGTGCACGGCAAAATGAAGGGGCCGGAGAAAGACGCGGTGATGGAAAAATTCCAGACCGGCGAGATCAGCGTGCTGGTTTCCACCACGGTGATTGAGGTGGGCGTGAACGTGCCGGAAGCCACCATCATGGTGATCGAACATGCCGAACGCTTTGGTCTGGCGCAACTGCACCAGCTTCGGGGGCGTGTGGGGCGCGGGGCAGGCAAGTCCAGCTGTATTCTGCTGCGGTCAAACGAGATTGGCGAGGTCGCGCGCGCGCGCCTCAAGACCATGCGCGAAAGCGAGGACGGCTTCCTGATCGCGGAAGAAGACCTGAAGCTTCGGGGTGGCGGCGAAATTCTGGGCACGCGCCAAAGCGGCCTGCCGGAATTCAAGATGGTTGATTTCCTTGAGCACGCTGACCTGATCGAGCTCGCCCGGGACGACGCGCGGCTGATCGTCAACAAGGACCCTGAGCTTCAATCAGAGCGCGGCAAGGCGCTTCGGCACCTTCTTTATCTGTTCGAACGCGACGAGGGCGTGCGCCTGATGCAGTCAGGGTAACCCCACGCTGTCATTCGCTGACTTGATCAGCGAATCCATGTTCGGCCTCGGCTCTCAGGTCAAGCCGACGAGTGACGATGGTGTAAGTTGTGCTCATCCCATTTGACTATCTCCCATCCACGCTATTTTACCTTTTAAACAAGGTTTTAAGGGGCGGATACACATGGCGTGGGAAAAAGAATTAGCCGAGAAGAGGAAGCGTGAGGCGCTGGCCGAAAAGATGGGCGGCGAGGAAAAGCTGGCGCGCCAGCACGCCCGCGGCAAGCTGGATGTCCGTGCCCGCCTTGCCAAAATGGCTGACCCTGGCAGCTTCCGCGAGATCGGCAGGCTGGCAGGCAAGGGCAGCTATGACGAGAACGGCGACCTCGTGGACGCGTCGCCCGCCAACTTCCTGTTTGGCCGCGCTGACGTGGGTCGCCGCCCTGTGGTGCTGACCGGCGATGATTTCACCGTCAGGGGCGGGGCCGCAGACGCCGCCATCTGGCGCAAGGCCGAGCAGGCCGAACAGATGGCGCATGAATATGGCCTGCCGCTCATTCGCCTGATTGACGGCACCGGCGGCGGCGGCAGCGTGAAGATGCTGGAAGACATGGGGCTGACCTACGTGCCGTACCTGCCGGGCTGGCAGCATGTGGTCAAGAATTTGGAGAGCGTGCCCGTGGTGGCGCTGGCGCTTGGGTCCGTCGCGGGGCTTGGGGCCGCGCGGGTGGTGGCCAGCCACTATAGCGTGATGGTCAAGGGCATGAGCCACATGTTCACCGCCGGGCCTGCGGTGGTAGCTGCCATCGGCGAAAACTTGGACAAGGAAGCGCTGGGCGGCGCTGAGATCCATGCGCGCAACGGTGCGGTGGATGAGCTGGTGGAAAGCGAAGAGGCGGCATTTGAGGCCGCAAAACGCTTCCTCAGCTATCTGCCGAGTGCGGCGGGACAGCCAGCGCCGCGCGGTGACACCAGTGACGGCGTGGAGCGCCGCGACGAAAAGCTGCTGGACGCCGTGCCAGAAGACCGGCGCAAGGCCTATAGCATGCGCCGGATTTTGGACAGCGTGATGGACCGTGGCAGCGTGTTCGAAATTGGCAAGCGCTGGGGCCAGTCGGCCATCACGGCGCTCGCGCGGCTCGACGGATGGCCGGTGGCGGTGATCGCATCCGATCCATCCTTCATGGGCGGCTCATGGACCGCCGATGCAGCGCGCAAGATCGAACGGTTCGTGAAGCTCGCGAACACCTTCCGTCTGCCGGTGGTGCATTTTGTTGATAACCCCGGCTTCATGATCGGGCTGGAGGCTGAAAAAGCCGCCACCATCCGGTACGGCGTTGAGGCGCTGAATGGCATCTACAGCTCCACGGTGCCGTGGGCCAGCGTGATTGTGCGCAAGGCGTATGGCGTTGCGGGCGCGGCCATGAGCGACCACACAAAATTCCAGTACCGCTTCGCCTGGCCATCAGGCGACTGGGGCAGCCTGCCGCTCGAGGGCGGAATTGAGGTGGCTTATAAGGCTGAGTTAGAGAAGGCCGAAGACCCACAGGCGGCACTGGCGGAAATCAAGGCGCGGCTGGATAAAGTACGTAGCCCGTTCCGCACGGCGGAAGCCTTCATGGTCGAAGACGTCATCGATCCCCGCGAAACACGGCCGCTCCTATGCGAATTCGCCAACCTCGCCCAAGGCAAGCTGGCGGTTGAGGGGTGATGATGGACCCTGAAACAAGTTCAGGGTGACGAACGAGTAGGGTGCTCCGCTTGAGTAAAACAAACTGTCATGCTGAACTTGTTTCAGCATCCATTAGGCAGTCAGGGAAGGATACAGGTCTTTCCAATCAGGGTTATGTTCTTCAATCAGGTTGATTTTCCATTGCCGGTGCCAGCGCTTTAGCTGCTTCTCTCGTTCAATAGCCGAATTGATGTCGTCGAATGCCTCGAAGTGAACAAGCGCATGCACACCATACTTTTTGGTGAAACCATCAGCATGGTCTTCTTTATGTTCCCAAACGCGCTTGACCAGATCGGACGTGACGCCCACATAGAGCGTGCCGTGCTTCTTCGATGCAAGAATGTATGTGTAACCCTGCTTGTCCATGGCTTGAGTTAAGCAATATATGGACCCTGAAACAAGTTCAGGGTGACGAACGATTAGGGTGCTCCGCTTGAGTAAAACAAACTGTCATGCTGAACTTGATTCAGCATCCATAGCCAACCAGTGCAAGGCAGGCGCCTGTTGCATCTCGAAGTATTCTGGAACAACGCCCAGGGACGGCGCTTCTATGAAAAGCAAGGCTACAAGGCCGAGACGATCAATTTGATCAAAGAGCTCTAAGTTATTGCTGGAAGTAAATTTTTACGTCGGGCAGGGTGCCGTATCTATTGTCACCCCGTCTTGGCACATGTGGGATTAGTTCCTTGATGTCCTCGTAGGTCACACCATCTGGCATCTCCATGAAGTCCATAAAATTGCCAGTTGTATATGCATATTCGTGACCTTCATTGGTTACTAAGGTGAAGTGCATATATCCCATGCCGGACTCACCAATCCTGTAAAGGAATTCCCGGTGTTTTTTGGGAAGTCTATTGGGTGATGAGCGTATGGCTTTGATCCGGGCGCTTAACTGAGGGTTTTTCAGATATTGGTCCCAAGAGCCGTAATAGGATGCGTTTTCTTGGGAGCGGCCATCAATTAGGTAAACGTTTTCGAGGATCGAACCGTCTTCCAGCTCGATGCTGCAAGGGTACCAATTGCCAGCAAAACCATTGGATGGTTCTATCGATTGCAGTTGGGCGAGCATTTTTCCGGAAAGTTTGGGAAGTCCAGCATACCATTTTGCATATTGCCGCTGACTTTCCTCAATCATCTCGGGCGTTATGTCAGCAGGGGTGATCATTGCGTTTTGAGGCATAAGTCCTGCTTCAGGTTGAGCCTGATCGTTATCACAGGCAGAGAGCAGCATCAGCAGCGCAATGTTCGCAACATGAACTGCTCGTTTCATACTTAGGTCCTCACCCAATCGCTTTCTCATAGACGCGGTAGGTCTTGTAAATCTCGCAGCCGATCTCTTCGAGAATGCTGATCATCCCCTCGTTATCCTCAAGAATCCAGCCAAGCTCGCCAAAGTAAGCCCCGCGGTCCATCACGTTCCTTTGGCTTACCTGGATCATCCACATGGCCATGGCGGCGCCGAGGGGGCCTTTCTGGAACTTCTTGCGCACACCCATCAGCGGCACGCGGCAGCGGTCCTCTTTGCCGTTCATCATGCGCCAGGCCACCTTGGCCCAGCCGAACGGGAACAGTTTGCCGTCAAGATCGCGGATCTTGTGGTTCACGTCCGGGATTGTCAGCATGAAGGCGACGGGCTCGCCCTCATATTCACAAATCATGGTGCGGTAGGGCTTCACCACCGGCTTCAGGGCTTTGGCGCCATGCTCGACTTCGTGTTTGGTGAAGGGCACATAGCCCCAGTTTTCCGACCATGCCTCGTTATAAATTTCGAGCACCGTGGCGACCTCGGCGTCGAAACGCTTCATGTCGATCTCGCGCATGGTGACCTTCTTGTTCTTCTCGGCCATCTTGACGATGCGTTTGGCGCGCTCGGGCACGGGCATGTTCAGGTCGAGCCGGAAGGCATGCATGTCCTTGGCTTTCTCAAGGCCGTGGGCCTTCAGCCAGCCGTCGTATTCGGGCCGGCCGTGGGGCATCATGAACACGGGCGGCGTGTCAAAGCCCTTGATCAGCGTGCCGACCTCTTCGGCGGTGTTGAGGGACCACGGCCCCTGCATGCGCGTCATGCCGCGGGCCTTGAGCCAGGCTTCGGCGGTGGCCAGCAGCTTGTCGGCCACGTCCTTCGTGGTGGCTTCAAAAAAGCCGAAATGACCAAGGTTCGGGCCCCATTTTTCCTGCGCCAGCGCGTCCACTTGGGCGGTGATGCGGCCAACGGGCTTCCCGCCTTCATAGGCCACCCAGTGGGCGACTTCCGCATGCTCATAATAGGGGTTCTTGTCGCGGCGAATGGCGTCCATCCGCTCCATCATCAGGGGCTGGATCCAGTTGGGGTCATTCGCATACACCTGCCGCGTGGCGTTCACGAAGTCCTTCAGGCCCTTCACATCGGTGATTTCTTTGATGATGATGTCGCTCACGCGTCGCTCCCCGGAAATATTGACTGTGTTCTGACTTAAGGCAGGCAGGGCCTTAAAGCAAGCGGGTGCCGTTCGGCACGGGCTTGGATGGCGTGATCAGCACGGTGCGGCCATCTTCTTCCATGGTCGCCAGCGTCAGCACCTCTGATTTCACGCCAGCCACGCGCTTGGGTGGGAAATTCATGACCGCCAGCACCTGCATGCCCACAAGGCCTTCCTTTGTGTGTTCTTCGGTGATCTGGGCCGAGGTTGTCTTGACGCCAAAGTCCGGGCCGAAATCCACTTCAAGCACATAGGCGGGCTTGCGCGCCTTGGCGTTATCGGTGGCGGAAAGGATGGTGCCTGCGCGGATGTCTACGCGTAGGAAGTCTTCGAATGTAATCTCAGCGGTCATGTCAGGGGGCCAGCTTTTTCAGGGGTTTCAGCTTGCCGATGCGGCCAAGGGCGTTTGCGTCTTCGTGGTTCAGGCCGTAGCGCACCAGGATCATCACAGATATCAAGAGGCCCGCGATTGCCCCCACGATGCCCACAGGAACCGGCCAGTGGTTGCTGGCAGGGATAAGCGACAGCATGATGCCGCTTGTGAAAAGCGATACGATCAGGGGGCGCAGGGCATGGCGGTCATAAGGCCATAGCTTGAAAATGAAATAGGTTTCTGCAAGCCCCAGGAGTGCCGTGACATTAAGGCCGGATGCGGCGGCAATGGCAGCGCCTGTAACATCGTACAGGGGGATCAGCCAGTTGCCGAGAAGCAAAAGGGTGATAAGGCCGAACACGCCGTTGATGGTGGGCAGTGACCTGTGGCCGAGCATTTCAATGATCGCGCTTGATGGGCCTGTTGCGGCTTCAAGAACGCGCCCCGCGCACAGGATGGACATGGCAGCGGCTGCGGCCTGGAATTCAGGTTCCATGGCGGCAAGGATATCATTGCGCGCCAGCACAAGGGCGGCACCAAATGGCAGCGCAAGCGTGACCGACAGGCGGGTTGCGTAGCTGAACATGTCCTGCAGTGCGGCGTGGTCGCCGTGGCCATCCTTTTCTGCCGCCAGGGGCGCCATGACATACTCAAACGTCATGCGCACGGCCTGCAGGGCGCTGGCGATCTTGCGGGCTACGGCATAATAGCCACCCGCCGCCGCGCCATCGGCGCCCGGCAGCAGGTAATTGAGGAACATGACCGGGAACTCGCTGAACAGCTTCTTGATCAGGTTTGCCGGCATCACGGTGAAGCCATACTGACGCATGGCCCTGGGCATAGGGCCGGTCATTGGCGCGCGCAGTACCATCGCGAAATCATAATGTTTGGCCACCAAGCGAAGTGCCAGCGCCGCAGACAATACCACGCTGACAAGATGTGCCAGGAAAAGCCCGTAGGTCATATAGTCCATCAGCGCGAAGCCGACAGCGGCCATCAGGCGAAGGCCCTGTTCGTAGAAAACCCGCACGCGGATTTCGGGGCCGAACTTCCTGCGTGCGCGGATGGCGGCGGTCCCCACCTCAACCATCGTCCAGAAAGGCAGCACCCAGACATAGACCCGGATCACGCTGATCAGGTGGTCTGCGTCATCTTCGGCGGCGCTGATCATGGTTGCAAGCTTCGGTGCGGCATAGAAGGTGGCAATGGCAATGGCTGCGGCGATCAGGAAGCTGAACTTCAGTGCATAGCCCACGGCCAGTTCGGGGTCGCTCCCGTTCGCCTTGGGCACAAACCGCTGCAATGCGGTGGTCATGGCGGCGTCGGACACGGCGGTTGAGACTTTCACATAGGACCAGAGAACCGCGAACAGGCCGAAGGTGGGGGCGCCATAATACCAAGTGAAGGCGATAACCGAGACAGCCTCAATCAGTGCGCCCATGCGCCCAAGGAAAGCGAACCCCGCGCCACCGGCCACTTGTGCCCTGTTCTGGTTTTTTTCAGGCCGGGCAGGCGGCTGCTTCTTGTCCATGTCACTCACCGGCTATGGGCTTCTCTTGGAGCTTCTTGGCTTTTCTGGGCAGACGGCCTTCCTCAGTATGGAAAATCACGGCATAGCCAACCACAAGGAACAGGAAGAAGGGCGCCCATGCTGCCAGGAACGGCGGTGCGACGCCAAATTCGCCCATTGCCAGCATGAAATTGTCGGCCACGAAGAAGCTGAAACCAAGCGCCATGCCGAACACGACCCGGATCACCAGGTTGCCCGCACGGTGCACGCCGAAGGCGGCGACAGCGGCCAGAAGCGGCATCAGGAGCGATGAGGCAGGCCCGGCCATCTTTTGCAGGAAGCTGGCCATCAGGCGCGCGGTGGGTAGGCCGTCTTTCTTTAGTTCCTGCATCGACTGCCACAGTTTGGGGAAGGACACATGGTCCGGCTTAACCGTCAGGGCCTGAAAGCGTTCCGGGCGGGTCTCCAAATCCCATGGCTGGCTTGGGTGAATGGTCATCTCATGCGTGCCCGCGTCGAACCGGCGTACTTCATGAAGGGTCCAGCGGCCGTCCTGATACCAAGCGAAATCTGCATGGACCATCGCCTCAAGCTTGCCCTTGTCGTCGCGCTCAAACAGGGAGACTTTATCGAGCACCACCCGGTTCCGTATCTGGCTCACGGCTTCAACCAACACCACCGTTTTGTGTTCCTTGATCCAGACACGGCCTGACGGGCCAGCGCTTGGCGGCAGATCGACGGCATAGCCATTGTCCTGCCAATATTCCAGATCGGCGTTTGCCTTTACAACAACTGTCTCGTTAAAGAGGAAATGGCTGGCGGCGATAATGAATGACGCGATGCCGAGCGGCAGCAAAATACGGTGCGCCGACAGGCCGCTTGCCTTCATCACCACCACTTCGGAATGCTGATTAAGCGTCGCGAGCGTCAGGAGCGTTGCCAATAGGGCGGTAAAGGGCACGAACTGGCTGATCAGTTGGGGTGCCCGCATGCTGACATAAGACAGTAGCGAAACCCAGTTGGCGCCTTCGGCTGCCATGATTTCGTCAGACGTAGCCAGAAGGTCCAGCATCTGCAAAACCGCCGTGAGGCCGATGAGGATGCCGAAGAAGCGGCCAAGGTGCATGCGCACCATATAGCGTGCCAGCGTCCGGGACGGCACAAACAGGCGGCGAAGTGTGCGTCTATCAAGCATCAGTCGCTAACCCCCATGACTTTCTTGGACAGGCGCTTGATCGGCCCGCTGATGAAGGCCCAGCTCTTGTCGACCCAGGCGAGCGGTTCACCGCCCACCTTGTTGGCCGCAATATGGAACAGGGTGAAACTCAAGAGAGAGAATGCGGCGAATAACAGCCAGATGGTGCCATAGGGCGATGCCCCGTTCTGAACCGCAGTCTCCATCGCTTCCATGAATTCGTTATAGAGGATCAAAAGCGTCAGCCCGACCACGATGCCGGTGCCTTTACCCGTTCGTTTGTTGGTAATCCCCAGGGGGATCGCCAGGAACGGCAGGATCAGGAAGGTTATTGAATGCATCACACGCCAATGGAAGTTGCCGTTGAAGGCGGCGCGTTCTTCAGTGGGCAGGGTCGGATTGTCCTTCTCCTGCCAAAGCTCAGGCAGCGTCATCTCCAGCTCTTCGCCGCCGCGTTCGCGGAAGGCCTCCTTGGCGGGGAGTTTCACGGTCAGGTCCTGCTGGTCAAATTTGAGAACGCGTGGCTTGTTCTGGCCTTCGTTAAGATCAATCAGCACGCCGTTGAAAAGGCGAAGCAGAATGGTGTTCTCGTCATCTGTCGCGAAAAAGCCGCCGCGTTCGGCGCTGACGGCCAGGCTGCGGCCGTCACTGCGGCGTTCCATGAAGATTCCCAGAAGCTCTGCGCCCTGGTCGCGAGATTCTTCGATCATCAGCGTAATGTTGTCGCCAATATCGACAAACTCGCCCACGCGGATGCTTGCGCCCAGAGCGCCGCTTCTGAGGTCGAACACCAGGCTTCTATAGGCATAGCGGCCATAAGGCTGCACCCAGCCCACAAGAATGGTGTTTACAATTACCAGCACCAGCGACAGCGCAAGCACTGGCCTTACCAGCCGGTTCAGGCCAATGCCCGACGATGTAATGGCGTCATACTCGCTGGAAAGGGAGATTTTGCGGAAGGCCAGAAGTGTGCCCAGCATCAATCCGATCGGCAGCGCCAGCCCCATATAATGCGGCACCTGGTTCGCCAGCATCTGGAACACGACCTCAACCGGCCCGCCCTGGTTGACGACAAAATCAAACAACCTGAGCATACGTTCAAGAATCAGCAACAAAGCTGCGATACCCAGGGTCGTGAAAAGCGGTCCCAGAATTTGCCGCAGAATATATTGATCGATGCGAGTAAACATGCTTTGGCGCTACACCCCTATGAGCCTTGTTGCAAGAGCCTTTTCTTCTTTGAGGTGGCAAAGAAGGCAAAAGCATGTTGAGTTATACCCAATTTGTCGTCATATGGGACATATTTTCGCCACCATCGGCCGCCATTTGCAAACATATGCGGGGCACCTGGAGAAGTATATGCTGATTAAATCGAGTCATGTTTCGAGTATGATGGTGGCAGCCTGCATGATTGCAGGGGGAATAAGCCTGCCAGCTCTAGCTTCAGCAGAAGTTGACCCGGCGACTGTCGAGCATGACATGGCGCAGTGTGAGGCGCCTGATGTGGGTCAGTCATTTGTAAAGGTATCCATTCAAGGCCTTAAGGACCTTGAAGGCAACATCCGGGTGCAGGTGTATGGCCCCACGGCAGATGATTTCCTTGAAAAAGGCAAGAAGCTGGTTCGGGTTGACGTAAAGACGGAAGCCGAAGGCCAGGAAATCTGCGTTCCCATGCCTGGGCTGGGCGATTACACGCTGGTCGTCATGCATGACCGGAATGCCAACGGTAAAGCAGACTTCTTTTCGGAAGGTTTCGGCTTTTCCAACAATCCCAAGCTGGGGCTCGGTAAGCCAGATGTGGAAGAGGTGGTTTTCACCGCTGAAGAGGGCGTGAAAGACATGCCCGTGAACCTGAAATACATTTTCGGGGCCGATGAGGAACAGAAGGAAAAGCGGCGGAAGCTGCGCAGGCGCTGATGAAGGCTGCGGCGAAAGGCCGCGAAAAGCCCTACTCTATTTGCGTCAGGGCCCATTTCACTGTATGAAGGCGGCGAAAGTTTGATAGAAGCGTCCGAACCTAGTGTTTAGGCGGGCTTTGTTACAAGAGTTTGACACCATGCAACTGGAAAAAAGCAGTATTCAGTCTGGCGCGACTGTGCCGCTTATCGCGATTATTTCCAATCCGCTCAGCACCACCAATGCCGCGCGGATTGAGGCGATCCGTCGTGTGGTGGATGAAAGCGCCAATGTGGTGCATTTTGAACTGAGTGGCATCGATAGCATTGATGAGGCGCTGGCGCTGTTTGCGCGCGCCAACCCAGACATGCTGATTATCAATGGCGGCGACGGTACGATTGGTGCTGTATTGGCTTCCATTCTGCACAACAACCCGTTCACTGTTATTCCGCCGATTGCCTTCCTGCCTGGCGGCAAGACCAACATGACGGCAGCCGACCTTGGCTTCAAGGGGCGGCCGGAGAAGGTCTTCAGGCGGTTGATCCAGATTGCCAAGGAAGGCGGCATCGCAGACAGGCTGGTGAGCATGAACCTGATCGAACTTGATCTGGGTGACGGCAAACCTCCTCGTGTAGGGACATTCTTTGGCACGGCGGGTGTTGTGAAAGGTATTCACTGGTGCCGTGACCACGCCTATAATGCGGGCATGCCCAATGGTCTTGCTCATGTTGTGGCCATACTGAAGCTGCTGGCGTCTGCTTTTGGGCTGAGCCGGGACAAGCGCCTGATGGTTTCTGATCCGATGACCGTAACCATCAAGGGTGGTGGCCGCTTCACTGGCGAATTTGCCGCTGTGATGATGACGACCCTCGACAGGCTTCTTCTTGGTATGCGACCATACGGGAAAGAAGGCCGGGGCGGTTTGAAGTTTTCAGCCGTAGAAGCCGGTGCCGGAAATGTGTTCCGTGCGGTAAAGGGGCTGTTGACTGGCGGCTTCGGCAAGAAGACAATTGGTGGGGTCCATACCCGCCGCGCCGACGAGATTCGCATCGATGGTATTGATCCTGTAACACTTGATGGCGAAATATATTACCCAACACCGGGGAAAGAAATTATACTCCGTGGCAATAGGGCATTAACATTTGTGTCGCTAAAATAGGGACCATGATGACTAGTAAAGCTGATCAGGAACTGACGACCTTTATCCTGGACGAGTGGAAGCGCCCGGTGCCGGATGCTGTCAACCAGGCCGCTCGGGCTGTGGCTGACAAATTCGGCGACTGTGTATCGGGCATTCTCTTCTATGGCTCGTGCCTGCGCACAGGAGACATTGAGGAAAAAGTCCTGGATTTCTACGTTATCGTGGACAGCTACAAGGAAGCGTACAAGAAACGATGGCTTGCGATCGCGAACCAGATCTGCCCACCAAATGTTTTCTACCACGAGCAGGAAGTGGCCGGCATGACGGTGCGCTGCAAATATGCGGTGCTGTCGCGTTCTGATTTCGCTTTCCGGGTGCGCCCCGAATGCCTGAATGTTTCCGTGTGGGCGCGTTTCTGCCAGCCTTGTATCCTCCTTCTGCCAAAGGATGAGATGACGAAACAGTCGATCGCGGGCGATGTGGCGCAGGCGATGAAAACAATGATCAATAATCTGCTGGAACTGATCCCTGGTGCGACCAACTCGCGCGACCTGTGGGTGGAAGCGTTCGAGCAGACCTACGCAGCAGAACTTCGTTCCGAGCGCCGCGGCAAGGGCCTTGAGATTTACCTCCTGGACCAGGACCGCTATGACGCGCTGACAGCACTTGCGGAAGAAGCCATGGGCATTGTCCCGGGGCCAATCCCGCCGATCAAGCAGCCGCCACGCACTGAGCGCGTTGTGCCGCGTCTTAAATGGTTTGCGCGCCGCTGCAACGGCAAGTTTGTCAGCTTCATGCGCCTTGTGAAGGCCGCTATGACGTTCGACGGCGGCATTGATTATCTGGCCTGGAAGATCAAGCGCCACTCAGGCGTTGAGATCACGGTCACGGACCGCATGCGCAGGCACCCGATCCTGTCGGGCATTTCCCTTTTCTGGGGCCTCAAGCGCAAGGGCGCTTTCAAGTAAGCCCTTCAAATAGGAAAAGAAAAAGGCGGCCAGTGAGCCGCCTTTGTTTTATCCAGCTTGGATAACTGCTAGGGCTTCAGGTCAAGGCCGACCTTTTCGGCCGTGATCTTGAAGCGCTTGATGATCTCGTCGATCTGCTCAGTGGTGTGCTGGGCGCACACGCTGACGCGCATCAGGAACATGCCTGCGGGCGTCGCAGGCGGTGCCGCCATATTCACATACACACCTTCCATGATCAGCTGTTCCCAGAATTTGGTGCCGATCATCACATCAGGTAGGTGCACGGCGATGATGGGGCTCTCAGCCTTGTCGGTACACAGGTCGAAACCCGCTTCCTTAAGGCCCGCATGCAGGCGCTTGGCGTTTTCCCACAGGTGGGCCCGGCGGTTGGAGCCGCGCTTGATCGCCTCGATTGATTTGATCGCGCTGGCCACCACGCTTGGTGGTGGGCTGGCGGTAAAAATGTAGGGCCTGCTGACGTACCGCAGTACATCGAATTTAGGGTGGTTGGAGACGGCAAAGCCGCCAACGGTGCCGACAGATTTAGAGAAAGTGCCGACATAAAAGTCCACCAGGTGCTCCACACCTTCGGCTTCGGCGATGCCGCGGCCGTTTTCGCCGCAGAAGCCCATCGAGTGAGCTTCGTCAACCAGCGTCATGCAGCCGTATTTCTTTGCAACTTCAAGGAGCTCCTTAACTGGCGCCGCGTCGCCCAGCATGGAATAAATACCTTCGATCACCACAAGCTTGCCAGCATCTTCGGGCAGGCGCTTGAGGCGACGTTCCATGTTTTCCACGTCATTGTGCTTGAAGCGCACGATGGTGGCATTGCCCATGGAGCAACCGTCATAGATGGAAGCGTGGCTATCGGCGTCGATGATGACAAAGTCGTCCTTGCCGCCGAGCGCGGAGATCATCCCCAGGTTGGCCTGATAGCCGGTCGAGAAGACCATGCAGTGCTCCATCCCGTAGAAATCGGCGATGGTCTCTTCAAGCTTCTTGTGGCTCAGGTAGGTGCCGTTCAGGGACCGGCTGCCAGTTGTTCCGGTGCCGAAATCATCCAGCGC
This sequence comes from Kordiimonas lipolytica, assembly GCF_001550065.1. The sequence goes on from NZ_LRUB01000022.1 coordinate 85,067, forward strand.
CTGCTTGGCTGCTTCGATGGCATCCTCGTTGAAGGTCATGCCCATATAGTTGTTGGTGCCAGCAAGGATGGTGCGGCGACCGCCGATCACGGCTTCGGTTTCGGAGATGATCTCTTCCATCACAACGGTGAAGGGGTCGGCCTTCTCGAAAGGAAGCGAGGCGCGAAGTGCGCTAATTGAATCAAACTTATCCAGCAAGTCCACGGGTAATCAGCCTTTTTCCAGGATTTTCTCTACGGCATCGGCAACGTGGGCGATGGTTTCTAGCTCAGGCAACAGATTGAGCGGCAAAACAATGTCGAACTCGTCCTCAATGTCGGCCACAAGGTCCATAACCGTCAGGGAATCAAGTTCAAGGTCAGACGCGAACGTAACTTCCGGCGCGAGATCGATACCCTTTTTATTCAGCGGTTCGATCAATTCGTAAATCTTTTCAATGGTTTCCGCTTTAGCCATCGTGTCTGCCTATCTCAAATAATTTTGTGCGGGATTGCATAGCGTCCTTATATCGGGACGCGCGCCATCATAAAAGCCCGTTTTTTCGATACCAGTCGATCGTGCTCTTTAGGCCTGCTTTAAGGTCATATTGCGGCGACCAGTTGGCCAGATGCGGGCGGCGTGCATTTCGGACCGTCCAGTCCTTGTGGCACAGGTAGCGTGCGGTGGACATGGTCAGCATTGCTGGCCGCCGGATCAGATTGGCTGCCAGGCCGTTGATGAAGCCAATGAGACCCAGGACGGGGAAGGGGATCGGCAGGATGAAAGGAGGCTTGTCATGCTTGCCCGCCAGCGCTTCCGCGACATCCGCAAGCGTGTAGCCACCCGCTTTGCCGTCATCCAGTTCTAGGACCGCGCTTTTGTTGTTGCCGTCAGATAGCGCCACCAAGGCTGACGCCATATCGCGGCCATGGATCATGGCGAAGCGATTGTGGCGGCTGCCGGGTGCGGGCAGAAGGCGGAATTTAAGCGCCTTGAAAAGCTTCAGGATTTCCTTGTCACCAGGACCATAGATGGCGGGTGGGCGCACGATGGTCCAGGTAAAGGGCCAATTGCGGGCTGTCAGCACCAGTTCTGACGCGCGTTTACTGGCGCCATAGTGGGACAGCATCGGCTCCCGCGCGGCCATGGAGGATACATGCACCACGTGGCTGACGTCTGCTTTCGCGGCGATATCCATCAGGCGCTTGGTGCCGCCCACATTCACGTCGAAAAAAGTGTCGCGGTTGAGCGCTTTGGTGAGGCCTGCGATATGCACCAGTACATCGGCGCCAGCGCACAGGCTCTTGAGGGCGGTGTCGTCATCCAGGTCTCCGGAAACCCAGGTCACGCCCTCCCGTTCGGGTTGTTGACGGCGGGTAAGCGCCTTTACAGAGTAGCCGGCCTCAAGGTAGCAATCGACAGCATGGCCGCCAAGAAAGCCGGTCGCGCCCGTAAGTGCGACAGTTTTCTGGTCACCCTTCAGGGAAGCGGTCTTGGCCATGTCTAGCTTGCGATGGCTTGGAGGTTACCGGCGAGATACTCGTTGCGGGCCTTTACGCGGCTCAGCTTGCCCGAAGACGTGCGGGGCAGGGACCGTGGCGGCACCAGTTCGATCATGCAATTGATGCCGGTCGAGGACTGGATATGTTTCTTGAGCGCCGCTACGAACTTGATCCGGTCGTCGGTCTCGAGAATTCGGCACTGCGCAAGAATGAGCGGTACTTCTTCGGCGTTTTCGCCAGGGATGGAGATCGCGGCCACATCGCCGGTTTTCACGCCCGGCAGCTGTTCGGCAGCCCATTCGATGTCCTGCGGCCAATGGTTGCGACCGTTGACAATGATCATATCCTTGGCGCGGCCCACGATATAGATGCAGCCGTCCTTCATGTAACCCATGTCGCCGGTATCTAACCAGCCTTCAGGGCTCAGGACCGCGCGGGTTGTCTCCGGGTCATTGAAATATTCACGCATCACCGACGTGCCGCGCAGGAACACACGGCCAACGGTGCGCTCAGGCACCACATTGCCGTCTTCATCGCGCATCTCAACGTCATATTCCGGCAGCGGCTTGCCGCAGTTGACAACCTCACGCATGCGCGGTGCCTCGTCGGAGCCGTTGACCAGCACATGTTTGTCGCCGGTGAGCATGCTTTCTTCAATAAGGTCTACCTCAATGCCTTTGCCAACAGCGCCGAAGCTGACGCCAAGGGTGCATTCCGCAAGGCCATAGCTTGGCAGGAAGGCTTCCATCTTGAAGCCGATATCCTTGAAGGTCTCATAGAAGGCGCGCATCACTTCAGGGCGGATCATTTCCGCGCCGCAACCGGCCACACGCACGTGTGAAAGGTCAAGGCCTTCCATGGCGCTGGAGCGGAGCGCTGCCCGGCGTGAGCAGATGTCAAACCCGAAGGTCGGGCTGTAGGTGATGGTGCCTTTGTTGGCGCTGAGCACGCGCAGCCATGAAAGCGGACGGCGCGCGAATTCTTCGGTCGGGATAAAGTCAACCGACACCTGGGTCGTCAGCGTGGTCAACAATGTGCCCACGAGGCCCATGTCATGATAAAACGGCAGCCATGAGCAGCAGCGGTCATCTTCGCCGATGTGAACGCCGTGGTAGCCCATGCCGTGGGTGTTGGACAAGAGCGACCGATGCGTTACAGCCACACCGTGCGGGAAGCGGGTAGAACCCGAGCTATACTGCAGGTAGGCCAAATCATCAGGCTCAGGCAGGCGAACATCGCCATTGCCTTCGGCATTCAGATAGTCCTGGTATGAGCCGGAGAAGCGCAGTTTTATGCCTTCAATGGCTTCTGAGACGATCTCATCCATGAAGGAGGGGGCCATCAGGCCATTGGCGTCACAGCTTTGCATCTGCATCTGAAGCTGGGACACATAGCCGTCCTTACCACCAAAGGAGGTCGGAAGGGGCAGTGGCACCGGCAGTACGCTGGCGTACTGGCAGCCTACGAAGAAACAGACGAAATCAGCGCTGGTTTCGGCGATGAGGGCGATCCGGTCGCCTTTCTCGAATCCCATGCCGACAAGTTTGCGGCCGATCACTTCGGCACGGTCGCGTACTTCTCGCCACGGAAGTGATTCCACCAAGTCGCCACGGGCGTTAAAGAAATTCGGGCCGCGAAGCCCTTTGGCCGCGTACTCGATTGCTTCAACAAGCGTGTCAAAATCCGAATAGCGCCGTGGAAGCGTTGGATCTTGTGTTGGTGTCACATCAGTCATTACGTCGGCTTCAACCATATTTGCCCCAAGATTTTACCTTGGCCGGACCCTAACAAAACAAAACACAAAGCCTTCGGCACGCCGAAACTTTATATAAATTACATATTTAGCACACAAATGCCTAGGCCAAAAAAGCGCTTGATTTTGACCTACCATTCCCTGTTCACTCAGAAACAGTCATGTGCTTGAATATTACGGCTGAATTACAGTCTGTTCCCTGACTGCGCAAGTGAATTCTGGCCCTTTAGTTAAACGCACCGCCCGAATAGAAGAGGATTGAGGCCAAAAAATGACACTGCTGTCATCCAGTTTCAGTAACGATTTGATCAATAGTGTGAGGGAACAGACCCCGGGCACAAACACTACGCTTCATCTGGATAATTGCGGTTCCTCGCTGATGCCGACGCCGGTGATCGACGCGATTGAGGCCCATCTGGCGCAGGAGATTTACCACGGCGGCTATGTTGCGCAAGAGCAACAGTCTGAGGCCCTTGAGGGCGCTTATGAGGCCATTGCAAGCCTTCTGGGTGCGCGCAGGGACGAGATGGCGCTGACGGGGAGTGCGGTCGAAGCCTGGGCAAAGGCCTTCTACAGTGTGCCGTTTGAGCGCGGCGACAATATCGTGACGGCTTTCAATGAATACTGCAGCAACTTCGTTTCCTTCCTGCAGCTTCGGGACCGCTTTGGTCTGGAAGTTCGGGTGGCGCGGGCAGGCCAGGACGGGACGCTGGATGTTGACCATCTTGAAAGCCTGGTTGATGACCGGACCAAACTGATCGCCATTGCCATGGTGCCTTCATCGAGCGGGCAGGTGAACCCAGTGGCTGATGTGGGGCGCATCGCGCGCGACCGGGGCGTGCTTTACTTGCTGGATGCCTGCCAGACCGTGGGGCAGATGCGCGTGGATGTGGGTGAGATCGGCTGCCATATGCTGGCGGGTACATCACGCAAATTCCTGCGCGGGCCGCGCGGCGTCGGGTTCTTGTATGTGCAGTCTGACGCGCTCAAGCGCCTTGATCCGGTATTTCTGTCAAACCAGGCGGCAGCCTGGGTGGCCGAAGACAGCTACGACTTGCGCACAGACGCAGGGGTGTTTGAGGACTGGGAGCGGTCAGTCGTTAACCAGTTAGGGTTTGGTGCAGCGGTGCGGTATCTGCAGTCGTTGGGGCCAGAGGCCTGCTATGAGCGAATTCAGACGCTGGCAGGCTATCTGCGCGATAAGCTTTACCGGTTGCCGGGGGTGATCGGCACCTGTCCTGCAGATGCCAATGCCGCCATCATTACCTTCAACCGCGAAGGCCTGCAGGCGGGGGACGTCAAGAAGCACCTGGCGGCAGAGGGGATCAATGTTCAGATTGCCAGCGTGGTTCACACCCGCCTTGACCTGGCTGCCCGCGGGATCGACACCACAGTGCGCGTATCACCGCACTATTATAATACCAAGGAGGAGATTGATCGCTTTCTTGGTGCGGTGGAGGCCATGTGACCCAGGGCAAGGAAGAAAAACCCAATGCCCGAAAGCAGGGGCGGCGCAAGGTCAGCGAAGGCTATCTTGAGCGCGCGGCGCTGCATTATCTTGGGCGCTTCGCCACCACAGAAGCCAACCTGCGCGCGGTGTTGGAACGCAAAATCAGGCGCCGTAATGAGGACAGCGCCCCGCCAACCGACGAGCAGCGCGGCTGGGTGGATACTGTGGTCGCCAAATGTGTTCGCTACGGCTATGTGGACGATGCAACATATGCCCGCAGCCGCGTGGAGGCGCTGATCCGCAAGGGCAAGCCCACGCGCATGATTGCGCAGGATCTCCGCTATAAGGGTGTTCCCGCGGATATTGCAGAGGCCGCGCTGAATGAAGCGCGTGAGGATGGCGACGTTGATGCAGACAGGCAGGCCGCCGCAGCCTATGTGCGTCGCCGCCGGTTTGGTTCCTTTCGCCGCGCGGACAGGGATGTGGAAGGCAAGCTGGAAAAAGAGAAAGCAGCCATGATGCGCGCTGGGTTTTCCTATGGCCTGGTTGCGGAAGTGCTGGCCATGAGCCAAGATGAAATCCTGGAGCTGCTGCCTTAGCCTAATCCGGCGTGGCTCCAAACTGGGCCAGTGCCTCTGGCGTATCCAGGTCAATCAATATGCCCGGGTCGTCCACCGGCACCTCGCAGACCAGTGCCTCCTGATCATGAATAAGGTGCCTGCCGCCCTTGTCGCCTTCAACGGTCATCAGCATGTCCACCATATCCCGGTGCCACAGCACTGGGTTGCCGCGTTTGCCGTTGAAGGTGGGGATGAATATCTTGAACTCTGACAGGCGCCTGCCAGCTTGCCATAAAGCTTGCAGGGTCTCTGGTTTTACAAAGGGCATGTCACCAAGGCACACGCAGGCGAACTCTGCGCTTTCGGGCATTTCGGCGAGCCCCATTTTCAGGCTGCTGGCCATGCCGGTTTGGAAGCCATCATTGTGAAGGCGCCTGTATTTCATGCCGGAAAGGGCGGCTTCAACGGCATCGCCTTCATGACCAGTGACCACGATTGGGGGGCTAAACGCTGCCTGGGTTATTGCGGAAAGGCTTTGCCGGATAACACTGTGGCCGTTCATGCGCGACAGCAGCTTGTTTTGCGCACCTGACCTGCTTGAGCGACCAGCCGCCAATACAATGGGCTGAACCTGAATTTGGCCTTGTGCATGCAGGGGTGCGCGAGGCTCTGGCCGATATGGTGTTTCCTTTAGAAGCCCGCCAACGCCCATGCCTGCGATATGATCGCGGCCAATGGGTAGCCGGGCGGCGAAGCGCTCCAGAACCCAGTCAAGGCCATTCAGGGCAGGGGATCGGGCACAGCCGGGCAGGCCGATCACAGTGATTCCCTTCAGGCTGCCCAGCATCAAAAGATTTCCCGGGTCCACCGGCATGCCAAGCGAGATAATCTCGCCGCCGGCGGCTTCCAGCGCGGCGGGGATGACATCGCGTCGGTCACTGATGGCGGAAAGCCCCAGGATTAAAAGAAGGTCCGGGGTCTGGTCCGCAGCGTGCTTCAATGCCGCGCCGAGGGCTTTGACGGTATGACCGCAACTGGTGTGGGCCTCAATCGTACCCTGAAGGCCCGACAGCCGGTTTTCCGTCATTCGGTAGGCTTTGTCCGAGAGTTCCTGGCCGGTTGCCAGCAAGTGGGCCTTAAATGGCAGGAAGGGCGCGACCGAGAGCTTGCCTTCTAGCGCAGACACCCTGTCCAGGCTGGCGCGCTTGACCGCATAGGGGATGATCTTTGCGGTCGCCACCAATTGTCCTTCTGCCACGGGGGCAAAGTCCGGCAGGGTGGACAGCGCGATTGCCTCATCTGCCTCATTCACGCTGTTCAGCGCGGCTGGCGCCAGCAAAAGACCAGCTTGTACAGCATGCAGATTGCATCGGCCGCGTGTGGAAAGCCCAAGTTTCAGGCCCGGGCCTGCGACCTGTCGGGCCACAGCCCCAGCGGCTTCATCTTCCGGGATGTCATCCTTATCCAAGCGAAAAGCATACAGCCTGCTGATTCCCTGCGCGCTAAGGGCTGCAATATGATCCGCCGTCAGCGTCAGGCCTTTGGGTAGTTTCTTATCGCCCGCCCGCACGCTGTGCGCCAGCGACCATCCTTCGGCTTCCTGCGTGCTAATCTCCCGGAATTCCATCAGTGGCCCCTGCGTACAAGTGTGATTTCCGCCATGATGGAGATGGCGATTTCTGCCGGGGTCTTGGCACCGATATCCAGCCCCACAGGGCCATGGATGCGCTTGAGGTCTTCGTTGCTGAAGTCCTTCTTCTCAAGGCGGCTCAGGCGCGCGCTGTGGGTTTTCCTGCTGCCCAGGCTGCCGATATAGAAAACATCACTTTTCAGTGCCGGGATAAGGGCCACGTCATCGATCTTTGGATCATGCGTCAGGGTGACAACGGCCGTATGACCATCCAGGCTTGCCTTGGCTAGATAGTCGTCCGGCCAGTCTTCAATGAGGGTCGCATCACCGAAGGAACGGCTTTCGGTAAAGGCCGCGCGCGGGTCAATGATGGTCACGTCATATCCGGCATCGGTCGCGATCGGCGCCAGATGCTGGGCGATGTGCACAGCCCCAATGATCATCAGCCGGTATTTCGGCGTTACCGGCAGTGTCAGTCTGTTATCGTCAAAAGCGAGGTCAGATGGTGCACCCGTGGGCTGAAACTCGAATGTGCCGGTGTTCAGGTCAAATGCTACATAGCCCGCGTTCCGTGCTTTGATTGCGTCACAGAGTGCCCGGGCTTTGCCCGATACATCACCGGACAGGGCAATGATTAAAATCTCAATCTGTCCCCCGCATGCCAGGCTGACTTCCCAGGCTTGCTCGCTGGAGACGGTGAAGCTCAGAAACTTGCTGCCGCCGACATGGGCCAGTTGATTGGCTTCCGCGATCACGGTGCCTTCAACGCAGCCGCCGGATACCGACCCTTCGAAACGGCCATCGCTTGCGATTGCCATGAGGCTGCCGACGCCTCTGGGTGCCGATCCCCATGTCTTGGTGACCACGGCAAGTGCGGTCTTGAGCCCGGACTGATGCCAGTCAGACAGAGATGCGAAAATTTTTTCCATGAATTGTTGCCGTTCTCACCCGCTTGATCGTCTTATTAACGGTAATCTGCAGAGCAAGCATGCGCAAGATCAACCTTTGACCCATGCTGCATGCCCGGTCAAAGGGTTTGGCTTGATTTGGGTCCCGTCGCGCAGTAAAAGCAAGCCCTGTATCTTTTGCCTGAAACAAAACGGGCTGAACAGTAAAGAGGAAAATAATATGGCGTCGCTTTTCGCGAACCCAGCGGGTAGGAACTTCCTGGGTAACTCCGCCGAATGGTACAAATTTACCATTCTGGCCTTTCTGATCATCAACCCACTGCTATTCTATTTCGTCAGCCCTTACGTGGCTGGTTGGGCTTTGGTTCTTGAATTTATCTTTACTCTTGCGATGGCCCTCAAGTGCTATCCGCTTCAGCCGGGCGGTCTTCTCGCCTTTGAAGCTGTCGTCATCGGCATGACGTCGCCAGCGACGCTGGAGCATGAAATTGAAGCAAACCTTGAGGTTATCCTCCTTTTGGTCTTCATGGTTGCCGGTATCTACTTCATGAAGAACATGCTTTTGTTCGTGTTCACCAAGATTTTGGTGAAGGTACGCAACAAAGTAATGCTGTCGCTGCTGTTCTGCTTTATGGCCGCTTTCCTGTCCGCGTTCCTTGACGCGCTTACGGTGACGGCTGTTGTGATCGCCATCTCGGTTGGTTTCTACTCGATCTACCACAAGGTGGCTTCGGGCAAGGAATTCCATCACGACCACGACCACATGCAAGACCACGAGCTTGATAAGCTGAGGGCAGAAGACCTGGAAGGTTTCCGTGCCTTCCTGCGTAGCCTGATGATGCACGCGGCTGTTGGTACTGCCCTTGGCGGCGTGATGACACTGGTGGGCGAGCCACAGAACATTCTGATCGCGACGCAGGCTAACTGGGAATTTGTTGAATTCTTCTTCCGCATGCTGCCGGTAACCTTGCCTGTTCTGATCGCAGGCCTGGCTACTTGTGCAGCCCTGGAGATGACAGGCATCATGGGTTATGGCTCCAAGATTCCTGAAAAGGTTATGCACGTCATTGCCGATTATGACGCCTATCAGGGCGAGCGTCGGACGGCGCGCGACAAGGCCTCGCTGGTTATCCAGGGCATTGTCGGCGTGTGGCTTATCGTGGCGCTCCTGTTCCACTTCGCGGCTGTTGGCATCATCGGCCTGTCGGTTATCGTGCTGGCATCTGCCTTCACAGGCATTACCGAAGAGCATCAGATTGGTCACGCGTTTGAAGAGGCCCTGCCTTTCACCGCGCTTCTGGTGGTGTTCTTTGCCGTTGTGGGCGTGATTGCGGATAACAACCTGTTCAAGCCTGTTACAGACTTTGTTCTGGGCCTTGATGGCCACGGCCAGATCACTGCGCTATACATGGCCAACGGCTTCCTGTCTGCCATTTCGGATAATGTCTTTGTGGCAACGGTCTATATCAGTGAAATGACCAAGGCGCTTGCCAATGACGTGATTTCCCGTGACACGTTCGACCTGATGGCTGTTGCCATCAACACGGGCACCAATATCCCGTCGGTTGCTACGCCAAATGGTCAGGCTGCATTCCTGTTTCTGTTGACGTCGGCACTCGCACCTCTGATCCGCCTGTCTTACATGACCATGGTGAAAATGGCGCTGCCATACACAATTGTCATGTCCATCGTGGGCTATATCGGGGTGGCAAATTTCCTCGAGCCAATGACGGATAAGTTGTACGAAAACCACTATATCGAGCATCATCACGAGAAGGTTGGTGAGGCTCCAGACGTAGGCGATCACTAAAAAATCGCCTGCTAAACAACAAGTTGCTTTGCGGCGCCTGCGACAAAATGGTTGCGGGCGCCGTTTTTTATGACTAGCATTGTCTGATATTGCTAATTTTTAGTGCCTGTGCAGGGTATTCCTAAGGGGGGAATGGTATGGACGGCCGTAGTACGATCTGTTCAGAGGAACGGCCCGATGAAGTGAGTCAGCTTGTGACTGGCAGGGTCAAGTGGTTTGACGCCGTGAAGGGGTACGGCTTTATCGTGCCCGATGAAGATGACGGCGATGTGCTTTTGCACTTTTCTGTTTTGAGAGACGTTGGGCGCCGGTCAGTGCCTGAAGGAACAACTGTTGTTTGTCAGGCTGTTGTGCGTGATAAAGGACGGCAGGCGACTGAGGTTCAGTCGCTCGATCTGTCCACAGCCGTTGCACCTGAAGATCTGGGCCGCTCGTCTTTCTCGCATCCCGGTATGGATATTGATGTTTCGCCAGACTTCGAAGATGTCGTGGTGAAATGGTTCAATCGCACCAAAGGATATGGTTTCGTATCCCGCGGCGAAGGAACTCAGGATATTTTCGTCCATATCGAAACGCTGCGTCGTGCGGGGCTCACGGACCTGGAACCAAGCCAGGAAGTGCGGGTACGCATCGGTACCGGCGAGCGTGGGCCTCTGGTAGCACAAATTGCGCTTCCGGGGGATGCGTGACGCATCTGTTTGCCATGAAGCGTGCAAAAATGAATATGCGACAAGGATGGGCGATTAGCGCTTTCTTCTTGTCGCTTTTTCTTATTGTACTGGGTGTCAGCACACACGCGCGGGCCGATATGGGGCTCGTTCGCGTAGACAGTGAAAACGGTTCCCATGAGTTTGGTGTTGAGTTGGCATTGACGCCGCCTGCCCAGGCACGTGGCCTCATGTTCCGAGGAAAGCTCGATCCCGACAAGGGGATGCTATTTGTGTTTCCAAGCGCGGATATGCGGTCTTTCTGGATGAAAAATACGCTGATCCCGCTTGATATTATCTTCATCCGTGAAAACGGCAGCATCATCAATATCGTTGAGAATGCTGAGCCCCAGACGCTGACACCACGCCGGTCCCTGGCGCCAGCTGTGGCTGTGCTGGAAATTGCTGGTGGTCGTGCCCGCGAACTGGGCATCAAGCCCGGTGATGTGGTGCGGCACGATTTCCTGGGCAATATGGGGTCGCGCTGATGCGCTCTGAGCCACGTCGCGCCACACCCGATATGGTGGCGGCTGCCAACCCGCCGGAAGGCTTTGAGCCCATTCTATCAAACAGCCCGTTTGGTTGGGAAAATGGACCGATTTTCGAAAAAGCTGACGATAGCGGTAGGGTACGCGGATTTCGCGTGGCTGACCGGCATATTAATGCTGGCGGCGCGTGCCACGGCGGCATGATCATGACGTTTGCTGATATCCTGCTGGCAACGGCCGTATTTGATGTGGCCGAACCGCCATTCGTGACCGTGCGCCTGACCACTGATTTTATCGGCCCGGCCTTCAAGGACGAATGGCTGGAGGGCAGGGCGGAGGTTACAGGTGTTGATGATGGCCTTGTAGCGGTGACAGGGCGGATGGTTGCCGAAGGGCGACAGGTAGCGAGCGTGAGCGGCCTTTTTAAGGTAATCCGTTCACGCTCCCGCCCTTAAAGCCCCCGCGACTACAGCTCAATGACGAGGTCAGTCAGCTTGTCGACCCCGATAAGAAAGATGCTGTCGCCTTCACCCAGATTAAGCATCAGGCCCTGGGCGCCATTCTGTGTTGTCAGGTGGGCTGACGTTAAAATCTGGGAAATACTGTCGAACCGGTCGCTATAGCCTTCAAGCATCAGTGTGTCGTTCCCGAGGCCGAAGTCCAGAATGATATCTGCGCCGCTGCCTTCCTTGAAATAGAAAGCATCATCGCCGGTACCGCCCGAAAGAATATCGTTCCCGGTGCCGCCATATATATCATCATGTCCGCCGTCGCCATCCAGCGTATCGTTGCCGGCCCCGCCAAAGAGCGTGTCATTATCAGCGCCGCCCGAGACGTCATCCGCGCCCCCGGATGCAAAGACCAGATCGTTGCCTTCCCCTGCATCAATAACATCGTTTGTGCCGGTGTCATTTGCATCGTTCTTGCCGCCATAGATGACGTCATGGCCTTCGCCGCCATAGATGATGTCGTCGCCTTCACCGCCACCGATGATATCATCGCCACGTGCGCCATAGACCTTGTCATTGCCGCTGCCGCCATAAATGGCGTTCTTGGCTGGTGAGCCATAGTCATACGGATTGCCCTCAGCGTCCGTGTCGTCGTCCAGGAGCGGGTTACCGCCGTGGATGGTATCATCTCCGGCGCCCCCGAAGATGGTGTCCTCGCCGTCCAGTCGTTCTTCATAAGCCACGAACACAAGGTCGCGGATGTCGCTGGTGCTAAGCTGCCCGCCCACAATAAGGTCGTTGCCCGCGCCGCCGCCAATGACATCATCGCCTGCGCCGCCGATAATGGTGTCGTCGCCTGCGTCACCTGCGCCAGCCCATGCCACGTCGTCGCCATCGCCCAGCGTGATGGAATCGTCGCCGCCGCCGCCGGTGACGGTGTCATCGCCGGACCGCGCGGCAATCACATTGGCTGCTGCGTCTCCCTGGATTTTGTTGGCGCTAACGTCTCCGCCATAGGGATTGATGACGGTGAAGCTTTTCTCCGCCAGCGCAAGTGTTGTCCGGTTGAAAGCCGCGTCATTCAGGGATAGGCGCTCAATGGTGAAGTTCCCATCGGGGAAGATATTGGCAAACTCGAAGGTGGCTGTGCCGCCTGTGGCATCATCATTCAGAACGGCTGCAGCATTCAATTGGTAAAGCCCGCCTTTATCGCTTCTGAGCATCAGGGATGCGCTTTTGATGCCGGTATCGTCCAGTCCGTTGTCTGTGGCCTCGAACGTCAGAACCAGGCTACCGCCATCGGCCCCGATGGTAACGGCTTGATCGATGGTGAAGCCCGTCACGGCAGGCGAAGAGGAATCCTCAAGGGCCGCCCGGTCAGCGACATTGATGATGGTCTCATAGCCCAGTTCCTGCAGCTTATCGGTGCCGAGAAGGTGCGTGTTACCCTGGTCGTCCGAGATGCGCAGGCGGGTCAGGACATAGTCACCCGCGGGGGCTGCTGTATTGAATGCCGAAAGACCGATCATGCCGCCCTTGATGTCGCCGAACAATCCCCATTCGCCGCCCACGACGGCTGGTGAGCCTTCGCCGATGTCGAATTCGAACTCTATCAGGTTCAGACCTGATGAAGGGTCCTCCACCCCTAGGCTGAAACTGATTTCGACGGAGTCATCGTCATTTGTTGAGAACGGGTTATCGGACGCGATCGTGAAACTACGGCTGGGCAGGTCCAGTGAAGAGATATCCGGCGCGATGCGGTCTTCTTGTGGCACCTCCAGAAAAACGAAGCGCGTTTCCGCCAGGCTGGACAGTGCATCTGCCTCGAATACATGGGAATAAGGCAAATCAGGATTTGTCTCTGTGTCGAAGTCGATGGTCACCCGGTCGAGCGCCCATTCGCCGCTGGGGTCATATTCGTCCAGTTCTACGGTGACAAATTCCAGATTATCGCTATCGGACAAGTCAACAGAGCCATGGGCTGTTCGCCCAGTTGGTGAGACAAGCACGACCGATACTTCATTGATGAAGGCAACCATGCTGGTTGCCAAATCAACATGGACAGTGACACTAGGCGCGTCGGCTTCACCGCCGCCGGGCACTGGTGTGCCGATGGTGACGGCATTGATGACAAGCTCACCGCCTTCGGGCAGGGTCCCAGGGTCCTGCTCGGTTGCGCTCTGCCTAGAGCCGTCTTTTGCGGAACCCCGCCACGAATCTTTGCTTTTGGTCGCCATAATTTCCCCCAATCATAAGCGATAGCCCAATGGCTTGGCCACCACTTGAGTGAACAATATAGGTAAAATTAAGGCGGGAAAATATTTTATCCCTGGTTGCGGTCACAATGCTGTTAACTGCATTTCTGGTTTTTGAGGGCACGACATGGTAGGGGCGGAACGCTTGGTCGGAAATGCAAAGCACCAATTTAGAAGGAAGCACATGTCTGTTGAAAAAATGTATGCCGGTTTTCTGGGGGAATGGCAGCTGGAGCCTGCTCGATCGCACTTCGGGCAGGGGGAAGCCCCTGTCGCTGGTGGATATACCATCAGTGAAAGCCGTGAAGGGCTGGTGTTTGTGATCAGTTGGCAGGACGGTGAGGGCAAAGACCATTCCTTCAGTTTCACAGGCATCCCAGACGGGGAAGCGCGGCCGTTCGCGGGCGATGACCTGATCGATTCAATGTCGGTTTCTGCGCCGACCGAGTCCGAGCTTACAAGCAGGGCCTTTTACAAGGGGCGTGAATTGATGACGGCGAAGCGTGTTCTTATGGAAGATGGTGCGGTGATGGAGATTACCCAGTCTGTGCTGCTCCCTGATGGTTCACAGCCCGCGAACCTTGCACGCTACAGGCGGAAACTGCATTCCTGAGGACGCCGAAAATATTTTGAAGTTTTTTTGAATTTTCCACTTGCATTCAAAATCGCCAAACATTAGAAAGCGCGGGCGTCGGGGAGTGGCGCAGCCTGGTAGCGCACCTGTTTTGGGTACAGGGGGTCGCTAGTTCGAATCTAGTCTCCCCGACCATTTCTCTCCTTATCAGGAGGAGAGCAAGAGAGAGGCCTCTGTCGGTATCGGCGAGGCCTCTTTTTTCTTGGCATCCCGTGATGGGGATAGCATATTTCGGTGTTCCCTTTCCCGACACTTTGGGATAGGGTGCGCAGCCGTCGGCCTGGGTTGGCCGATGAGTGAATTGTTTGCCGCCCACTGGGGCGGTGTTGGTGAACCAATGGGGCTCAATGATGAAGGCACGCATTTACCAACCTGCAAAGAATGCCATGCAATCTGGCACTGCGAACACGCACCAGTGGATTCTCGAGTTTGAGCCGGAGCTCGCTCGCAAGATTGATCCGCTCATGGGCTGGACCAGCTCTGCCGATATGCGCAGCCAGGTGAAGATGAAGTTCGAAAGCCTTGAAGCGGCGCAGGCCTATGCTGAACGGAACGGCATACCCTATGACGTGAAGCCGGTTCACAAGAAGAAGCGCCACATCCAGGCCTACGCCGACAACTTCAAATAAGATTTCAAGAGTGCGGTCCCGTAGCTCAACTGGATAGAGCAGCTGACTTCTAATCAGCAGGTTGGGGGTTCGAGTCCTCCCGGGATCGCCAGTCTTTCTAGTAATTTCTTGCTGTAAAAACCTTAATTTGTCACACTGGCGTCACACTGAAATGGCGGGAGTGGCTTTTTTGGCAACGATTCGACAGCGCAAGAACCAGGACGGTTCGAAAACATGGCAGGTGCAGATCAGGCGCAAGGGTCATGCACCAATTTCCAGGACATTTGATAGCAAGAAAGATGCGGAGCTGTGGGCCCGTGGCCATGAACGAACCATGGACTTGGGCGAGTACAAGGACCTTAGGGTTGCGCAGGCTTTAACTCTTTCTGATGCTCTTGATCGATATGTGGAAACACGCGAGAGGGGCGGCAAGCCGCTAAGCGCGCCTTCGATGCGGATGGTAAGGAAGTGGCAGAAACATAGGTTGGCCCTGGTAGCATTAGCCAATTTGACAGCTGCAGATTTGGCGAGTTGGCGCGATGAAAGACTGGCAGAAGGTCGATCTGCGAGTACAATACGAAATGAGATTAGCCATATTTCCAATGTCTTCACGCTAGCTCGCACAGAGTGGGCTCTTGGGAAGATCAAAAATCCCGTTAGGGATGTGAATTGGCCTTCTACTAATGGCAATGGGCGCGATCGTCGTCTTGCACCAGGTGAAGAAGAGAAGATCCTTGAGCAATGTGACACATCCGTCAAGAGTATCTGGGTCAAGCCCATGATTATCTTAGCCTTGGAAACGGCTGCGCGGCGTGGTGAGCTGCTATCTGTTGTTTGGGAGGATGTGGACCTGGAAAAGCGTGAGATGAGGTTCAGGGGTACTAAAAATGGCGATGATCGCTCCATCCCGTTATCAACCCGTGCGGTTGAGGTGTTGAAGGGCCTACCCTCTGCGGATGCGAAGCAGGGCAGGGTAATAGACTGCAAGGAGGTGGCATTTGTTCAATGTTGGCAACGCTTGCAGAAGCAGCTTTGCAAGAAAGGTATAAGGGACCTGCGCTTTCATGATCTGCGCCATGAGGCAACAAGTCGGCTCATTGAAAAAGGATTGGGCGTGATGGAGGCCGCGCATGTCACAGGGCACCGAAGCCTGCAGATGCTCAAGCGCTACACCCACATCAGACCGCAAAGCCTGCTGGATAAGATTGGTTGAGAGATTGTGTGATATAGTCCATTTTGGGCGAGGGGTGTATTTCCTCAAGTGGCTCTATGGGTTTTAGACTAAGTTAGTAGCGAGTATGAAGATGGAACTTAAAGGGAAAAATTTGCTGCGAGATCAAGATATTAGACTGTCTTTGGTTGAATACCTGGCAAAGTCGTTTGGAGGGGCGGAACATTTTATCGCCCTTGAAGCACGTTACTCTGAAAATGAACGAAGAGCTGATGTCCTGGCGGTTTCTAAGGAAATGCACGCCTATGAGATAAAGTCTGACGTCGATAAATTGGATCGCTTGGAGGATCAGGTTGCAGATTATCGAGCGACGTTTGACTTCGTCACTGTTGTGACCACACCAAGGCACATTGGAAGCGTGCGTAAAATTGTAAGCCCATATGTTGGCCTGTTGATGGTTTCACAGGGGCTTGTGAAAAGTGTCCGTAAACCTAAACGAAACAAGAGAATTCTGAAGAGAAATCTCATTTCCATTTGCGCGAAAGGGGCCCTTCTAGAGTTGGCTGGGCAGTCTTTTCAGAGCACTTCCATAGCTGACTTGAAGAAAGTCGTTGAGCGAGACGTTCCCTACGAAAATGTCAGAACCGCAGCGCATGAAGAGCTCTGTAGGCGATTTCGAGAGAGATACGCTGATTTTCAAGAAGAGGCTCGACATCCTTTTAGGCATGTGGACCTTAGCCTATTATCTGCAACAGAAAGTATTCAGGCAAACTTATTGATGGCCTGAAGACAAACGTCTTAGCTGCTGCAAAATATGTATCTCCATCCTGACTGAAATCCAGAAACTTGGCGACTTTCCAGGAGGATGGCTTAATGGAGGGTTGCTGCGAGCCGCTAACTCAATCTGCCTCACGCCCCATGAGTTAGGTAAGAGTTCATAGGCCGAGTCATGTTTCACTTTTCGGGCAACCGAAGCATAATGCAGCCCGTAATCATTTTTATTGCCATCCTCATCTTTCCCGCGTTTCTCGCGATAGTAATAGGTCCTTCGATTTGAGGTGGGGAAATCGATGCGAGGGCGCCAAGCGGTCGCGAAAATTATATCATTTCTGATAGGATTGATGGACCCATAGTCCCCGTAATGGATGGCTTCGTCGGGATTGTTCTTTTGTTGTAGCTTAAAGATGTTGTCAAAAAGAAGCACTTCTTCCTGAGAGAAGCTGTCGTGTTCTGCTTCACCAATATCCTCGACGGACCTGGGAAATGATGTTGAAAGAATGACAATTTCGGCTTTCGGAATGATCTCTCTGATCCTAGAGATCAGCTCACTGGTTCTGGCTGCGTGCACGATTCCCGTTCCAGGGCGAATAAACTCGTGATCTAGCTCGATGTAGAACCGTTTGCCAGCCTCCAGATAGCTATTGATCATGTCTTTGAGTACGAGTAGGTCGTAGAAAAAATCAGGGTCGATCAGGATTGATGCGCGGTACGCAACGCCATCGAAGGTCTCCATGTGACTTGCTAGCTGGGATAGAATGTTTGCTTTATATTCCTCATCAGTTTCGCCTTCGGCCGGATTGATGATCAATGTGGGAAGCAGGTTGTGAAAATTTTCTTGTTCATTACGTACAAACTGCACCCATGCTTCGTATCCGTTGTGTGAAGCTGTCAGCTGATCCAATTCATGGCAGCTGAGTTCTTCTTCGCGTGTTAGATCTAATACGACCGTGTTGCATTCTTTGAAATAGTGTCTGACTTTTGCCCAATTTCCCTCGAAATCATAAATTCCAGGGGTATGGGGCCATTGTGACTCATGGATGTCTTTTCCTGACCGTGGAATCTTCCGGCCACGGGTAATCTCAATGATAGGAAGTATCTCTGGCTTGAGGTCGTCGTTCAAATTGTCCCAAGCACGGAATTCCGCTTGCGCGGTTTTGAAGAGTAAAAAATAGTTAAAGACCATGACCACCTATGCCTAAAGTTTTCGCTCTGTAGCGTACTGCAAGCTGTGATACGTCAAACTCACTTGCAATTCTCTCAATCGACCCTTTGCTGGCCCGAGCAACTTGGAAAAACGTTTGCTCTGGCATGAGAATTTCCGCAGCTAATTGATTGGCTTGGTACTCAATCGAATTACGTTCTTCATTGCGATGTAAAATCCTTTCCCCCTTAGGCATGCGCTCAATTTCATCTCGATGAAGCTGATAATGAATATACTCATGAGCCATAGAAAAACGTTGGCGCGTACGGGAATGCCGTGCGTTGATGACGATGCGGTACATTTGATCATCGATCTTCTCAATGAAGGCGTCATTTTCACCAATGTCATCAAACTCTAAGCGCAAAAATGGATTGCTTTCGATTACCGCTTTAATATCGGTAGAAGCACCATTGATGAAGCCTTTACTCCTGCAGTAACTTAGAATTCGCTCTGGGGTGTCCAAAGCTGTGGCATCGAGTTCTGGGCCTTCGTTATATAGCGATCTATCAATTGGTCTCTGGGGCCGCTTCTTCATCTTCTATCTCCAATTGGCCATCGATGAGTACTTCCGCTTCCACCAGTGCTAGTTTTAGATCATCAATCTCAGTGTGAATTTCACGCATTTGTTTTTCGATCTCGGTGCGCCGACTTTCTGCAACTTTGGTCAAAGATGTTGAAACCATCTTTTCAGCGGCAACAGTACTGAAATAGCGCTTGATTTCATCTTCAATCGCCTCCTCGGATTGTCGTATTGCGTCGCCTCGAATTACGAAGAAGGCGAAAGCTGCAACTACACCGAGGAGACCAACCAAAATTGTAATGATGGTTCCATAAAAGCCGGTTATTACAGAGAGGTAAGTCTCAGAGTCCCAAGCGTCATCGTAAAAGCAAACACGCCCAGGATATTTTTTGTCGCATAAAACCTCGGGTAAGAAGCCTACGTCAAAAAATATCGCAATCAGGGTGAACACTGCTAGTACTGCAAGCAGCGAACCTGCCGCGCCCAGAAAAAATGCTTTTCTTGAAATCCTGCGCTCAGTTTCAGCATCCAGGGCACCATTATATGAGTTCTTGGCTATGTCGGTCTCCGGCTGCATCTTTTGCCCTTTTATAGTTGACAGTCAAAACGATCATGCGCCTTAAAGCAAGCACTTATCTACCATAGGTGGATATTTCAGTTCATCAAATGTTCTTGTTATGTTCCATAAATGGTGCGAAAAGGCGACTAAGTCAAGGACAGAGACGGGTAGGGGGGGGAGCCCAATTAGTAATATGCATATTACTAATTGGGCTCCCCCCCCTACCTATTCTTCTAACATTGCCACATTCCATATCGTCCATAGGTGCAGAGAAACCTGCATATTTCGGCGCACCTGTGGGCCCATGTGGAATGCTGCATCTCCTCTATTGATCTACTTCTGCCGCCAGGGCACCAGCCGCTTCTTCATCTGAGATCGCTACAGGTTGCTCTTTTCCTGGTACTTGCCTGGATGCATGGTTCATGCTCGTGAGATTGCCGATGTTGGTAAGATCTTCCGAGGATGTGACCGATGCCAGCTTTTGAGCTTCGGCACCAAAGCGGCGCATCTCCTGATCGAGCTCATTGCACAGGGCGTCATTCTTGTTCATAGCCAACAGCCACCTTGACTGTTCCAGGTTATACCGACCAGACACGGCAAAAGTGGAAGTCACAGCGTCACAGACCCACAGATAGTAGGACAGACGCGATTGAATGACCGTGTTTTCGCTAAGTGTTGAATCGTGAATTGATTTACCCGTCGCTACCTTTGCCTCAGTGAAGGTGCCTTCCAGGCGCAGGAAGGCTAGGCTGGAAACAAAGTTGATTTCTGCCCAGAATGCATGGGCGGCCTGGGCGAGAAATTTGGCGTACATGGCCATCGATACCGGCAGAACAAGGGCTTCATACCATGCGGGCCCATTTTCGAATGGGTTATTCAACAGGAAACTGAATAGCCAAATCCCGGCAACCAGCATTAGCGCATGACCGGCTAGGCCCGAGACGTTCTGGGCTTGTTTGAAGATGGTTGCATGCTCCGGCGTTGTCGGTTTCGGCTGCACTTCGACCAAATACATGCCCTCGAATTTGCCGCGCTTGGTTCCTTCCTCCCAGGTCAGGTCTGGCCGCATCTTCATGTATTCGCGGTTTGGGATCTCGAGATAGCGATGCTTTGTCAGCTGGATCTCCACTGACCGCATCAGATCAGACGGATGAACACCTGCTTCAAGGTGCTCGATGCGTTCAGCCACTTCTGTCAAGGGCTTTGCTTCACGGGCGCGTAAGATGCAAATGGCCAAGGTAATGACCGATGCGACAATCGAAGCCACTGCGAAAAACATCAGCCACCCGCCCCCGGACACTGGCGGGGAAGTAAAGGCGAAATTGGATTTTTGCTGGGCGATGCTCAACACAACAGGGGCGAGAATCGTCAAAAGGATCAGGTAACCACCAATTCCTACATGCCCATCCTGCAATTGTTTGTCGCTGAGGGTGGATTTGTAGGGAAAATTTGCAAGGGCGGCGAGGAAGATACTAGCGCTCCCTAGAAGGTAAAGCCACTCAGTCGCAGCCGCTGGCATCGCGATTACACCAATGCTACCAGACAAGAGCGCGAGACCGACCAAGGCCAAAACAAAAACAGTGATAAAGAGGTTGTGCGCAGCGCGTACCGCGATGATGCGTAAAGGCAAAGGAATGTAAAGAAGGGCAGGAAAAAGGCTATGGATACCTCGCCCGATCAAGCCGACTGGCTCAAGGAAATGTTGGTTCACACGTTCGCGCATCATTTTTGCGACATCGACGCCCTGATCGTTGCGCGGCAGATTTGCCGGGACATTACGACCGACATAAAAACGAAAGAGTTTGAACAGTCCCTTCACCAAGCTGCTGAGTCCAACGGACAGAAACAATATACCTGCCACCAAGAGTGCAATTTCCGTTGGGGTCGGCTCGCCAGCAACTTGGGCTCTGGCTGACAGCAATAGTATGACCCCAAGGCCAGTGTTTACCGCACCTCGTACCGCATAAAGCGCGCCCTCAAGCTTGAATGGATTGGAAATCGAAAGATCGGCTGACCCATAGTCAAATGACATATATACCCCCTAAAGATGCACTCAGATCTATCTATAATTTAAATTATAGGGGCTAGGTCAATTAGAAAGATTTGCCGGGTAGCCTCGTTCTTCAAATGTCTTCAGCGGCGATGTGGCATCAAATGTTGGGTGTAAAAGGACTGAGACTGACCGTAACAGCCGATTTTCTGACTGTAACAACCAGGTGAGTGGTGTGTAACAGCATTTTTGATGGCCGTAACAGTTTGGTTTGGCAGTGTAACATCCCGTGCCCTGGTGAAAGGCGTGGGTGTAACATTGGTTTTCACCGCCCTTTTCCGCGCGAGGGTGATGGCCCGGATTTGTCAGCAAGGTTCGGGAGCTTTGTTTGAAGCGCCTTGAGGCCAGTTTTCAAGCCCTGGCGCTCTAGCTGATCGCCGACGCTGTTTCCCAAACCCTCCAAGCGGCTCTTGGTTGCCAGGTATGTTGCTTCGAGCTGATGAGATGTAAGGCCTGCAGCCATTTTGTTTGCTTGCTCCAGGTTTTTTGCCTTCAGCGGCTCGGCTCTAAACTCTTCATGGGCGGATTGTTCTTTCGTGGCCTTTTTTAGGCCAAGCGATTCTCGGACAAATTGCCACAATTCCGGGCTGCCACCATTTTCTAAGTCCCGCTGGAAATCTGCTGGATTTCGTCCAGATGCTTTTAATAGGTCTGTCGCAAGAGTTCTGGCTTCTTTAGTCATCGCTTTTCGGCCTGGAGGTATGGCTTTTCTCTTTTGAGTATCCAGCGCCCTCTCAGCGGCTTCTAGGCGTGCCTCAGCAGCAAGCAGCCGTTCTGCTAGTTGGAGCGCCGTCTTTCGTTCGCTACGGCTCTGTGAGCGTGCTTTGACCATCTCCTTTTGGAACTGTGGCGCACGGTCAGCTTGTTTTTGAAGCTCAGACTTTCTTGCCTCGCGTCGTCTTTCGCGTTCGTGGCGAACCTTTGCCGCTTGGTCTCGGGCTTCCGATTGCTGTTTGTGATAGTCTGCTGCGGCCTTCTCATCTCGCTCACGTATACCCTTGGCCCAGTCGGCTTCCCGAACGCGCTTTTTGGCTTCTCGTTCAATGCCAGTTTCTTTAAGCGTGCCTCCATGCCAATTTCCCTCATGGCCATGTGCTTCTAGGACCTGGTTGATGATTCCTGCTGCTACTTGTCTGCGGAATAGTTTTATCTCATCTCGGTTTGCAAACATGCGCCCTTTCTGGGCGTTTCCGCGTACACCTTCTTTGGCGATGACCCAGCCGCCAGACTCCGCCCCAAAGAATTGGGGTGGATCATCGATGCTTCGTGTGGGCCTGCTGGTGGTAAGGAGGTGCATATGCGGCTGCTCTTTCCCGTTTCCGTGAATGACAGCGATTGCCGGATGATTGTGTGCCTCGAAATACTCGCAGAATTTTTGAGCGATTTCATTGCGGCCGTCCGCGGTTAGGTCGTTTGGCATTTCAACGGTGATAGGGATGGCGACGCGGCCATTTTTCCGGTTGGTGGTCTCATGGACCGCGTCCAATATGCTTTTCATCTGTTCTGGGTCGCGTCCCGCCAAACTTTCAAAATCGGCGCGTTTGTTTGAATAGTCGCCTTGGCGGGCAATATAATCGACACTGGCACCTTTGCCGACGGGCTGAGCCTTTGTGGCAGAACCGACTTTCAAGTGAAAGGTTCGTCCCTTAGGCCCAATGCGACCAGATTTAAGGTGCAGCTTTTGGGGCTCTTGGCTATAGCCGCGTCGGCGGCGAAATTCTTGGTCATCAAACATGACTTTTCCTCGTGGTGAGGCTCACCCACTTGGGTCCACAATCGCGCCGCAAAATTGGGGTTGCCTTGCTCGTGTGGACTAAGTGAGTGGGACCATATGAGGGCGGACACAGATCCGTAGTGAGGGTTTATTGCTCTTTGGCGAGGTCGATTGGCGATTTCCTGCCATGGTCTTGAGGTGCTCCTCCGTTAGACAGCATACCTTCCATGAACGATCTAGCGGCCATGCCTGATTCTGCTCCCTTTGCGGCATCAAAACCGTTCCGAACCATAGATAGCAATGCTTTGGGATTGGCCGATGTTAAGGCACCAATGCTAAGAGCTTTAGTGGCAGCTGCCGTAGCAAATGCTGCACCGCCAGAGTCTTGTGCACCGCTGAAGTTAGCTGCGAACTTGCTAGCTTGATAATGGAGCAGTAGTGAAACACCGCCCATAACGAGTAGAATAAAGTAGGCGCTATTCCCTGGTTCTAGGGGTGATGCGTCATCAAACGCAGCCTTAAGTTCGTCAAGCTCTTCGGTGGCTTGTCTGCATTTTTCTGCATTGAAATCTGAGTTTGGCTCATTGCTTATACTGTGTGTACTGGATTGCCAGATGGTCTTTGGGCAGTGCTTCAAATATAGAGCATATTGTTGGTTGATTCTTGGCTGGAAGTATTCGGTTAGGCCTTGAACTGTTGATATTTTTCTTCCTACTGTATCTATTGCGGTGACGGAAAACGCCATCGCGAGACAGATGAAGAAAGTTGTGAAGCCACCAAGTTTAGCCAGAGACCAGCTTGCTTGCCATGTGCTGCGAAAACGTGGAAAGGGTATTCCCAGAATTGCGATGGGCAGCGAAGCGCCAGCTGCAAGGAAGCTAAAGCTTGCTGTCAACAACAAGAAGGTGAAGTAGATAAGTAATAGTCCATATGGGATGAGAAGCAGTACGCCTGCGATTGCCCCTGATACGTTTCCTCCGACCAGAGTCCATGAAAGGTTCATTAGGTAAAAAACTGACCTTTCGACCGCAAAGCCCAGTTGGGCGTATCTGTTGGTTACCTCCATCCCCAAAATTTCAACCGTAACCAGTTCCTTCGGAGCGTCAATGGGGACATCCGCAACGTCAAGAAGTTCCAGTCCTGCGCTGAGGGCCAGCTGTTCGACAGGGTCAACCAGCCAAGAGAAAACGATTGGTCTTTCGTCTGGGCGAACAGAAAGAAGGACTATAACCAGGGAAGACCAGGCTAGAACGGGAACTAGCCTCCGGACGCGGTCTGCGAGGGTATTTTCAAGCATTCCAAAAAGGATCTGAGCATAACAGTAGATCATTAGTACAATTCCAAACAGTGCCAGACTTAGGGGGGCTAGTTTGATAAAGATCTTGGCGGATAAAGTGGCGCTGATCGTATGAAGTTCGTTAAGCAGCTCGCAGGAGAGGCACTCAGCAGACATGGTAGGCCTCCTGTTCGTCGAAGCATTTCAGCAACACTAGCGTTGCCTTCAAATCCGGAAGCCATTCGGATAGTTCCTGTTCTGCAGGCGAGCCAGGGGCAGTCGTGGCAGGAAGGGAGGGTGCGATGTTTGCCAGCCTCGCGAATATCGGATTCCAGAAGAGGAATCTGGCCGGACTTCTCATGCAAGCAGCTGGGGGAATGTTGCCAGCAAGCATGCCATGTTCTTTCATTGCGTTGATCAAGGTTTGGTCTGAATTTCCTTCAGCTAGTTTCTCGAGCAATGCAGTGCGCTCAAACTTTTGCGCCAAGAGAATACTGAAATTGAAGTTATCCACCTCCAGTTGGGGTGAGGGCAGGTGAAGGGAAAGTGCGTATAGCGGCTGACCGCTAAACCATGGCGTCCATGTAAGGTCTTGCAGGTTGTCAAAATCAGTTTCCGACTTTTCCACACGCGATAGTGTGGGTATGTTGGCGGTTGCCAGCATAATAATTCTCCATTTTTCAGGTGGGTTTTGTGATGATTGGCCGGCAGGTCAGGGTGGCCGCCCTGATCTGCCAACTTGCTAGTCTTGGTTTTCTTTTCTGTCCTCCAGGTAGATGCTTAGGAACCAATCGCGGGTCAGGATGGCGATGAGTCCGCCAAGTGCCCAGCCAGCCCAGAAGGCACCGTCTTTGGCGAACAGGGTGTCAAAAGCGATCGCTGAAAAGCCAGCGATGGTCAGCGCAGCAAGCGCTGTAGTTAGTTCAAGCCTTGCGGACATTTTTCTTGTCTCCAATTGATGCAAGCCAGCCCCAAGATGGGCCATATTCTGCCAAGATTTGAGATGGGATATGTTTGTTGCAGGATCGCCAAGGCGAGGGACCAAGCAGAGCTGGGTTCCAGTGATTTTCGTGACGTTCGCGCATCGCTCGGTTTGACGGATCTCCGAGCAAACGACGCCAGTCGTCTGGGTTTTCTGGGTTGAAACGCCATTCCTCGCGCACGTGTTTTTTATTTTTATTTCTTAATTCTATTATCTTCGCGTCACTCGTGCGCCCTTTGCTCGTCGAGCGTGCGTCAGTGCCCATGATTGGTCTAGGGTTTATGTAATTGCCAAGGTCTTGAATTTCATCGTAGTTACATACTGTTATGGTGTTCACGCCGCGATCATTTGAAACGCTTATCAGTGCGTCACGCGTATTGCTCATTCGTTTTAGCAACCGTCTCACGGACGCTTCGCTATGCATGAATTCTGCTGCTAAACGGCGATTGGAGATAGCGACTTGGCCTCTTTCCAATTGAATAACTCGCCCCATCATGTTGATCTCACATTCTTCGAATGCAGCCCTGCGTAACAGGAAAAGATATATGGCGACTTCAAGTTCATTCTTGAAAGCTGGGTGTGATGCCGCGCTACGAGGGGCTATGAAGTAGCCTTTTCGATAACTGACCATGTCATACGCTTGATGCTTGGCGCGGCCTACCTCTGCGCCCGCTGTTTGATGGGGTAGCTTTCTTGTCCGCGATATCAATTCCCCGATGAAGCCATGCTTTGAGGCTGGGGAGATGATACCAGGCTCTGTTGGCCACAAGCTTGTAGCAGTCAATATCCTCTCTATGATTTTTCAGAAAGTTGGGTGTGAACATTGGCAGGTATTTGCAGACCTCTTCGCGTGTCACCCAGTCTGGCCTCTCGTGGTTAGTTTCTGTTGTGGGTTTCATTAGGTGCTTCCTTTCTACTAATGGGCCGTATCTAGTCGCCTTTAGCGTAGAGAGGTCTTTTCTGTGGAATCAAGGAAAATATTCAGCTTAAACAATGGCTTAATCCAAAATGGATTGCTTGTGCAAAGTGCAATCCATTTTGGATTTCTAACCATGACGACAATATTCAGCAAAATGGCTAAAGTCTGCCATTCTAGGGAGGTTGCAGTAATCTAATTTGGCGTCAGGTGCTGAGGTGCGATCCAAATCGGCGTTTTTTGGCGTTCAAAAAAAATCTACCACAGAACAGGTGACGCGAACTTAACCGATTCTGATACTCATGTATGGCACTATTCATACGAATCAGCGCTAGACGGACAGAGAATGTTTAATCTGCAGGAAATGCCCTGCGTCACACTGGTGTCACAATAAGAAGTGGAAAATAGTGGAAGAGCATGACGTCAGATTGCCAGAAACTACCCTTAAGTGGCTTTAATATATATGTTTATACAAAAAACATGGCGGCATCATTTTAACCAACCTGCTGACTTCTAATCAGCAGGTTGGGGGTTCGAGTCCTCCCGGGATCGCCATATTGCCTGACGCCTTTATTCTCCTGCGTCATGGAATCCTTGGTTGATGTATCTGTAATCCGTTATCTTCTGTCATCTTCTGTCATCTTCTGTTGTGGCACCCAGCTGTGACGGCTGTTTGTTGTCCGTACTATCTACTTCCGGGGTTTCCTTCAGCGTCGCCAGCCAGGCAATGAGGTTGGCGCGGTCGATGGGGCCTTTGAGTGTCCTGAATGCCCTGTGCGTGCCCTGGCGAAACGATTTTCGTTCCAGAAAGAAGTTTTCAAGCGCCTCTGGTGTCCAGTAGCCGCCGCGCCGGAGATGCTGGTCGCTATAGTCATAGCCTTCCGCGCCCGCGACCTTGCGGCCGATAACCCCAAACAGGTTTGGGCCAATTTTATGGCCTTCCTCCGGCCGGAAATTGTGACAAACCTGACAGGGCCTGGATAAGGCACGCCCCCGTTCGGGGGCTCCGCGGCTATAAATGCCAAGCGGCTTATCGACGCTTTCGTCCAGTTTCGGATCGCTGGAAGCCAGCATAAGCCAGTCCAGCAGGTCAGCGCGGTCATGAGGGTTCATCAACCCGGAATAGGGCATCTTGTTGCCTGGGAGCGCAAGATGAGGCTTTGCGATGAAAGCGTTCAGTCGCTTGCGGTCCCAGCGGCCCGCTTGGTCAAGAAGTGTCTGGCTATAGTCAAAGCCAGGTGCGCTGGCAATGTCACGTTCCATCAACCCGTGAAGGTTGGGGCCATATCGGTGGGGGGCGTCTTTGGCAATGGTGTGGCAGCGAACGCAGTTCTGAAACAGGGCAGGGCCACGGCTATCTTCCGCCTCCGGTTGCCCAGCCATAGCGGAGTGGGAAAGCGCCAGAAAGGCCAGCAAAATCAAACACCAAGGGCGGTAAGCCGAACTTAACATACTTAATCTATACTCATTAGCTCATTGCGTACTGGACCCCGTCAGGCACATTCTTAATGGCAGCAGCAGATTTTGTCATGGCGGTGTTTTGTCGCGCATGGCGTCTTCTTTATAAACGCAGGCCAATGACAGTAACATTGCAGGCAGGCGAGAATGCATCAATGCTGATTTAGGTGCAATTTTCAGGAAGGCTGTCATGGAGTGGGGCATGATGGTATAACAAGCTGCCAGTGGGGGTGGCGATGAGCGGAGTGAAGTGAGTGGCCGATATTACAAATGACCTGACGACGACCGCCTCCGTGGCCGAAGGCGAGGAGTTCGAAGGAGCGATCGAGTCTGTCGGGGACGAGGACTGGATTGCCGTTACGCTGACTGCGGGTGTGACATACGGTTTTAGTCTTAGGGGGCTTTTATCGAATAATGGTACGCTTGAGGACCCCTACATCAAGGGTATATACGATTCCAACGGCAATTCTCTGGGTGTTGAGGACGACGACAGTGGCGATGGTCGGGAAAGCCTCCTTGTGTTTACGCCTGACACAAGCGGAACCTATTATATCTCCGCCGGTAGCTGGGATGGTCCATTTGATGGGTATGACCCCACGGGCACCTATACTTTCAGCTATGGGGAATATGCCGGTACTGCTGTAACGCCTTTTTCAGAAGCTTTTGCCGAACAAACCGAGGCAAGCGGCATCACCGAAGTCGACGCGCTTTTGTCGCTATGGCGCTATAAGAACCTGGAAGGCACGGAGGCCACTGAGGTCACTTACAGCTATCCGACAGACGGCAGTATTTATTCCGAAGACCCGGATTTTGGTTATGGGTCGGAATCCGCAGACTCTGAGCCGTGGGCAGGCATCAGCTATCTGATAGAGGCGGAAAAAGACCTGTTTGACGACGCCCTGTCGCAGATTTCCAGTTTTGCCAATATCGTCTTCACCCTGGTGCCTGACAATGCCGAAAGTGCAGGCGTTATCCGCCCGGCCTGGACCAATCTTGCAGACGAAGACGCTGCGGCATGGGCCTACCTGCCTTATTCATCATCGCAGGCTGGCGATATCTGGTTTCTTTCTCAGAACCAGAGTACAGGCGGAGAAGGGTCTTATTTCCATACGGTGCTTTTGCATGAGCTCGGCCATGCAGTCGGCCTGAAGCACACATTCGACAGCGACGGGTCGGGTGTTGTGATGCCGGCAGAATATGACGGCCTCGAATATACTGTGATGTCTTATAATTCGTCAGTGGATACAGACATCCACTCGCTCGATTTCTACCCAACGACCTACATGTATTACGATATTCTGGCGTTGCAGCACCTTTATGGGGCAATCGATGCCAATGAAGGCGACACCACATACAGCTTTCTGGCTGGCACCAGATATTATGAAACTGTCTGGGATACCGGCGGGACCGATACATACGATGCATCAAGCCAGACCAAAGCCGTTCATCTGGACCTGACGCCCGGAAGTTGGAGCAATGTCGGTACGACCGTTCTGACGTTTGGCGGGAGTAGCGCCAGCAAGACTGACACTGTGTTCACACCGCCTGAGATCACGATCGAGCGGGCCCTTGGCGGGCTGGGTGATGATACCCTAACCGGGAACGATGCCGCCAACCTGCTTGCAGGAAACGCAGGTGACGACAGCATTACAGGCGGTGGCGGCGATGATACGCTGCGGGGCAATGCAGGCGAGGACACACTTAAAGGTGGCCTTGGAAACGATGCCCTGTGGGCGGGCGCTGGTGATGCGAGTGCGGACCGCATGTCGGGCGGCCTTGGAAACGATACACTTGGCGGCGGCGCTGGCAATGACCTGCTGGATGGCGGAAACGGCGCAGACGTTGTCTTTGGCGGTTCCGGCGATGATACCATTGCAGGGGGCGGCTGGGTCAACGGTGCAGCCGTGACTGATGAAACCAGTGCAGCACAGCTCTGGGCTGGCGATGGCAATGACTTTGTTTTTGGTGCAGACGGCAATGATCAGCTTGGTGGCGGCGATGATGACGATAATATCTCAGGATTCGGCGGCGACGATGTGATCTACGCTGGTAAAACCGGGGCCGATACGCTGGATGGCGGCGACGGCGACGATGTCATCTTCGGCGGCTCGGAAAACGACGTGGTTTCTGGCGGTGGCGGCAATGATGAAATATACGGCGGCGGCGGTAATGATGTCGTGACAGGCGGTACAGGCGTCGACACGCTTTATGGTGGCACCGGCGATGATACGCTCACAGGCGGTGGCGGTGACGATATCCTGCGTGGCGGGGACGGGGCCGATGTGTTTGTCTTCTCCGGAAGCGGCGGCGATGATCAGATCGACGGTTTCACAATTGGCGAGGACATTCTCGACCTTGGTGACACCACGACAGATTTCACCAACCTGGCAAGCGTGCAGGCCGCCGCATCGGAAACAGCCGATGGCCTGTTGATCGACCTTGGCGGTGGCGACAGCCTGCTGCTCACAGGTCTCTCGGTGGCTGACCTGTCGGGCATCGATATTCTTTATAGCTAGAGCCGTTAAAGGCTGAACGACAAGGCGCTACCGACGGGTGGCGCCTTTTTATTTTGCGCTCATGTTTAGCGCTCAGGGCGGTGCCGTCTCTCAAATAAAAAGCCGGGGCGAACCCCGGCTTCGTTAAGGCGTTTCAGAGGCTTATTTCCCCATGCGGTCGAGGATATTCTCTGCCTCATCCATCAGCCGGTTCATGCGGTTGATCAGGGTTTCGTAAGGCGTCTTGGATGCGAGGTCGACCTTGGATGCCGTCAGAAGTTCGTATGGATACTGCGACCCACCAGCTTCCAGAACCTTGATATAATCCTCAGTCGCTGTCTCATCGCCAGCCAGCATGCGCTCCGCGAACGCCGTGCCGCCAGAGATGGAAGTGGCATACTGATAGACATAGAAGTTCCGGTAGAAGTGCGGGATGTAAGCCCATTCGATGGCATAGGCGTCATCAATGTTCATCACACCCTCATCATGGCCGTGATACTTTTTCAGCAGGTCCAGATAGAGCGCGGTCATCTTGGCGCCTGAAAGCGCCTCACCGGCTTCCTGCATTTCATGGATTTTCAGCTCGAACTCCGCGAACATGGTCTGGCGGAAGAAGGTCCCCCGGATGCCTTCAAGCGCCCGGTCGATATAGTAAAGCCGCTCCTCGTCTGGCAGGTCCTTCGCCAGCATATATTCCTGCAGTAGCACCTCATTGGTGGTGGAAGCCAGTTCCGCCGTGAAAGTGGTGTAGCTGAAGTTCTCAAACGGCTGGTTCTCACGGCTCAGAAGTGTATGCACCGCGTGGCCCCATTCATGGCTGAAGGTGGAAACGTCCTCAAAGCCGCCGTTGAAGTTCAGCAGCACATAAGGGTGCACGTCATATGCTGACCCGAACATATAGGCCCCAGGCCGCTTGCCAGGCTGCGGCAGCACATGCATCCAGTCTTCCTTGAAGCCTTCCTTCAGGTGCCCCAAGTATTTTTCCCCGAAGGGCTGCAGGGACACGAGCGTCATTTCCTTGGCGTCATCCACGCTGAAGGTGCGGTCCAGCGCTGTTACCTCAGGGTAGATGTCATAATAGTGAAGGTCCTCAAGCCCCAGAAGCCGCTGCCGCAATTTCAGGTAGCGGTGCATGCTGGCGAGGTTATCGTTCGCCGCGTCCACAAGCGTGCGGTAGACATCTGTTGGGATGTTGCTGCCGGAGACGGCAGAAGCCAGTGCGTTTTCATAACCGCGTGACTTGGCGCGGAATACATGGCCCTTCACATGTGTGCCAAGCGTGGCCCCCAGCATCGCTTCATACTGTTTCCAGGTGCCCCAGAAGGCATCGAAAACGGCTTTACGATCATCCCGGTTCTGTACTGCGCGATATTTGCTATAGGCCGATTGGTTCAAAAGCTTCACTTCTTCGCCGTTCGATAGCGTGATCGAAGGCCAGGGGATGCTGGCATTGGCCATCAGTCCGTATATCTGGCCCGGGCCGGAAAGCACGTCGCCTGCATTTGCCAATACCTTTTCAGCTTCCTTGCTGAGCGTATAGTCTTTCTGCCTCAGGGTATCGCGAATATTGAAGGCGTGTTTCGCGAGGCCGGGTTCGGATGCAATAAAGCCTTCGATTTTTTGCGGGCCGACTTCCAGAAGTTCAGGCGCGATGAATGAAGTGGCCTGGCTGAATTCGGCAAAAAGGGACTGGGCAAGGCTCCTGCGTTCCTGGGTTTCTGAAACCCTCAGGTCTTCGTCGGCCGACAAAGTTGCATACACCAAAAGCCGCAGGGCAGATTTCTGCAGGGCGGAAATCTTGTCTGATACCGCTAGAAGAGTGGTAGCGCTTTCCCCGAGTCGGCCGCGATAGGCGTCCAGCTCCTTCATGTTTGCCAGGACCTGTTGACGTTCAGCTTCCCAACTATCGGCATTGGCATAAAGGTCTGTCAGGTCCCATACGGTTGCTTGGGGCATGTCTGTCGCGTACACGGGCAGAGTGCTTGGCACGCTGGCAAGCATGGCTGTCGATGTCATCAGGGCGGCAAGAGGCAGCCGCAGTTTTCTTGTGATTTTCATTGTTTCCTCCCACAAATAAGATGTCGCTAGATTGGCGTCGGTTTGAGAGCGTGGCAATATAACCAAGGTTGATTTCAGGTGCGGTTGGGGCACTCTCAGGCTTGGGCATGGCCCGAATACAACAGTCTGTATGTCACCAATAATTGATTGGTGAGGCAGAACCTGTTTCAATATGTTATTGAATTCAAACAGTTACTGTTGGGGGTAGAATGAAAATCAGGGTTTTGATGCTGGTAATGGGGCTCATGGGCTCGCAGGTATCAGCTGCAGACTTATTGGTTGAGATTCAGGATGGCAAAGGCCAGCCTGTTCCAAATGCTGTTTTGTCGTTCGCACCAAAGTTTCCGCTGACACAACCGCCTCCGCAAATGGATGGGGCTGAGATGCGGCAGCAGGGGACAATGTTCTCGCCTTTTGTCCTGCCTGTGCGGGCGGGGACGACGGTATCCTTCCCCAATTTTGATGAATTCCGCCATCAGGTATATTCCTTCTCCAAGCCCAAGCGATTTGAGCTTCGGCTTTACGGCCAGGACGAAAGCAAGACCATCACATTCGATAACCCCGGCATTGTTGCCCTGGGGTGCAATATCCACGATAATATGCTCGCTTATATTTATGTAAGCGAGCATCCGGTTCTGGCGAAAACAGGCACAAACGGAACCGTTCTGGTTCAGGGGGTGGAGGTTGGTGAATATGATATTCACGTCTGGCACCCTGATCTCACGTCGGGTGAGGTGCCCGTTTTGACCGGCGTTGCAGTGCCAGCCGATGGCGGGGAAGCTAGGGGCCAAGTTAATCTGCGGTCTATTCGGAGTGTCCAGCAGCCGCCAGCAGAGGATGAATATAACTGATGCCAGCGTTTCGCTTCAGAACCAAACTGACGGTTGTCTATCTTGCGCTGTTTCTGGCGGTGATGGGTATCATTCTTCTGGCTTTCTATCGGTCTGTGACCACCAATGTGGAAGACCAGACCCGCGAGCAGTTGGACGCTTCGGCCCGCGTATTCGAACGAATTGTCAATTATCGGGTTAAAACGCTGGGCGAAAGTGTTTCGGCCCTTGCCCAGGATTATGGCTTCCGGCAGGCTTTGGGGACAGATGACCGGCCGACAGTGATTTCAGCCCTCCAAAACCAGGCCCGCCGGCTTGAGGCGGACATGGCGGTGATTACCGATATCGAAGGTTCCCCGATTGCATCACTTCTGGACGGCGAAGTGACCAGTGCGATGCCTATGATCAGCGATGACATGAAACAACTGGCTGAACGCGACGGTGTGGCATCAAAACTGGTATCTCTGGACGGGCGTATTTTCGAACTGGTAGTGACGGTAGTGCGCGCGCCGGTTCCCATTGCCTGGTTGGCCTTCGGCATTGAGCTGGACAAGGCTACAGCCCAGGAAATCAAAAGCCTGTCGCCAATTGATCTTGAGATCGGTTTTCTCTACCGACAAGGCCAGGGGCAGTATCATGTTGCTGCGGCCACGTCGAACGCGGACGAGCTTGGGGGCTATCTGGTGCTGACCAAACCGCGCGAGGAAGCCTTTCGCGCGACATTCCTGGATCAGGAGCATATGTTCCGCCGACAGCCGCTCGTCACGGGACAGGACGGCGAAGAAATATCCGCTCTTCTCTATTATTCGATGGATGCGGCGCTGGCGCCCTATGATCCGCTGGTATTCACCATGATCACTGTTTTGGTCCTGAGCCTGCTTCTTTTGATTGCGGGCAGCGTGGTTGTGGCGCGGGGCGTGACGAAACCACTAACCGATCTTGCGTCAGCAGCCCAGCAGATCGCCAAGGGCCGATATGAGGAAGTTGAAACTGAAAGCCGCGGGGATGAGGTCGCAGACTTGACATCCAGCTTCAATCAGATGATCTCTGCGGTCAAGGAGCGGGAAAACAAGATCACCTTCCAAGCCTATCATGATGTGGAGACAGGGCTTCGAAACCGTCTGATGTTCGACAGGATGATCGATCAAGAAATAGACCATTCAGATTCCTTTGTGCTTGTGCTGGCTGAAGTGCAGCAACTGCCGGAACTTCGCACTGTGCTTAACCACCAGAATATCAGCGAATTGATCAAGGGCGTTGCCCGTCGCATTGAAAAGGTTGCGGATACTGAAGTTGCGCGGGTATCAACAGAATCCTTCGGATTTCTGGTGCGTGACGCGGAAGAGGCAGAAACGCGAGCGTCGCTGGTTCTCAACAGTTTTCTGACCCCGTTTGATGTTGCCGATATTGTGATCGACGCGGGCGTCAAGCTGGGCCTTGTGAAGTTTCCAGGCGACGGCGAAGACAGCGCGACACTGTTGCGGCATGGCCAGGCTGCGCTTGACAAGGGGCGGGGCGCACCGCGTGGTTTTGCCTGGTACGATCCTGATCGCGATAGTTCGCAAAAGGCACG
The DNA here is from genome assembly GCF_001550065.1 of Kordiimonas lipolytica. The sequence continues at coordinate 119,383 of NZ_LRUB01000022.1, forward strand.
CCTTTCAATGATGAGTGAACTTCGCGGCGGCCTGAAGAATGGCGAAGTGAAGTTCGCCTACCAGCCAAAGCTTGACTTGGCCAGCGGCAAAATCACGGCTGTCGAAGCCTTGATCCGCTGGATCAGCCCAACCCGTGGCTTTGTGCCGCCAGATGACTTCATCCCGATGGCGGAACGCACGGGCGATATTCGGCATGTGACCGATTGGGGCCTGAGGAAGGCGATTGAGCAAGCCGCCGAGTGGCGAGAAAGTGGGCTGAACCTGGCCGTGGCGATTAACCTTTCGACCAACGACCTTATGAACCATAATCTTCCGGCGCAAATTCTGGCACTCCTCAGGGAATATGACCTGCCGGCCGTTTTCCTGAAACTTGAGGTGACGGAAAGTGCTGTGATGCACGACATGACCCGGGCGCTGGATGTGCTCAATATGTTGAGCGCTATGGGCCTTGCTCTCTCGATTGACGACTACGGCACCGGCTATTCCTCGCTCAGCTACATCAAGAAGCTGCCAGTGGGTGAGATCAAGATCGACAAGTCCTTTGTTCTCAACCTGGCGAAAAACGATGAAGACAATATCCTCGTGCGCTCAACCATTGAGCTGGGCCATAACCTTGGTCTTTCGGTGACAGCGGAAGGGGTTGAGGATGAGGAATCGGTTGGCCGCTTGAGGGAATATGGCTGTGACGTGATTCAGGGCTATCATATTGCCCGTCCGTTGCCGCCCGCTGAGCTCGAGGAATTCCTGAAAGAGAGTGAGTATGGTCCGGCTTAAAGCCATTCCAAGGGTGGCCTGCGCTGCCGCTCTGGCACTCTCTGCGGCATCACAAGTTCAAGCAGACGGCCTGCCGAAAGTCGATTTGGAGTTGCTGACTGACACGCGCTTTTCTGTTGTGTCCGGTGAGCAGGGCTGGTTTGACGACTGGCTGGGCAAGCTTCGGTACGGCGGTGACCGCCTGGGCAGAGGGAAGGGCCGACTGCGGCTTGCTGAAATGTCGCTTATCGCCCGGTCTGACATCACTTGGGATATGCAGGCTTTTGTTCACGCAAAGTTCGATCCGGAGCAGGATAAGCCGGCTGACCTGGTGGAAGCATTCCTACACTATAAACCCGTGCCCACATCCAACCTGCAGTATGAAATGCGGGCGGGCCTTCTGTTCCCGCATATCTCGCGTGAGAATATATCCACAGCCTGGACCAGTCCTTTCACCATCACCCCGTCTGCTGTTAACAGCTGGGTGGGCGAGGAAATCCGCGCGCTCGCGCTTGAAGGCAAGGCCACATGGAAGATGGAGGGCCAAAAGCTATCTCTCACAGCTGCGGTATTTGGCTTCAATGATCCAGCAGGCACGCTATTGGCCTTCCGGGGCTGGGCCCTTGGTGACTATAAAACCGGCGCTTTCAGCCAGGTGCCGCTGGCGCCTGTCCCTTCTATCGAACCGGGTGGTTTTCTGGCCGACCAACCTGTCTGGGTGCATCCCATTCGTGAACTTGACGGGCGACCGGGGTTTTATGGCGCGCTTGATTGGGAGTATGGCAGGCGGGTCAAGCTGGGTGCCTTCTACTATGATAACCGCGGTGACCCGGAAACCTTCAAACACAAGCAGTATGCCTGGGATACGCGCTTCCTGAACATCTATGCGGAAGTGAAGGCACCAGCCGGTATACAGCTGATCTCACAGTATATGGCAGGCAACACCAAGATGGGTAATCTCATCGGAGGGCAGCGGATGGTGGATGTCGATTTCTCGGCTGGGTATGTGATGGCCACCCGCAAGCTGGGCAAGCACCGTATCAGCCTGCGCCGCGACTGGTTCGACACAGACGACAATACATTCGTGGCCGAAGACAACAATAATGAGGTCGGTACCGCCTGGACGCTGGCTTTCAATGCTAAGGTGGGCGAAAAAGCCAACCTGATTGCCGAAGTCCTGCGCGTGGACAGCAACCGGGCAGCCCGGCAAGGGCTGTGGTGGACCGCGCCGGAGCAGGACCAAATCCAGCTGCAGCTCAGCTACCGGCAGCGTTTCTAGCTTTATTAGAGGCCCAGGTGAGCCTTGTAAGCGGCAAGGCCTGCTTCCAGGTCCGCAATAAGGTCTTCAGTGTCCTCAAGGCCGATATGCAGGCGGATCACCGGGCCGTTTGACGCCCAAGTGGTGGCTGACCGCGCACCCGTAGGGTCGCTTGGCAGGATCAGGCTTTCATAGCCGCCCCAGCTGAAGCCCATTTTGAAAAGCTTCCGTCCGTCAACTATATGGGCGGTGTCTTCATAGCTGCCGGCCTTGAGAACGATGGAGAACAGGCCGGTAGAGCCCGCAAAATCACGTTCCCATATCTCGTGGCCCGGGCAGTCTTCAAAAGCAGGGTGCAGCACGCGCTCGACCAGCGGATGGTCCTTGAGCCATGCCGCGACCTTGAGGGCGTTCTCTTCATGCTGCTTCAGCCGTACGCCCAGCGTACGGAGTCCGCGCAAAACAAGGAAGGCGTCGTCGGCAGACACGGTCTGGCCCAGTTGGTGGGCCGTGCGGCGCAGCATCTTGAAGGTACGTTCGTTCGCCGTTGCCGTACCCATCATCACATCCGAATGGCCGCCCAGATATTTGGTGGCGGCGTTGACCGAAATATCGGCACCCATGGTGATAGGGTTTAGGAAAAGCGGGGTGGCCCATGTGTTGTCGGTGATGACGAACAGGTCATGCTTCTTTGCGGCTGCGATGATCGCCGGTAGGTCCTGCATCTCGAACGTCAGCGAACCGGGGCTTTCGGTGAAGATGAGCTTTGTATTTTTCTTGATCAGCGCCTCAATACCGCCCGCGATCAGGGGATCATAATAGGTGGTCTCAACGCCCATCATTTTCAGCATGCCGTTCGCGAACGACCGCGTGGGATCATAGGCGCTGTCGGTGATCAGGATATGATCGCCTGTGCGCACAACCGAAAGAATGGCATTGGTGATCGCCGCAACGCCGCTTGGGAAGAGCATCGTTCCGGACCCGTTTTCAAGTTCCGTAACAGCGTCTTCAAGCGACCACTGCGTTGGCGTACCCTTGCGGCCATAGAAAAGATGCCGGGCTGCCGGGTCTGCAACGCGCTCGCGATATTCCTGATACGTCTCGAACAGGCAGGTGGACGCCCGGTACACCGGCGGGTTCACGATGCCGTGGGTCCATTCCTTGCGGCGACCGGTGGTCGTCAGCCTAGTATCTGATTTACGCGTGTCAGGCGTTTTCTTGTTGTCTGTCATGGCGTTGCGCGGGTCCTGTCTCAATTGGTAGGGCAGGGTCGGCGCCCCACTCGGTCCAGGAACCGTCATAAACGGACACGTCGCGTTTGCCAAGGGTCAGGAGCGCAAGCTTGAGCACACACGCGGTAATGCCGGACCCGCAGGAGGTAACCACAGGCTTGTCCAGATCGACACCGGCGTCTTCGAACACAGCGCGGATTTCATCTGCCGGTTTCAGCGCATGGTCAGGGGCAAACAGGCTGGAAAAGGGCACATTAAGGGCATAGGGAATGTGCCCTGACCTAAGTCCCTTGCGGGGCTCGGGCTCTGTGCCTTCGAACCGGCCTTTTGAACGGGCATCAATCACCTGTTCCTTTTTGGATTTCAGGTTCATGTAAAGGTCGTCTTGGCAGCGCAGGCGCGCGGGCTTCAGCGTCGCCTTGAAGGTGCCCGGTTCGCGCTCGGTCTTCGCGTCTGTCACCGGCCTGCCTTCCGCCAGCCATTTCTGCAGGCCGCCATTAAGCACAAAAACATTTTCATGCCCCATGACGCGGAAGTTCCACCACACACGGGCGGCCGAACGAACGTCGCTGTTGTCATAGACAACAATTGTATCGTCATTCGAGATGCCAAGCTTCCTAACGGCGCCTTCGAATTCGTCGGCGCGCATCATCATATGGGGCAGGTGGGCTGCCACTTTGATGTTGTTATCAATGTCAAAGAATACCGCGCCCGGAATGTGGGCTGCGTCATATTCAGCGCGCGGGTTGCGCTTGTCCGCAGGCATGTGCCAGGAGGCATCGACCGGCACGATGTTACTGTCTGCTCCGACGGCTTCCAACTTTTCAGCGAGCCAGTCGGTGGTCACCAGTGGAAACGGGTTCATGAAATGGCCTTTTCCTTACACTCAAACCAAAATCGGCAACGATAGTGGACACAGTTGACCACAGACGCTGCCGCCGCGCAGCGTACGCCCCTTGGCGTTGCGATACAATCAAGCAATTGTCGGGGCAGCCATGCCTGTCATGCATGCCTTGGCCTGAGCTTCAGGGTGTTCAGGTCGCCAATTGGTGCAATTTGCAACAAATTATGGTGCAAAAAGAGAATTTTACCTCTCGAATTTGTCGCAATATGCATTTATTGCGACGCTTTTGCAATATCCTTCCTTGTTGTGTTTGTTGATAAAGTTATATGTTTCAGCGGTTTATGGCTGTGTTGCAGGATTGGCCTGTCTCTTGCTGATGTATTGTGGAAACAGAAGGAGACTCAGGTGCGAATTTTATCCCTTTACTTACTCGTTGCGCTTGCTGTCGTAGCGGTAGGCCAGGCGGCGGAAGCCCGTCCCCCGTTTTTTATCCGCTACATTGATGTTGCGGATTCAGCTGATGGTAAGGACGTTCTTGTCGCGGACGTGGTTAACCCGCGTAATGCAAGTGTTCTCTTGAAGGCCTATGTGCGCCCTGGTGGCGTGCAGGAGGTTGCGCTGGCTCAGTCTGAAGCAGATTTCTCTGTTGATCCTGTTAGTGTGCTCATTGCCCCTGCGTCCCGGCGCAAGCTCAAGTTCCCGGCGGCAGGTTTCCCGCAAGGGTCGGAGAGCCGGACGTTCGAACTGGTGATAGAGCAGCAGCCAAAATATTTCGCCAGCAGGCAATCGCTTGGCATGCCTGATAGCATGACCATTACCACCTATGTGGTAGAAATAGTGGTGCCGGGGGCAGAAGTTGGAGGAGCGATCCAGGTTGGTGAGGTTGAGCGACGGATAAGGCAGGAAGAAGCCGAATAATCTGAGGCATCAACAGCAGCTAGTTTGTGAGAGCTCGGGCCTCAGCAGCTCTGGCCAAAGACTAACACAGGAAAACCAACAAAAAAGAGGCGCGGAACTCTGCGCCTCTTTCTGTACCCGTGCATTCCTAAGGGGGAGAGGAGGTGCGGGTACGGCTTGGAAAACTCATGTACTCGGAACTAGAGGGTACTCAATACTCAATTCATCACATGGCGGCTCGCGAAATCACCGGCGTCACTGGCCGTAAACAGTCGGCTCAGAAGCGGGTGGTCGAACTCTTCCGTCTGGTCGCATTCCACCAGATTGTCTTCCGCCACGTATGTTGTGTGGGTCTCGCCGTCCACAAGGACGTGATACCAAGGGCGGTCTTTCGGGGGATGCGAGTTAGCCATGATGTCATACCATTCAGGAGACTGGCTATACACAGCATCTACATCGAAGATGAGACCGCGATAGCCGAACCGGCGGTGGATCACCACGGTGCCCGGCGCAAAGCGTGCTCTGCAGATTTTTTGTGCCATTGTTCTTCTCCTACTCAGTCGAGTGCCCAGGACCCTTTCGTTCAATTTGCCTGAGGTCGACAAAGGCCACTTCTTGGCCTGTTGATACCCACTATAAAGGGCCTAAATTAACAAATGCTGAACTAATCGTTCAAAACTGTTAAGTTTTTAGTAATTATATTTCAAAGGTTAACGCGCGTTGGCTCAAAACCTTAACGCGGGCAGGGGCGGTAAGGAGCGTGGAAAGGCTTAAAACCTTTGACAATCGGCGTCCTCAAAAGCATAGAAGGGCGCATGATAAGGGGATGTTTCACCCTCGACTGTTTTGGCCTTGTTATTTGCTGTGGCCTTCAAAGGATATGTGGGATGACGAAAGAGATTTATCAAGGGCTGGAGCAACTGGGCGCAAAGTCAGACGCGCCGCAAACGCCAGAGGAAGCCGTTCTTGAGTATGTAAAGAATCCGCGCCCGAACAGTGATTATTGTGTGCGCTTTTCATGCCCTGAGTTCACGAGCCTTTGCCCAGTGACGGGCCAGCCGGACTTCGCGCATCTGGTGCTGGATTATGTGCCGGGTGACAGCCTTGTGGAGAGCAAGAGCCTGAAGCTGTTCTTGCAAAGCTTCCGTAACCACGCAGCTTTCCACGAGGATTGCACTGTGGGCATCGCCGAGCGACTGGTGAGCGAGATGAAACCAAAGTGGCTGCGGTTCGGTGGTTACTGGTACCCACGCGGCGGCATCCCGATTGATGTGTTCTATCAGACCGGCGAAGCGCCCAAGGGCGTGTGGATCCCGGAACAAGACGTGCCCAACTACCGCGGCCGGGGGTAGAACATGAATGATTGGGGCGCACTGGGGCTAATTAGTTTGTTGATTGGTATTTGCGGATACCAATTGTTTCGTGGATTTAAGACGGGAACCATAGAAGTTGGTAGCGGCGGGGTCGGGAACCGCTTTAACCGAGAAACGCAACCCGGAACCTTTTACTTTATGGCTCTGCTGTGGGCTGGATTAATGGGTGTTGCAATTTACGGATTGTGGCAACGAATTGCTGGATTGTGGTAGCTGTCAGTTCCATGCGGTTGAGGAAAAATTATGCATCTTTGTTATCTTTCCAGCCGGGTCACGATGCCCGGGTCTCCCGTTCGTCGTAGTGACGCGTTTGAGCATGACCAGATGATGGAAAACCTGACCGCGGCGTTTGAGACGCGCGGGGCAAAGGTGACCGACGTGTCGTGGGACGACAAGGATGTGAACTGGTCGTCTTTCGACGCTGTGATGATCGGCACGACTTGGGACTACTGGGACCGGCTGGATGAATTCCTTGAAACGCTTGAGAAGATTGAGACCAAAACCCGGCTGTTCAACGCGCCTGAGCTGGTACGCTGGAACATCGACAAACGCTATCTGCGCGACCTTGAAGGCAAGGATGTGCGGCTGATCCCCACAATCTGGGCAGACAAAGCGACGCCCGAGGTGATCGCTGGCGCATTCGAGACTTTCGGCACAGAAAAGCTGGTAGCCAAGCGGCAGGTGGGCGCGGGGGCAGACGGGCAGCATATGCTGAAACGCGGGGATGCCGTCCCGGACATGCCGCACCCGATGATGATTCAGCCCTATATGGATGCGATCGTCAAGGAAGGGGAGCTCAGCTTCATTTTCATCGGTGGTGAGCTTTCGCACACGCTCCTGAAAACCGCAGCGGATGGCGACTACCGGATCCAGAGCGCCTATGGCGGCAAGGAAACCCCGGTGGAGCCAGCAGCAGAAGATGTGGCGCAGGCGGCCAAGGCGCTGGCGGCAGCGCCCATCGCCCCACTTTATGCCCGGGTGGACATGATCCGCAGTGAGGACGGTGGCCTGTACCTGATGGAAATGGAGCTGATTGAACCGTTCCTCTACCCGCTGCAGGGGCCGGAACTGGGCGCGCGCATTTATGAGGCGCTCAAGGGTTAGGACTTGGCAAATCTGCCTGCCTCCCCATATCAGCTATAGACCAATAATCGGGGAGGCAGCGATGACAGACCAGCAACCACCAGAAGAAGACCAGCAGGCGGAAGGCCGCCGGAGGGGCGATCCGCGCTATATCGGGGTGGGGCTGGCCATTGGCGTGGCGATTGGCGTTGGCATGGGCAACATTGCGGTCGGTATCGCGCTTGGGCTGGTGTTCGGTGTGGTGCTCAGTCGCAAGAACCGCGACGACTAGCATTTGCGATTATACTCCCTCACACATCCACGTCATTCCGTGCCCTGCCGAAGGCAGGTTACGACACGGAATCCATGAGAAATAGTGACTTCGCCCTTGGCGAAGGCTTTTTGATTGATATGGACCCCGGATCGCCTCCGGCGCTGTTGCGCCGGGTCCGGGGTGACGGTTTGGCTAAGGAATATCGATAAACTTGTGGGTTTGCAGGCTCAGCCGCCACTGTGGGTGGGCCTTGCAGTAATCCACGGCCTTGACGGTATTTTCTGCCTGCGTTTCGCAGTCCATCGGCTGCAGGAAGAAATGCTCGAAATCCAGATGTTCGAACTGGGCCGGGTCGCCGCCCGCTTGCGGGTACACAAGCTTCAGTTCCTGGCCCTTCGTCACGATCATCTCTGACCCGATTTTTGGGCTGATGCACAGCCAATCGACGCCCGCGGGTGGCAATACCGTGCCGTTGCTTTCAACCGCGATTTCAAGCCTGGCATCGTGGAAGGCCGCAACGAGCGCCTCATCCAGCTGCAGCAAGGGCTCACCGCCCGTGCAGACCACAAGCGGCTTCCCGCTTTTCCCGAGCCACAGGGCCTTCACAGCCGTAGCAAGGTCATCAGCGGTCTTGAATTTGCCGCCGCCTTCGCCGTCTGTGCCAATGAAATCAGTGTCGCAGAACTGGCAGATGGCTTTTGCCCGGTCGCGCTCAAGCCCGGTCCAGAGATTGCAGCCGGCAAAGCGGCAGAACACGGCCGGGCGGCCAGCTTGCGCGCCTTCGCCCTGCAGTGTGTAGAACATCTCTTTGACCGTGTAGACCATGATTGGTTTCTTTCGTCATTCGCCGACTTGATCGGCGAATCTATGGCTGTTTTGGACTCGCTGGTCAAGCTAGCGAGTGACGATTTTCCTAGTCCTGATACCGCGTCGGGTCGGCAAGGCTGGCTTCCGCGAAGCCTTTCTTGCGCAACAGGCAGCTATCGCAGTGGCCACAAGCCTTGCCCTCTGTGTCCGGGTCATAGCAGCTGATGGTCAGGCCGTAATCAACGCCCAGACGCGTACCTTCGGCCACAATCTGGGCCTTGGTCATGTCAATGAGCGGTGTTTGGATGCGGATGCGTTCGTCTTCCGTGACACCTGCCTTGGTAGCCAGGTTCGCCATGGCTTCGAACGACGCGATATATTCGGGGCGGCAATCGGGGTAGCCGGAGTAATCCAGCGCATTTACGCCGATGAAGATATCCTTGGCGCCGATCACTTCTGCATACGCCAGTGCGAACGACAGGAAGATGGTGTTCCGGGCCGGCACGTAGGTCACGGGGATATCATGGCTCATGTCGTCGTCAGAGCGGTCCTTGGGCACATCAATGTCTGCTGTCAGCGCGCTGCCACCAAACAGGCGCAGGTCCAGCTCAGCCGTTTTATGCTCGGTCACGCCCAGGTGTTTGACCACCCGGTCTGCGGCCTCAAGTTCAACGCTGTGGCGCTGGCCGTAGCGGAATGAAATGGCGTGGACATCAAACCCCTGGTCACGGGCGATCGCGATCACTGTCGCGCTGTCGAGCCCGCCGGAGAGGAGTACCACTGCTTTTTTCTGCTCAGTCATAACGTACCTTATAAATCAAAACCGCCCGGCGTATAGCACCGGGCGGCTCGTTTGATAAGAAAAAACCTCGGGTCCGGCTTAATCGACCGGCTCTGCCTTGAAGACTTTTTCGTCCAGCTCGCCTTCCCATTTGGCGACAGCCGTACCGACCGAGAGGTCGCCGGTCACGTTCACCACCGTGCGCAGCATGTCGAGCGGGCGGTCAAACGGGAACACAAAGCCAACGATCAGGAAGGTCTGCGCGTCCTCAATGCCGATTACGCTGAGGACGGTCGCCAGCAGGAACAGCGAGGCCGAAGGGACCGCCGCCGTGCCGATGGACACCAGCGTGGCGGCAAAGGCGATCATCAGATACTGCTCAAGCCCCAGTGGCACGCCAAGGACTTGCGCCGCAAACACAGCCAGGATGCCCACATAAATGCCGGAGCCGTCCATATTGATGGTGGCGCCCAGTGGCAGCACGCTTGAGGCGACTGTTTTGCTGACACCCAGGTTTTCCTCAGCCACTGTCATGGTAACAGGCAGCGTGCCTGAGCTTGACGAGGTGGAAAAGGCCACAAGCTGCGCGCCCGTGATGTCGCGGAAGAAGCGGCTGGGTGGCAGCTTCAAGAGGAACTTCATGATAGCGCCGTGGGTGATCAGCACATGAATCACACAGGCGGCGATAACCGAGGCCGCGAGCGGTACAACAGTAAAGAGCTGCTGGATGCCGCCCTGGCCAACGACCTTGGAGATCAGGGCGAACACGCCAAACGGTGCCACTTCCATCACGATATGGGTTACCTTGAGCATGGCTTCAGAGCCATCATCGGCGAACTTGGCCAGGGTCTTGGCCTTGCTGCCTGCCATCAGGATGCCTGCGCCCAGGATAAGGGCGAAGAAGATAATGGCCAGCATGTCGCCGTCAGCCAGCGCCGCGAGCGGGTTGGTCGGGATAATGCTCAGCAGGCGTTCAGCCAGCGGCTTGGCAGGCGGCAGTTCCTTGGCAACAGCGCCGGAAATGTCCACGCCAATGCCCGGCTGCACAATGGCAGCAACCGTGAGGCCAATGGTGATGGCAACCAGCGTGGTGCCGATATAGAGCATGAGCGTCTTGATGCCCAATGATCCCAACCGTTTCGGGTCACCCATGGCGATAACGCCGGATACCAGCGTGATGAACACCAGCGGCACCACGATCATCCGGATCAGGTTGATGAAGATATCGCCAATCCAGGAAATCTTCGCGGCATGCTCGCCTGCAAGCGCGCCAAAGACGATACCGAGCACCAGCATCGCCATGATACGCTTCCAAAGCGTGATCTTGAACCAAGCGGAAAACATGTGTCCCTCTCCCCAGAACATTGTTGGCTGCGTGGTCCGCAGCCGGTTTCTATTTGCGGCCTAGGGTTAAGCGAAATGGCTAGGATGGCAAGGATTATCCGAAAAATATTCCGTTATTCCCATGGCTTACCGTCTATCTTTTATGGCGGGAAGCACCCCTGTGCGACGTCTAAAATTATAGCCGTTTATAGACTATTCATCTTGGCGTGTTAGAGTGGCATTGAGGTGGATAGAGGAAAAGTGGGGCAGGCGTGGGACCGATCACGAAATCTGGTTTGAAATCTGTGTTGCTTGCAGGCGCTGTTGTGCTCTCGAGCATGCCGGCTCAGGCTTGTATCAAGCAGGCTGAGCTGAAGGCCGATCAGCTTCGGTTCCTTGAGCTGCAGCTCAAGGTGGCGGCGCTCAAGTGCCGTTTTGAGAACCCGCGGTTTGCCGCGCTCTATAACCGGTTTGTCGGGGCGCACAAAGGCGCAATCAAGGCCAGCCGCTGGCCTGTAGAAGCTTATCTCGCGCGCCAGACCCGCATGAATATGGACGCCTATGTCACCAAGACGGCGAACCGTATTTCGCTTGAAAGCATCGACGTAGACGGTTTTTGCGCCAACGCAGCAGTAGTGGCCGACATGGCGGCATCTTACGCTGATCCGCTGATGGTGATGGACCTTCTGCCGGTGCAGTACCGCACACCGCGCCCGGTCTGCAAAAAGGGCCTTCCGCCGACCACGGCCGCGACTGGCGGGGCTGGGCGCATAGAGACCATAGACCGCTAGCCCAGTGCGAAGCTTAAGTCCTGGTGTTTCCCCAAAAGAAAAGGCCGCCCGAATGAGCGGCCTTTCTTGATTTTGGTCTGTTGCGCGGATTAGCGCTTCAGTACGATTTCCGCGCGGCGGTTTTGCGGCTCGCGCACACCGTCTTCGGTGGCAACAAGCGGCGAGCTTTCGCCTTTCGCATCGGTCATGATGAAGCGGGCTTCAATGCCTTCAGCCATCAGGGCTGCTTTCACAGCAGCAGCGCGGCGCTCGGACAGGGCCTGGTTGTAGGCTTCAGTGCCGGAGCGGTCAGCGTGACCGGTTGCCATGATGCGTACAGCCTTGTGCTCTTTGAAAGCTTTGGCCGCTGCCTTGATGATGCGGGCAGCGTCCGGCGTGATGTCGGATTTGTCGAAGTCGAAGAACACCATGAACGGGCCGGGCAGGGCCACTGGCTTCGGCTCTGGTTTCTTTTCTTCAACAACCTGCGGCGTTGCAACAGGGGCCGGTGCCGGCTCCTGGCGAACAACAGGCTCAGGCGCCTGACGGACAGGCTCAGCCTGACGCGGCGCGGACTCAGCACCGAAACGCCAGCTCAGGCGCACGAACACTTCGTTGTTCACGACTTTATAGTCAGACGTGCGCGCTTCGGTCTGGAAGCCCCGGTCATGGGTGCGGAAGTGGCGGAAGCCCATACCAAGCTCAAGGCCGCCGTCAATCGGCTTCAGGATTTGAGCCATCACCTGATTGGCGAACTGCCAACGGCTATCGTCCATAACCAGCGTTTGGCCGGAGCGCAAACGGTTGACTTCAACATCTGCGAAACCGAAGCCTGCGCCAACAAGCGCCTTCCAGCCGCTGAATTCAGCGAATTCATACCAGGCGTTCGCCATGATGGCGGAAGATTTCTGTACGCCGCCAGCAAGATTGTGGCCGAGATCAAGGTCCAGGCCGCCAGCGCCATCTACTTCCATGGAGTGGTAGCGGTTGGTACGGATGGCATATTCACCTTCAAGGCGCCATTTGCCGAAGGTGCGGCCAGCATACAGGCCGCCCATCAGGCCCAGGTTTTTCTTGTCGGAAAGCGAGAGGCCGCTCAGGCTATTTTCCACCGAACCACGGTCAGAGCGCGTGCCGCCCATCTCAAAGCCGGCATAGAAATTATTGTCGTCGGCCATTACGGCGGTGGCACTGGTGCTCAGCAGCAGCGATGCGATCAAAACACGCATAATCTATTTCCCCTTTTGTAGATCAATAAGATCGATCTGGACATTAATCCGGGGAATAAGCTTGAAATCGGGCAGAAACAAGCTGTTTTCATGCCTTTTTTCGCATTATGTGGGAAACAGGGGCGGGCTGTTGCAATTTGGTCGCAACGGGATTGCAGCCTGATCAGGCTTTTGGGGCTTTCATGGGGTAGCCTGTGAAGGCTTGGGCTGGGCTGGAGCAGGTGCGGTGTTATGCGGCACTTTGCGGCGTCATTCTGCCGGACGGGCGGCTTTGCCACAAAGAGGGATTGCCAACTTCGCGCCGGGCGCGCCGGGCGCCATAGTGGCGGCGGGCCAGCTTGTGAATATGCTCGATATGGCCATCTTCCAGGTTGCAATCGCGCATCAGCGCCTGGAACTGCTTGAGATTGGCCAGATGCAAGACCTCGCGAATTTCAGTGAGGATGCGGCCTGCAAAGGCCGCAAGCCCGCTTTCAAGGAAGGCAAGACACCCGCGGTCCGCCATCGCAAGCATCAACTCAGGGCTTAATTTGCCATTTTGGCGAAGGTCAAGCACATGGGCATGAACCTGACCCGGTGTTGCATGCCTGATCTGTCGCCATATGGTCTCGTGTGTGCTGTTGACCATCACGGTTTTTGCAACAGCCGGGTCCACGCCATACCTTTCAGACAGTTCTTTCCGCAGCTGATCACCTACATGGTGCAGAATCTTGGTCACAATTGAAAGCGGCAGGTTCGGCCGTTTGGCAATGGCTTCAATCACCCTGGCGTTATCGGCAAAATGGTCGAGCACCATGGAGGCGAGCGCGTCATCTATTCCCACACTAGGGTTGCCGATGACTGTGAGCGCTGCATTGTCGTTGGCGTGACAGATCAACTGGCGGCTGGCTTTTGCGCCGATATCGGACCGTACGGCAATCGCCAGTTGGGCGTTGTCGCTAAGGAGCGGAATCAGTTCTGCCATCAGGCTGTCAGACAGGGCCGGTGTCACGCGCAGGAATGGGACGGCAACCTCATCAGCATCGCAGGCGATCTTGGTGATGATGGTTTTCGGCAGCCGGGTGTATTTCCTGAGCTCAAAAGCCAAAGTTTCCCGAACCTGCAGGCAGAGGTCAGATGCCAACGCTTCCGCCAGAAGGCATGCCGCGGCATATTTTTCCTTGTCGCGATTCTGGGGGAACAGCTGTTCGCCAGCTTTGCGCGCCAAAGTAACACGCTCTGGGACCGCAAGACTGCTGATACAGTCACTGGCTGTATTCGGCTTGGTTACGGGTTGTTTTTCGGACATGGCATCTACCGCGTTCTGCATGTGTTAACCTTGGCCCCTTCCATTTCCCAATCACCGTAGCAAAAATAAACCTATAGGAGAAACTATAAAAAGTTTGGGCGCAGAGGTTGTGCATATTTCCGTAAAATAATAGGCATTTCTTAAGATGTCTGCCTTAGATTGAGAGCTGCATACGATTGGGCGTTGTTGGGAAGTTTTGCCATGAGGGCATTTCTATACGGCGTGTGCGCTTTACTAGTGCTAGGGCTAGTCCAGTTATGGCCTTCTAAAGGCGGCCTTTGGCTGGTTCAGCTATCTCCTTTAGCTACCGACGATCAGGCTGTTGCTCAACTCTTCCAAATGCCCGTCGATCTGGTCGACGTGGTTGGCAGCAACTCATTTCTTGTGAAACCTCATCGCGATGTCTCGCCCGGGGTTTTGATCCAGCGCGGTGCAGTTCTCGTAGTGGAGGCGCCAATTGATTTTGGCTGTGTCCCTCCTAAAAAAGCATCCGCCTGGCAGGCAAAGGTAAAATCCTTATGAATATGATTGAAGATATCCGGTCAACCTTCTCGCGTTTCCTGACATACGCACTGGCTGCCCATGTTGTACTTGTTGCTGCAGCGGCACTCTTGCTGGGACAGGACGTAATGGCGCCCGTGCTTCTGGCCATTCTGCTGGCGGTGGTCCCCATTGCGGTGCACTGGCGTGTGGGCGCGTCGCAGTTGCAACGCGAACTTGCGGGCGCTTCCATGGTCTTGTTTGCGGCCCTTCTGGTTTATGTGTTCAGGGGGCACCCCTGGCAGATCGACATGCATATGTATTTCTTCGCCGTATTGGCGCTGCTGGGTGGTTTCTGTGACTTCCGGGTCGTGCTGGTAAGCGCTGCGGTGGTAGCCGTTCATCACCTTCTGTTCAATTTCCTTGTGCCAACGTGGGTCTTCCCCGACGGAGCTGATTTTTGGCGGGTGGTTTTGCACGCGGTCATTCTGGTGGTCGAGGCTGTGTGTCTGGTTTGGCTGACACAGAAGCTGGACGCATCCTTCAAGTCGGCGGAGATGGCACAGGTTAAGGCTGAAGGTGCTGCTGAGGAAGCTGTTGCCGCCGCGAAAGAAGCCGAAACAATGAAGGTTGAAGCAGAAGCCGCGCTTGAGCAGGTCAAGCAAAACGAGGCAGAGAAGAAGCAACTGGAGCAACAGGCAGCCAGAGAGCGCGAGGAGGCTGCAGAGCGGGCCAAAGCCGAGCGCGCGGCCGCCGCCGCTGAATTTGAAAGCTCAGTCAACAGCCTGATTGCCGAACTGTCTGCGTCTATTGAAGAACTTGGCGGCAATGCCCAGTCGCTGCAGGATGCCGTAGCCATCGCGGATGACAGGGTTGGCAGTGTCAGCGACAGCTCTAGCCGCGTGAATTCGAATGTCAGCACGGTTGCTGCCAGTACTGAAGAAATGTCAGCTACGGCACAGGAAATCTCCCGCCAGGTTGCGCAGACAACCCAGGTCGCCGAAGAGGCGTCCGATCAGTCGTCCGTGAGTGAACAGGCGATCAAGGAACTGACCGTCAGGTCAAATGAAATTCGCAATGTGATTGTGATGATCAGTGATATCGCTGAACAGACAAACCTGCTGGCGCTTAACGCCACCATCGAAGCAGCCCGCGCCGGTGAGGCGGGCAAGGGCTTTGCTGTTGTCGCAAGCGAGGTGAAGAGCCTGGCGAACCAGTCCGCCAAGGCCACGGAAGAGATCGAAGGCCTTGTGGAGCGTATTATGAAGGCGACAACAGCGGCAGAAGAGGCTAATCGCAATATTGTCACCATCATCAACAGTGTCCGCGATAATGCGAATGGCATTGCTGCTGCGGTGGAAGAGCAATCCGCGTCCACGCAGGAAACAGCCCGTGCTGCGCAGCTTGCGGCAGAGGATACAGCAGGGGTTGACGAAGCGGCCGCAGAACTTCTGGACGTTGTGTCGAAAGTGTCGCAGACCTCGAAACATTCTGCCTCCCTTGCCACCCTGTTGGCCGGCAAGATCCAGGATGTCAGGACAAGCGCAAACAATTTCGTGATGCAGCTGTCCAGTAGCTGATTCAGGTGATGCAGTAACAAAAGAAAAAAGCCCGGAAGCAAAACTTCCGGGCTTTTATAATTGGCTCCCCAGGGCGGATTCGAACCACCGGCCAAGCGGTTAACAGCCGCTTGCTCTACCACTGAGCTACTGGGGATCATGGTAGATGTTCGGGGCGTCCGGAGCATCACTCCGTGGCCGCGAATGGGTGCCTTTATACTCATATTTTTCAGCGTGCCAAGAGTAAATTTACATTTTTCTTGTGGTCTTGTGAAAATACCTTGAAACGCTTGCGCTTAAACGGCTTCATTGGGGCGGCAAGTCAACGGGGGCATAATGGGCGACAAAGAAAACAGCTGGTTCTGGCGGGACTATTGGCAGCAGGGGCAACTGGCCTGTTGTCTTTCTGACGACCTGCGTGCTGGCTATGACGGCCTATTGGCCGAAACCTGGGCCGATTTCTTCGCACGCTTAACCGATAGGGCATCGATTCTGGATGTTTGCACCGGTAACGGCGGGGCAGCGCTTCTGGCAGCCAAAGCCGCGCGAAATCTTGGTTGTAGCTTTGACATTCTGGGTGTGGATTTGGCACTTATTGACCCTGCGGCTCATGTCAAAATTGATCCTGATCTTATTCGGGCGGTCCGGTTTGAGGGTGGTGTGGACGCAGCCGCGTTGCCGTTCGAAGATGGCAGATTCGATGCCGTCACCAGCCAGTTCGGTATTGAATATGCGGGGCTTGATCACCCGGCGCTGGAAGCCGCACGTGTGTTGAAAAACGGTGGGCGCCTGAGGTTCGTGGTGCATGCCACAAAGGGGATTGCCGAAGAAGGCGCGCGGCATGAACTGACGCTGGTTCCCACCCTTGGTTCAGCCCGGCTGCACGAAGCGCTCAGGCGAGCACTGAAGGCGGTCGATTCTCTCAACCGCGGGCAGGGCACCCGGTCTGAGGCAGAAAGTGCGGTCGAGCAATTCATTGGTGAGATTGAAGAACTGGACAGCAAACTGAAGGACCATCCGAACCAGGCCACGATCCTGACACTGGGGCGCAGGCTGCTCAGGCTGTTTGAGGCAATGGAGACAGCCGCCATTCCGGACATCCTGCGCGAAGTGGATGCATCTGAACGGTCGGTGGAGGCGCATCTGTTGCGGCTTGAGGCGCTTGCGGGCGCTGCGTCGACCGAAGAAGACATCACCTGTGCAGTGGGGGCCATGAGGGTCGCAGGGGTGGACGCAAGATATCATGCCCTGATGGACGGCCCGGACATGTTGGCCTGGGTGATCGAAGGCCTGAAGCGCTGATCATAACCAACTGCAATATTCAGCTCAAAAAAAGCCTGGGCCAAATTCAGCCCAGGCTTTTGTTTCTGGTTCGCGAGCACCTTAGAAGGTGATGTTCATATCCGCCAGGTCTGCCAGCGTGATGCCAACCAGGAAGATTGATGATCCCCCGCCTGTGTCGATCAGGAGGCCGGTGTCAGCGCCTATTGTTGTCTCCTGCGATGCGGCCTCAAGGTCGCTGACGCTGATGAAGTCGGTCGTGGTGTTGGCTATATAGAGCGTATCTTGAGCTGTGCTGAAGTCGCTCACCACATCGTTGCCATGGCCGCCTCCGAAATAGAACGTGTCGGCACCGTCGCCCCCCGTAAGCGTGTCATCGCCGGTACCGCCGTAAAGTTCATCGTCACCACCGCCAGCGTCTACGATGTCATCACCGCCGCCGCCGAACAGGTCATCATTGCCTTCATTGCCACCCACGTCATCGTTGCCCGATGAGCCAAAGATGGTGTCGTCGCCATCGCCGCCACGGACGTCATCGTCACCGTCATCCTTGCCTGCATAAACGATGTCGTCACCGCCGCCGGCGTCAACAATATCGTCGCCGTCGCCGCCGCCAATGACATCCTTGCCGCCCGCGCCATAGATCCGGTCGCTGCCACTACCGGCCCACACCGAGTTGCTGGCGTTGCCGTCCTGCTCTTCTTCGCCTTCGTCAAATTCGCCGTCCTGATCGTCGTCATTCCAGCTGCCTACAATCATCACATCGTCGCCGTCACCGCCATACAGCGTGTCGTCGCCGTCATCGCCGAGGCCGTTGTCGTCAAAGTCGTCGCCTACGACAATGTCGTTGCCAGTGCCGCCACCGACAACATCATTGCCCTGGCCACCGGCGAATTTGTCGTCGCCATCATCGTCAGCGCCTGCGAAAATTTGGTCATCGTCATCGCCGCCATCGATGGTGTCATCCCCGGCGCCACCGCTCAGGAAGTCGTTGCCGCCGTTGCCCTTTAGGTTGTCGTTGCCGTTGTTGCCCTTCAGCCTTTGGGCGCCGTCGTCGCCTTCATGATCATCGTCTTCGTCGCCGCCGTCGAAATCTTCATCATCTGGCTCGTCGTCGGAACCGTCGCCCTCTTCGTCGAGATCAATCGCGCCAGCGGACAGGTTGCCGAGGTCGAAGTCAAGAAGGGTCAGGGTCTTGCCGTTGCCAAGGTCAATGACAACATTGGCGCCCGACTGGGTGGCGTTGTCGAGAAGCTGGGTGAAGCTATTGAGCGTCTCGATGTCGTCCAGGTCGATCCGGTCGCCCTCATTCGGGTTGAAGTCTGTAATGACGTCGGATGACCGGTCATCGATTTCGAATTCATCCGCGCCGCTGCCACCGGTGAGCCTGTCGTTGCCGTCGCCGCCGTCAAGCTCATCATCGCCGTCGCCACCGTTGAGCGTGTCGGCGCCGCTGCTGCCCTTGAGTTCGTCTGCACCCGCACCGCCTGTCAGGATGTCGTTGCCAGACCCGCCCTTGAGCTCGTCATCGCCGTCGCCACCATCGATGGTGTCATTGCCGTTGCCGCCCTTGATTTCATCTGCGCCCAGGCCGCCTGTCAGCTTGTCTGCGCCGTCGCCGCCATCGACCTCATCATCGCCGTTGCCGCCATCGATGGTGTCGTCGCCGTCATGGCCGTCTATTTCATTGTCGTCATCATCCCCGTCGAAGGAATCGTCGTCTTCGTCTTCGTCATCGTCAGAATCATCGTCGTCAGAATCATCATCGTTTGCGTCGCTATCATCGTCATCGTCGTTTGCGTCGCTATCATCGTCATCGTCGTTTGCGTCGCTATCATCGTCATCATCGTTTGCGTCGCTATCGTCATCGTCGTTGCTATTCGGGCCTTCTGGCGCGGCAGCCATCGGTGCCGCAGTCGATCCCGCTACAAGTTTGTCGAGAAGGGAAGGGATGACGACACCTTCAAGGATGTCATCTGTTTCAAAATCGTCGAATTGATCAGACATGCGATAGCTCCTGTCGTTCATAGGCAAGCTTTCGCGCGGCGTATTGCCGTGCGAAAGCTCTAGTTTCCATGCAGCAGTCTAGCACGCCTGTGTTACAGGGATTTGACCGAAATCAAGGATAGGGAACCTGCGGCGGTTTGGCTGCGGCGCAAAGCGGGGACAAAAGAAAAAGGCGCCACAGCTTTATCAAGCCGTAACGCCCTGCAATTTCTTGCTGAATTCTTGGAGGCGCGAACCGGAATCGAACCGGTGTACACGGATTTGCAATCCGCTGCGTCACCACTCCGCCATCGCGCCTCTCGTGGTGGTCCGGAACGTATAGTCAGACGTATAAGAAGGGTCAATAGCTTTTTGGTGTGTTTGTGCGCATCCGGGGCTACGGCCGAACAATCTTTTGCAGGCAATCATTTTTTAAGGCATTGTCGCTAAAGCTGATTGGGGAACAGGTGGCAAGAAACAGGAATGAGGCGTGGACCATAAAATCCTTATCATTGATGACCTTGAAATCATGCGGACGATGCTGTCCGGCATTGCAAGCGAGTTTGGCGAGGTTGTGACGGCGGCAACGGGCAAGGACGGCCTGATCGCGGCGCTTGAGCATAAGCCGACCTTGATTCTTTTGGATGTTAACTTGCCAGATATCGACGGCTTCAGGGTGTGCGAGGCCCTGAAGAAAGATTACCGCACGCAGGATACACCCGTTGTGCTGATTACCGGCATGGAAAAGGACGAAGATGCCGAATCCAAAGGGCTGACCATCGGGGCGTCTGATTATATCCTGAAGCCCATCAAAGTGCCGGTGGTGCGGGCGCGCATCAATACCCAGCTGACGCTGGTTGAAAAATCCCGCGCGCTTGAAAAGGCCAACGCGGAACTCACGCGCCAGGCCATGACCGATTCGCTCACCAATTGTTTCAACCGGCGCTATTTCATGAATGCCGCCGATATGGAGCTGAGCCGCATGAAGCGCCACGGCTACCCTGTTGTGGTGGCCATGATCGATATCGATCATTTCAAGCGCATCAACGACACATACGGCCACGAAGTGGGCGATGAAGTGCTGGCCGTTGTGGCCCAGTGCTGTGACGAGACCGTGCGCTATGAGGACACTTTGGGGCGCTTGGGTGGCGAGGAGTTCGCGGTCCTTCTGCCTGTTGCAGACAGCGACGGCGCCTACGGCGTTCTGGAGCGCCTGCGCCAGACGGTGGAGGGGCTTGCGTTCCCGAACGCACCAGACCTGACGGTGACCGTCAGCATTGGTATCGCGGAACTTGAGGAGAAGGATATCGCAATCGACGGGGCGCTCAAGCGCGCAGATGATGCGATGTATGCCGCCAAGAAAGCCGGTCGCAACCGCGTAGAGATCGCCTGATACAAGCTTGCCGTCATGGCCGCTCACAGCATCCTTCCGTCGCAAAATCCGGTCGGATTGCCGCAGGGGATGGTGTGCTGAAGCCGTATTATGATAAATCGCAGGCAGACTTTGGCAGATTTTATGGGGTTTTTACGTGAAAACGCGTTGCTTCAAAGCGTCTTGCTATTTATAAAGCGGCGAGATTGTCACTGTAGTTATTAATGTAGAGGTTCAAACCGTGACCCAAGCAGCAGTCGCCCGCAGCCACATGATCGATTGTCAGCTTCGCCCCAATGAGGTGAACGACGAGCGCATTATTTCCGCCATCGAAGGTGTTGCGCGCGAGCTTTTCGTGCCGAAAGCCAAGCGTGCCATCGCCTATGTGGATGAAGACCTGGATATCGGTGAAGGCCGTTTCCTGATGGAGCCGATGATTTTCGCGCGTCTCGTGACCGCCGCAGAAATCGGACCAAAGGACCTGGTGCTGGATATCGGTTGTGGCACAGGTTATTCCGCCGCTGTGATCGCGGGCCTCGCCGACGCGGTCGTAGCACTTGAGGAAAACGAAAAATTCGCCGCAGCGGCTGAAAAGAAGCTGTCGGACCAGGACGTGATGAACGTGGCTGTGATGAACGGCAAGCACCGCGACGGTGTGGCCAAGCAAGGCCCGTTTGACGTGATCATCATCGAAGGCATGGTTGAAGAAGTGCCGGCTGGTCTTGTGAAACAGCTGAAGGACGGCGGCCGTCTTGTGTGCGTAAAACTTGAAGGCGGCGTGGGCCGCGCCCATATCATAAAAATGGAAGACGGTGTGGCGTCTGCGCGCAATCTCTTTGATGCGAATGTGCCGATGCTGCCGGGCTTCGAGGTTGAAAAAGGTTTTGTATTCTAAGGCTTGATAGGATTTAGGTTTTTCCCCATCAAGGTGGAGTTGATACAGAAAAAGTGATAAAAACCGAATACCCCTAGGGTCAGATAGGAAAATATACAGGGATAAGAACCTGGAATTCTACGGCCCGCATAATATACAGCGAGGAAACAAGGAGAATAAAATGAAAAAGGGGATCGTCTCACTGCTTGCAGTGACAACTGTGCTTATGGGTTCTGTGACAGCGTCAGCTGAATCGCTTGAAGAAGCGCTCGCAGCAGCCTACGAGAGCAACCCGCAACTGATGGCCCAGCGTGCCGCACTCCGTGCAACGGACGAGGGCGTGTCCCAGGCACAGGCGGGCTTCCTGCCGAACCTTTCCGGTACATATACATACGGGGAAAGCAAGACCAAATCGCCAAACGAGCAAGGCGTAAACATATCCGTGCCGGGTTCCAGTGAGCAGTATATCCTTACGGCGAACCAGAACCTGTTCAATGGCTTCCGTGATCGCAATGCCATGAAGCGGGCGAAAAGCTCAGTTATGGCGGGGCGTGCACAGCTGCAGTCGGTTGAACAACAGGTGCTGCTGGAAGCTGTGACTGCTTATATGAACGTGCTGCGCGACGAAGCGGTTGTGGACCTGAACAAGAACAACGTACAGGTGCTGGAGCGTCAGCTTCAGGCCAGCCAGGACCGCTTCCGTGTGGGTGAAGTGACCCGCACTGACGTGGCCCAGTCTGAAGCCCGCCTTGAAGGCGCCAAATCCAGCCTGCTGACGGCGGAAGCCACATTGGCGGCAAGCCGCGCGCAATATCGCCGCGTAGTTGGCAATACGCCTGCATCCCTTGAGACGCCAACGAGCGATCCGGTTCTGCCGGCTTCCCTTGATGAGGCTATTGAAACCGCTATGCAGCTTAGCCCTGGTGTGATTGCTGCGCGCTACAATGAAGAGTCCGCCGCCTATCGGGTTAAAGAAGCTAGTGGTGCTCTTATGCCGTCGCTGGATTTGCAGGCGAGCTGGACCGACAGGACTCAATCAGGATTTGACGAACGTGTTGGTCGTACTTTTGATCGGCCATCCACCACCAAGTCTATTGGTGTGCAGCTGAGCGTGCCTCTCTATCAGGGTGGTGCGCGTTATTCAGCCGTGCGTCAGGCCAAGCAGCAGCGCAGCCAGCGTCTGATGGAAATCCGCCAGGCTGAGCGCGTGGCACAGGAAAATGTGTTCGTGGCGTGGGACCAGTACCGCGCAGCCGTTGGTCAGATCAAGTCAACCGAAGCGCAGGTTCGCGCCAGCGAGATCGCCCTTGAGGGCGTGCGTCAGGAAGCCTATGTGGGCTCCCGCACCACGCTTGACGTGCTGAACGCCGAGCAGGAGCTCCTGAACGCGCGCGTGGCACTTGTTCGTGCCCAGCGCGACGAAGCGGTAACGGCTTACAGCCTCGTTTCTGCGGTAGGCAAGCTGACAGCCAAGGACCTGCGCCTGGGCGTGGCTGCCTATAACCCTGAGCGTTACTACGACAAGGTCGATACCAAATTCATCGGTACCGACGTCGAATAAGGCGCTCGCGGATAAAAAATATTCAAGGGGTCTTCGGGCCCCTTTTTTATTGCCCACTGGTTCTTTTCAAGCCAATGCGGCGCATGGGTGGATGCACTTAACCGCCTTTGTGCGCTTAAGAATTATTGACACGGGACTCTCTTAACGGTACCTCTGGTTCAGGGAGTGTTAACAGTGGCTGGTCAATGAGCGATAACGCATCTGAAGACGAACCGACTATGGAAGAGATCTTGGCGTCTATTCGCCGGATCATTTCTGACGAGTCGGAGGAAGAGGCAGCGGAACCTGAAGTCGAAGAGGACTTCGAGGAAGCGCCTGCTGCTGAGCCCGAGCCTGAACCGGAGCCTGAGCCCGAACCCGAACCTGTGTTCGAACCGGAGCCTGAGCCCGAACCAGAGCCAGAGCCCATTCCCGAACCCGAGCCAATGCCCGAGCCGGAACCTGTTCCGGAACCGGAACCAATGCCCGAGCCGGAAGAAGAAGATGTCTTCGAACTGACCGAGCTTGCGAGCGAAGGTGAGGTGGAAGCAATTGTTTCGCCTCCGGTAGAAACCAGGACAGCCGAAAGCTTCGCGCACCTGACCCAGATGATGGTGGCAGGCTACGAAGGGGCGGACAACACGCTTGAATCACTGGTGCGCGCCATGCTCAAGCCGATGCTGCAGGGCTGGCTGGATGAAAACCTGCCAGGTATCGTGCAGGACGCGGTAGAGCGTGAAGTCGCGCGGATCGCCCGCCGCAAGTAGGGCTATACCACCAAGCAGGCATTCCGGGGCGCTTTCAGGCGCCCTTTTTCTTGGCCGATGCCTTTTGCCTGAGCCTCAGTCGGGCACGACCTCTGTGTCGCGCTTGAGGACAATCGTTGGTGTGATGCCGATGCGCGGTGAGAAGTCCTTGACCACAAACCCCTCGTTGCCAGGCGTGTAGATCACCTCATTGCTGATCTGGTAAGCGTCACCAAAAGAACGAACACGTGGGTTCAGCCACAGGCTGTTGCGCTCCAGATCTATGGCATAGCGGAAGGGCAGGAACATGCTGGCCCCGATAATGCCTTCTCTTTCATCGGTTTTCGTTGGCGCATTCGGGCCAATGAAAATGGGGATATTCTTGAAGATCAGCCGTCCGAACTTGATAATGCCATAATAGATCACACCCTTGTTTTCAGCCTTGAACTGTTCCCGCTCAGTAGGGTTGGTTGCCTGCGTGAAGTGCCTATCGTCCCACAGCACGATCCCGCCCGGATAGCCGGTGTCCATCAAGAGCTTTTTGACTGTCGGACGTTTTTCCCATGGCAGGCGGGACCGGTGCAGAAGGTAGGGCGTTCGGCCGTCCATATAAAGCTGGTGGCGGTATTTGAACCGATCGCCCAACTTGGAACCGTGCCGGATCAAGGCCATGGTTTTTTGTGACGGGATCACCTCCACGATATAGGCGTCGAAGAAGTCGCGCCCCAGGATGCCTTCAATCCGGAAGCTCAGGTCGCCTGATATCTCATCGCGGTTCTCGATAAAGAGCGTGTTATGGCTGGTGAAGCGGAAATCCCCGGCTGTGAAGTCAACTTCTGAAAGCCGGTATCCCTTGGTGGCGGCGCGGAAGGCCGGGAAACTGATATCGGTGGCTTCACCCGCCTTGATGGTTTCATCCGAAAAGCCGGGGTTTTTGAACAGCACGCTGGTGGAGGCACCGGTGTCCAGCAGCATCTGTACTGGCGTGCCTTTAACCTTAAGCGTGACATGAACCCGGTTGTTGATGATTTCAATGGGCAGGCGGGCAAGCACATCGGGGTCAGCCTCTTCTTGCGAAGCTTCTTCTGCTGCGGGCTTCTCTGTGATGGGCGGGGCGGCATGTAAGGATGTGACTGGCATTAGCGCAAGAGCCAGGAAAGCGATCACACAACCTGTCAGGTACCCTCTGTATCTTGCCTGATAAAACCCAATCATTTCAGAAGCCTACCGGATTCCACGCGGGAATTAAAGATGAACCAAAGCTATAGCGGAACCGGACGCGACAAATTGCCGTCGCAAATTTGGGACATATCGGGCGCAAAAGAGCAAAAAACATATGATTTCGGCGGATTGAGGGTTTCGTTTTCGCCCATTTTTGTGCATTGTGCGGCGCTGTTTTTAGGAAAGAAAACGGATGCAGCGCGAATGATGCGCAATCATCCCGGATAATAACGGATTTTTTGAAATGTTGGATAAGACCTATTCCCCGGCGGATATTGAAGGCAAATGGTATGAACATTGGGAAACGTCTGGCGCATTCAAGTGCGGCCAGCGCGCTGATGCTGAACCTTATGTCATCGTCATGCCTCCGCCGAATGTGACAGGCAGCCTCCACATGGGTCATGCGCTGGATAACAGCCTGCAGGACACTCTGATCCGTTTTGAGCGCCTGCGCGGCAAGGACGTGCTGTGGCAGCCGGGCACCGACCATGCCGGCATCGCAACCCAGATGGTTGTTGAGCGCCAGATGGATGCCGAAGGCGGCCCCACCCGCCAGGAAATCGGCCGTGAGGCTTTCCTGGAGCGCGTGTGGAAATGGAAAGCGGAATCCGGCGGCACCATCACGGGGCAACTCAGGCGTCTTGGTGCGTCGTGCGACTGGTCTCGCGAAGCTTTCACCATGGACGAGCCGCGCTCTAAGGCCGTGATCGCCAAGTTTGTTCAGCTTTATAAAGAAGGGCTCTTGTACAAGTCCCAGCGCCTTGTGAACTGGGACCCGAAGCTGAAGACCGCGATTTCCGATCTTGAGGTGGAGCAGAAGGAAGTTGATGGCAACTTCTGGCATTTCCATTACCCGATCGACGGTGAAGAAGGCCGTTTCATCGAGATCGCGACCACGCGGCCCGAAACCATGCTGGGCGACACGGCGGTTGCGGTGCATCCAGAGGACGAGCGCTATAAGGATCTGATCGGCAAGTTCGTCAAGCTGCCGCTTGTGGGGCGCCTGATCCGCATTGTGGGTGATGAGCACGCAGACCCCGAGCAGGGCACAGGTGCCCTCAAGGTTACGCCTGCGCACGACTTCAATGACTTTGAAATCGGCAAGCGCCACGATCTGGAGATGATCAACATCTTCGATGAGAACGCCTGCATCAACGACAACGCGCCAGAGAAATACCGCGGCATGGACCGCTTCGAGGCCCGCAAGGCCATCGTGGCTGACATGGACGCCGCAGGCTTCCTTGTGAAGGTTAAGCCGCACCGCCACATGGTGCCGTATGGCGACCGTGGCGGCGTGGTGATCGAGCCGTGGCTGACCGAGCAGTGGTATGTGGACGCCGAGACGCTGGCGAAGCCGGCTATCGAAGCGGTTGAAACCGGCAAAACCAAATTCATCCCGAAGAACTGGGAAAAGACCTATTTTGAATGGATGCGCAACATCCAGCCATGGTGCGTGTCTCGCCAGCTGTGGTGGGGGCATCGCATCCCGGCATGGTACGCGCCTGACGGCACGGTGTTCGTTGAAGAAACTGAAGAGGCAGCTTATGAGGCCGCCAAGGCCAAGCTGGGCGACGATGTCACGCTGACGCAGGACACGGATGTTCTCGACACCTGGTTCTCCTCCGCCATGTGGCCATACAGCACGCTCGGCTGGACCGGGCACGAGGACGCCGCCCTGGACACCGTGAAGAAATACTATCCGAACACCACGCTGATCACGGGGTTTGACATCATCTTCTTCTGGGTTGCCCGCATGATGATGTCCGGCATTCACTTTATGGGCGAGGTGCCGTTCAAGGATGTTTACATCCACGCGCTGGTGCGCGACGAGAAGGGCGCCAAGATGTCCAAATCCAAGGGCAATGTGATTGACCCCCTGGAGTTCGTTGAAAAATACGGCGCAGACGCGCTTCGCTTCACGCTGATCGCCATGGAAGCCCAGGGCCGCGACATCAAGATGTCCGAGAAACGGGTGGAAGGCTACCGCAACTTCGGCACCAAGCTTTGGAACGCCGCGCGCTTCTGCGAAATGAACGGCATTGCGGGCTCAGACACCGTTGAAGCGCCGCAAGCAACGCTTGCTGTGAACAAATGGATCATTGCAGAAGTGGCGAAAGCGGCAGAGGGTGTCACCAAGGCGCTTGAGGCCTTCCGCTTCAACGACAGCGCCGATGCCATCTATCACTTCACCTGGGGCACCTTCTGTGACTGGTATGTGGAGCTGATCAAGCCTGTTTTCTGGGGTGAAGATGAGGCCGCCAAGGAAGAGACACGCCGCGTTGCTGGTTGGGTGCTGGACCAGATTCTGGTGCTCTTGCACCCCTTCATGCCGTTCATCACCGAAGAACTTTGGCACGCCACGCGCGACGATCGCCCCTATGACCTGATCCTGGCCCAGTGGCCCACCATTGCCGTGGCCGCAGACGGCGCGGATGAGGAAGTCAACTGGGCGATCAAATTCATTTCCGAAATCCGCTCCACGCGATCAGAAATGAATGTGCCTGCGGGTGCGAAGGCAACAGCGCTGGTGGTTGGCGCCTCTGAGGCCACGAAGGCGCGGCTTGAAAGCTTCCAGGACATGATCTGCCGCCTTGCGCGCCTTGAAAAGGCCGAAGCGGTTGATGCGGCTGAAAGCAAGGGATCGGCCCAACTGGTGGTGGACGAGGCGACTGTGTACCTGCCGCTTGCAGACCTGATGGACCTCGACGCAGAAAAGGCCCGGCTTGAGAAGAACCTTGAGAAGCTCTCGAAAGAGGCCGGTTCCTTGAAGGGTCGGTTGAACAACCAGGGCTTTGTGGCCAAGGCGCCAGAGCATGTTGTGGCAGAGGCCAAAGAACAGCTTTTGGATCTTGAAGGCCAGATCGAGAAGGTCAAAGCTGCGCTCACGCGTCTGGGCTAACGCCACATCGCATAAAGATCAGGGAAGGGGCTTCACAGCCCCTTTTTTGTTGACCAGGGCACTACAAACCCCCACGCCATTGTGTTTCCGTCAGTTTTGTGTATAAGGGCTGCGGGATTAAGGGAAATTGGGGACTGTATGCGGCCTTTTCTGGCATCATTCATGTTGTCGTGCGCGCTTATTTGCGCGCCAGATTCCGTGCAGGCGGAAGAGGTGAAGCTCGTGATGGCGGGCGCCGCAATCCCCAAGGTATTCGAGCCCGGCAAGGGCGGCCCCTATAACGATTTCTATGCTGATGTTGTCGCCAAGGCGCCGGTCAAGACCGATCTGGTGATGCTGCCGGTCAAGCGGTTGGCGCGGTCCTTCTTCGAGAAGCAGGTGGACTGCATGTATATGGCGACCAGCGACAAGACCTTCTACATCCAGAATGGCGTGCCCCTTGATACGCTGACAGCCTCCAGGCCCTTCAACCGTTTGTTCATGCGCGCCTATAGCCGACCCGGAATGGCAGCCCCTTCAGGCTGGAGCGCCCTTGAGGGCAAGCTGATCGCTGGCGACGAAGGCATTCATGTCAGCACCATCGCGCAGCGCACGCTGCCGTTTGCCAAAGACATGCTTTACACCAAGACGGTGGATGAAGCGTTTGAACTTCTGGCCGCGGGCCGCGTGGATGTCACCGTTGCCTATTCCATTGATGCACGGCAGTATTTCACCCGCGCAGGCCTGGACGGCTTCCCGGCTGACAAGCGCTTTTCGCTGCTGACATTGGGGGAAAGCATAGCCTGCTGGCCTTCTGTTGAGGCCAACAAGCTGGTTGCTTATCTGGATCGAGAGATTGACCGGCTTCACGCAGACGGTGCGCTCATGTCCCGATACGGGTTTGAGCTGCACGACTGAAGCGAACCCGCCCCTTTTCTTAAAAATTAACCGCGAGCGAGGCCGATCAGATATAGGATGTCGGCCGCGATGGTTGCGCCTGCAAGTGCCGTGATCTGTGCCGGGCCTTCATAGTGCGGCGCAACTTCAACCTGGTCACCCCCCACGATATTGAGGCCTGCAATGGCTCGTAGCACGTCCCGAGCATAAGCGCAGTCAGGCCCGCCCACGACAGGCGTACCGGTCGCCGGAGCAACGCTTGGGTCAAGAAAATCGATGTCGAATGTCAGGTAGGCCGGGCGGTTGCCAACCCGCTCCCGGATTTTCTGCGCGAGTTCCTCGGCTGGTGTGCGCAGGCATTCGTTGCCATCAATCACCATCATGCCATGGCTATCGGGGTTTGGTGTGCGCATGCCCATCTGGATCGAGTTTTCAGGCACGATGATGCCTTCTTTAATCGCATGATAAAACATGGTGCCGTGATTGAGATCCTCGTCCGTCCATGTGTCGGAATGGGCATCAAAATGAATGAGCGCGAGCGGGCCGTGCTTGCGGGCGTGGGCGCGAAGGAGCGGATAGCTGATGGAATGGTCACCGCCGATGGTCAGGAGGGAAGACCCAGTCGCCAGCACTTCGTCAGCCTTTGCTTCAACAGCTGGCATCAGCCGGTCGGTATAGGCTGTAAAGCCAGATACATCGCCAAGGTCAGCCACCTTGAAGCGGTCGCGGAAATGGAAGTCCCACGGCCAGACGCCCCAAGGGAACTCCGCCATGGTGAGCGACATTTCGCGCACGGCACGTGGGCCAAAGCGGGAGCCGGACCGGCCAGTGGTGGCAAGATCAAACGGCACGCCCATAACGGCGATATCAAGGCCTTCTGCCGATTGGGCAGCAGGCTGACGGAAAAAAGTGATCAAGCCGACATACGGCTCCATCATGCCCTCAGACATGGCTAAACTCCTTGGTTGACTGCTTCCTTCATACGGTGCTGTCGGTTGCCGTGCAATCGAATTAGGCGCAATTAAAATTCAAAAAATAACAATTTGCTTTTCATTTATTATCGACAGTGCGGGGGTGCACGGCTAAAGTCGCGCACAGATTCTAAGTTGAGATCGGGCGTTGCCCGACAGTGAGTGGAGAGCCTGATGGCCCAGTATCGTTCCCGCACATCAACCCATGGCCGCAACATGGCGGGCGCCCGCGCATTGTGGCGCGCAACCGGCATGAAGGATGACGACTTCAAGAAGCCGATCATCGCCGTGGTCAACAGCTTCACGCAGTTCGTGCCGGGGCACGTGCACCTGAAGGACCTGGGGCAGATGGTAGCGCGCGAGATCGAGGCCGCAGGCGGGGTGGCCAAGGAATTCAACACCATTGCTGTGGACGACGGCATCGCCATGGGCCATGACGGCATGCTCTATAGCCTGCCAAGCCGCGAGATTATCGCCGACAGCGTGGAATATATGGCCAATGCCCACTGTGCCGATGCGCTGGTATGTATCTCCAACTGTGACAAGATCACGCCGGGCATGCTGATGGCGGCTCTCCGGCTCAATATCCCGGCTGTATTCGTATCCGGCGGCCCGATGGAAGCGGGCGAGGCGGACTATGGTGGGGAAACCCACAAGTTGGACCTGGTGGATGCCATGGTTCAGGCAGCTGACCCCAATGTGTCGGATGAGCAGGTGGCCGCGGTCGAACGATCCGCCTGTCCGACATGTGGCTCCTGCTCAGGCATGTTCACTGCGAACAGCATGAACTGCCTGACAGAAGCCTTGGGGCTCAGCCTGCCGGGGAACGGCACGACGCTGGCGACCCACGCAGACCGGAAGGAACTGTTCCTGACGGCGGCCCGGCTGATTGTGGATATTTCCAAGCGCTACTATGGGGGCGGGGACGAAAGCGTGCTGCCGCGTAATGTCGCCAACTTCGGGGCGTTTGAAAACGCCATGGCGCTTGATATCGCCATGGGTGGGTCCACCAACACGGTGCTGCATATCCTGGCCGCCGCACAAGAGGCTGAACTTGATTTCACCATGGAAGATATCGACCGGCTTTCGCGGAAGGTGCCGAACCTATGCAAGGTCGCACCGGCGACCAATAAATATCACATTCAGGATGTGCACCGCGCAGGCGGGATTTTCAGCATCCTCGGGGAACTCGGGCGTGCCGGGCTGATCAACACCGATTGCACCACAGTGCACACCGCCACCATGGGCGAGGCGCTGGCCCGCTATGACGTGCGCGTCTCGAACGACGGCGACCTGCATCATTTCTTCAAGGCAGCCCCGGGCGGCGTGCCAACACAAGTGGCTTTCAGCCAGTCCAACCGGTATGACGCGCTGGACCTGGACCGTGAAGGCGGCTGTATCCGGGCGAAAGAGCACGCTTACAGCCAGGATGGCGGGCTTGCGGTGCTGTACGGCAATATTGCCGAGGAAGGCTGCATTGTTAAGACAGCAGGCGTGGACGAAAGCATCCTCAAATTCACCGGTCGCGCGCGTATTTTCGAAAGCCAGGATGCGTCTGTTGAAGCCATCCTCGCGGGCGAGGTGGTCAAGGGGGATGTGGTGATCATTCGCTATGAAGGCCCGCGTGGTGGTCCGGGGATGCAGGAAATGCTCTATCCCACCAGTTACCTCAAGTCCATGGGGCTCGGTAAAGACTGCGCGCTCTTGACCGACGGGCGCTTCTCGGGCGGCACATCGGGCCTCTCTATCGGGCACGCAAGCCCTGAAGCCGCGGAAGGTGGCGCCATTGGCCTCGTGGAAGAGGGCGATACAATCGAGATCGATATCCCGAACCGGTCGATCAATGTGATGGTATCTGACGAGGAGCTCGCCACCCGCCGCAAAGCCATGGATGCGAAAGGCGCGGATGCCTGGAAGCCGGCCAAGCCGCGCGCGCGGAAAGTTTCAAAAGCCCTGAAGGCCTATGCAGCGATGGCGACATCTGCTAGCAAGGGCGCCGTTCGGGATGTATCTGCTTTTGAATAGGACTTATTATGACTTTCCGTCAGGCGCGGGCAGAAGATCACACCCGCCTTTTTGACATTTGGCACGCGGCCGTCGTTGCCACGCACCATTTCCTGAGCAAGACCGACCTGGCAGAGATCGCCGATGTGGTGAAGAACCAGTATCTGCCAAACGCCGACTTTACCGTGTTTGTGGACGCGGCAGACCAGCCGCAGGGCTTCATGGGCTGCACCGATAATAACATCGACGCGCTTTTTGTTGACCCCGCGGCACACGGGCAGGGCATTGGCAAGCAATTCATTGCAAGGGTCAAGGAGCAGTTCGAAACAGTCACCGTTCAGGTGAATGAACAGCAGCCTCAGGCTCATGCATTCTACAAGGCGTGCGGCTTCAAGGATGTCCGCCGTGATCCCGTGGACGATGCAGGCCGCCCATTCCCTATCGTTCATCTGGAGTGGCGGCGAGAAGCCTGATTTTTCTATGGGGCCTTAGGTCATCATTTAAAAAGACAGTTGCTGTTTCGCCGTCACAGGTTAATGTTTCCATAACTATTTCATATGTTGGGGGACACCATGACCAAATTACCGATTATCCAGATCGTTAGCCACGCGCTCAAGATGCCGCTTTCTGCACCTGCGCCCTATTTGAAAGCAATCGGCCTGCTTGTAGGCGTTGTTGCGCTTTTCATTGGCGCTCTCATTTTTGTGGTTGATGCATCGTTGTTGCAGGCCTTCCAGGAAATCGCGCAGCAGGGGACAGGCGACCCGAATGCGATGGCTGAGCATATCGGGGCGATGGGGTCCCTGTTCTTGATTGCCTTGATTTTTGGCATCCTGATGCTTTTGGCGACATCGCATCTTTTCAATGTCGGCGTTCGCGTTGGTGCTTACGGCAAGGAAGGGGCCCGTTTCGGCTCATTCGGGGAAGCCATGGGCGCTGCTGGCGTGAACAGCCTCAAGTTCTTCTTTATCGGCATTCTTCTGGTGATTGTCAGCATCGTTATCATTATGGTCTTCGCGGCGCTGGGTCTTGGCCCAAGTTTCGCGGAACAGGCAGCGGCAGGCGCGGATTTGGCGGAATCGACGCGTGCCACATTGATGAACAATATCATCGTGGTGATTGTCAGCTGTGTTGTTTATTCGCTGTTCTCCGCGAATCTTACACAAACGGCGCTGCGCTCTGACAAGGAAGGTATGTCCCATCCGCATACGGTGGACTTCGCCATTGTCTTGGTTCTCTTATACGCCATTGTGCTGGTGCCGGTCACTCTGGCGGGCCTCGCAGGCAGCATGGTGTTGATGCAGGCGCTTAATGTCGTGCTGGGCCTTGTGGTGGCGATTGCCATCGGCACTGCGCACGGTATTCGCTACCGTATCTGCATGGCCGAAAACGAACAGAAAGTGTTCGAATAGGCTTGAGGGTTTGACCGTAAAGTTAGCGAAAGCCGGGGTTTCCCCCGGCTTTTTTGTGCCAGGAGGCTTGACCCGCGGGCGTCTGTGCGCCATATCCGCATCCTTACTGTATTTCAGAGGGTCGAGACAGTGACACAACCAAGCCTTGATGGCGCGCTGCGCCAGTTCATGTACGGCAAGCTGCACCGCGTAACAGTGACCGGCGCAGACCTTGACTATGTCGGTTCCATCACCGTGGACCCTGTGTTGTTGCGGGCGTCCGGCATTCTGCCGCACACGCTTGTGGATGTGGTCAATATCACGAACGGCGAACGCATCCAGACCTATGTGATCGAAGGCACGGAAGGTTCCGGCGTCATTTGCCTGAACGGCGCTGCGGCACACCAGTTTTCAAAGGGTGATCTGGCGATCATCATGGGGTACGAGGCTGTGCCCGCGAACCAGCTGCCGGGCCGTATTTCGCGCGCGGTGCATGTGGACGCCAAAAACCGCATTGTGGCTACCGACGAATATGTCACCCCAAGCCTTGAAAGCCTTGGGAACCCGGCTGCCAATCGCGAATTCGAAAAATACGAAACAGTAGACGCCTGAGGTATCTCAGTTATCCATGAGCGAGATCTTTCTTGTTGGCTTGATGGCTTTCAGGAAAGCTTGGTCATGGCTGACCACGATGATAGCCCCATCATGGGCTAGAAGCGCAGCTTCCAGCATCTCCACCGTATCCAAGTCCAGATGGTTTGTGGGTTCATCCAAAATCAACAGCTGCGGTGGCTGACCGGCAAAAATGCAGGCTAGGCCAGCGCGTAACATCTCGCCCCCGCTTAAGGTCAAGACCCTTCGGATCGCTGCGTCAGCGCGGAAACCGAACCGGGCAAGGGCAGCGTGGATTTGATTTTGTGTCAGTGCCGGGTTCAGCCGTTCCATGTTTCGGGCGACACTTTGATCGCAATCAAGGAAGCTCATAGTCTGATCGACAAAGGCGACATGAATGTCTGCCAGTTTGATGGTGCCGCTTGTGGGCTG
Source organism: Kordiimonas lipolytica (assembly GCF_001550065.1). Next base: position 153,519 of record NZ_LRUB01000022.1, read on the forward strand.
AAGCGAGCCGGCAATGAGGTGAAGCAGGCTGGATTTACCGCTCCCGTTTGGGCCCGTGAGGGCAAGCCGCTCCGGCCCCAAGATATCAAGCGACACGTTGTCCAGCACGGGTTCTCTGCCTTCTGGCGCCCAGGAGACATCCTGAAGTGACAGGATATGTTGGCCCGCATGCAGCCCAGAGAGTGGAAGATCAATCTTGACCGGCGTTCGTTTGTTCAGGTCTGCTGCAGCCTCATCAACTGCAGACTTCATCTTCTGTTCCAGTGCATCAGACCGGGCGCCTGATTTGCCGCCGCTGGTTTCCGCCCGTTCCTTCATGGCGTTCAGGAGCATTTTTGGCTGGCTACCTGTAGTGCGAGACTTTCGCCCCTTGGCATCGCGCCTGGCTTTCTTTTCGGCCTCTGCGGCAGATCGTTTCTGCGCCTGGGAAAGATTGGATTTCGCGGCTTCCAGCCTACGCTCGGCAAGGGCGCGCTCTTCGTCCTGCTTCACTTTATAGAAGCTATAGTTCCCGCCATAGAGGGATATGCCGTTGGCTGACAGGGCGGCAATGGCGTCCATTTGATCCAGAAGCATTCGGTCATGGCTGACGATCAGGGCAGGTCCGTGCCATGCGGCCAGGAACTCATACAGTATCTGACGGCCTTCTCTGTCCAGGTCATTGGTTGGTTCGTCCATCAGGAGAATATCGGGCTCTGACACAATTAGCCCGGCGAGACGGAGTCGCGTGCGCTGGCCGCCGGAAAGCGTACTGAGCATTCGCCATGGATCAAGATCAGGCAATCCAACGGCTGCTAGTCCCTGCTCAAGGCGTGCGGGCAGGCTCCAGTCAGCCTTCTCGGCATCCTCGAGCGAGCCTTTGCCGCTGAGCATCCGGTTGGTGATTTCCAGCTGTTCGGTCAGGCCGAGGCTATCGGCAACCGTCCGGCCGGGGCTGACATTCACTTGCTGCTGCAGAAGCGCCAGCTTCCCGCTCACGGTAATATGGCCGTGGGACGGCTGCAGCGCCCCTTTAACCAGCCGGAGCAATGTGGATTTGCCAACACCGTTCGCGCCTACAAGGCCTGTGCGACCTTTGGTGAAGCTGAGGGTCAGTTCTTTAAATAGTGGGGTGCCGTCTGGCAGCTGGTAGCCCAGCTGATCGAGCGTGATAAAATGAGACATGACATCTCCTGAAAAGGCATTGATAGGAATTATTTCAATGTTTTCAGGGTCTTGTTCATTTCTCTTCTCGCTTTGATTCAAGTCTTGGCTGCCAATCGCCGCCTTCTGGCTATGTAGGTACTCTGGCGCCGGGTTACAAGTCAAGCATCAAGCTGGACCCAGATGGGGGTGTGGTCGCTTGGCTGTTCCTTGCCGCGGGGCTGGCGGTCCACCTGGCAGTCGCGCAGGATGTCGGCAGCTTGCGGTGACAGCAGCAGGTGGTCGATGCGGATGCCGTGGTCTTTTTGCCATGCGCCGCGCTGGTAATCCCAGAAAGTATAGGCCTCACCCTTGGGCTTGATCTGCCTCAGGGCATCCAGATAGCCAAGGTTCCAAAGCGTGCGAAGCTTGGCGCGGCTTTCAGGCTGGGTAAGGGCGTCATCAACCCAGGCTGCGGGATTGTGGCAATCCTCGTCTGTCGGGATGACGTTATAGTCGCCAGCCAGCACAATCGGCATTTCACGCTCCAGCAGGTGTTCTGCGTGGGCGATCAGCCGGTCCATCCATTTGAGCTTATAGTCGAACTTGGGGCCAGGTTGCGGGTTGCCGTTCGGCAGGTAAATGGAGGCCACACGCACGCCCTTGATCGTGGCTTCAATATAGCGGGCTTGTTCGTCTTCCTTTTCCTCACCACCGTCAAGGGCAGGGAGGCCGCGCCGGATGTCCTCAATCGGGTGCTTTGAGATCAGCGCCACCCCGTTGAAGCTTTTCTGACCGTGCGTTTCGACATGCCAGCCCTTTTCTTCAATCTCTAGGCGCGGGAAATTTTCATCCACGCTCTTTATCTCCTGCAGGCAGGCCACATCGGGGCTGAATTCATCAAGCCATTCAAGCAGCCGGGGCAGGCGCGCCTTGACGCCATTGATGTTGAAGCTGGCAATTTTCATGTGGGTAAGCCCTAGATCGAGAAGGAGGAACCACAGCCGCAGGAGGCCGTGGCGTTCGGGTTCTTCACCTGGAATGAAGCGCCGACAAGGTCTTCGACAAAGTCAACTTCCGCGCCCGAGATATAAAGCAGCGACATGGGGTCAACGAGCATGGTAACGCCGTCGCGTTCCACCACGATATCATCGTCTTTCTGCTCTTCATCGAAATCAAAGCCGTACTGAAACCCGCTACAGCCGCCGCCCGAAATCGTCAGTCTGAGCTTCAGGTTCGGGTTGCCTTGCTGTTCAATCAGCGCTTTTACGCGCGCTGCGGCTTTTTCACTGAGCCCTACAGGGGGCTGACTATCGGTCATGCTGTTTCGCCATCAGGTTATGGGTCTATCTTGCCCCCATATGTAGGGACCATAGGCCCAATGGTCAATTCACGTCCGCGATATTATTGGCATCGCGGGATCGGAACGGCTTCAGGCTGGAGATTCCTGTGGCTGTTTGGTAGCAGGTTCGCTTGGCGGAAAAGTCAGCTCAAGCTTTTGTTTCTTGCTGAAATCGAAGGCCAGCATCAGCGTATCCAGAACATCTTCGTCGCCGTTGTGGGAGAAGGGCAGCACAAGGGCGGTAAAGGGAATGGTCGGGCTGTCCGCCGGCTGGAAGTTGCCACGAAAATAGACCGGTCCCTTTGCTTTTGATGCCTGTGACAGCATGTTGTGGATGATGCTTTTCACAGCGCCGTCAGGGGGCGACACAAGCCGGTCATGGTTACCCTTAAGCCGCAAGACCTCAGACACCGTCGCGCCGGTCAGCCTGTCATCGAATTTTTCCGTTCCATTGATGGAGACAATCGCAAGCTGAGGCAGGAATTTGGGAAATTTCTGGGGTCGGAACTCGCGCTTGTCAGGATATTTTCGGTTGTGCTGGATTTCGCGCCAATGGTCCAGAAGGTCCTGCTGGAACCTGGCATCAAACGCTGTCTGGCTTTCGCCAATATTGTCGGCGTTTTCAATCATCAGGATATAATAATTAAAAAAGCCTTAACCGGCAAGGAATCAGTTAACTATTTGTTAACCATTATGCAAATGCAACATTCCGGCCGGCTGAGGTTGGCAATCCGGGCAAAGCGCGGGCATTTAAATAGTAAAGAGTTGCCCTTCGTGGGGGGCGGAGATAATGTGCCCCAAACCAGCTACGCATTCAGCCCACCTGACCCTAGTTAGGCTGAGCCCAAGGAGAGAGACATGTACGATAGTTTGCCGCGCTATGAAGATACCCTGGCCCCTTATGCCTGCCGTCCTTCAGAAAGCCGTGGCCGTGTCTTCAAGGAGCCTGAAACGCCGAATCGGAGCTGCTACCAGCGTGACCGCGACCGGGTGATCCATTCTTCAAGTTTCCGCCGGTTGAAGCACAAGACTCAGGTATTCGTATACCACGAGGGCGACCATTTCCGGACGCGCCTGACACATTCGCTTGAGGTGGCGCAGATTGCACGGTCCGTCTGCCGGTCCATGCACCTGAATGAAGATCTGGGCGAGGCGCTTGCGCTTGCGCATGATCTTGGCCACCCGCCTTTCGGGCATGTTGGCGAAACCGTGCTGAACGACTGCATGAAGAATTACGACGGGTTTGACCATAACGCCCAGGCGCTCAGGCTGCTGACGCGGCTTGAGCACCGCTATGCGTCCTTTGAAGGTCTGAACCTGACCTGGGAAACCCTTGAAGGGCTTGCGAAACATAACGGCCCGCTTGTTGATGCGCCGATTGATTACAAGAATCCGCCCGCTGACCTGTCGTTCGGCTTCCGTGACTATCTGCCGGAAAATGACCTTGAGCTGCACACCTATGCGTCTGCAGAAGCGCAGATTGCGGCGCTTGCGGACGATATCGCCTACTCCTCCCACGACCTGGATGACGGCCTGCGCGCAGGCCTGTTCGAATTCGACGAACTGAAGAAGATCCCTGTGGTCGCCCAGGTTCTGGACGAAGTGAAATGGACCTATCCGAACGCGCCGAAGGATGTGATGATCCACGAGCTTGTCCGACGAATGATCAACCGGATGGTGGCGGATATGATGGTGGAAAGCGGGCGTCGCATTGAAAAGCTGGCGCCTACAACCCCGGACGATATCCGGAATGCGGGCCAGCCCACGATTGCCTTTGGCAAGGATATGGGTGAGGCGGTGAAGGAACTGAAAGCCTTCCTGTTTGAACGCATGTATCGCCACTATCTGGTTAACCGTATGGCTAGTAAGGCAAAAAGGGTGGTGACAGACCTCTTTGATCTGTATATCTCCGAACCCGAATGTTTGCCTACTGAATGGAACGAGCGTGCGCAGGGCGCAGGAACGCCGGAAACGGCCCGGGTCGTCGCCGACTTTATCGCTGGCATGACCGACCGCTTCGCCTTCCGCGAGCACGCCAAACTATTTGATTTGAACCGAGTATCACTATGAATGTTTTTACTGAGTTTCGGACCGCGATTGATGCGGTCCTGGCTGATCTTTCTGCCAAGGGCGACCTGCCGGCTGAATTGGACACATCCAATGTGGCCGTAGAACCGCCGCGCGATGCAAGCCACGGCGATATCGCCACCAACGCGGCCCTCGTGCTGTCGAAGCAGGCAGGCAAGAACCCGCGCGAGATCGCGGGCCTTCTGGCACCGGCCCTTGAAGCCCTTGATGCTGTTGAAAGCGTGGACATTGCAGGACCGGGTTTCATCAACCTGCGGATTTCCAAAAGCTTCTGGCAGGGCCAGGTAGATGAGATACTGAAGGTTGGTGTCGGCTATGGCAACAGCACAATGGGCGGCGGCGAGCGGGTGAATGTGGAATATGTGTCCGCAAACCCAACGGGGCCAATGCATGTGGGGCACGTACGCGGTGCCGTATTCGGCGATGCGCTCGCGAACCTGCTGATCAAGGCCGGCTATGATGTTACCAAGGAATATTACATCAACGATGCCGGTAGCCAGATCGACACGCTGGCGCGGTCTGCGCACCTTCGGTACCAGGAAGCCCATGGCCGCGACATCGGTGAAATCCCCGAAGGCCTATACCCCGGCGACTACCTGATCCCTGTGGGACAGATGCTGAAGGAAAAATACGGTGACCAATATCTGGATGCACCGGAAGAAGAATGGCTTGCCCAGTTCAAGGTCGACGCTTCAGGCGAGATGATGAACCTGATCCGGGAAGACTTGGCCGCACTTGGCGTGGAGCATGAGACTTTCTTCTCAGAACGCACGCTTCATGAAAGCGGCCGTATTCCCGAAGCGATCCAGGTACTTAAGGACCGCGGCCATATTTATCAGGGCGTGCTGGAGCCGCCGAAAGGCAAGAAGCCGGAAGATTGGGAAGAGCGCGAGCAAACCCTGTTCCGGGCGACCGATTTTGGCGACGATGTGGATCGTCCGCTGCAGAAATCCACAGGTGAATATACCTATTTTGCCGCCGATATTGCTTACCACCACGACAAGTATGTCCGTGGTTACAAGCAGATGATCGATATCCTGGGCGCTGACCATGGCGGCTATGTGAAGCGCATGCAGGCGGCTGTTAAGGCGCTGTCGGAAGACGGTACGCTGGATGTGCGGCTTTGCCAGATGGTGAAGCTGTACCGCGACGGTGAGCCGTTCAAGATGTCAAAGCGGTCGGGCAATTTCATCACGCTTCGCGAAGTGGTGGACGAGGTTGGCCGCGACGTGACGCGTTTCATCATGCTGACCCGCAAGAACGACGCGCATCTGGATTTCGACTTCAAGAAGGTGATGGAGCAATCAAAGGACAACCCGGTCTTTTATGTGCAGTATGCCCATGCCCGGATTTGTTCGGTGCTGGCCAAGGCGCAGGATGCTTTCCCGGGCCTTGACGCGTCTGACACCAGCCTGATGAACGCAGACCTTAGCCTGCTGGCCGACGACAGCGAGATCGCCATGATCAAGCAATGTGCCGCCTGGCCACGCATGGTTGAAAGCGCCGCTGAAGCGCATGAACCGCACCGTATTGCCTTTTTCCTGTATGATCTGGCCTCCGAATTCCATACTTTCTGGAATAAGGGGAATGACAATCCTGACTTGCGCTTTATCATAGAGGGTAACGAGGCGCTGACAAAGGCGCGGATGGCGCTGGTGCGCTCTGTGGCGTTGGTGATTGCCAGCGGCCTCGGCGTGCTGGGCGTAACGCCAATGGAGGAAATGCGGTAAATGAGCGAGAAAGATCAAGCAGGACAGGGCGCCGACAAGGACGTCCCACCATGGCTTCAACCGGTCCCTGAGGAAGAAGAAGCGGCAGGCTTCTTTGAGGGCAGGAAAACGCTGGTGATCACGGCAGTTGCCGCGCTCAGCGTGGTTGTGCTGTTCGTGCTTGTGCTTCTTTATCTTTACGATAGCTCGCCTGACGGGCCGCCACGCCGCGTGGTGGCCGAAACTACACCGATCAAGACCAAGCCGGCAGAACCGGGCGGCATGGAAGTGCCAAACCAGGACAAGCAGGTGTTTGACCAGGGCGCTGGCGCTGGCGCTGACCGCCTGGCGCTTGCAGACCAACCGGAAGAGCCGCTGAAGGAACTGCCCGCAGACCCTGAGCCTGCGGTTGAAGACGAAGCCCACGCCGAAGACGAGGCACGCATTGCAGCGGAAGCGGAGGAGCGCGCGGCGGAAGTTGCCCAGCAAGTTGAGCAAGCCGCGGCGCCAGCTGCCGTTGAGCCAGAACCCGCCGCAGAAGAGCCGGCGGTGCCCGCAGGTGCCTTTAAGGTACAGTTGGGTGCCTATGGTTCCGAAGAATCCGCCGCGACTGCGTGGCGTACCATTCGCGGCAAGCACCGTGCGGTACTTGAAGGCCTGTCCCCGGTTTACGAATCCGTCCGCACTGGCGACCGTACACTTTACCGCTTGCGGGTTGGGCCCCTTGAGAGCAGGGCCGCAGCCGATGAGGTTTGCCTGGGTCTTCGGGCACAGCAGCAGGCCTGCATTGTTGTAAATCCGTAAAAGAGTTTTTTGATGATCCCCGCAATTTTCGGCTGTGCCGGCCCGTCGCTTACTGAAGAGGAACGGGCCTTTTTTGCCAAGGTGAAGCCTGCCGGGTTCATCATCTTCAAGCGCAATGTCGAAGACCCGGACCAGCTTTCAGCCCTGATCAAGGACTTGAAGCAGACGGTTGGCCGTCACAAGGTGCCGATCCTGGTGGATCAGGAAGGGGGTCGCGTGCAGCGCCTTTCGGAACCTTATTGGCGCAAATATCCGCCGATGACGGTTTTTGGCGATATGGCCCAAAAAGACCCGACGCTAGCCGCGAGCGCCCTTCGCCTGAATACCCGCCTGATCGCCGACGACCTCAGGCGCGTGGGCATCAATGTGGACTGCCTGCCGGTTCTGGATGTGCGTCAGGGCGATGCTGATCCAATCATTGGCGATAGGGCCTTTTCAAATGACCCCGGCCTCGTAGCCGCCATGGGGCGCATTGTTGTAGACGCGCTTATGGAAGGTGGCGTACTTCCTGTGATCAAGCACCTGCCGGGCCATGGCCGCGCCAGGGCCGACAGCCATCTGGAGTTGCCGGTGGTGGATGCCAGCGTCGCGGAGATGGACGATACAGATTTCGTGCCCTTCAAGGCGATTGCGGACGCACCCTTCGGCATGACCGCCCACATCAAATATACGGATATCGATCCCAAACAGTGCGCGACACTGTCGCGTGTGGTGATCGGCCGCATTATCCGCATGAAAATGGGTTTCACCGGCCTTCTGATGTCTGATGACCTGTCGATGAAGGCGCTTGAAGGCACGTTCGAGGACCGCACGCGCGGCGCCTTTGCCGCCGGATGCGATCTTGTGCTGCACTGTAACGGCGATATGGATGAGATGCGGTCCATCGCATCAGCCTGTCATGTTGCCTCAGGAAAGCTTGAGAAACGGCTCGCCACCCTCATATCTGATGCAGACAGGGCGTCGCGCCCGGACAGGGAAGATCTGCGCCGCCGCTATGATGCCCTGATGGAAAAATTTTAGAGTAGACCTGAGGAAACCATGGATTTTCTGGCCCAAAGTATTCAGATGATTACGCTGATGGCGCTGCCGTTCCTGCTTGCTGTGACGTTGCACGAGGCAGGGCATGCGCTGGCGGCCTACAAGTTGGGTGATCCGACGGCCAAGCTGGAGGGGCGCTTGTCGCTCAATCCGGCGGTCCATATCGACCCGATCGGCACTATTGCCATTCCGCTGGTGGCTGTTTTGTTCCAGTTTCCGTTCCTGATTGGCTATGCAAAGCCTGTGATGATCCAGCCGCGCTACTTCAAGAACATGCGCCGCGATATGGTGATTGTCGCGCTGGCAGGGCCGATGGGCAACCTTATCGTGGCGATATTCTTTGCGCTGGTGCTGAAAGCAGCGATGGCCTTTGGTGTGGCTGGCGACGGCTGGCTTTTCCGGACCGCCCAGATCGGTATCTTCCTGAACTGTTTGTTCATGGTGTTTAACCTGCTGCCCATCCCGCCATTGGACGGTGCCGGAGTGGTGGAGCAGTTCTTGCCGCATGACATGGCGCAAAGCTACCGGTCTATTGCGCCTTTCGGCTTTTTCATCCTGATGGGCATCATTGTAGTGGCCAAGGAAATCATTCTTGTCCCCACTTTGGTGATAGGATCAGTGATCGCGACGATTGTCGGCGTGCCGTTTTAACGATATCGTTTGGAAACATGGAATTCGAAGAAGACACAATCGGGCCAACCCCGCACCGCCAGGTAGACCCGGCGGATCCGAACCAGCTTGTCCTGCATATGGACGGGTTCGAGGGGCCTCTTGATGTGCTTCTCACGCTCGCGCGTGCCCAGAAGGTGGACCTGACGCAAATCTCCATTCTGGAACTGGTCGAGCAGTTCCTTACCTTTGTTTCTGCCGCCAAGCGGCTCAAGCTTGAGCTTGCGGCGGACTATCTGGTGATGGCGGCTTGGCTGGCGTATCTGAAGTCCCGCCTGCTGCTGCCGAAGGAAGATGACGACGAGGAACCGTCGGCTGAAGAGCTGGCCTTCCGGCTGCAGCTTCGCCTGCAGCGGTTGGAGGCCATGCGCGAGGCTGGCGCCCGTCTGATGGCGCGCGACCGTATGGGCCGCGACGTGTTCCGCCGTGGACGCCCCGAGGGCCTGAAGCTCCTGAAGAAGGGCTCCTACGATGTCACCCTATATGAACTATTGCGCGCCTATGCCGATAACCGTCAGCGGCATTCGATCACGGAAATCCGCATCGAGCGTCGCCCGGTCTATCCGCTTGAGGACGCGATTGAGCGCCTTTCGGGCCTGATCGGCGACACATTCACCTGGGCAACGCTTTCTACTTTCCTGCCGACAGACCTGAAGGATGACCGGCTGCGGCGTTCGGCGCTGGCCAGCATGTTCGCGGCTACGCTGGAGCTGGCGAAAGCAGGCAGGGCGGACCTCAGGCAGATGGAAACCTTTGGGCCGATCTACCTGCGTCAACGCCACGATGAAGAAGGCGGACAGGCAGCGGATAGCCAGGCAAACGACAATTCAGAATAAGCCAGTACAAAGCCAGAAAAAGAACGATAAGACATTTGAAGATGCAAGAGACGGAAACAACAAAACAGGTCGCTACCGACCCAGAAGTGATCATGCAGCACCGCCGCATGGTGGAAGCGATCCTGTTCGCCAGCGAAAATCCGCTGTCGGTTGATGATATCGCTGAACGCCTGCCGGACGGTGTGGATGTGGAAGCCCATATTGAGGGGCTGACGGAAAGCTATGCGACCGCGGGGGTGAACCTTGTGCGTCTGGCGGGCAAGTTCATGTTCCGCACCGCCGAGGACCTTTCGTTCCTGCTGCGGCGTGAGGTGGACGAGCCACGCAAGCTGTCGCGTGCGGCGGTGGAAACCATGGCCATCATCGCCTATCACCAGCCGGTGACCCGGGCGGAGATCGAGGAAATCCGCGGTGTCAGCATTTCCAAAGGCACGCTTGATGTTCTGATGGAAGCAGGCTGGGTGCGCATGATGGGCCGCAAGCGGACGCCGGGGCGGCCGGTAACCTATGGCACCACCGAAGATTTCCTTGTCCATTTCGGCATCGAATCGATCAAGGATCTTCCGGGCGTACAGGAACTGAAGGCTGCAGGTTTGTTGGATAGCGTTGATGTGGCGCTTGAGAAGATGGGCGGCATGCCCAACCCGGCGAAGGCGGTTGAGGAAGCCGAAGGCCAGATTGACCTTGAGGAAGCAATCGCCGCCAAGGAACGCGCCAGCATTTCAGGTGCCGCTGCTCAGGCGATGGATGCACCTGAAGACGATGTCGCATCCCTTGACGAGGATTCAGACAACAATATGGCGTGATTGGCCTTGTGTGCTTCTGCGCACGCCATTACATAGAGACAGGGCCGGGCTGAACCGGCAAAAGGGAGTTAAAACATATGTTTCCGGGATGGTTACAAATAGCGCTTGTTGTGCTGCTGATCGTGCTTCTCTTCGGTCGCGGCAAGATTTCAGGCCTGATGGGCGATGTTGCCAAAGGCATCACCAGCTTCCGCAAGGGTCTGAAGGAAGGCCTTGATGAGCCGGAAGAAGAGCCGAAAGCCGTTGAAAATAAAAAGACCATCGACGGCGAAGTGGTGAAAAGCGAAGAGAAAGACAAGGCGTAAGCCAACCTTTCTTTACCCCTGCGCAAGCCGGGGCAGGAGCCCGTTTCCATGTTTGATATCGGTGCAATGGAGATTTTCCTTGTAGCGGTCGTCGCGCTTGTTGTCGTGGGGCCGAAGGAATTGCCGCGGCTGTTGAAGACCGTTGGCGGGCTGGTTCGCCGCATGCGTGAACTGGCGGCTGAATTCAAGGATGGCGTCGAGCAACTGGCCGCGGAAGCCGAAGAACAGACAGACCCTTTTGCGGAGCTGCGCAAGAAAGAGGGGCTGCGCCCTGGCATGAGCGCGGAAGAGATCACCAACCACATTATGCGTAACCGCGAGCGAGAAGCGGCTGAAAAGCCTGAGGGTAAGGAAAAGAATGATTCCGCCCAGCCCGAAAGCGACAAAGGTGACGCATCATGATGGGGCCGGAAGAGTTCGGCGCAGAAGCCGCAAAGCCCGACATCACGGATGAAGATGAGGTGGATGCTAGCAAGGCACCGCTTCTGGACCATCTGAACGAGCTTCGCTCCCGCCTTATCAAGGTGATGATCGGGATGGCGATTGCCTTTGGTATTGGTCTCTATTTCGCGGATGAGCTGTTCAACATCCTTGCCAAGCCCTATATGGATGCGACGCAGGCGACAGGCGAAGAACGGCGGATGATCTTCACCTCGCTCACGGAAGGCTTCTTTGTGGACCTCAAGGTGGCGCTTTATGCTGCCTTCATCTGTACCTTCCCGCTTTTGGCGTCCCAGATATGGAAATTTGTGGCCCCGGGCCTCTATAAAAACGAACGCCGGGCTTTCCTGCCTTTCCTGTTGGCGACGCCGATCCTGTTCGCACTGGGGGCAAGCCTCGCCTACTTCATGGTGATCCCCTGGGCTTGGCAGTTTCTGCTGAGTTTCGAGCAGGCAGGCGGCGGCGGCGCGATCGAGATTGCGGCTGAGGCGAAGGTCAGCGAATATCTCTCGCTGGTTATGCAGATGATCTTTGGTTTTGGCGTTGCGTTCCTTTTGCCTGTGGCCCTGACGCTGATGGGCCGCGCAGGGATCGTGACGGCAGACGGCTTGCGCGCCAAGCGCCGTTATATGATCGTAGCGACTTTTCTGGTGGCTGCCTTCCTGACGCCGCCTGACCCTGTCAGCCAGATCGCCCTTGGCATTCCCATGCTGCTCCTGTATGAGCTGTCCATCATCCTGATTAGCGCGTTTGAGAAGAAGCGCGCTGACGCCATTGATGAAGGCATCGATGACGATGAAATCTGACCTAAATTCTTAACTGACCTGAATCTTTAAACTGAGACGAGCGCAATGTTTGATCTGAAATTTATCCGCGAAAACCCTGAAGCTTTCGACAAGGCCCTTGCCCGCCGCGGCGAGGAAGCCAGAGCTGAGGAGATCATCGCGCTCGACACTTCCCGCCGTGCGGTTCAGACGGAGGCGCAGGCAGCCCAGGCGCGCCGCAATGAAGCCTCTAAACTGATCGGCAAGGCCAAAGGGCAGGGCAATGAAGCCGAAGCCCAGGCGCTGATGGAAGAGGTCAGCGGCCTTAAGACGCGTCTGTCCGAAATGGAAGAAGAAGAGCGCGCGCTGGGTGAAAAGCTGAACAACCTGCTGATGAGCCTACCGAACATGGTCTATGACGATGTGCCGGACGGCGACAGCGAAGACGATAATGAAGAGGTCCGTACCTGGGGCAAGCCAAAGCCGCTCGACTTTGACGCCAAGGAACATTTCGACCTGGGCGAAAGCCTTGGCATGATGGATTTTGAACGCGCAGCCAAACTTTCGGGCAGCCGCTTCGTGGTGCTCAAGGGTGAGCTGGCGCGGCTTGAACGCGCCCTTGGCCAGTTCATGCTGGACCTGCACACTATGGAGCACGGCTATACCGAGATGCTGACACCTGCCATGGTGCGCGGCAACGCGCTGCTGGGCACAGGCCAGCTGCCGAAATTCGGTGACGACGCGTTCCAGACCAACACGGGTCACTGGCTGATCCCAACATCTGAAGTAACGCTGACAAACCTGCATTCCGATGAAATCCTGGACGAGGAAGACCTGCCATTGCGCTTCACCGCCCACAGCCAATGCTTCCGTGCCGAAGCGGGGGCCGCAGGCCGTGATACCCGCGGCATGATCCGCCAGCACCAGTTCGAAAAGGTTGAGCTGGTGTCTGTGACGGCACCTGACCAGTCAGACGACGAGCTTGAGCGTATGCTGGGCTGTGCGGAAGAAGTGCTGAAACGCCTGCACCTGCCGTACCGCGTGGTGAAGCTGTGTACCGGCGATATCGGCTTTGGTGCCCGCCGCACCTATGACATTGAAGTATGGCTGCCAGGGCAGGGTAAATACCGCGAGATTTCCAGCTGTTCGACCTGTGGTGACTTCCAGGCGCGCCGCATGAAAATGCGCTGCCGCCCGAAAGGCGAGAAAAAGACCCAGTTCGTTCACACGCTGAACGGTTCCGGCCTTGCCGTGGGCCGCACCCTGATTGCCGTGATGGAAAACTACCAGCAGGCCAATGGCACCATCCGCGTGCCAGAGGTACTGAAGCCGTACATGCGCGGCGTCGACGTGATCGGCGGCTAAGCTATGACAGCCATCAAGCCCACCCGCATTCTGGTTTCCAACGATGACGGGATCAATGCCCCTGGGATCGAAATTCTGGAGCGTATCGCCCGCCAGTTGACGGATGATGTGTGGGTGGTGGCGCCGGAAGAAGAGCAGTCAGGCGCAGGCCATTCCCTGACGCTGACCCGCGTGCTGCGCATGCGAAAGCTTGCGGAAAAACGCTGGGCCGTTGCCGGCACGCCGACAGACTGTGTGGCCATGGCGCTTAACAAGATCATGACAGATAGCCCGCCCACGCTGATCCTTTCGGGCATCAACCGGGGCGGCAACCTGGCGGAAGACGTGACCTATTCCGGTACGGTTTCTGTCGCCATGGAAGGTACGCTCGCGGGTATTCCATCCATCGCGCTCAGCCAATGCATTCGCCCTGACCAGCGCACCAAATGGGAAACGGCGGAAAAGTTTGCGCCGCAGGTGATTGGGAGCCTCATTGAGATGGGCTGGCCGCAGGACGTGCTGATGAATGTAAATTTCCCGGCGTTTGAGCCTGAGGAAATCAAAGGCGTCAAGGTGACAGAGCAGGGCGCGCGCCAGATCATGGGCAACCACATCGAGGAACGCACTGACCCGCGTGGTTTCAAATATTACTGGTTTGGCCTTGGCCGCGAAGTCGGCCAACCGGGGCATGAGACCGACCTAAAGGCCGTGCGCGAGCAGTGGGTGTCCGTGACGCCGCTTCATCTGAACCTCACCCACCATGAAACACGCCGGTCCATGAACGAGGCCATCAGCCAGACATTCTGACGTTGGCCAGATGTCCTTTCGCCGTGCTTCTGCCTTAATGATCAGGGAAATATTGCCCCAGTTAACACTTGTGGGTATCTTGAAACCATGATGATGGGAGGACACAAGAGACGGCATGCCACGCGCCTTAGCGCCTTGATTGTGCTCGCCTTCTCGCTTTCTGCCTGTTCCACTGTCGACAAGCGAATCATCAGACCCGTTTTCGGTGCGCTGACATCTCCCAAAACCAAGAATGCCCCGTTCCCTGTGCCGCTGCCACGCACCAAACCACCGGTACCAAATCGCAGCTATGCGGCTACAAATACGCCTGCACAGGCGCCGCGTGCCGCGACCAGCAGCAGTGCAACTGGTGCGGTGCATGTGGTCAGCAAAGGCGATACGCTTTACGCCATTTCACGGCGCTACGGCGTGCCGGTCCGGGACCTGATTTCAAACAACCGGCTGCGGTCACCCTACACGCTTGAGATCGGCCAGCGCGTGAAGGTGCCCACGGCGCAGGTCTATGTGGTGAAAAAGGGTGACACGGGCTATAGCATCTCGCGCCGGTTTGGCGTGAATGTATCGGCCCTGATGCGCGAAAATGGTATCAGGGCGCCATACACGCTTGAAATCGGCCAGAAGCTTAAACTGCCGGGCGGTGCGAGCACGGCCCCTGTGCAGACGGCCTCTGCGTCCTCGCCCACGGTTGTCAGGCCTGCGCAAACCACGCGCCGTACCGTGGCGCGGCCCACGCCGCCGCCGCGGACATCAAGTGGCTTCGATTGGCCGGTTCAAGGCAGGCTCGCCTCCCGCTTTGGCCCCAAACAGGATGGCCTGCATAATGACGGCATCAATATTCTGGCCCGCCAGGGAACGCCAGTGAAGGCTGCGGAAACAGGCGTGGTGGTCTATGCCTCGAACGCGCTTGAGGGCTATGGGCATCTTCTGCTGGTGAAACACTCGGGCGGCTGGATTACAGCCTACGCCCATAATGAACGCCTGCTGGTGCGCGAAGGGCAGACCGTCGATAAAGGGCAGATCATCGCCCGTGTCGGCAATACCGGCGGCGTGACAGAGCCCCAGCTGCATTTTGAAATCAGGAAGGGGCGCCGGGCGCTTGATCCGCTCCGCTACCTGAGCCAGGCGCGGGCAGACGCGGCCATGACAAGCCGCTAAAAGCCGACCTTGGCACCCAGTTCCCCAGCAAGATTATTGACAAATTGCCACGCAGTGCGGCCAGACCGGTTGCCGCGCGTTTTCGACCACTCAAGGGCCGCATGCCGCCAATCTTCAGTGGGGTTCAGGTCAAAGGCCTTCAGGTAGCCTTCAATCATGGCCAGATATTCGTTCTGGTCTGCCGGATGGAAGCCAAGCCACAGCCCAAAGCGGTCCGATAGCGCGATGGTTTCGTCCATGGCCTCATTCGGGTGAATGCCGGTGGCGCTTTCCTGGTCGGCCATCTGGCGCGGCAAAAGGTGCCTGCGGTTCGATGTGGCATAGAAGATGACATTCTCTGGACGGCCTTCAAGGCCCCCTTCCAGGACGGACTTGAGCGCCTTGAAATCCTGGTCCGGCCTGTTGAACGACAGGTCGTCACAAAAGACGATAAACAAGCGGTCGCTTTTCCTGAGCTTGCCAAGCAAGGCGGGCAGGGCACTGATGTCTTCCCTGTGGATTTCCACAAGGGCAGGCGCCTGTGCGCCTTTCTCATGAACGATGGCGCGGTGGATTGCCTTGATGACCGTACTTTTACCCATGCCGCGTGCGCCCCAAAGGAGCGCATTGTTGGCGGAAAAGCCGTTTGCAAAGCGTTTTGTGTTTTCAAGAAGGGTGTTTTTGGCGCGGTCGATCCCCATCAGAAGGCCGATATCAGGGGCTGCTACATGGTCTACCGCGCGCAGGCTTTTGCTTTCCGCGTCATAGACAAAGGCAGTTGCGCTGTCTTCCAACGCTGCAGGCGCTTTTTCAAGGTTTCCACTGACCGCATCGGCAAGGCGGTTGATCGCATCAATCAGCGCTTGATCCTGGTTTGGCACTTGCAACCCTTTCCTGTCATTCCCATCTAGGGGTGAATAATCAAATTTAGCCTGCTCGACAGCGCTCATAACATGCCGGATAGCCATAGGCGACTGTTGCATTTGAAAGCAATAAAGCTATAGTCCCGGCCAATGATATTGCAAGGTGGCACTTCTGCCGCCCTTTTAACGAGGTTTGTCACATGTTTTCTTCTCCTGCTTACGCTCAAGCGGCTGATTCTGCGCAGATGTCCGATCCAACTGGTGGTTTCGGCCTGATCATCATCATGGTTGCGGTTTTCTGGTTCCTGATCATCCGCCCACAGAACAAAAAGATGAAAGAACACCGTGAAATGGTGAACAATGTGGCTCGCGGCGACAGTGTTGTGACCGCAGGCGGCCTGATCGGTAAAGTAACCAAGGTACAGGCTGACGACAACGAAGTTGAAGTCGAACTGGCGGATGGCGTTAAGGTTCGCGTTGTGAAAAGCACGCTGTCTGATGTGCGCAGCAAATCAGAGCCTGCCAAGCCTGCTGAAAAGAAAGCGGCCAAGAAAGAAGAAAAATAAGGATCGTGCCCGGAATGTCCGGGCGCAGTCTTTTTAAGGGAAGAACAACCATAAGGATCGGCGCATGCTGACGTTTCCGCGCTGGAAAATAATCATGATTGTAGGGGTGGTGCTCTTGGGCATCCTGACGTCCCTACCGAACTTTCTGACAGAGAAACAGCGGGAAAGCCTGCCAGGTTTCCTGCCTTCCGATACGCTCAGCCTGGGCCTTGACCTACGGGGTGGTGTGCGGCTTTTGTGGGGTGCGGAGACCGATGATGTGGTCACGTCCCGCCTGAACAATATTGCTGATCAGGTGCGCGATATTCGTCGCTCTGAAAAGGGCCTGAATTTCCGCAATATCCGCACTGAAGGCCACAGCGTGTCGCTTGAGGTAACGCGCGACGACATGGCTGAGCTTGCACGCGAGAAGCTGCGTGAGCTGACAACCGTGACGGTGGGGGCCGCCAACCCGCTGATGGGTGGCGGCATCCAGGAGCTTGAGCTTGCCCAGGACGGCAATAAATTCACGCTGACGCTGACAGAGCAGGGTATCGAAGTGCAAAAGCGCGATGCTGTTGCCCGTGCCATGGAAGTCATGCGCAAGCGGATTGATCCGGACGGTACCAAGGAAGTGACGATCCAGCCTGAGGGCAGCGACCGCATCATTCTGGAAGTGCCGGGCGCGAGCGACCCTGAAGAAGTGAAGCGGCTTGTCGGCCAGACTGCAAAGCTGACCTTCCATGATGTGAACACGAACGCAAGCGCAGAAGACCTGCAGCGAGGCCGAGTTGGCTACCGCGAGAAGATTTTGCAATCGAAAGAAGGATACTCGCTGGCGATCAAGGACCGTGTGATTGTGTCGGGCGAAGACCTCATTGACGCCAAAGCGTCGTTTGACCAGCACGGTAAACCCGCTGTTTCCTTTACCTTCAACACGTCCGGTGCCAAACGCTTTGGCAATCACACCAAAGACAATATTGGCCGACCTTTTGCGATCGTTCTCGATAACGAGATCATCAGCGCGCCAAATATCCAGACTGCAATTCTGGGTGGGCAGGGGCAGATCACCAATGTGGGGTCGGTTGCCGACGCACAGGAACTGGCAACGCTTCTGAAAGCCGGTGCCCTGCCTATTCCGCTGACAGTGATGAAGGAACGTACCGTTGGGCCTGACCTCGGGCAGGAAAACATCGACGCAGGCGAAATCGCTGCTGTGATCGGCTTCCTTGGCGTGATCGTTTACATGATCATCAGCTATGGCCGCTTTGGTCTGGCGTCCAGCGTGTCGCTGATTACCAATCTGATCCTGATCATGGGGGCCCTGAGCTTCCTTGGCGCTACGCTCACGCTGCCTGGTATCGCCGGTATCGTACTGACGATCGGTATGGCGGTGGATGCCAACGTGCTGGTCTTTGAGCGTATACGCGAAGAACAGAATAACGGTCGCAAGCCGTTTGCTGCCATGGAGCACGGCTATGGTGAGGCATTCTCCACCATTATGGACGCCAATATCACCACTTTCATTGCGGCTGCCGTGCTCTACATGCTTGGCTCCGGCCCGGTGCAGGGCTTTGCCGTGACGCTGGCGATTGGTATTCTGACATCCATGTTCACGGCTGTTGTCCTGTCGCGCTTTATCCTTGCAACCTGGCTTAAGCGGGCTCGTCCTGCCAAGCTGCCACTTTAAGGGGAGGGGATGATGTTTCTACGTCTCGTACCAGACAATACGAAGATCAATTTTATGGGCGCGCGCAAGGTTGCGTTTGCTCTGTCGATTGTTCTGATCATTGCCTCAATCGCCCTGTTTGCGATGAAAAGCCTGAACTATGGCATCGATTTCCAGGGCGGTATCTCTGTTGAGGTGCAGATGGAAGGCGAAAAGGCCATTCCAATCGAGCAGGTGAAGCAGGCAGTTGAAGCCATGGGCTACACCAGCCCGTCCGTTCGCCGCTACGGCGCCGATTGGGAAGCCATGATCCGCATCGAACGCCAGGAAGGTGATGCGAAAGCCCAAAGTGCCGTGATCCAGAAGGTGCGCGAAGAACTGCCGAAAGCGGTTCCGGGCATCAAATTTATGGACGGCAACTTTATCGGCGCTACCGTATCGGGTGAGCTTAAGCGCGACGGTGCGCTGGCAGTGACCATCGCGGTTCTTGCTGTGCTGGTCTATATCTGGTTCCGCTTTGAATGGCAGTTCGGCCTGGGGGCGGTTCTGGCCCTTGTGCATGACGTCTTGCTTACGGTTGGTTTCTTCGCCATCACGCGGCTTGAATTCAACCTGTCGATCATCGCGGCAATCCTGACCATCGTGGGCTACAGCCTCAATGATACCGTGGTGGTGTATGACCGGGTGCGTGAAAACATCCGCAAATATAGCAAAACACCGATGGAAGAACTGCTGAACCTGTCGCTTAACCAGACGTTGGCCCGGACATTGATGACATCCGTGACCACCTTGGTGGCGCTGTTTGCCCTGTTCTTCTTCGGTGGGGAAGCCATCCGCGGCTTCACCGCAGCGATGATCTGGGGCGTGGTCGTGGGTACCTACAGCTCTGTCTTTGTGGCATCGCCACTTCTGTTGTTGTTCAAGATCAGGCGCGAAGCGATGTTGCCAGTTGAAGACGACGACCCGACGGTGGACAAAAGCCGTCCAAACCAGTTTGAGCAGATGTAAGCCCGATGGCTGACAAGATCAGACAAAGTGGTTTTATCATGGAGCAGCAGGCCGATGAGGACCTGCTGCTCATTGAAGCATATGGTGATGGTGGCTTCCGCCTGATGGAGCGCCGCGTCGAAGGCGGCGTGCTGGTGCTGCCAACCGGCTTCTACCCGATGGACGCCGAAACACTGGCCGACCTGACCCCCGCGCATTTCAGCAAAATTGTGGACGAGGCTCCGAGACCAGAGATTGTTCTGGTCGGGACGGGTGCGAAGATGCAGCTTCTGCCTGCTGCCATTCGTGAGCACCTTGAAGCCGCCAACATCGGCTATGACATCATGGATACCGGCGCAGCCGCCCGGACCTACAATGTTCTATTGATGGAACAGCGCCGCGTGGCGTGTGTGCTGTTGCCTGTAGACTAATTCAAAAAAACAGGAATTGCCTGCTTTGCCTTGGCCATGCGATGAACGGTTCGTCGCAGAAGCTGGCATTCGGTTCGTCGCAGAGACTTACGACCCACCGCACAATGCTCACCATTCGTCGCTTCACCCTTTTCTCCACCGCCCGGGCTGGGCAGTCTTGAGTTCACAAGAACGTGAAGACGGGGAACTGGCCCGAAAGTCACGTCAGCCGAGGATGGAGTTTTTTCTGGCGCCAAAGCGGTCGCCGGGAGATACTCAAAAAAAATGGAGATTTCCCATGTGGATGACACCTCATCAGATACGCCGAGCTGCCTTTGTTGTCGGGATGGCGGTTTCATGCTTTGCCATTGCGGGCGCCAGCCATGCGATGATGGCGATGGGCGGTGATGACGAAAAAGCCGAACAGGTCGAGAAGGCTGAAAAGAAGAAGCGCACGATCCGTGTAGTTCGCAGTGGCGATAGCAAGGTTGTGGTGGACAGAAAGGGTCATCGCACGGTGATCGCCACCAGTGACCGCGAGGCGTTTGAGAAAAAGCACAAACAGGCCCTGAAGGAAGCAAAAGAGGCGCTAGCCGAAGTTACCGAACGCCTGGGGAAAGCCAAGAGCAAGAAAGAAAAGCAGGCGCTCAAGGCGGCCCAGAAAGGCCTGGAGGCGGCGATTGTCTCCCTTGAGGAACGCCGTATGCGCCACGTGATCGTGGCTCCCAGCCGAATTGAGATCGCAAAGATCGAATCTGAGGCCATGGCGGACGCGTTGGCTGATCTGGCAGACAGCGAGCTGGAGCTCTCTGAAATGCGGGTGGAGCTGAAGGGCGACATTGCCGAAGCCCGTCGCGAGATCGAAGAGGCCCTGGGTGACCTGGAACTGGAGCTGGATATTGATGGGGATATCCGTACCCTCAGGATCGAGTCCCTAAAGTCAGCGGAGCTGTCGCTTGAAGAAATGGAAAAGCATCATCTTGAAGCGTTGAAGCGGGCCGAAGAAGATATCAAGCGGGAACGTGCGCGCCTTGAGGAGCGGATGCGGGAACGCGAAGCAGAAGCCAAGAAGAAAGAGGGCTAGGCCCCACATAGGCGAAAGCTGAAACATGTGAGGGCAGCCAACTTGGTTGCTCTCTGTCTTTTGACAGGCCTATTCCTAAAGTTTACTTGTCCAATGTGTGATAATGTAGCATTATTAGACCATTCTAAGGGAATGGACAGGTCATGAAACGCACCCTGACAGCAGTTGCAGCAATTTCGGTTATCGGCAGTGCCGCCGCACTGGGTGGTGAGCGCATGTCAGCGTTTGACAGCATGGGCACCATGATGCTGGAACATGAGGCTGAAGAAGTGCGTGAGGTTTCCTATCGTTCGCCCGACCTTGCACGGTGCGAACAGAAGGAAGAGGAAATCCGGGCACGGCTCCAGGATATGAACCTCAACTTCGCTGAGTCTTTTTCCAAATCTTTTGCAACCAGTGAGGCCGTGGACATGCAGGCGTTTGAAGCCCGCATCGAAGCCATGTCAGGCCGGTTGTCCGAATTGAAGATGCAGAAGGTCGCCCAGCTTGGCGCGCTGCAGCAGTCGCTCGCGGAGCACCGGTCGGAGCTTGGCAAGTACCGTGCTGCTTTTGGCGATGACGCGCTCTATGCACGGGTGCTTGAGGCGCTTGAGCAGGCCGAGCAGGCGATGGCAGTGGAATAACTCCCCCCGTTTACAGCAGGATGGTCATATCTGTGAGGTCCGCAGCATCAAGTCCTTCTAGGAACACACTGCCTGCGTCGCCGAGGTCGATCAGGATGCCGCCGTTTACTGCAGTGGCTGCGGCCTGAACGCTGGCCACGCTTGTGAAACCAGTGCCTGCAAAGGTGAGGTTGAGCGTGTCTTCGCCCAGGTCAAAGTCGGTGATGACATCATCGCCGCTTGTCGCGACGAAGATAAAGGTGTCGGCCCCGGCCCCGCCCGAAAGCATGTCATCGCCAGCGCTTGCCCAGATTACATCATCACCCGCGCCGCCATTGACCGTGTCACTGCCTACGCCACCACCCAGCGTATCATTGCCAAGTCCGCCAAGCAGCAGGTCGTTGCCCGGGCCGCCCCAGGCAATGTTGGTGCTCAAATCACCGTTTTCGTTATTGTGCGATGTCGCGTAAATGGTATCGTCACCTTGGCCGCCGTAAAGCAGGTCGCTACCGTCGCTACCCTCGATGAAGTCGTTGCCGCCGCCGCCGCCAATTGTATCTGCGCCAGCTCCACCGGCCAGTCTATCGTTGCCGCTATCACCACGACCGGCCCAAATGACATCGTCGCCCTCATTGCCTGAAACAGAATCGTCACCGTCGCCACCGCGCAAGGTATCTCCCGAGTTGCCCCCGGTTAGTGTTTCGTCACCGCTGCCGCCGCGGATGGACATGGGATCGTCGATGATCCTGACTTCCTCGACGTTGGTGACGTCAATATCGATCGCACTTGGCGCGGCTGCGAAGGTCGTGCCGTCATTCACGCTGAAAGTGAAGGTCAGCAGATCAGCGCCGTACGCGTTCGTGGCCGGCGTGTAGACAAGGTTGCCTGCGCTGATATCTGCTATGGCGACAACATCACCTGGGTTTATATCTACACCAGAAAGCTGCAAGGTGCCGCTGGAGACAGTCAAGGTGTCGATGCGCACTGACGCCAACGCCGCGCCCGTGTCGACATCGGAGAAATTGAAATCCCCCGCCGCAAATAGGTGCGCTGTGTCTTCGTTCATGGTGATGCTGTTGTCGGTCGCGGTTGGCGCATCGTTGATGCCCGTGATATTGATGTTCGAAGTGGCAGCGGTGCCATCCAGCACGCCGTCATTTGGCGTGATGGTCAGCATTGCTGCGTTATCGCCTTCGGCGTCAGGCGCGCCGGTGTATTGAATGTTCGAGATCGTATCCAGGTAGGTGGCGATGTCTGCCGCCGTGCCCGCAAGCGTGATGGTCTGGCCATTCACCAAAGTTTCGGTCACGCCAACGCCTGCGCCGTCTGCGGGCACGCTGAAGCTGCCTGCATCAACGGACAGTGTTACGGTCAGGCTGTCGCCCTCGGCGTCGCTGAAGGAAACAGCCGAAAGGTCAAGGTCGCCTGCGGTATCTTCCGTGACAGTCAGGTCTGCTGGCACCCCCGAAAACGCAGGCGCATCATTGGCCCCGTTGATCGTGACTGTGATATCCTGGGCGGTGCCGTCAGCGGAATGGACGGTGATCGTGTCTTGCAGGGTATCACTGCCGCTCAGGGCATCGACTGTATTGTCTGCGTTATCGAGCGCATAGGTCCAGTCGCCGTTCGCGGCGATGGTTAGCTCGCCATAACTGCCGGTGATGGTGTCATTGTTGAAGCTTTCGTCCGCGGCTCCATTGTTGTCGCTGATGGTTAGTGTACCTGTAGTGCTGGCGATATTTTCGGTGATGCTGCCGCTAGTGTCCCCGGCGATCACAGGCGCGAATTGTGGGCCAAGGCCCTGCGCGACACCGGTCGGGTTCACAAGCGCCGAATATATCTGTGCGCCGGAGGCGGTGGTAACCAGCGACAGCGTGCCGCCTGTCCCGGTCACGCCCGCAAAGATATTGCTGAGGTCAGCCTCAACCGTCGGCTCTGCGCCGGAATAAATCAGGTTCGGGTCCAGGCTGGGAGCTTGACTCTGCACATTGGCGCCGGAGAAAGTTACTGAATGGGTCGTACTTAAACGGTAGGCCTCCAGGCCAGCACCGGTGATGATGCTGTTGCTGATCGTCACAATCCCGCCATCACGTAAAAATATTTCGCTGTCGTTTCCTGTGAAGATGCTATTGCTAATGGTGGCGGAACTATCATAGAGGTGTACGCCGACGCGGCCGTTATGGGCGAAAACCGAGTTGGAGATTGTGGCGGTTGCGCCGGCAACCAACGCAAGAGCATTGTGAGAATTGCCCGACATGCTGCTGTCGGTCATGGTAAAGGTTCCCCCAGTGACCTGGACGGTGAAGCCGGGCGCAATAGTGTTCTCGAACCGGGTGCTTTCAATGGTTGTGTTTGAATTTGTGAAATAAAGGCCTGTGCCTATGCGAGTGCTCACTGTATCTGTGATGACACTATTCACAATCGAGACCGTTGAGTTCTCTGCCCACAAAATTGTAGTGCCGCTATCGTATATAGAGGTAGAATCTCCGGTGCCTGTAAAGGTCAGGCCGTCCAGGGTTACCGTGGCGTTGGTTATGTCAATGAAGTAGACGCCCGCACTGGTGGTGGTGTAATTGTTGGCATCAAGTGTGATGTCCGGCGTGCCGTCGTTATCCAGGTCGCCGTCGATGGTGATGTCGGTGGTAATAAAGTATGATGTCGCCTCTACGATGGAAGACCCTGACAAGCTGCCATCAAAGGTGATGGTGTCGCCATCTTGCGCTAGCCCGAGTGCTTCCTTGAAGGAGAGGCCGGTGCCGTCCGCCGTCTCCGCGGCAAGGTCCCCGCCATCATAGCTGTCGTTCGTGGTGGTGTTGACTGTTAATGTTGCCACGGCAATGCTCCCCCAATGAGAAAAGTCCGCGCGAATTGCAGGCTTCGGATTTTGCTATCCTATGGATACGGTTTGTAATACCTCAGAACCGCCCGGCGTGCGTGACGCTGAGTGCCAATCATGTGAGGCTGTGTGCCTATTTGACCGCAGGCTGGGAACGTGTGGGGTGAACGAGGAGACTGTCACTTGTCGTGGTTTTGCCAGGGCTGCCCTATACGCCACCTGAACGGGCAGACATCATAAATTCCCGCGCGGAATAGCCGAAGGCGCGCTTGAACTGGCGGCTGAAGGTTTCGCGGCTTTCAAAGCCGGCCTCAAACGCCAGCTGCGTGATATTCTGGGCTCGCCCAAGCTTGATCTGCTCAAACGCCCAATTGAGCCGCGCGCGCTTCACCAGTTCCATAGGTGTGCCATAGGGTTCGCAAGCCCGGTAAAGCTTACGCCGGGAGACCGCGACATGATGGGCAATCATGTCAGGGGACAGAGCGGGGTTGCGGAGGTTTTCGCTGATATAGCGCTCGACCGCTTTGTAGACGGCAGCGTCTGTGGTTGCGGATTCAAGGCGCCGGGCATCGCTGTACCCAAGCAGTGCGGTTTCCATGAGGTCGAGCGCGCTGTGGCTGACCGCTTCGGCCTCTTCGATGGTAAGTTGGTCCAATGACTCCATCGCCATGCGCATGAACCGCCATGCTAGGAACACCATTGGCGTTTCCTCGAGAATTTCGCCGTGCATCTCGGCAAGCATCGGCATGCGTTCAAGCATGACAGACTTGGGCATCGCGAGTGTCAGGTTCTCGAACCCATGGCTGGAGATATGCATTGGTTGTGCAAGGTCAACGACACGGATCTGGCCGGGTCTGATCAGCTTGCCATGCTCATACTCTGTCGTCGCGTCACCACCCCGCACCTGAAACTGGAATGCCATGATATCGCAACCGGGTTGATCGATGAACTTGCCATTGCGGTTGATGGTGGCTTCACTGTTCACCCAGCAGCGCGATAGGGATGAAATGCTTGTCTTTGCTTCCTCCATGCCTGCATCAAAAGAGGCGGAGTAGGGGCCGGGGCGGGTCAGTGTCCCAACCTGGCCACGAAAATCGTACCAGCCGTCGAACTGTTCTTTCCGCGCGAGGTCGCAGGTCTCGAAGTTCAGGACTGTCAAGCGCTCTGGCGCGGCAGCCAGGCTGTCGTAGTTAAAAGCATCTGTTGTCCGACCGTTTGCATCATGCCAACGGGCTGTACCGGATTGCTTCATGACCATTATTTCCCGCCCCCAAGACTGAAAGGCCCATCATTTCAGAAAACCGGCGTATCCTCAAGGCCCAAGCCCATCCATCCTTGCCGGTGCCTCCACCCGTTCTTACGCAATAGTATTTCGCCAGATAAGAAAAACCATTGCGATCATTGCGTGCAGCCGTTGCACTGACGCCAAAATTCCCTTAGAGCTAAGCCTTCACACAGGGCGCACCGGCGCGTCCCGATTTCGACATTATCCAAGGTAAAAAGGTCATGACCAATCAGGAATTTTACCGCATCAGGCGGCTGCCCCCTTATCTATTCGCTGAAGTGAATCAGATGAAAGCGGCGGCACGAGCGCGCGGTGAAGACATCATTGACCTTGGAATGGGCAATCCGGACCTGCCCACGCCGCAGCACATTGTTGATAAACTCAAAGAGACTGTCGATAAGCACACAACGCACGGCTATTCCGTCTCAAGGGGCATTCCGGGGCTCAGGCGTGCCCATGCGGCATACTACAAGCGCCGCTTCGGCGTGGATATCGATCCTGAAACCGAGAATGTGGTGACCCTTGGGTCGAAGGAAGGGCTCGCGAACCTGGCGTCCGCCATCACAACACCCGGCGACGTGATTTTGGTGCCGAACCCGAGCTTTCCGATCCACCCCTATGGTTTCATGATCGCGGGGGCGGCTGTCCGCCATCTGCCGATGGGGCCGGGGCGTGATTTTCTGACGGAGCTCAAATACGCTGTGCAGCACAGCGTGCCAACGCCTACGGCTGTAATCCTTTGCTATCCGGGCAACCCGACGGCTGAGGTGGTTGATCTGGCTTTTTATGAAGAAGTGGTCGATTTCTGCAAAAAGCACGGCATCTGGATTTTGTCTGACATCGCCTACTGCGAGATTTATTTCGACGACAATCCGCCGCCGTCCATTCTGCAGGTGCCTGGGGCAAAGGATATCGCCATTGAATTCACCAGCCTGTCTAAAACCTATTCCATGGCCGGGTGGCGCGTCGGCTTTGGTGCCGGCAACAAGGATCTTGTCGCCGCGCTGACACGGGTGAAAAGCTACCTGGATTATGGCGCTTTCACGCCAATTCAAGTTGCCGCGGTTGCCGCGCTTAACGGCCCACAGGACTGTATCGAACTACACCGCGAGACCTACAAGAAGCGCCGTGACGTGCTTGTGGAAGGCTTGGCGGCCGCAGGCTGGTATATTCCAAGCCCCAAGGCATCCATGTTTGCCTGGGCGCCGATACCGGAAGATTTCAAGGAAATGGGCTCCATGGCCTTTTCCAAGCTCCTGCTGGAGCATGCAAAGGTTGCTGTGGCTCCTGGCATCGGCTTTGGCGAATACGGCGAAGGCTTTGTGCGCATTGGGCTTGTGGAGAACGAGCAACGCATCCGGCAGGCAATCCGTAACATCAAAAAACTTATGGCGAACAAGGACGAGATCATCGCGTCCTGGCAAGCCGAACAGAATAAAGCGTAACTGGAGATCAGTATGAGTAAGCAGGGCGACCGAAAGATCATCCTCGGCATCGCGGGCCTCGGCACCGTTGGCGCTGGGGTGGTCAAGATTGTCGAGAAACACAAGGCACTGCTCGCCGCACGGGCCGGGTGTCCTGTGGAAATTCGGGCCGTTAGCGCGCGGGACCGCAGCCGTGACCGGGGGGTTGACCTTGCACCTTACGACTGGGTTGATAACCCGGTTGATCTCGCGTCCGAAGAGAGCGGCGTCAATGTGGTTGTGGAGCTCATCGGTGGATCAGACGGCCCGGCGCTGGCGCTTGCGCGCAAGGCGCTTGGCCGCGGTATTGGTTTTGTGACCGCTAACAAGGCACTGATTGCCACTCACGGCAAGGAACTGGCTGCTCTGGCGGAAGAAACCGGTGCGCCTCTGAAGTTCGAAGCCGCCGTCGCCGGCGGTATACCGATTATCAAGGCGCTGCGCGAAGGTCTGGCGGGCAACGCAATTGAAAGCGTACGCGGCATTCTGAACGGCACCTGCAATTATATCCTCACGCGGATGGAGCAGGAAGGCCTGGCCTTTGACGAAGTGCTGAAGGACGCGCAGGCGCTTGGATACGCGGAAGCGGACCCAACCTTTGACATCGACGGGATCGACACAGCCCACAAAACAGCCATTCTGGCCACGCTGGCGTTCGGCACCGAGCCGGATATCGAAAACCTGCCAACCGAAGGTATTCGCAACATCGCTCCAGTGGATATCGAATATGCCAAGGAACTGGGCTACCGCATCAAGCTTCTGGGCGTTACCCAGCAGACGGCAGAGGGCATCGAGACCCGCGTTCACCCGGCCATGGTGCCGACACGCGCGGCCATCGCGAACGTGATGGGCCCGACAAATGCTGTGGTGGTGGACGGTGACGCCGTTGGCCAAACCGTTTATGAAGGCGCGGGCGCAGGCGAAGGCCCAACCGCATCCGCCGTGCTTGCAGATATCCTTGATGTGGCGCGCGGTGCCGCAGGTCCGCGCCTTGGTGTGCCAGCCGTAAGCCTGACGCCGTCAAGCCCAGTGCCCGTGTCCAAGCACCGCGGAACATACTATATTCGCCTGCGGGTGAATGACCAGCCGGGGGTGATGGCTGATATCACCAAGGTGCTGGCGGAAGAAAGCGTTTCCATTGAAAGTATGCTTCAGCGCGGCAGCGCAAGCGACGGTGGCGTTTATATCGTGCTTACAACCCATGAAACTGTTGAAGCTTCTGTTGCAGCCACACTTGATCGTTTCACTACGCTTCAATGTGTGCTAGAGACCCCCACAATGCTGAGAATTGAAGCCTGAAAAGGGAGCTAGCCTAATGGGGTCACAGGAACTGAATCGCCAACTCGTTCTTGAAGTTGTCCGTGTTACCGAAGCCGGTGCTATCGCGGCAAGCAAGTGGAACGGCCGGGGCGATGAAAAGTCCGCCGACGCAGCCGCTGTGGAAGCGATGCGTGAAGCTTTTAATAAACTGCAGATCGAAGGCACCGTTGTCATCGGTGAAGGCGAGCGCGACGAAGCACCAATGCTTTACATTGGTGAAAAAGTCGGCGCCGGCGGCCCAAAGGTCGATATCGCGCTGGACCCGCTTGAGGGCACCACAATCTGCGCCAAGGCAATGCCGAACTCGCTCGCCGTGCTGGCGATTTCCGCCGAAGGTGGCCTTCTGAACGCGCCAGACGTTTATATGGACAAGATCGCTGTTGGTGGCGGCCTGCCTGATGGTGTGATCGACCTGGACAAAACGCCGACCGATAACGTGAAGGCTGTGGCCGAAGCCAAGGGCAAGTCTGTTGAAGACATGATGGTCTGTGTGCTGGACCGCCCGCGTCACGCTGAAATCATCAAGGAACTGCGTGAGCTTGGTTGCGGTGTGGCGCTGATCGGTGACGGTGATATCGCCGGCGTGATCGCAACAACCGACCCGAAAACCGGCATCGACATGTATATGGGTTCCGGTGGCGCGCCTGAGGGTGTGCTGGCCTCTGCAGCACTGCGCTGCATCGGTGGCCAGATGCAGGGCCGCCTGTTGTTCCGTAACGATGACGAACGTGCCCGCGCCCGCAAATGGGGCATCGAAGACCTGAACCGGAAATACACCATGGAAGAAATGGCCTCCGGCGATGTGATCTTCGCAGCAACCGGCGTGACTGATGGTTCCATGCTGAACGGCGTGCATGTCACGAGCCGCGGCATTGAAACCGACACGATCACCATGCGGTCCAAAACCAAGACGATCCGCCGTGTACAGGCGATCCACGGCCCGGACGGTCGCCAATAAGGTTACGTCATTGACCGACAGTATTGAGAATACAAGAGCGGCGGAACCCTTTCTGGGTGTCCGCCGTTCTGCGCTTGAGCAGGCTTGGGAGCTGCGGCCTTATGTGCCGCGTATGGCCGAGGCCATCGCAGACAGGCTCGGCGTTCCTGCCGTTGTCGGGCAGCTGATTGCCGCGCGCGGTATCGGGCTTGATGATGCCGAAGCCTTCTACAGTCCCTCGCTTAAGGAAAGCCTGCCAGATCCATCCACCATCCTGGATATGGACAAGGCTGTGTCCCGTATCGCCCGCGCTTTGCAGCAGGGCGAGAAGCTGGCGATCTTTGGCGACTATGACGTAGACGGGGCCACAAGCTCCGCCGTGCTCTATCGCTACCTGACGGCCCTTGGTGCCAGCGTCGAGATTTATATCCCTGACCGCATGGCCGAAGGCTATGGCCCCAATGCGCCCGCGCTTCTGGGGCTCAGGAACAAGGGCGTCGACCTTGTGATTACAGTGGACTGCGGCACACTCTCGTTTGAGCCCCTTCAGGCCGCAAAAGATGTGGGCCTGGATGTGATTGTGGTGGATCACCATAAGGCCGAAACCAAGCTGCCGGAAGCTGTGGCAGTGGTGAACCCGAACCGGCTGGATGATGATAGCGGCCTCGGGCAGGTTGCGGCTGTGGGTGTCTGCTTCCTTGTGGCTATCGCGCTTAACCGCGCGCTGCGGGAGGCAGGCTATTTCACTGGCGACAGGCGTGAGCCGAATTTGATCAGCCTTTTGGATATCGTGGCACTTGGCACCGTATGCGATGTGGTGCCGCTCACCGGCGTGAACCGCGCCTTTGTCGCCCAGGGCCTGAAGGTGATGGCGCAGCGCCATAATGTGGGCATCACTGCGCTCTGTGATGTCGGGCGCATGTCTGAGGCACCAACAACCTATCACGCAGGCTTTATTCTGGGGCCGAGGGTGAATGCGGGCGGCCGGGTAGGGGAGAGCTATCTGGGTGCCCAACTGCTCACGACAGGCGACATGATGGCCGCGCGCCAGATCGCTGAAAAGCTGGACCGCTATAACGAAGAACGCCGCGCCATTGAGGCTGAAGTGCTTGAAGCTGCGATGCGCCAGGTTGAAAGCGCCACGGGCGTTGGCGGGCAACCGGAAACAGTGGTTGTTGCGGCAGGCGAGGGCTGGCACGCAGGCGTCATCGGCATCGTGGCCTCGCGTCTCAAGGACAAATACGGCCTGCCTACCTTTGTGATCGGGATTGAGAATGGCGAAGCCAAAGGCTCCGGCCGGTCAATCAGCGGCGTGGATATGGGCGCGGCAGTGATCGAGGCTGTCCAAAAGGGCCTGCTTATCAAGGGTGGTGGCCACGCCATGGCCGCGGGCCTGACAGCCGCCCCTGACAAGCTTGAAGAGCTAACAGCCTTCCTGCGCGACCATATGCGCAAGAGCGTGGAAAAAGCGGCCCAGAACCGGTCCTTGAAGATTGACGGCATGGTGGCCCTGTCAGGCGTTACCGCGGACCTGATTGACCAGATCGATCAGGTTGGCCCGTTTGGTCCGGGCAATCCGAGCCCACGTTTCGTTATCCCGGAGCTTGACCTTTTGAAAGCTGATCTGGTTGGTCAGAATCACTTGCGCTGCATTTTCAAGTCGAAAGACGGCAAATCCATCAAGGCTATGGCCTTCCGCCAGTGGGAGGAACCGATGGGAGAGCTGCTGAGGTCGGGTATCGGGCGGCGCTTCCATATCGCAGGAAAGCTCAAGAAAGATACCTGGGCAGGGGGCGGAAAAGTGGAAATCACGCTCGACGACGTTGCGCTTGTCGGACTGCCGTAAGAAAAATGCAAAAAGATGTTGACCGGGGCACCGGGGCTAGGTATCTAGGCCCCCGTCGCAGCGAGTTCTGCAGCGTGGTCCCTTCGTCTAGTGGCCTAGGACGCCGCCCTTTCACGGCGGAAACACGGGTTCGAGTCCCGTAGGGATCACCATACTCGCCGCAGGCCATCCTAATTGATGGTCCCTTCGTCTAGTGGCCTAGGACGCCGCCCTTTCACGGCGGAAACACGGGTTCGAGTCCCGTAGGGATCACCATATCTTCAAAAAGCCCTGCCATCTGGCGGGGCTTATACATTGAGAGGCACGAAGATTTGTTATGATCTTCGTGCCTCTTTGATTTTGAACAGGGGGTGGCCACCCCCTGTTCAAGGTGCGGAATGTGGTTGAGCCCACTCGGGGCAAGACCTTTTACGGTCGTAAAAAAGCATAACCCTTCCGCACCACAGAGGCTTCGTCGAACCGCTGAGTGAGCTTTTACGCTCGTGTATAAGAAAGACAAAGCCAATGACTTATACCACGCGATCCATTGGGATCGACATATCAAAATCATCCTTTGACGTTTGCCTGCTGCCAGAAGGCGAAGCAGACACATTTACCAATAATACATCCGGCATTGCCAAATTCCTTTCGTGGGTTGCTGACAGGGAAGACATTGAACGGCTGATCCTGGAGCCTACAGGTGGCTATGAACGCATGGTCACAGATGCCTTGCTTGCAGCCGGGTTGCCGGTTGCCAAAGTTAATGCCCGATATATCCGTCAGTTTGCCCGGGCCAGTGGGCAATTGGCCAAAACCGACAAGGTGGATGCCTTTGTGCTAGCCGACTATGGCAGGCGCATGGAAACACGCCTTCTTGAACAACCTTCTGAACAGCAGCAGGAACTCTCAGACCTCGTAGTCCGATACAAACAGCTGTCCCACATGATTGTCCAGGAAAAGAACCGCCGGGAAAAGCTGCTGAACAAGGCAAGAGACTGGATCGAAGAGGCTCTGAATTTCCTGCTGGAACAGCGTCAAGCCGTTGTGGAAGCGATGGAGGAATGCCTGGAACAGGATGCAGCACTCAAGGCCAGGGCCAAAGTGTTGACTTCAATAAAGGGCATTGGATTGCGGACCGCCTGCTTCCTGCTGGCAGGCCTGCCGGAACTGGGTCATCTCGACAAAGGACAAATCGCCAAGCTCGTTGGTCTAGCCCCAATCAACCGGGATAGTGGTCTAATGCGCGGCAGGCGGACAATTACAGGAGGACGGAAACATGTGCGCGATGCTTTATATGTGGCGACACTCCCCGCCATTCGCTTCGATCCGGAAATGAAAGCTTTCTATCAACGCCTCAGGGAAAACGGGAAGCCCGGTAAAGTCGCTCTCATTGCAGTCACTAGAAAAATCCTCATTCGCGCAAACGCAAAAATGAGGGATCACTATGCAGCCGCGCTTGACACATAACACCGCTGCTTTT
>NZ_LRUB01000023.1 GCF_001550065.1 Kordiimonas lipolytica
CCCAAAGGATAATAGGAGGCCTGACATGGTACGCATTGATATGAAGTTTAACGGTAAACGCATTACAAGCTCGCAGCAGCTTGAACGCGAAATGAAACGATCGTTTGAAAAAACGATTGAGCAGGGAATCCGTAGGGCTGCGGGTCCGGGCGTTAGAATGAAGAAAACCCGGAATGGCTTTGACGCTGAAGGCTCTCCCGAACAGATCGAACGGATGAAACGGCGCTTGCGTTAGGTCGGGCGTGTGATCAATTCACTTAACTGATAGAAAGCCAAATAGCAGGAGAAGTCAAAATGACAAAAATTGTTGGCAAAAATGACGGCCCTGGAGGTCGTAATGAACACTATGATATTGGTGCACGAAAAGATGTACCGCGCAGGAATGTTGTCGCTGAAATCAAACGCGGCGAACATCCAGATGCACATGTTGTCAAAATCAACGGCCGTGAGTATGCGCGCGACAATCCGGATCGTTCCACCAAGGATAATGTAAACAGGCGGCGTTAAACCGCCTGTTTACTAAATCGCTCTTTTTGATGTGGGTGTTCTTGTCAACCATCCTCACCGGCTGTCTGTTTTCATGGCATAATGTAGCTAGGGATCTCTCGTCCTTTGGGCGATGCTAAAAGCATAGAGCTGTCTTATAATTCATAGGCCAATAAAGTGGCCAATTTTTCTGACATAAACGCCTATCTAAAAATATAACATAATGATATATATGTACTTATTGCTCATTTGAAACCGGACAGATAAGCGGCCAAAAATATGGACAAGGAAAATCCAGCAGATCGAGGTGAAGCTGTTACAAGCATGGAGCCGATGCTTGTGCCTGAAAGCTCCAAACACAGAGGGGAATTGGCTGATCTCGCTTTGGAACTGACCGCTAAATCGACAGGCCTGCGGCGGAGCCTACCCGACGGCGTGGTTACCGCCTTGTCCGATCTCGTACGCGCGATGAACTGCTATTACAGCAATCTGATTGAGGGACATGATACGCACCCGATCGATATCGAACGCGCAATGAACAAAGATTATAGCGCCGACCCTCAACAGCGTGATTTGCAGCTTGAGGCGGAAGCCCACATTGCTGTGCAGAAATGGATTGATGAAGGTGGCCTTAAGGGCAAGGCGACTTCAGCTGCAGGCATTTTGGAAATCCATCGTCGCTTCTGTGAATTGCTCCCGAAGGAACTGTTGTGGGTGGAAGACCCAGTCACTAAAGGTAAGATTGAGGTCGTGCCGGGGCAAATTCGTGATCGAGATGTAGAGGTCGGACGGCATATCCCAATCAGCCCAGGGGCCCTGCCTCGTTTCATGAAGCGTTTTGAGGCTTCATACGAAAAACTGGGTAGGTTGGATTCCATCATTGCCGCTGCTGCCGCACACCATCGGCTTGCTTGGCTTCACCCGTTCTTGGATGGTAACGGACGTGTATCACGTTTGATGTCCTATGCCATGCTGCGTGATGCGCTCGATACAGGCGGCATCTGGTCAATTGCGCGCGGACTTGCCCGCAACGTAGAAACCTACAAGGCGCATCTGGCAGCTTGCGATCAACCCCGACGCAATGACCTAGATGGGGCCACGACAAGAATAGTGCCAATCTGTACGCTAAATTGGACAAATCGTGAACATTGGGATTTATAGATCACGCAGCCCAGTTTATTCCTGACGTTGCTTTCCTTAATTCCCGGAACAGGCCTGGTTCCGGATAGTCATCCCGCCATGTATATATACCCGTCAGGTTGATATGTTCCCAGGATATCGGCGATACGTGCTTCAGGAGTTCGTCGGGAATATCTACACCATCCATCCTGAGCTGTGTCACGCACCGCGCCAGATAGACTGTGTTCCAATACACGATGGCGCTCACCACAAGATTCAGGCCAGACGCCCTGAAGGCCTGGCTGTCGAATGAGCGGTCCCGGATTTCTCCGCGTTCATGGAAGAAGACGGCCCGTTTAAGTTTATGAGCCGCTTCTCCCTTGTTCAATCCACCCTGGCACCGGCGCCGCAGCGCGGGGTCACTGTACCATTCGATCATGAACAGGGTGCGTTCCAATCTCCCCAGGTCTCTGAGCGCTCGCGCCAGTTGGCTTGCCCTCGGAGATGCCGACAGCTTTTTGAGGATACTGGACGGTGCGACGACCCTCTCGTTCAACGACGCCGCCAGATGCAGGAGATCGCTCCAGTTGTCCCTGATCAGCGGGATATTGACCCTGTGTCCGATATGGTGCCTGAGGTACGGATAGCCGCCCGCATCTTCGATAGTGTGAAACTTCCTGCCCTTCAAATCTCTCAAACGTGGTGCAAACCGCTTGTCCGGCAGCAGGCAGAACAGACCAAAAACATGGTCGCTGGCGCCGCCCGTATCCGTATAATGCTCACCGATCTGCAAATTGGTTTCATGATCCAACAGGCCATCCAGCACATAGGGCGCTTCGCTTTCGGCGGGGCTGATTGGCAGGATGCTATAGTAGCCATACTGATCGGATAAATGGCTGTAGAATTTTCCTCCAGGTTCCCTGCCATAATGCATATTCACATCGCTGCGCAGGCGGGCCCGATCTCCCGCCCGGTAAAACTGACCGTCCGAAGAGGAGGTCGTACCGGTACCCCATACGCGGCTGTGAGGGTGGGCCGCATGCGCATTGGTGATAACGGCTTGTGCGCTCCGGTAGGTTTCCGGTCGCATATGAAACAGTCTGGCCCATGCAATCTGGCGCTCGGTGACGTTGGAGGACGCGCCGGCCATGCGAAGCATGCCCATGTTGGTGGCGTCTGCCAGCACGGCGGCCTGTATCGCGGGCGTTTGCCTGACGGGTTGTTGCGTCCGCAGATGGGTAAAAGCATCTGAAAACCGCACCCAGCCATTAACTTCGGCAAGCAAGTCTGTGATATGGATACGAGGCAGCATCTGGTTGAGCCGCCATTTGAGTTCATCTGCCGCCGCCGGTACATCGCTGGTAAGCGGGGAGACAATCAGTTCACCGCCCGCCAAGCGCACACCTTCCAATTTATTGCTACGCGCCCTGTAGGCGAGGCGTTTCAGCCGGAAATCCAGCACCCGCCTGGTTTCGCCATACCATGCTTCAAAATCTGTTGGCACACCGAGCTGTAAACTACCCGTTTCTTTTTTCGTGTCAAACTCGGGCTTGGGTATGAAATCATCCCCAACGGGCCGAAACTGTGTGCTGCCATTGACCCATATATCGCCGGAACGCAAGCGATCCCGGAGGGCCGAAAGCGTAGCGATTTCATACAGGTGCCTATCCCGCTTGTCAGTTGCCATGATCAGCGCGCGTTCTTTCCTACCGAGATGATTCAGGGGAAAAAACTCAGGCAAGTATCTGCGGCCCTTTCGGTTTAACTGCTTCAGGAGGTTAATGGCGCTCAAGAGCGGGTCGCGGGAACGGCCGGATCGGAAGGTGAAGGTCTCCAGAAACTGGGGCCCATACTTCCTCATGGTATAATATCGCTCTGCGGCGATGACGAGGGCAGGCTGTTCCGCTTCCGTCACCATGGCATCCAGACTTGGCTTGGCGCTGACCAGCCGTTGCCAGCCCACTGTTTCTTCCAGAACTGTAAAAGCATCGAGTTTGTGTTCGCTCGCTGCAATGAGGGCATTCAACGTATCCCGGAAAAGCAGGAGGGTCTGGTTCGTTTCCTTGCGCTTGTCGATATGACGCTGCCGGCCTTTGGCGACCGCACGAGAGAATAATCGTCCGATCAGTTTGGTAAACATGCTGACGGCTTCGTCGGTGAGCGTTTCAGAAAGAGAGATGATTTGTGCTGCTATTGTGGCTCGTCTCCGGTTGGCATTAAAATCCGCCGCGAGCCAACTGGGGGTCACCTTGCCTTCGAGCACGATCTGTTTCCAGCGATCTGGATGGATGCGCGCCTTGCATGACATATCGATCTCAAGCGACCGCACAAAATCAAGCCGCTCCAGGAGCGCGACAAGATTGTCGGCTCCCGATGCTTCCGGGTGGGACCTGAGCCAGCCGAACCGTGTCTGCCGGATTTGCGGATCGTAATCCAAAAGCCTGTCGACCCTGAGTAATTGGGCTTCATTCAACCCTTCCAACACGGCCGCATTGGTACGAGCCCTCGCAATAGCACGGGCTGCACGGCCCAGGCGATCGAGCTTTCGAAAGCTTGGCAGCAAAACCGACTGTTCCCGGAGAGCCTGAACCATTGCTTGAGCAATTGCCGAACCATTGTCCGATTTCTCCGCGGCGGCAAGTCCGGCCACAAGGGCAATGCGTTGATTGGTGCGGGTTGCCGGAGACAGTTTAAGGTATTCCTGAATCTGTACGGCGTGCTCTCTGCGTGTTTCATCACGGCGGGCATAGTTCGCGAATGCTGCTGGATCGATACCAAGCTGGCTTGCGATGAACGCGACGGTTTCTCTTGGGGGTTTCTCACCCGATTGCAAAGCCCTGCCAGGAAAACGCATCAGACATAGCTGCACAGCAAAACCAAGCTGGTTTTCTGGCCGACGTTTTGAATTGATGCGCTCAATATCCACCATGTCGAGCAGATAATGCTGGATCAGGCTTTCCTCGTCTACCGGCACCCCCATCAACTGATGCCATTCGTCTTCTTTTAACAAAGGTCGATGCGCCATGTTCCTTCCTCCCGCAGAATGCCGCCCTAGCCAACGTCAAACGGCCAACTGTCTGTCCATGGCCTCCTGACTTAAACCAATTCTTCGTTAGCGGGTTACTTTCCTCAAGGGGCCTTATCTGGTCTATCAGCAAGCTTCGATAAATATTGGCATCTGCGAACATTTAGCTGTGGCTTGAAGCCCACTCACCCTGAGATTGGTTAGCCAGCTTCACAAAATATTGTGGTCATCGGCTGCATTTGATTCGATAGCCCCGTTCAGGTATTTAACGACGCCGATCAGCCATACGACGACACCTATACCGACAACACCAAGGCTTTCCTTGATGAATACTGGCTCTATCTGGGCGGCCTCGGCCGAAAACCCAGCCATGCTATAAAGTATCAGTCCGATAACGGCGATGCCGAATCCTGCGAACACCAGCCTTTGTCCGGTGCGCATGCGAATATTGTCCAGAGGCATTTCATTGCTCCTTTCCTGACCTGTCGTATCCGACAGTGTCCCTGTTGTTGGCGTTAGGGGTTTGGGTGTTGGTTTGCTCATATCTATCCCCTCACGGTTTGCCTGCATGACGTTGTGTTTCAGAGAGAATCATCGGTGTATCCAGCCTCGATTGCAGCCTTCAGATACTGTGCGGCACCCAGCCCGAACACTAGGCATCCCAAACTGCCAGCGATCAGCCCTTCCGCCAAAAAGCCGGTACTCTCGCCACCTGGCTCTACCATTCCGAAAGTGATTGTGGTCGAGCAGAAGAGGATGCCCACAATGAGCGCCAGTGTGCCGATGATCATATCCAGAATACCCTGTCTGATCCGGTCATCTGCCCTTAAAGGCCTGTCTTTAACTTTGCGCATTTTCTCTGTCTCCTTCGTTTAATTGAGTATCAGGAAAAATGGTGGTATCCCGCGATCTTGTTCTCACCATGAGCAACACCGCGTAAAGCGGCCTTTTGATCATGCTCAGAAACGTCAGGAGCCATGCGATCAGGGCCACCACAATGAAGACCCGCGCCACCAGCAAAAACATGGGGAGGTTGAAAACGACACCCAGCTTCAACGTGCACACCGCATACATGCCAAGCGGGAACACCAGCCCCCAATAAAGCGGGTCGTAGGTCAGCTTGAAGCGGCGTATGCCGTGGCGCCAGACACCGAGCACCAGCAACATGGGTATCCACCAAGTCGCCGTCGCCCAGTACATGGTCGTCATCCCCTTGATGAAAGGCAGCATGCTGTGGATCGCGGGCGTGCTCTCGAAAGCCCGGATCAGTTCGGCACCGGTCAAGGTGGTGATGGCGACGGCCCCCATGTTGATCCAATAAGGCGGGATCAGGTCCGACGGCTCGAACCGGAAAAACATATAGCGGTAGAAGATGAGCGAGATGAGCCAGATATAAAGCATCCCACCGAACAGCCAGAAGGAAAGCAACAGAACCGCGGAAAAATCGCCGCTCCCGAGAATGCTGGGTTTGACCAGCGCACCGAGCACGCTGACCGACTGGGTCGCAACCACGGCGATCAGCCAGCCGCCGTTGATTCCCTCTTCGATCGGCGGCTTTTGCTTTTGCACCGCCAAAAGGACAAAAATACTGTAAGTGCACAAGAGCCACAGGATAAAGCCTGCCCACCAGAATATCTCCGCGGCTGCCACATTGTCTTGCAGGAGGAAAAACTGCGAGCCGAGCACATTGGTGGCGGCCACGACGGTGAAGAAGCCGAAGCCGCGTTTGTGCGACAACCAGTCCGCCATGAACCGGGACGGAAACAGCCAGGCGCGGGCGCCATAAACCAGCCACAGGATGGCATAGGCGGGCACGTTGACCCAGAAGAGCAAGGTCGCCACCTCTTCCAGCCCCATCGCCTTGCAACCGATCGACACGATTCCCGTCGCCATCACCAGGGCAAAATACGCAGGATGGAGTGCCGCGAGGCTTTGCTTCATATAGGCGAGGGAAAGGATACGACCGTCTGCTGCGGGTATCGCGCTCAGATCAGTTTCTCGGGTTATGCGGGACATCGTGCTCATACCCTTGAATATGCCTGGCGCGACCAGGCACGGGTATCGGGCGGACCCCCTCTATTCTATAGGAGAAGCGCTGTTTTTTATGTCGGGGTTTGTCCGACAGGCTATGTCACCAGTCCGTGCTGCATAGCATAGCGCATCAGTTCGGCATTGGATCCCACATCCATTTTTTCAAGAATGCGGGTACGATAGGTGCTGATCGTCTTCACACTCAGGCACAACTCTTTTGCAATATCCGAGACGGATTGTCCGGCTGCGATCCTCAGAAAGACCTCATGCTCCCGGGCGGAAAGGGTCTGATGGGGGAACTCCGAACTGCCGACGGCAAGATAGTCTGCCAGATGGGCGGCAACGGACGCGCTGACATACCGGCGGCCACCGAGGATGGTGCGGATGGCGCGGATCAGCTCCTCCGGGGCATGCTCCTTGGTCAAATACCCCGAGACGCCAGCGCGCAAGGCCTGCACGATAAACTGCTTGTCGTCATACATGCTGAGCAGCAGCACCGGCAAATCAGGACAGGCATCCCTGATGGCCGGCAGAATATGCAGGCTGTTCTCCTTGCCCATGGCGATGTCGAGAATAAGCAAATCCATCCTTTGCCGGGCCACTTGCGCCAGCGTTTCATCGCAGGACGCGGCCTCTGCGATGATGGCATCGGGAAAGTCGTCTTCCAGGATGCGGCGCAGGCCGGACCGGAACATATGATGATCGTCGGCAAGCAGAATTCGCATATATACAGCCTTTATGCCGGTTCATTATCCCTTCGCGGCCTTTTCATGGCTTTTGTACCACAAAATACCGTTGAAGATAACGGCGCCGATAATATTGCCCGTCGTGACCGGAATCTGGTTCCAGAACCACCAGTCATGAAAATTCACTTCCGCACCGCAGAGCAGGGCCACGGGGAACACGAACATATTGACGACCGCGTGCTCGAAGCCGACCGAAAAGAAGGTGGCCAGCGGGAGCCATATCAGGATTATCTTCCCGGCCGCACTGCGCGCGCCTTTCGACAGGATGGGCGCGAGGCTGACGAGCCAGTTGCAGAGGATTCCCATGCCAACGGCGGCGCACCAGCCGGAGGCGCCGAAATGGCGATAGGCGATCTTCTTTTCGGCAATATGCGCGATCACGCTTAGGAGGCCGCTTGCCTCCTGGTTCCCTCCCTTGGTGAGTGAAAACCAGAGCAGAAAAGCGAAAAAAACACCGCCGGCCAAGTTTCCCATATAGGTCAAT
Organism: Kordiimonas lipolytica; assembly: GCF_001550065.1. The sequence continues at coordinate 7,892 of NZ_LRUB01000023.1, forward strand.
ATCCAGTTTCGGACCAACGCCCAAAGGCGGACGGTTCGGGCGCAAACGCCGATTGCCATAATGGAAAAACTGCCGGTCACCATCTCGAAACCAAGCACCCACAGCATGATATAGCCGACAGGAAAAAAGAGCCCCGCCGAGCCGCTTGGCATGCCCTGGTCGGTTAAATGCGCCGTCAGTGCAACGGCAAATCCCAGGAAGGGCGTGCACAGGAATGAGCGCAGGAAAAGCGGGGCCGTTCCGAACCCGGTTTTCTTGAATGCGTCCGCGGCAGCGTCCTGCCCCATTTGCGCAGGCAGCACGCAATCGCCCAAGGGGACATCGGGACCGGCCCCGAAATGGGGTGCCGCTTTGCCAGGTCTCAGAAGTGTGTCTGCCATCAGGGATTTCCTCGTTCGCACCGCAGCCCACACGTCCGCCCAAGCCGCGGTTACATATTCCGACCGGTATCGAGGAGCAGATTATGGCGGGTCCGGGCAGTCCGGTATCGGGCGAAAACTGAAAATCATGCCGGTTGCAAGGGAACCGCATGTCGGCGTTTGTCCTACGCCGCCATCAGGCGGAAACAGAATAGGCGTCGTCCAAGCTTGGGACCACAGGTACCGAGACGCTTATCTTCGTCCCCCTTCCGGGTTCGCTTTCGATGGCAAACGCCCCGCCGACCAGACGGGCGCGTTCGCGCATCCCTGCAAGGCCCAAAGTTCCTCCCTTTTGCGTGCTGACATCAAACCCACTGCCGTTATCCTGTACGGAGAGATGAAGAGTGCCATCAGTTCTTTGCAGCCCGACGGACACTTCCGAGGCATGTGCGTGCCGCAGGATATTGGTCAGTGATTCCTGCACGATCCGGTAAAGGGTTGTTGAGACCAGCCAGTCCAGCGGTTCAGGTATGTCACAAGTGTCTACATCGACAACCAGACCCGCGTCTGTTTCCAATCCACGCGCCAAGAGGTCAATCGCCGACGACAATCCCATGCGGTCCAGCACCGGCGGACGCAGATCGGATGCCAAACGACGAATGAAGGCAACAGTCTTGTCGATCTTCTCCCGTATGGCGCCGATGCTCTCACTGATCACACTATCAGTTCCCGGGGAAGCTCTATGAGCGCATTTGTTTTGAAAATGGACGAGGTCCATTTTTATGCTGGTCAGAACTTGCCCCACCTCATCATGAAGGTCACGGGATATACGCTGTGCTTCCGTTTCACGGGCCACCTGGAGGTGCCGGGTCAGACGCTCTAACTGATGATGGGCTTCCATGACTTCCTGATGGCGACGCATGAGTGTTGCCGCCATCGTATTGAATGCGACCGCCATATCCTGCAATTCACCATAGCCGCGAGGAATGTCGATGCGCACCGTATAATCGCCGTCGCCAAATCTCTGCGTCGCTTGGGACAAGGCGCGAATGACCCTGAGCAGCGCAACTTCCTCGACGATCAGAACTGAAACCACCGTGAACAGTGTCAGCAGGCCGAGCAGACCGAGAGTTCGATAGAAGATATCATTCGCCTTGCGGGTAAACTGCGCCTGCGGCAATGCATTTGCCACAAGGATACCCGGCATATCCAGCATGGAGGCTGTAACAAAATAGAAGGATTGCCCACCCATTTGGGCGGAAACGGTTTTGCCGTCCTGTTGGGCCGCCAGCCCAGCCAATTCTGAAACCTTTGTGCCGATGGAGAAGTCAACTGCGCCGGACGTTGCTGATCCGGTTAGTATTCGTCCTTCCCGGTCTGTCACCAACAGGATATGATCTGTTGGCAATTCGACGGTTTTCGTCAACTGCTCCAGCCATTTCAGGTCTATGGCAACAAATACTACCCAACGCACCCGGCTGCGGGGATCCCTTATGGCATAAGCCAGATGCAGCAGGGGGCGTTTCACAATGGGACCGATGACATAGGTCCCTGTCTCGATCTCCTGCGAATGAAGTGCCCGCTGGACGGCATCGTACTCATGCATATTGACCGAACTCTCCAGGGGATAGGCGCTGTTGATGACTTCACCGTCCGGCGCCAGGATCGCGATGTTGCCGAGTTGCGGATGTCCCGCCAGCAGCGCTGCAAGAAAGTGCGGATCTGATATCAACGTTTCGCTGTCTTGCCTCGCCAACCTGCCTGATAGCCACCTCAAGAGGCTTTTCGCACCGGTCATCTGGTTCAGGTGTTCACGCGTCATCAGGCTAATCACATGGTGCCCGTCCTGTTCCATGCGCAGCAGCGCCGAGGTGCGCTCGGTGTGGGCTAGGTAAAAAGCGAACAGAATTGCCGGAAGCGTCGCCAGACATATCAGAAAAACCAGCCTGCCCCGAAGCGTCAGAAATGTTGACAAAAACTTGGGCATATTTCTTTAGGGCTCCCTTCTATGCAGGGCACACATCCTTTGGCAGCCTTCAATGGCATATGCAGGATGGATAACACTTCACTTTTCTTTTCGCAGATTATCACATTTTCACCTAAATTGATTAGGCCATGCGGGTAAGTAACTTGGCTCCACGGAGACCATGTAAGCGCAAAGATCCTACCAAACCCCACTTTTTCCTATCATCCCGGTGTGCAGCTTCTCGAAGCAGAAGAGGAGACCATTATAACAACTCGGTCACGTTTTCCCTTGTACTATCTTCTGTATTTCCTGCGATCTCAGCTGACAGCCCGAAGAATTCCAGGGCCGCCTTTAAACGAGGGAGGTCCGCTTGAGGCAGACCGAAGGCTGTGCGCCAACCCTTGTGCGGAGCATAGAGGACGACATGTCCGATCCCCGCATAGCGCAGGAGGCGGGGCATCATGTCTTCGTCCTCGGGTTCAACCGCAGCCAGAAGCGAAGCTTGTCGCGCACCCGCACAGTGCCAAGCAACCGCTTCTGGTTCGCAGCGCCGGTGCAGACCTTCGCCATAAGCGACAGCAACCGCTGTGCCCTTATACTCAATCTTATACCCCAGCATGGGGCCCGCCCATTTGGGGCCCTGCATCATCATGCGCGCGATATGCCACGCGGTCGGCGCCTTTCTGATCAGCCTCCACAGGTGGCATGCCGCCGCAGCCAGGCCTGGCGGCAAGAGGGGCATATGGGTCCAGCCGAAGACCGAGAGCGTGATATTACCGGATAGGGATATCTGTTCCCCGTTGGTTGCCGGGCGCAGCGTCAGGTCGGCCCCAGGGTAGTGGCGCCCGAAATACCGACACAGCCATACCGAGGCGACAAGCGTTACATTGCCACGACCGCGGGACCGGTTCAGGAAATCTATGGTCCCGCCGAGATGCTCGGGGTGGCCATGGGTGAGAAGAATGATGATGTCGCCGCTGTCCGGGAACTGGGTGCCTTTTGGCGGGTCGATGAATATGGACGGCAACCCAGGGCCGTGTAGGTGGAAACCGGACCAGCCCAGATATTCGATGGCATATGGGCGCGGCTTGCCGGTCATCCTACGTCTTCCAGTTCCGGTTTGGGTTCAGGCTGTGGTATATGCAGATGCGCTTCTTTCAAGGCCTTGTAGTTGCGCATCAAACCGACAAACATGCGGATATAATGCCAGGACCAGTTGCCCGGACGCCACAGGCCGAGTTTTAGCGCGGCCCGCCGGATCACACGCGCATAGGCCTGGCGCATCAGCTGGTAAAGCTGTTTTGGCGGTGTTTCCGTGGGCAGGAGAAAATGCTGCAAGTCATATAGCTGTCGGTCGGTTGAAACAAGATCCGGCTCCACCTTCCGGTACAGCGGTGTGCCAGGCAGCGGGGTCAGCGGCGTGAATTCGGTCAGCAGGATGGCGGGGTGCCGCTTCACATAGTCGTCAATGGCCAGGAAGTCTTTTTCTTCGAAATGCGGCTCGACGAGGAAGCCGGCGCTCATGCCGATGCCAAGGTCGTCTAGGATCGCGAGAGCTTCTTCATCCCGACCCTTTTCCACCCGCTTGCCGGTTCGTTTCAGAGCCTCATAGTCCAGACTCTCAAGACCCGACATCACCAGTTGCAGGCCCGCCCGTGCCCACAGAGCAAAGAGCTCCCGGTTTTCCACGATTGAATCCACCCTTGCATAGGTGAAATAGCGTTTCTTGATCCCGGCAGACAGCAGCATCTCACCAAGCTTCCACATCCGCTCGGGATCGTGGAAGGCATGGTCGTCGCACAGATAGACAAACTCTTCCTCAAGGCCAGCGATTTCCTCGAGCAACAATTCTGGCGACCGCGGGATGAACCCACCGTGGGAATAAACCCTGCAGGAACAGAAGATGCAGGGGAAGCTGCACCCCACCGAACTGCGTACCGCGGCGATCCGGCGTTCCCAGAGATAGAAATATTTGTGCCGATACCGGGCTGTCAACGACCTGTCAGGCATCGGCTGGTGATCGAGCGTCCTTGGCAGCGGTCGGGGCTTTGTCGGCGTCAACGCGTCACCCTCGCGGATCATCAACCCGTCGATATGGTGAAAGGTTCGGCCACCGTCAGCAACAGTATCGCATATGTCCCGAAAGGCCTCCGTGCCCTCCCCGCGCACCACCAGGTCAATGACAGGGTCCAGAAAATCCTGCGGCCACACTGTGGGATGGTGCCCGCCAACAACAGTAACGCAGCGCGGCGCCGCCAGACGCGCCCGCGCAAGCGCCCGTTTGGCGGTTTCCACATGCACAACTTCAGAGGTGACCCCGACGATATCGGGGATAAACTCTCGCAGCATGCTATCCAGATCCCGGGGCGCCACTTCCATATCCACCAGGCGGACCTCATGGCGGTCGCCGACCATTGCCCCGAGAAGCTCCAGATTGAGGGGTTCGATCTTGGCGATATTCTTGAGCCCGATGGTATGGTCGCCGCAGGGCGGGTTGATCAGAAGGATTTTCATGATAGCTCCTGTCGAGGAAAAGGGGCGGAGAGGTGCTGTGCCCGCACCCCGGCGAGCGTGTCCTTGAGGGTCATATCCAGGGGGCGCGTATCCAGCCCGAGGTCCCGGCGCGCGCTGTCGGCTTTAAAATACCAGTAATAGCGGGACAGCCGCACCCCGGCTGTTGTCAGGGTGCTGTGTGGGGCGATGGTCTCTGCAAGTGCCGCAGCGGCCAGCGCCAACTGATAGGGCATCTTAAGCCACGGCAGTCGGGCACCGGACAAGCGGGCGATCCGGCCCACCAGAGCTGCCAACGTGATATTGTCCCGCCCGGCAAGGATGTAATGATCTTCGGGAGACACACAGGTCAGTGCGGCTACAGTGGCGGCAGCGACATCGCGGACATCGATGGGGTTTACGCCGCCGCCGGGCCACACAGGAAGCCGATTGCGGCTGACGAGGTCGACAAGAGCAGTGCCATTTCTCAGGCCATCACCGGGGCCCAGCACGAACGTGGGGCTCAGCGTGATAACGGGGTCGCCGTCTCTCCGGGCCCCAATAGCCATCTCATGGCCAGCCCGTTTTGTCGTTACATAAGGGATACCAGCTTTCGCCAGATTAAATGGGGCGTCTTCATCAAGTGCATCCGCAGGTCGGTGCGCCGGAAGCGCCCCGACAGCGGATGTGCTGGACATGACAAGCAACCGCGCCAGGCCAACCCGGCGGGATGCCGCCAGCATGTTCCGCATGCCTTCGACATTGACCTGCTTTAGCGCAACCTTGTCCGCCGCCTGCACCGAAACAACCCCGGCTACATGAACCGCGGCAGCAACATCGGACAGGCTGTTGGCAAGGGAGCAGGGGTCAAGAATGTCGGCATATCTCACCTCCGTGCCAGACGGCAGTATCCGAGCAGCAACATCCGGTGACCGGGCAAGCGTCACAGGCCGGTACCCGGCAAGTGCCAGCGCCTCTGATACATATCGGCCAATAAAGCCTGTCGCTCCCGTTACCGCAACTCGGCTGCCCTTAGAAATACCAAGCATGATGCACCCTACCTGTCCGCGTCAGGCCGGAACATTAGCCCCGAGGGCACCGTCCGCGCTTGATCTGGATCAACCAGTCTCGGGAACAGCGCTCTGCTGCTTGACTGGAGGGTGGCTCTTGGCCGTGAGTATTGCCTGAGCCGGCACGAACCGGCTCAGGGTATTTGGTTTTGTTGATCAGTGGCCCTGGCCGCCACACGAACCACAGCAGATACTGTCTTCCTGCTCGCTGTTCATAGACATCGAGGCGTTTCCGCCATCAAGGACCGGCACGGCAGAAGCCCCAGTACCGGTGGCAACAGTTGCCACCGGCTGATGTGACCTGGTGTCACCGATATTGAAAAGGCCTTTCACAACCTGCCAACTTACAGCCAGCGCACCAACAATAAAGACAACATCGCCAATGGTACGCACCCACCTCAGGGTTTGCAGGAGGTCACTTTGCATGAAGCTTTCGCTTCTTGCATACCAAAGCCCTTCAGACGCACTGGCGACAAACTGAATGATGCCCACGGGCAGCAAGCTGGTGAACAGCATCAGAACAAGGCCGCCATTCAGGCAATGGAAACCCCATTTCATCAGCTTTTCATCAAAGACCATCTGGGGCCTGATATAGCGCAGAACCAGAATGGTGAAGCCGAGGGCAAGGAAGCCATACACGCCGAACAGGGCTGCATGCGCGTGTGTTGCTGTGGTGTTCAACCCCTGGATATAATAAAGCGCGATCGGCGGGTTGATGGAGAAGCCAAGAACACCAGCTCCAAGCATGTTCCAGAAAGCAACAGCTACAAAGAAATAGAGCGGCCATTTCATCTGATCCATCCAAGGGGCCCGATGTTGCAACTTCCAATGTTCCCAGGCTTCATGACCAAGGACGATCAAAGGCACAACCTCAAGCGCGCTGAAGGTGGCCCCTACAGCCATCACGGGTGTTGTGGTGCCGGAGAAGTACAGATGGTGGAATGTGCCAGGTACACCGCCCAGCATAAAGAGCGAAGCAGACGCCAGCGCAGCAATGGTTGCCATCCGCTTTGATACCAACCCCATGCTGGAGAAAATAAAGGCCAGTGCCGCGGTTGCAAATACTTCGAAAAAGCCTTCCACCCACAGGTGTACGATCCACCAACGCCAGTATTCCATGACGGAGATATGCGTCTTTTCGCCATAGAAAAATCCGGCACCATAAAAGAGCCCGATGGCAACAACGGATGCTGTAAACAGAGCCAGAAGGTGCTTGTCGCCTGGCTGCATCAAAGCGGGCACGATACCGCGCATCATCAATCCCAGCCACAGGACGATCCCTGTGAACTTGCCAATCTGCCACAAACGGCCAAGGTCAACATATTCATAGCCCTGGTGACCCAACCAGAAGTTCCACTCTTGCGGCATGATTTGGGCAATCGCCAGATAGTTCCCAACGAAAGACCCGACAACAACAACGATCAGCGCCCAGAACAGTACATCAACGCCAAGCTTTTGATACTTTGGGTCTTTTCCGCCGTTGATGATAGGGGCTAGGAACAGGCCTGCGGCAAGGAACCCGGTTGCTATCCAGAATAATGCTGACTGGATATGCCACGTCCTGACGAGGGTATAGGGAAACCATTTGGAGGTCTCGATCCCGTAGAAGCTTTGGCCCTCCACGGTATAGTGCGCCGTGAAACCGCCCAGGAACACCTGGAAGGTAAAGAGGGCAACAACAAGGAACAGATACTTGCCGAGCGCCTTCTGAGACGGTGTCAGTTTAAAGCGGGTCAAAGGATCGTGGGCTGGTGCTTCCGCTTCCTTTTCATCTTCCCCGCGCATGAAGGACCAGGCCCAAACCAGACCGCCCACACCAGCAATCAGAAGAACAACACTGACAATGGACCAGACAACATTCTCGGCCGTTGGTACATTGCTGATCAGCGGTTCATGGGGCCAGTTATTGGTATAGGTTGCCGCAGTTTCTGGCCGTTCGGTTGCTGCGGCCCAGGCAGTCCAGAAAAAGAATTCCGTCAATCGCTCCCGGCGCTCGGCGCTTGGCAGCACCAATTCTTTCATCGCATAGCTGTCGCGTGTCTGGCGAAGCTCAGGCGCCCCACCAAAAAGGCGCGCATAATAGTCAGCCGTCTGATCAATGGCCTCAAGCCTGCGTGGTGATATCACCAGTGTGTCGGTCGCTGCATCATAGCTGTTGGTGCGGTAGGCTTGTGTCAATTCATACCGGAGACTGTTCTGCTCAGCACCTGATAATTGTCCATAGGGCCGCCCATAAGCATCCTGAGACGCCAATTCGAGCCAGGCCACCAGCTCACGGTGCAACCAGTCTGCGGTCCAGTCCGGCGCCTGATAGGCACCATGTCCCCAAATAGAGCCCAGCTGCATACCGCCAACCGACTGCCAAGCGGTCTGGCCATCCAGGATACTGTCTCGGGTCATGATGACAGTACCATCCTCAGAAATCACAGTCCCGGGTATTGGTGGCGCTTCACGATAGACCTCACTGCCGAAATACCCAAGCAACCCGAACGTAACAGCAAGTGTTGCAATCAACGTCCACCAAAGTCGGTAATATCTAGCCATGGAACGCCCCCTTCAGGTTGCGTGCAAAAAGGATGTCATTTTCAAGATGAATGTGGGCTGCCAGATCTGCCACAAAGGCCTTCAGGCCCAGATATAGGGCACGCCACGTATTGCAGGCACCTTCCGGTGGGACACAGCCGCCCGTGAGCTCGTCCAATCGGGCCAATTCCTGAACATGTCCCTCATGTTCGGCCATCATTACGCGCATCGGCCCGCCTGCCATGCCTCCTTCGCCCTGTATCAGCATCGGAAAGAGGATGGCCTCTTCTTTCTGCATATGCTGTTCCAGTTCAAGCGCCAGATGATGAAGGAACTCTGTCAAGCCATGCGGACAGGCAGGGTTGTCGCCATGCACGCTTTCAACCCGGTGCGCTAATCGCTTCAGTTCTGTCAATTGTTCACGATGCACCTTGTGAAAACGGTTCAGGATAAATTCAATCAGGTCAGCATCACTCAATGTATCCACACCTTTAGCGCCTTTAGCGACACCTGGAAGAGCGCTCAGGGCGTCCGCAATCTCTTTCACGTCCACCCCGCGCTTGGTGGCAGCCTCACGCAATGTGTGCTCGCCGCCGCAGCAAAAGCTCAGCCTATATTGGTGGAAAATTGCGGTTGCCCCTGGCAACTCCTGTGCTAACTGGGCCAATGTCCTATCCAGCATACTCATGATCTTCTCCATAAAACAGCGGTTCACCTGACAGCAGGTGCTGGATCCCGGTTGGTCAGCCGGGAATTAATAAATGTATTTTACATACATCTTTAAAAGATGCAATATACATTCATGTTTAAAGTTGCCGATTGGCCACTGAATGGCTAAATAAACTGTATAGAGGCTAAGCGGGTCGTTGGAGTTGCGGAGCTTTATTGCCGCTCCGGCGCGCAGTGTCATTCCAGTCCACATTGGAGAACAGATGCATATCACACGTTACACAGATTATTCGCTACGCGTTCTTCTATATTTGGCCGTAAACGACAAGCACCTTGCAACCATCAAGGTGATCGCGGACAGCTATGGCATTTCCAAAAATCATCTGATGAAAATTGTGCAACACCTTAGCGCCAAAGGATATGTTGAAGCCGTGAGGGGGAAAAACGGCGGCCTCAGGTTGGCCGCCAAGCCAGAGCGGATCAATATCGGCAAACTGGTACGCGATATGGAACAGGGCTCGCCGCTGGTGGAATGCTTTGGTGCAGATAATGAATGCGTGATTACGCCAGCCTGCCAGTTAAAGCATATTCTGGCGGAAGCCATGGAGAGTTTCTTCCAAACACTCGACCAATACAGTTTGGCTGACATGCTGCTCCCCAAGAATATGAAAGGTCTGGCACGTATCCTCGATGCGTCACAAAGCAAACCCTGACAGCCCCGGAAAAGCCGAAACGCTCATACAGGAAGACTTCTTTTCAAGCGAGAAAACGATCGCTCGAACTTTGTTTCTGAATCGTCACCAATTGGCGAAGAGTCGATATAGAAGCTCGCAATCATAAATCCGTGCTCACAATATCTGCAACGTCACAAGCGACCCAACAATGGCCAAGATGCAAGCCATTGGAATGTCTGCTATGACAATCGGCTACAGATCTTTTCGGAGCATCGGCTTTTCGTCTCAGGATGACCCATTGCGGTCACCAGTACAACTAAACAGTCAGGTCTAGGCTGGTCAGGTCGGTGAGGGTGAGGTCCTCTATGAAAACACTGTTCCCACCACCAAGATCGATCAATACGCCTGCGGTGCCATCCACACTGGTCAGCGAGGCTGCGGCCTGCACGTCGGCAAGGCTGGTAAAGTCCACGGCCGCAAAGCGCAGATCGAGGGTATCGTCCGTCACCGAGAAGTCGGTGATGGTATCGTCACCGCTCAGCGCGCCGAAGACGAAGTTGTCGGCCCCCGCTCCGCCCGTGAGCGTGTCATTGCCCGCCCCGCCCCACAGGGTATCATTCCCGCTGCCCCCATCGATGGCATCATTGCCTAAGCCGTTGAAAATCAGGTCATTACCGCCAGACCCGATGAGTATATCGGCATCTTCTCCGCCATATAGGGTATCATCACCTGCCCCGCCGTTGAGCGTATCATCACCTGTACCACCACCGACTTTGTCACCACCCCCATCGCCACTGGCGCTATCGTTGCCCGCTCCAGCCCAAACTTCATCATTGCCGCTACCACCCGACAAGGTATCCTCGCCATCGGCTCCGCTAAGGGTATCCCTGCCAGCCTCTCCCGAGATCATGTCATCACCGGCGCCACCGGCAATAGTATCGTCGGCATCATTACCCGACAGCGTGTCGTTACCGTTGCTGCCGGCCAGGTTGACAGGCTTGGGGTCTGAAGGAATGATGGGTTCGGCGACATCTGTCACATTGATTGTGAGAGTATAGCTGCTGGAGGATACACCGCCTTCATTATCCCGGACAGTAAAGTGAAAACTAGAGCGAGCGTTACCATTCGCATCGGCTTGTGGGATATAAACCAGATAGCCATCAGACAGATCCGACGGGAAAATGTTGTAGTTGTCGGTAACATCAACATCATTTTCCCCGGACTCTCGGTAAACCAGTTTGTCGCCAGAGGCTAAGCTGATGTTGCTGAGCGTAATCCGGTTGAGAGTTGCACCGGCATCTGCGTCAGCAAATGTGAAGTCCGCCTCTTTAAATACATATTCTTGGTCTTCTGTCGCCGTAACGGCGGTGTTTTCGCTGGTGGGTAAGCTGTTCGGAATGACGATATCAATATCGAAAAAGCCAAAAGCAATATCTGCTCCGCCACCTAGACCACTATTACCGCCATCATTGGCGCTTACGGTGATACGGGCAGCATCTGTGCCACTGACACCTGCGGGTCCTGTATAAAGGAACCAATCGCCATCTGCTGTTGCATCAAAATATTTATCGATGTCCGCAATCGTTCCTGCAATCGTGACGGTATCAGTGCCGGACCCTCCAACCGTAACGCTGTAATCAGCAGCACTGTCCATGGTTGCGGTAATCGTGCCGATAGAGGCAACAAAGGTGAATGTAACTGTAGCAGAACCGGAATCTGGATCGTTTACCCGCATGTTCGAGAAATCTATCCTGGAGGCTTCGGCCATATTCGCTGACGCGGTGAATGGCAGATCCCCGGCATTGTTCGGTGGGTCGTTGACAGATGTTACCTCGATTGTGCGTGTATCAACACTTGAAGCGCCCGCACTATCGGTTGCTGTCACGGTGATTGTACGCGGATCAGTGCCTGGATTGTAGGAGGCCGGAGAATACCGCATGCTTTGCAGTGTTTCCTGCACAATTGCGTTCGTAGCCTGGTCGTTGAATGTCAGCGTAAAAGCATCGCCGCCATTTGTCCCAAAGCTATTAACAGAAGCCACAACCACGCTGTTTGCTGACAAGGTATCGGCATCAAGGTCGAGGGAAATGCCATCACCATCACTATCCAGAAAGCTCAGTCTGTCTGTGGATTCCGCATTGCCAGCTTGACTGACCTATTTCACACACCCTGCGACTAACTATACCGTCATGTGCGCCTTGAAACATTTAATCCGTTCGTGGCGAGAGGCTGCCGTAATTGGCGTCCGGGCGCCGCTTCCGATGTCAGGTCAGAAAGCAGACGATGTAGAATTCAGCTATTACACAGCGGTCCGAAAAAACGACCGTTATTCCGTACTTGCCTGACTTTGCCTTCTGATGGCGACATTCTTTGTATTTCCGGTTCATTTTTGCGGTTTTGCAAAGCAAAGTCTGTTATTTTTTCGCTCCATGAGTTTCTCGAACCCAAACGGTCGAAATCATGTCCATGAAGATTGGGTATGCCCGGGTCAGCACCAGGGACCAGAACCTCAGCTTGCAGCTTGATGCCCTGGAAAAGGCAGGCTGAGCCAAAATCTTCCGAGAGGTTATCAGCGGGGCCAAAGCAGATCGGCCGGCACTCGATGATATGCTAAAGCATCTCCGCACAGGTGCCTGCAGCTGTGCGCTTTCAGGCCAGGCATAGCAACGACTGCTGGCAATTCGACATCAGCACATCCGATCTCAAGAAGATCGATAAACCCGCCTGGATTGATCCAGCGGTGTGCCAATGTGAGCGTCAATGAGCAAACTTGATTGCAGATAATGTGAGCCCGGTTACCCGGATAGTTGCAATCAATCTGATCTGAGCTCAAAAGTGTCGATGATTGCGATCACAGGCATGTATGATTGCGAGCTTCTATAGGTAGACCTTCAGAGACATCGCCGCTTATGACGGCTTTCTTTACCCATTGCCGCCCGGCGCCGACGACTCCTTTGTCGTTTTCTTTTCTGAAAGGGGGCCAGACTACCTGGCCGCCTTCAGCGCCCGATAGATAGTTGCCTCTCCCAGGCTAAACTCCTTGGCCAATTGACCAATAGTCGCGCCTGCAAGCCGTCTTGAGTAAATTTCCTGTTTTTTGGTATCCGTCAATTTTGGAGGCCTGCCAAACTTGACGCCATTTTCTTTGGCCTTGGCGATCCCTTCGGCCTGTCGCTCTGTGCGAAGGTCGTTTTCAAACTCGGCAATCGACGCCAGCATATTGAACATCAGCCGACCGGTGGAGGTGCTTGTATCGATATTCTGGTCCAGGACCAATAGGTCGATACCTTCTTGTTCAAAACGTTTGGCGAGCTGCGCTAGATGGACAACCGACCGTGCCAGCCGGTCGAGCCGTGTGATGATCAAGGTATCGCCGTCACGAAGATAATTCATGCACGCCTTGAACTCAAGTCGGTCAGCCGTTCGACCACTGCGCTTTTCCCGATAAATCCGGTCACATGCTGCCTCATTCAATTTTTCCAGTTGAACTTCCAGACTTTGACCAATTGAGCTGACTCTGGCATAGCCAATTCGTGACATAATCTATCATATTCCTTTTAAGGTTTTGACTGTGTATTTATGATAGTAGTTTTGATAGCAATTTTCCAGGACTATCATATAGTATACTTTTCGATACAATAAAATTTTGACATATTTCATGCGTTTCGATTATATTGAACAAATCAGATGAATCGAACGATATTTAGGATCGCATCATGGACGCCCTTACTGCCAATGAAGCCAAAACGCAATTTGGCGACATGCTTTTAAAAGCTCAGCGTGCACCTGTGCAAATCAGCAAGAATGGCAAGCCCGTGGCCGTTGTCATCTCTATGGACGAGTATGAGGGCATAGAGGCCCTCAAACTTCGCCTGCTGCAATCCAGGGCAGCTCAGGCCAAATTGGACATAGAAGCAAGCAACACTGCTGACGGCGAGACTTTTTTTGATGACGTCGAAGCAGGCAAGTTTGATTGATGCTTGCATATCATTTAACGCCGGAGGCGCAGAAGGACATTCTGGAAATTCGCCGTTACACCACTGAGCAGTGGGGAAAGCCTCAATCTCAAAAATATCTGTCGGAACTGCGGCAGACCATCCGCTTGCTGGCTGAGAATCCCAATTTAGGCAAACAACGCTCTGATGTCAGTTCAGGCGTGTCGAGCTTTCCACATGCGAGCCATGTCATTTACTATATCGTGCACAGACAGCAATTGATTGTCTTTGGTGTGCTGCACAAACGCATGGTACCGGACCAACATCTAGCCGACAGGCCAATAATCTAAATCATCTATGTTCTTGTTTTGTCCAGGTTAGCGTACAAATTGGCACTGTTCTTGTCGTGACCCCTAGATGGCCGCGGCAACCTGAGCGAAGAGTCGCTCGCGGAGTTTGCCAAGTTCTTTCTGAAGGCCTGCATTGATCAGGTTAGCTTCATGGAGGAGCTGGTTCGGCCAGACCGGTTGCGGGATCGTATGTTGATTTGGGTGGAAGAAGAAATCCGTGGAGACCGCCTGCCGACCAAATCCGGAAGTGTCATGGAGGCTGTTCTGTTTCGGGGTGACCTACCACGCGGTGATGTCGCCCCACTCTTGAACGCCAGTGAACGTACTGCGCGGCGCATTACGTCGGCCCTGCTTGATCGTGGGGTACTCACAAGTGCAAGCACCCGGGCGCCACTGCGGCTTACATTCCCAGCTACATTGGCAGGCAGATGGATGCCAGGCCTTTTCCCGGACAAAACATGATATAGGCGGCGGTGCTACGCGGCGTCAGCCGTCTCGACCAGGGCAGTTAAATCATCAATGTCGCAATAGGCAATTGCAGCCAGATAGGCCACGATCTTGGGAAGACTGGAATAGCGATCCCCGATTGGATTGACTAGATGCATAAATGCGATTCCATCGGGAAACTGGGGTTTGATGATGGCGTCCTTCACATTGAAACGGTATGCAGCTTGTCTGGGAATAGTCTTTCTCCACGTTGATTCCGTCGTCTCACGGTCTATTCCGTCCGGAATGCCAATGATGAACTGCCACCGGCTCTTTGGGATCATGGGTGCAAAGAAATCGACAATATCACTAATCTGCTCAGGTTGGTGCAGTCGGTAAGAGCGTGCACTGGGTGATGAAGCTCTCAACACCATGAGGGTAAACTCTGCGATCTCTTGCCCCGTCATGGAACGGAGATAATCCGGAATGGTTTCGAGCACATTTGCTAATTCCAGTCGCACGGACTTGTCGTTTGGGGCCTTCACCGTGAGAATAGAGCTGTCATTGTGGGGCTGCAGCCGTTTATTTCCGCGGCGGGTAGTGAGCTGCTGCAATACGCGGGCCTTCTGAATCCACTCTTCTACCTGTCTACGTTCGATCCCGAACTGATCTGCCACGTCGCGGCTTCTGGACCCTTCCTCGACGAGGCGCAAAATTGTGTTTGTCAGAGCAAGGTCGGGATCTGCGCTTTCAAATGGCAATCCATCATCTGACCCTAGAGAAAAGGGCGGATTGGTTAGTGGCTTGTATTGATGCTCTATGACACTGGCGATTGGCTGAGTGGCCAGATATTCGTGCCGTTCTTGGGCCCCGAGACCAGACAATCTCTTGCCCTGTACCCCAGCGATTTGGGCCAATTTATCAGTGCTGACGACCAATGACTGTCTTTGTAGCTTTTGGAAGAGGATAAGGTCAGTTAGGTGGAGGTAGCTTGTCATGGTCTCACGCGGATCAGCATGGCCGGCGAAAGCCGCCAAGGTATAATAAAGGCCCATGCGGTTAGACGCATGTCCCATCAAGTGCGTACGGATATTTCTGAGTTGTTCGATGGAAAGCCCGGTGAAACCTTGGGAGGCTTCATACACCTCTTCAAGCGTTGCATGGAGGCAGGAAAAACAACTGTGTCGCAGATTGTGAAACACGATGTCATCTTCATTGGTCAATGCCTTCATGGCCATCGAGAACATTTTGGAGATTGCGCTGGGTTTATAGGGAATGCCAGTATCGTTCTTGTCGAAAAGTGGCTTAAGAAGATGCTTTTTGGATGCCGTTTTGTGGTTCATCAGAAGACGAAACTCTTTGAGCTCATCGTCATCGAGAAATGAGCTTAGATGTATTCGTCTGTGTCCTGCTTTTGATTTGTTATCACCATATGGGTTATTCTTGATGGTAACGACGAAGTCGTCTGATTTCTCAACTTCGCAGACCCGTAATTTTGCCAATTCGCCCAGACGCATCCCGGTCCGGAAGGCAAGCGTGACGTAAAGGGCAATCTTGCGCCTCTCTAACATGTTCGGCTCGTTCTCGAGCATAACGTCAATCGCTTTGCGCACCTGCTCTATGGATAGAATTCTGGTTCTTACGCGCGTATGTCGTTGGCGATTGTGCCATGGCAAGGTCTCTAGTTCGGGCAATCGATAGCGGCGATCCTTCATGGCGAAGCTATGGAAATCTGCCAGCCGCCCCATCAGATAGTCAGTCTCCCCTTGGGTCGTGTGGAAGGTCTGCATATTGGTGTATAGTTCTTGAAGGTATACTTCGTCCTGCAGGTCCGGCACTTCCCCGTTGGTTTCATAGATGAGGGGTAGGACAAGGTTTGAACAATAGCGCTGGAGTGTGGCCGGGCTATTGTCTTTTCTCAAAGCAACCTCGATCAGCCAGTCAATAGCAAGGCGCAAGTGCACCGGCAGATTGTCCCGGTCTCGAAGGAATTTCAGGTTGGCTACGGCTTGGCCAGTGGTGATCTTGCCGTTTTCAAATGAAGGTGGTGTGATGGCGGGCAACAATTCCCGGTCATAAAATGTCCCCCATTCGTTGGGGTCCTTTTTCAAAATATTACCTCGAGCGGCGCGTTCATCGCGGGGAAGCCGCGCAGACACCTGATTTACTTCGTTGAGTGGGCTAAACAAGGATCTCCATGCCTTTGGGCTAACGGAAAAGGTCCTGAAATGGTTTGAAGCGAGTGACTGGAGGGCTTCACTGATTTCAATACCCTGACGGCTTTCCAAAGACCAGAACCCTGCGGCAGTAAGTTGATCAAGCTTAGTGATAGAAGTTTTATTGGGTATTCCAGCGAAAACAGCTTTCTGGATGAGTACAAAAACGGCCTTGGTTTGTAAGCCTACTTTCAGGGTTTTTTGTTCAGGTGCCTCTTTCTTCCTTCTACAGAGGCGCCTTATAAGCGCTAGGCTGATTACATCCGGGAACCAGTGCCTGTGTCGATAGCATCTCTCGTCTTCGAGCTTCATGCTGTAGCGGCTACGCCGGCCGGCCGCTTCGGCGCGCAGCTCGAGCCAGGCATATGGGCCCATTCGCTGAAGCGTGGGTTCTGGTTTTGAAAGGGTGCCTGCCAGTTTCTTCACCATCTCAAGGTCTGTCAAACCACCATGTACAATTGCAGAATAGAGGATCAGGCCAATCAGTGTTTTTTCGTCTTCATTGGACGAACGAGTGATCGAGTTTAGCCTGTCTTTAAACAGTCGTTCCCATACATGAATGTAACGAGCGCTCGAAAACCATTGTTCGTTTCGAAAAGAACCCTCAAAGGTCAATCTTGTTGGCACTTGAGGCAAACTCACATGCAGCTTGTTTGTCCGGACGATCTTTTGTGCCGTCCGTAACAGTTTCCCTTTGATATAAACAAGTGCTTCTGCCGTTAAGTTTAGGCTCTCAATCTTGGCTTCAATATCCTTGAGTGCGTGTTCATATTGCTCGGCTGAAGTAATGTTGGCGCTGTTAAAATTGAGGTCAATTTCAAGCTGGTCATATTTTCGGATCGCGATTTGTCGGGACGTTTCCCTGTTCTTTGCCCTTTTACGTCGCCCGATTGCTCCTTCTTGCTTCTTTGGGGGATGATAGGCCCCAATGCGATTGGGGTGTGGAGAGGCGCCAATCGGAATAATGCCTCTTTCATCCAGCATCGATTGTACCTGATGGCCTATGGTCTTGAGGTTAGCAAAGTTATATCCACTCGTGCAGCTCATGGGGCCAACGCCAAGCAAGGCGTGGCCCATGAAAGCATTGATGCTTTCGTCCCAGGCGTTTCCGGTAAGGGTGCTACGCAACTGGTGGCGCTGCCAATTCTGAGGCAGCGGACTGATAAATCTGTCTTTGTGCTTCAGGACCTGTGGGGAAAGCGATTGAGGACCAGTATTTGTGAACAGAAAAAAAAGTGGCTGGCGGCTGGCAAGGACGTCTCCTATGAAATGGGCCAGTGCGATGTTGCTGGGCATTAGCTTCTTTTGGAGGTTCTTCAGATGATTGAGATAACGAAGCATTTGCTCAAGTGCAGTTTCGCAAAGTGGGACGACCCGGGACGAGTGGTTAGTGCGAACCACTTTGTCACAGATCCAGACGAAGCCAGCTTCCAAGTCAAAGTCGCGGAGGTATTCAAACGGTTCTGTGACCGGGCGATGCCCTGTTGCTAAGCAGAGCAACATGTAGGTATACAGCGTTAGCAGATTGTGGTGATTGAATACGTCTGCTGGCTTGTTCGCATCCAGTTTTTGGATCTCAGCGCGCATTTCCTGAAAATGACTGAAGATGCGCTTGGAGTGGGGCACTAAAAGGCTGCCCTGCACGCCATCGACTGGGGCACCCGATTCAGTCTCAAATCCGAGTGATTCCACATAGTCGTTAAAGCAGGAAATCACGGTATATGGTGACACCTGAGCGTAAAACAGAGCGGGCGTTTCATCGGCGCCCGTCCCGCAAATATGTCCCTGTATGACACTATCAACACCCGCGTGCCGAAGTGATAGCGAGAGTTGGGCGGCAATTTTGGAAAGTGTAACTTGACGGTGCTTTAGGCTCGAAAACCCACGCAGGGTTTGGCC
Source organism: Kordiimonas lipolytica (assembly GCF_001550065.1). The sequence continues at coordinate 26,469 of NZ_LRUB01000023.1, forward strand.
TTCATTCTCGGGCAAATGCCAAGCATCTTCTCCGGTGCCAGAAAGATACTCATCTAGGTAGCCTTCAAGCTCCCGCGGCACAGGCAAAAGACACCCCAGGGATTCTTTATGGGCAAATAGCTCGTTGGTGACATTGTCCTCTATATGATCGGGAAGGTGTTCGCGTGGGATTTGAATCTTGTCATAGAGGTACCATTTTTCCTCAATCTTCACCCAACACACTTCTTTGGGTTTTCGGTTCGGGCCAATAGGCCGGTGTTTTAAGCCTTTGATCAGCCGAACCGGTCTCCCAAACACTAGGGACAGCAGTATAAAAAGGCTGTTTTTCCAGCTAGACGTACCTATTTTCCCTGGGTTCTTAAGCTGTTTGAGGCATTCTGACTTGATCGTCGCGACAATGTATGGGCTGAGGGATTTTGGATGGGTGGCGGACAATAGTTGCCCCATAACGAGGCTCTGATTAATCCGCTTGTTAACTTTGTGCTGTAGATTTGAGCATCTGGCATCCGGTTGAGACGCTCGCGTGCGGGTGTGTTCGACATATGTTGTTGAGGATGTGAAATAGCTGTTTTCACGTGCTGGCGTATGACTGTTGGCACTGTCGTCATTGTATCTCGTCTGCAACACGCGTGGCGGTCTATTTGATATATCGCTTGAGCTACTGAAGGCCAGTGAAATGGTCGAGGATAGACTGTCTTTGCTATGGGCCCGTTTTCCTTTTTTCCGCGCACATGCATATTGCAGCAGTCTCCGCCAGGGAGTGATCACGTTATTGATTAGAGACTTTGGTTTAGAATTGTCTGTCTCCAGTTGTTCGAGGTGGGCCAGGAACTGTTTCAGGTCATTCGTGGTATCGGCAAAGAGATCGAGGATGCCCCGGTTGTTTTTCCTGGCGGACCTAAGTGCAGCACCTGCGCTTCCAATCGATGTTGGTACCGTACCGTGCCGATCAAACCAATCGGCTGCGAGCAGACTTGCTGCCACGATGTTGATATAAAGCTTTTCTAATCTAGCTTTGTGTGTGGGATCGGAGGGGGGACTTGTATTGATGAGCCCCAACAACGGAAGCTCGCCCAAAACTATTCGCGCGGACATTTTCTCTGATTGGGGGAAGCGCTCTGGGGCCTGACGATAAGCCTCAAGTTCGTTGGCCCAACGTATGCATTCTTGCTGAACGTTGGGCTGGTTATCGAACGCATCGTGGACTTGTTGAAGCCGCCGTTTCAGGTTCGGGATGGCGTGGAGTGGCACCCCATCAATGTGTTGATCGAATATTATCCCTCTCCCTTACTCAAACTATTTCCAAAAGCGTCCGGTTCTGGAAGGACTTTGGGCGAGGGTGGCTGGCCTTGATACAATGCCTTAATGTCTGTGATAGAAGCTTTGTGAAAAGTGGATAGGCACAATAGCTCGCTACCGGCGATTGTGCGAATGCGATCCGGCGAAATACCAGGATAGTTGGCAATTGGAACTTTTAGTTTGTCCTTTAGGCCTACGGGGAGGGCTTCTAATTCTCGTAGGATAGCGACAGCGGCAAACCCGCCAAAATATTCGAAGACCGTAGGTTTCGATGGAGACCGAAGTTTGCCGACTGAAATGCAGATTCTCTGCTCAAGCATGTGCGCTTGCAGTCGCGCAATATCCTTGACTATCCATGAGGGTACCTTGGGCTCGAACGGAATGTGTCCGAGGTGGTTTTGGATTTCAGGATGGAGGGTGAACCTAAAATTTTTGGCCAGCCGTAAGGAGAGTCTGGGTTTATTTGGACGGGACAGAACCGACTTCATAACGTAAGCACCGATACTCTGACAGCGAATTCAAAAAATGTTGAACTGAGAGCTTAACCAGCGTCGCCAAGAATGGTCAAAAATTCATATAAATTTTAATAAAAATGCGCCCTTCAGCGGACTTGCCGAAGCTATCCGCCATAGGATGCATAGATACCCCGATTTTCTTTCCAATCTACGCTAGTAGTGCCGCCTCTTCGAAGTTGGATTTTCCGTTGGCTCGATGTTCGTGGACAGAAAATTTTTCTCTGGATCCTGCTTCTTGTCAACGCCGGAGTAAAATTCCCTCAGCCGCCGGAGTAAAAATACATCACGCTGGCTTTGGTTGTCGTCGCGGTGCTGACCCGGGATCCAGCTTGAGCAAGAACTGTTGATGAAGAAGGCAAGAAGGGGCCCAATTGGGCCCCTTCTTGCCTTCGGCGTTACTATTCCCGCTTCGCAAGCAACGTCAGCCTACAGGTTTTGATCGGCTCTGTTTGAGGCGGTAGCTTTCGCCGTTCATCTCGAGGATGTGGACATGATGGGTCAGCCGATCGAGCAGCGCGCCGGTGAGGCGTTCGGAGCCGAAAGTGCTGGTCCATTCATCGAACGGCAGATTTGATGTCACGATGGTGCTGCCGCGCTCATAGCGCCCGGAGAAGACCTCGAACAGCAGTTCGGCGCCGGTTGGGGACAAGGGAACATAGCCCAACTCGTCGATGATCAGCAGTCTGTATTTGGCGAGTTGTTTCTGCAGGCGCAAGAGGCGTTTGTCGTCGCGGGCTTCCAGCAGTTCATGGACGAGCGCTGAGGCTGTAATGAAGCCAACCGCCAGGCCCTTTTGACAAGCCGCCAATCCAAGGCCGGGGGCGATGTGGGTTTTGCCGGTACCACTGTTGCCAACGGCGATAATGTTCTCGTTGCGGGTGATATAATCGCAGCGAGCCAATTCCATGATGAGCAGCTTGTTGAGCGATGGCATGGCCTTGAACTCATAGCTGTCGAGGCTTTTTGTAGTGGGAAAGCGGGCTTGTTTGATCCGCCGCTCCACCATGCGGCGTTCGCGGTCAATCAATTCTGAACTGATGGGGTGGATGCCCCTTTCGAGCGACATTGTATGATGTCACAACGCCGCTGCGGCGGCATCATCGAAGGAGAGCATCATGACGAACATTTACATTTTGGCAATCGATCTGGCGAAACGGAGCTTTCAGGTCTGCGCAACTGATCGGGATGGGGCGGTTCTATATAACCGCATGATCTCGCGAACAAAGCTGGAGAAGCTTCTGGAAGCGCAAACATCTTGCATCGTGGCCATGGAAGCCTGTGCCACCAGCCACCACTGGGGGAGAGTTGCTGAAGGGTTTGGGCATGAGGTCCGCCTGATTCCGCCGATCTATGTGAAACCCTTCGTCAAGCGGCAGAAGAATGATGCGGCTGATGCTTCCGCGATTGCTGAAGCAGCGAAGCGCCCGAACATACACTGGGTGGCCGTTAAAAGTGCCGAGCATCAGGCACGAGCTGTGGCATTTCGTACCCATCAATGTCTTGTGGGGCAGCGCACGCAGCTGATCAATGCATTACGTGGCCACCTTGCCGAGTTCGGAGTTGTCGTTGCTCAGGGTCGCGCCAATATCAAAACCATCACCAGTATGCTGAAGGATCAAGCGATAGATCTTCCTGCGGGAGTAGAAGACATTGTGCGCCTCTATCTGGATCAGGTCGAACTGCTCAGCACCAGAATCGATGAATTGACTTGTAGGCTTCGAGAGGCTGTGAAGGTTAATGACGATATGCGACGGCTTTGTACAGTACCAGGTGTTGGTCCGGTGACGGCGGGCGCGATCATGGCCTTCGCGCCTGATCTGCATAGCTTCTCCAGCGGAAGGAACTTCGCTGCCAGGCTGGGGCTTGTACCGAGACAACGGTCTACTGGAGGCAAGACGCGTCTTGGCGGGGTCAGCAAGATGGGGCAGAGTGACGTTCGGAGGCTGCTGATCGTCGGTGCGATGAGCCGCATCAGGTGGATCGTGCGCAAAGGCGAATTGCCTGACAATTGGCTTGGTCGCATTCTGGGACGAAAGCCTCGTATGGTTGCGGCTGTAGCATTGGCCAACAAAATGGCGCGAAACATATGGGCAATGATGACAAGGAATGAGGATTATCGTTTGGCGTGATCCGCTGCTACCAATTGACAGCAAGACGGAAAGCGCTCAGGGCCCGGCCCTGACAAGGAGATCGACTGACCAATATGCGGCAAGGAGTTCAATGTTCAGGACGAGGTAAACCAGTCCCGGGGCTCGAGCGTCAAAGCTCTTTGAACCGATGTGGACCTTCGTTCTTCGAACTGCATACCGGCCCCGTGGCACCTTCAGGCCACGATCGGAGGCCTGACACACGACCGATAGAAGCGCCAAGTCGAAAAAGTCAGAAAATCACCTTGCAAAACAGGGGGCATCCACACACGCCCCGGGATTGCCGGAGGCTCCAACTTCTGAGTAAAAGGAGCCATTATGAGCAAGACCACGAACAAATTTTCACCTGAAGTCCGCGACCGTGCGGTCCGCATGGTATTTTCCCATGAGGGCGATTATCCGTCCCGTTGGGCAGCGATTGTATCCATCTCCAGCAAGATTGGCTGTGTCCCTCAGACCCTGAACGAATGGGTCAAGAAAGCAGAGGTGGACAGCGGCCAGCGGGCTGGTATGCCGACCGAGGTTGCCGACAAGCTGAAGGCCCTTGAACGGGAGAACCGGGAACTGAGGCAGGCCAACGAGATCTTGCGCAAGGCAATATGTACGGGCCGCAAATCGTGGATCAGAGACATCGGGTTGTATCAAAAGCAATCATGGCACTCATTCGCTCTGACATACCGAGATCTCGGCGACATACAAGTAGACGAAGAACCTGAGGGCTGCCCAGCGTATTCTGGGTCATTCTAAGATGGTCAGCCCGGATCGATAACGGGGCATTGATGTGGATGTTGCCTTGGAGGTTGCTGGAAGCAGATTTAACCTTAAACGCGCTGGCCAAGTTATATCTATGTCAGTCGACAATAGACACGCTGGTCTGCTATATATTGCCGACTATTGCACAATAACTGTACCTAATGGGAGGACTGTTTCATGGAGCACCATTTTCACACTTTTCTGCACATCACACTGTTTGGTGTTTGGCTGGGTTCGATTGTTGCTCTATTGGTTTTGCTGTTGTGTCGGTATCGAGAGATGCTTTCCGAGCCTGAAGGTCAACTGCACCTTCAAAATCTTGCCTATGTACAACGTCTTCCAAAGGCAGCGCTTATCCTGATGTTGCCCATGGGGTTACAATTATCGAATAACCTCGCACTGATCACGCTTGGTGATGGCTCTATGGTCGGCATTTGGGTTTTTGCGCTTCTTTGGTTGGTGATTGACTGGGTCGGAGCACCAAGTGGGGCCTCAGTGGCCTCCAAAGCCATGCGGGTCGTAGAGCGTGTATTGCAAGCTGGTTTTGTGCTTGTTCTTTTGGGGGCTGGCATTCTGTCCCACTTGTCGGGAGCGCCTGTCGAGGCACCCTGGCTGGCAACCAAGCTGATACTTTTTGCGGTAGCACTCGTTATCATGAGCGGTGTCGATGCCCTGCTTGTTCCACTATATCAAGCCGAAGAAAGCAAGGGTGGAAGCAATGGTCCTAGTCGAAAACAGTCAATTCTGATGGCGGCAGGGTTGCTTGCTTTGCTGGTTGCCTTATTGCTCACAGCTGCTTGGACAGGCTACACCAACTGGCGCGGCTAAGAACTGGGCTATCAGTTCTGAAAGTTGGCTTGAAACTCCAGCCAGTGACTTCTTCGGATAGGGGTGGCTGGGGTGCAATGCTTGTTCGTCTAAGGGGCTGTCGGGGAAGTGCCCGCTCTGATTGGCAACCTAATGTGTGAATGCAGTCGGTAGTTGCTCCCTTACCAGAGAAGCCTTGTTTGATTATGATCAATGTGCATGCGTCCGCATGGCCCTAGTTTACAATTAGGGATTTACAGTCGCTTTTACAGTCGCTGGTGAATGATTGGACTTCTCTGCTCGTACTGAGTTCACAGTGAATTCTGGTCCTACGTGGCGTCTGGAGGAGGAACAGCCATGGCTAAAACAATGAAAGCTGCAGTATTTGTCGAACCAAACAGAATTGTACTTGATGAGAAGCCTATACCGGATGTGGGGCCTCTTGACGCTCTGATCCGCATTACGACGACCACCATCTGTGGCACCGACATCCACATTCTGAAAGGGGAATATCCGGTCGCAAAGGGCCTTACCATCGGTCACGAACCCGTGGGCATCATTGAAAAGCTTGGCTCGGCCGTGACCGGATATGAAGAAGGTCAGCGGGTAATTGCTGGAGCTATTACCCCAAGCGGGCACAGTGCAGCGTGCCTTTGCGGCCATCATTCCCAGGATGGAGCGGGAACGAAGCATGGCTTCAAGCCACTCGGCGGATGGCGTTTTGGCAATACCATTGATGGTGCCCAGGCAGAGTATTTGCTGGTTCCGGATGCAATGACAAACCTTGCTTTAATACCGGACGGACTGACGGATGAGCAAGTGCTTATGTGCCCGGATATCATGTCAACCGGCTTTTCCGGTGTGGAATCCGGCCAGGTGCGCATAGGTGATACCGTGGCGATATTTGCGCAAGGTCCCATCGGGCTCTGTGCAACCGCAGGCGCGCGCCTGATGGGAGCCACCATGATCATCGGCGTTGACGCGATACCTGAGCGCATGACTATCGCCCGCAGGATGGGAGCTGACTATGTTGTCGACTATACCAAGGTCAATCCGGTGGACGAAATCATGCGACTGACGGATGGACGGGGCGTGGACGTTGCGGTAGAGGCGCTTGGTCGTCAGGAAACCTTCGAAGTGGCTCTCCGTGTGTTGCGGCCAGGGGGAACCTTGTCTTCGTTGGGTGTGTATTCCGGCGATCTGAAAATTCCCCTAGATGCGTTTCAGGCTGGTCTCGGTGACCATCGGATTATCACTACGCTGTGTCCTGGCGGCAAGGAGCGCATGCGCCGTTTGATGGAAGTCATTGATTCCGAACGCGTGGATACCAGCCCACTGGTAACACATCGCTTTGCGCTTGAGGACATTGAGGAGGCCTATGAACTGTTTGCGAACCAGCGAGATGGTGTCCTCAAGGTCGCGCTGACACCATAGCCTGTGGGTTGTACGTGCATCCAGCTTAAACATGATGCACGCAGGCCATGCACATTTTTGGGGTCGTGGACCTCGGAATCAAGGAGGCTAAATATGCGTCACTACCACAATCCGCTCTATGTTAGCTATGGTGTCGCTGACGAAACCGAGGGACTAAAGCAGGCACTGAGTCTGGCACGGAATAACGGCGCTCCATTGGGGGTTCTGGTTGTGTGCCCGGAATTTCCAGAAGAATTTCCTGACTACCGGAAGAAGTACGAAGAGGCGCTTGTTGCTCAGGCTGAAGCGTCGATACGTTCGACCAAAAAAGCTATCAAGCAAAAAGAAGGCATTGTCGATATTACGATTGAACTCGTTAGCGACAATACTCCGTCCATAAAGATCATTCAGTATGTGCTCCGGCACGGGCACGACCTGTTGATAAAGGAGGCTGAGCTTCTCAAAGGCAGTGACAGCGGCTTTAAGGCTATCGATATGGAGTTGCTGCGCCAATGTCCTTGTGCAATGTGGCTATGCCGCCCGATTGCACATTCAAGACAGCATATTCAGGTCGCCGTGGCCATTGACCCGGAGAGCATGGAACAAGCGGCGAAGGCTCTATCAAAGCGCATGTTGGAATTGTCGCGCTCGCTGGCAGATAGCTGCAGCGGCGAGTTGCATATCGTTTCCTGCTGGGATTACGAGTTCGAATCCTTCCTGCGCGACAGCATCTGGATAAAAGCCACGGATGCGCAAATTGCAGAAGCTGTTCAGGGCACCCAACACAAACACCGCACGGCACTTGAGGGGCTGATCAAGGCATCCGGCATTTCCGGCAACTGCCGGGTGCACCATCTGCGCGGCAAGGCCGAGGAATGTATCCCGTCTTTCGTGACGGACAAGAAGATCGACATTCTGGTGATGGGTACGGTTGCCCGTACCGGCATCCCTGGCTTCATCATCGGTAATACGGCGGAGAATATCGTGCAGAATCTCTCCTGTTCATTGATGGCACTTAAACCACAGGGGTTTGTCTCACCAGTGAAAGCGTACTGAAGGTATAGGGTGATAATGGAAAAGGCGGGCGCGGACGAGAGCCAGAAATCATGGCACACGTTATCTACTGAAAATTCGTTGGAGCTTCTTAAAGCTCCGGCGGGCGGGCTTTCGCATGTTGAAGCAACAAAGCGGCTCGCGGAATACGGCCCCAACCGACTGCCGGAAGCCGCCCGTCGCAGCGGCTTCAAGCGTTTTCTGCAGCAATTCCATCATATCCTGATCTATGTGCTGATCGGCTCCGCTGCGATTACAGCTGCGCTCGACCACTGGATCGATACGGGCGTGATCCTGGCCGTGGTTGTCGCCAATGCCCTTATCGGGTTCATTCAGGAAGGCAAGGCGGAAAAGGCGATGGAGGCCATCCGCCATATGCTGGCGCCCCGCGCCAATGTGCTCCGCGATGGGGAAAGACACCGCATAGAAGGCGAAGCGCTCGTTCCCGGTGACATTGTCTTGCTTGAAGCGGGAGACAAAGTGCCCGCCGATCTGCGCCTTCTAACCGCGCATGGCATGTCGGTGCAGGAGGCTATTCTGACCGGCGAGTCATTGCCGGTCGAGAAACATACTAAACCAGTGGCCAGTGACGTCGCTCTCGGCGACCGGTCGTGCATGGCATTTTCCGGCACGTTGGTGACGGCTGGCCAAGCCAAAGGCGCTGTCGTAGGCACCGGCAGCCAGACCGAAATCGGACGCATCAGCGGGCTGATTTCAGAAGTTGAAACACTGACCACGCCGCTTGTGGCGCAGATGGGTATCTTCGCTAAATGGCTGACCATCCTCATTCTGCTGATTGCCGCGTTGTTGCTGGCTTACGGATATTTTGTCGGCCACCATGAATTCACAGAGATGTTCATGGCGGTGGTAGGGCTATCAGTTGCCGCGATCCCCGAGGGGTTGCCTGCTGTCCTGACCATTACGCTGGCGATCGGCGTACAGGCTATGGCGCGGCGCAATGCCATCGTACGGCGTTTGCCGGCAATTGAAACACTGGGATCGGTTTCCGTTATCTGCACCGACAAAACCGGCACGCTCACACGCAACGAGATGATGGTAGCCTCTGTGCTTACCTGTCAGCATCTTTTCGCCTTGGAAGGCGACGGATATGCGCCTGAAGGACTGCTCAAGCTAGAAGATGCACATGTCGCACCTTCCGAACATGCCGTGCTGGAAGAACTCGCGCGTGCGGCGGCACTCTGCAACGATGCATTCCTGCGCGAGCATGATGGCGTATGGACGGTAGAGGGCGACCCGATGGAGGGGGCGCTCCTAGCCTTTGCTGGAAAAATGGATGTGGATGTCCGCAAGACACAGGCGGCGTGGACACGCACGGACGCTATTCCGTTCGATGCCAAGCACCGCTTCATGGCGACACTGAATCACGACCATGAACGCCATGCGTTTGTGTTCGTCAAGGGCGCTCCGGAACAGATACTTGCCATGTGTCAGGATCAGCGCGCCATGAACGGTTATACGGAAGCACTGGATATTGCTTACTGGCACGGGAAAGCCGAGGCTATCGCCGCGCTTGGGGAGCGTGTGCTCGCCGTTGCGGTGAGACCGGTGAAGTCGGACCATACGGTGCTCGAACATGGGGATGTTGAAGGTACACTCACACTGCTGGGTATGACAGGGATGATCGACCCGCCGCGTGCAGAGGCGATTGCGGCAGTCAAGGAATGCCACGGCGCAGGCATCCGTGTGAAAATGATCACGGGCGACCATGCAAAAACGGCGGCTGCTATCGGCAAGCAAATCGGATTGCAAAACCCGGAAAAGGTTCTGACCGGACGCGATCTCGACGGTATGGACGACGCGGTACTGCGTCAGACCGTGCTGGCTTGTGACATCTTCGCCCGCACCAGCCCGGAACATAAACTGCGGTTGGTCATGGCGCTGCAATCGCATGGCATGACAGTTGCGATGACCGGGGATGGCGTGAATGACGCGCCCGCCCTGAAACGCGCCGATGCGGGTATCGCCATGGGCTTAAAAGGCAGTGAAGCGGCCAAGGAAGCGGCGGAACTTGTGCTGGCAGACGATAACTTTGCCTCCATAGCCGCCGCAGTATGGGAAGGCCGCACCGTCTACGACAACATCAAGAAAGTGATCAGTTGGACGCTTCCCACCAACGCAGGCGAAGCGATGACCATCATTGTCGCGTTGCTGGCTGGGATGACACTGCCGATAACACCCGTCCAGATTCTGTGGGTCAATCTCATTACCGCTGTAACACTGGGCATCGCGCTTGCTTTTGAACCGACGGAAGAAAGTACCATGCGCCGTCCGCCGCGCCCTCGTGATGAACCGCTGTTAACCGGCGGGCTGGTCTGGCATATCGTGCTGGTGTCGTTGCTGTTCCTTTGCGGCGTGTTCGGCATGTATCACTATGCAGTTGACCGGGGCTATTCGGTAGAACTCGCCCGCACCATCGCGCTCAACGCGCTGGTGGTGATGGAAATATTCCACCTGTTCTTTATCCGGAATATCTATGGCACTTCGCTGACATGGAAGGCGGTGCGCGGGACCAAGATGGTTTGGACGGTGGTCATCGTCATCACTGCCGCGCAATTCGCGATTACCTATCTGCCGCTCTTGCAGACGGTCTTTGCCACAGAGTCCATCCCATTCCTGGATGGCCTGCTGATTGTCGGTGTCGGCGTGGCCCTGTTCGCGATCATCGAAATCGAAAAACAGGTCCGCCTTCGGGCATCACAAAAAGTGACGAATGATCATGCCCGATCTTAGCTTCCTGCATGCCTCGCCGTTCTATGAACTGACGGCGCTCATTGCCCTGGCCGCTGTTATCGGTTCCGTAGGCTTGTTGCTGCGCCAGCCGATGATCGTCAGCTTCATTGCAGTCGGCGTACTGGCCGGCCCCTCAGCCCTCGGGATTGTGCAGTCGCACGAACATATCGAGTTGCTGGCAGAGCTCGGCATCGCCGTGCTGCTATTTCTGGTCGGCCTGAAACTGGATTTGAAGCTGATCCGTACCCTTGGCCCCGTAGCGCTAGCAACAGGGCTGGGGCAAGTGACGTTCACCTCGGTGATAGGTTTTCTCATCGGTCTTGCGCTGGGGCTGGATACGGTCACTTCTCTCTATGTTGCCGTGGCGCTGACCTTCTCCAGCACCATCATCATCGTCAAACTGCTCTCAGATAAACGCGAAGTCGATTCCCTACATGGCCGGATCGCCATTGGCTTTCTGATTGTGCAGGACCTTGTCGTCGTGTTGGCGATGATGGTTCTGTCCGCCTTCGGTGTGGGTGCCCAGGAGGGGAATGATGGTTCGGTGTTCGTACATATCAGCACTAACGTGTTCTACGGCATTCTGATGCTAGGTTTTATCCTGCTTTTTATTCGCCACCTCGCGACGCCGCTGGTTAGCCGCATCGCCCACTCACAAGAACTGCTGATTATTTTTGCCATTGCATGGGCTGCGCTTCTGGCCACCATTGGCAGCGAGCTTGGTTTCAGTAAAGAGTTGGGTGGCTTGCTCGCCGGGATATCGCTGGCCTCCACGCCATTCCGCGAAGCCATCGTGGCGGGCCTTTCCTCTCTGCGGGATTTCCTCCTGTTGTTTTTCTTCATTGCACTGGGCTCGCAGCTCGATCTCGGTTTGCTTGGCGCGCAAGTTGCTCCCGCACTGGCCTTTTCTGTCTTTGTGCTTATCGGTAACCCGCTGATCGTGATGATCATTATGGGTTTGATGGGGTATAGAAAACGCACCGGATTTCTGGCTGGACTGACCGTCGCCCAGATCAGCGAGTTTTCGCTCATCTTTATGGCGATGGGACTCACGCTGGGGCATGTCTCGGCGGAATCGTTGGGGCTAGTGACTCTGGTTGGGCTGATTACGATTTCCCTGTCGGTTTATATGATCACTTATTCCCACGGCCTTTATGGCAGGCTGGAGCCTTGGTTCGACCTATTCGAACGGAAGAAGCCCTACCGTGAGGAAAAACTCGAACAGCAGCTCCTGGCCAAAGGGGAATACGACGTTATCCTTTTTGGTATCGGTCGGTACGGAAAAGCCATTGCACACTATCTGTTACAGCAGGAATACAGCTTGCTGGTGGTAGATTTCAATCCGGATGAGGTTCGCCGCTGGCGGGCACAGGGGCATGCGGCCATTTATGGAGATGCGAGCGATCCGGCATTTATCGCCAGCCTGCCATTAAATGGCGTCAAGTGGATTGTCTCCGCCATGCCCCAGCATGATATCGGCGTCACTCATGAGGATCCTCGTCTCATCCTTCTGGAAGGGTTGAAACAGCAACACTGCAGCGCCGGAATCGCAATATCTACTCAGCGCTCCCACGATAGGGAAATCCTCAGAGAGAAAGGGGCGACACTGGTTCTCCTGCCGTTTTTTGACGCGGCGGAACAGGCTGTGTTGCGGATGAAGATCTTGCAAGAAAAATTAAGAGAAACTGAATAGCTCCAAACTGAGTGAGCCCTGATACTGATAGGGCCGCCGACGATGTCCTGTAAATATGGCTGACGGACACTTGTCGATGCAGACGACTATCGAAAGCCTTTCACAGGAAAGGCAAGCGTCCGGTGAGGAAGGGAGGTTCAGGAACATGTCTAAACTCAACTACTATACTCGTTGCACTAGACACAGCTTTTTAACGTCAAGACCTTTTTTGCAGGAAAGTGACGCGCAGGTCACGGATATTGGCCAATATCAAAGCTACGCCACGTCCCTTTCAGGTTGAATATGATTGTTTCCAGTTAGTGCTGAATTACCGTTGTGAGTCAGAAAGCACACTGGTAGATCAGCGAGCCTGTCAATTGGTGAAGCTGAAGGTCTCTATGCTGCCTGTGCTTCATGCATCTGACTGCGTGCCTCACGCGGGTAGACCAAACGGTTCATATTGATTTCTGTCAATGACGATTGATCGTCGCTCCTTATGCTTAATGGTGGCATTTACGCTTCGTGGATACTGCGAACAGGAGGGATTGTCAGATGCTGCCCACAGAGGACAAGTCATTCGTGTCACAATCTTCGCCGCTGGAGCAGCGGATCGGTCAAGCCCTGCTTTGGCATGGCAAGGACTATGAGGCCCTTTGTTCGACCTTTTCCTGGAAGGCAGCCGGACGCCAGTTGGACGGATTGCCGGAAGGCGGGCTCAATATTGCTTATGAGGCGGTTGACCGGCATGTGATGTGGAACGGCTGCGAGAAGACCGCCATCCGCTGGCTCGGGAAATCGGGTAACTGTCGCGATATCAGTTACGCCGACCTGGCGCGCGATACGGCCCGGTTCGCGTCGGTCCTTGATCATCTGGGCATTGAGCAGGGGGAGCGGGTTTTCGCGCTGATGGGACGAGAGCCCGCACTTTATGTCACCGCTTTGGGCACACTCAGGCGTGGTGCCGTGTTCTGTCCGCTTTTTTCAGCATTTGGGCCGGACCCCATCAAGGCACGCATCAGTATCGGCGAAGGTGCTGTGCTTGTGACCACGAAAGCATTCTATCAGAAAAAAATCGCCCACATCAGGGGCGAGTTGCCAACGCTCAAGCACGTCCTGATCGTGGGAGATGCGGATGACCTGCCGGATGATACGCTGTCGTTTGATACCCTGTTGGCAGCCGGTGATCCCGGCTTCCCTGTGGCACAAACGAGGCCGCATGACATGGCGCTTCTGCATTTCACCAGCGGTACGACCGGTAAGCCCAAGGGGGCGTTCCATGTGCATGAAGCGGTGCTGGCGCATCATGTGTCGGCGCAGTACGCTCTTGATCTCAGGAAAGACGATATCATCTGGTGCACCGCCGATCCCGGTTGGGTGACAGGCACCTCCTATGGCATTATTGCGCCGCTGACGACCGGTGCGACCATGATTGTTGACGAGGCAGAGTTCAACCCCGAGCGCTGGTACACCATACTGCAGGATCAAAAGGTAACGGTTTGGTATAGCGCGCCCACAGCCATCCGCATGTTGATGAAGGCGGGAGGCGACTTGGCGCGCGAATATGATCTGTCGGCGCTCAGGTTCCTGGCGTCGGTGGGGGAACCCCTGAACCCTGAAGCGGTGATCTGGAGCGCTGACGTTTTTGGTAAACCATTCCATGACAATTGGTGGCAGACGGAAACCGGCGCGATCATGATTGGCAATCTGGCCATAGGTGATATCAAACCGGGGTCGATGGGGCGCCCGCTGCCAGGTATTGACGCGGGCATCGTTGAACTGCGCGAGGATGGTAGCGTGCGGGAAATCACGTCTGCGGGTGAGGTGGGTGAGTTGGCTCTCAGGCCCGGCTGGCCCTCGATGTTCCGCGGATATCTGCACGAGACAGCGCGCTACGAGAAATGCTTCAAGGGCGGCTGGTACCTGAGCGGCGATCTGGCTATGCGCGACACGGACGGCTATTATTGGTTCGTCGGGCGTGCGGACGACATGATCAAATCGTCTGGTCATCTGATTGGCCCATTTGAGGTGGAAAGCGCGCTTGTGGCGCATGATGCCGTGGCGGAAGCCGCGGTGATCGGCGTGCCGGACGAACGCGCGGGCGAGGTGGTGAAGGCGTTCGTGACGCTCCATCACGGGATTGAACCCGACGAGACGACGAGACGCGATATCCTTGCCCACGTCCGGCGCAGCCTTGGCGCGGCTGTCGCGCCACGGGTGATCGAATTTGCCGATGAATTGCCGAAAACCCGGAGCGGAAAGATCATGCGGCGGCTCTTGAAGGCCCGTGAGCTCGGGCTACCGGAGGGCGACACGTCCACCCTGGAGACATTCAAATGAACAAGTATGCCCCAGGCGATGTCCGCCCGCACTTAACGCGCGACCATTGCCTGCACCTGATGAAGCAGATGACCCGTATCCGCCGGTTCGAAGAAAAGTGTGCAGAGCTCTACACCCAGGAGAAAATCCGGGGCTTCCTGCACCTGTATATCGGTGAAGAGGCTGTGGCGACCGGGGTGACAGAAGCCCTGGGCCCCGAGGATGCCGTGGTGGCCACTTACCGCGAACACGGGCATGCGCTTGTGCGCGGGGTGCCCGCGGATCGCATCATGGCGGAAATGTTCGGGAGGATTGACGGTGTCTGCCGGGGGCGCGGCGGATCGATGCATCTTTTCGATGTCGGGCGGCGCTTTTATGGCGGCAATGCCATCGTGGGCGGCGGCCTGCCGCTGGCGGTTGGCCTCGCGCTTGCCGACAAGATGCAGGGGCGCGACCGGGTGACAGTTTGCTTCTTCGGCGAAGGGGCTGTAGCAGAAGGCGAGTTCCACGAAAGTCTCAATCTCGCGGCGCTATGGAAATTGCCCGTCCTGTTCGTGTGCGAAAACAATGGCTATGCCATGGGCACAGCGCTCGACCGATCCGAGTCTGAGACCGATATCCATGCCAAGGCCGCCAGTTACCGGCTACCTGCTGAAGTGGTGGATGGCATGAATGTGGTGGAGGTGGAAGCCGCAGCCCGCCGTGCCACGGGTGCCATCCGTGCGGCTGAAGGGCCCTATTTCCTTGAGTGCCGCACCTACCGCTTCCGCGCCCATTCCATGTTCGACCCCCAGCTGTACCGCTCGAAAGACGAAGTGGCGGCGTGGGAGAAGAAGGGCCCGGTGGTTCGCTTCCGGGATTGGATGGTGGCGGCGGGCATGGCGCATGAGGCCGATCTCGCTCGGATCGAGGAAGAGGTGGCAGCGGAAGTGACAGCCGCAGTTGCCTTTGCCGAAGCAAGCGAATGGGAAAGCGTGAACACAATGCTTGAAGAAGTAGGGGCTTTGGGATGACCGAAGAGGTGACATACCGGGAGGCCGTTGGCCGGACCATACGCGACGCCATGAAGGCAGACGACCGGGTTTTCATCATGGGTGAAGATGTCGCCCGTTATGGCGGCACTTACGCTGTAACCAAAGGGCTTGCCGAAGAGTTCGGCGAAGACCGGGTGCGCGATACGCCGCTGTCGGAATCAGCCTTCACTGGCGCCGGCATCGGTGCAGCGATTGGTGGCATGCGACCGATTGTCGAGATTATGACGGTGAATTTCAGCTTGCTGGCGCTTGACCAGATTTTGAATACCGCCGCCACCTTCCGCCATATGTCCGGCGGGCAGGTGGGTGTGCCGTTGGTGATCCGCATTGCAACCGGTGCCGGGCGGCAACTGGCGGCCCAGCATTCTCACAGCCTTGAGAATTGGTATGCCCATATCCCGGGGCTGAGGGTGCTCGCGCCCGCGACCGTGCAGGATGCCTATGCCATGCTGGCTCCAGCGCTTCAGGACCCAGACCCGGTGATCATTTTCGAGCATGTCATGCTTTATGGACGAACGGAGCCGTTGGACACATCCTCAGTTGCGGACCTTCGCTCTGCCGCTGTGCGCCGTGCGGGCACCGACATTAGCCTGATCACCTATGGCGGGTCCCTGCCGAAAACGCTGGAGGCCGCAGAGGTGCTGACAGAGGAAGGGATCGGCGCCGAGGTGCTGGACCTTCGCGTGCTGCGCCCACTCGATAATGCCGCGATCCTTGAGACGGTATCGAAAACCCGGCGCGCGGTGGTTGTGGATGAAGGCTGGCTGACCGGCAGCCTAGCGGCCGAAATATCCGCCCGGATCATGGAAGGCGCCTTCTGGGAACTGGACGCGCCCGTGGGCCGGGTATGCTCGGCCGAAATCCCGATCCCGTACCCCAAGCATCTTGAAGACGCTGCCTTGCCGCAAGTGGACAGGATTGTCGCCGCGGCCATGGCCGCCATGGGCCGGTAGGGGGCGCATATGGGGCTTTTCAAAATGCCGTCGCTGGGGGCCGATATGGAGGCCGGTACGCTGGTGGAATGGATGATCGCGCCGGGTGACGTGGTTGCCAAGGGTGATACTGTGGCGGTTGTTGAAACCCAGAAAGGCGCGATTGAAATCGAGACGTTCGAGGCAGGCACTGTCGGCAAACTGCTGGTCGAAGTGGGTGAGACCGTGCCGGTGGGTACACCGCTCGCCGAAATCGGTGATGTTTCGGCGCCAGAGGCCGCGCCTGCACCTGCACCGGAGTCAGCGGTTGCGCTAGAGCCCACGCAGGAAGTTACAGCCGCGCCGGAAGCGCCACCACCGACACCTAAACCCACGGCGGCACCCACCCCCGCAAGCGCCGGGCGTCACCGGGCGTCGCCCGCTGCCCGCAAGCTTGCTGCGGAGACGGGCGTTGACCTGTCAGGCATCAAGGGCACCGGCCCCGGTGGTGCGGTCACGAGCTGCGACCTAGAGGGCGCGCCGAAAGCGACACCACGAGAGGCCGCTCGTGCATCAGGGATCGATTTCACCGAGATGCGCAAGGCCATTGGCCGGGCGATGGCCCGGTCGAAGCGGGAAATCCCGCACTATTACCTCAAGCACCAGATTGACCTGCAGGCCGCCAGCGCGTGGCTTGAGGATTATAATGGATCGCAAGAGCCGGCGGGCCGATTGCTAATGGGCGCGCTACTGGTGAAAGCCGTGGCCCTTGCGCTGAAGAATTTCCCGGACATGAACGGCTTTTATGAAGACGATGCCTTTACACCAAGCGTCGCCATCCATTGCGGTGTTGCTGTGGCTGTACGAGGTGGCGGCTTGATTGCTCCTGCGGTCCACGACACTGACAGCCTGTCGCTCAGTGACCTGATGGCCGCGATGCGCGATCTGGTTGCCCGGGTGCGGGCGGGTGGCCTGAAGGGATCGGAACTTGCGGACCCGACGATCACGATCACCAGCCTCGGCGATCGCGGCGTGGACGAAGTCTACGGCGTTATCCACCCGCCGCAGGTGGCGATTGTCGGCTTTGGCACAGTGGAAGAGCGCCCCCTGGTTGTGGATGGCTCACTTGTGGCTGCCCCCACGGTAATTAGCACGCTGGCCGCGGACCATAGGGTCGGCGACGGCAGGCGCGGTGCCCTGTTCCTGCGCGACATCGAAACGCTTCTACAGAAACCGGAGGCCCTATGACGTCCCACATGACCCATGATGCGCTTCGGCGCGCTTTTGAAGAAGAATTGTTGGCTATCGCACCTGACGCCAGCCTCGACGGTGTGGCCGAGGACGCGGACTTGCGCGATGCGCTTGATCTGGACTCGATGGATATCATGAATTTGGTGATCGCGCTTCATGACCGCCTTGGTGTGGATATTCCGGACAAGGACGCAGCCCAGTTGGTGACGATTAAAGGCGCACTCGATTACCTAAAAGGAAAAAGCTGAGGAACCGTTTTCGGAGGAAGAACGGAACCCCTTTGCCGCTTAGCAGCAATCGGATCGTGTTTGCGACCCGAATCCTTCCAGCCGCCAGTGCATTTGCCGGATATTGTGCACTGCCCCACTGAAGGCGTCGTCAAGCGCCTGTCTGACGCTATCCGTCAATCTGGGCAGGAAGCCGTGGCAGTTGATGCCAATACGCTGGCCGTGCCAATGCAGTACAACAGCTACTTTCACTGAGGGGCCATCGTCTGGTGACAGCACCTCAATGGTGACATGAATGGGATAAATGTCGCCGAAGCGTTCCTGGAGGCGCCGAACCCGGGTTGCAACATCCTGTTCCATTACCGGATTTGCTGCGACACCGCTGAATGTCACCGTTGCGAATTCCTGCATCCTCATATCTCCGCGACAGTCTGCCGGAAGGAAAGTGCGTGTTCAGGTTATCACGAAAAGGCCTGAATACCTATTGATGTGCCGCCAGAGGTTGGTGCGGATGTTGATCTGGCTCAATGACACGAGATGGAAGCGCGTTCATTCTGAGGTTCGTACCGGGCTGCTGGCGGGGACGCTTGCTCATTTAAGGAGGATGCCATGAGCCTCAGTTTGACCAGTTCCGCTTTCGAAGACAAAGGAAGAATACCGGTTAATTACACCTGTGAGGGTGATAACTGTTCGCCCGCGCTCAGGTGGCGGGGCGCACCAGAAGAGGCGGAGAGCTTTTTGCTAACCTGCGAAGACCCGGATGCGCCCAGTGGGGTCTTTCGTCATTGGGCAGCATACGACATACCGCCGACATGGGCGGGTTTGAAAACCGGCTATACGAATACCACCGATGAGCAGTCCTTTCGTCAGGCCATCAATGATTTTGGCCTGGCGGGCTATAGCGGACCCTGTCCGCCCTTGCGTAACGCACCCCACAGGTATCGGTTTCAGATTTCAGCGCTCGATGTTCATACATTACCGGTAAGGCATGGCGCGACCTGCGCCGAGGTGTTGGCTGCGGCCAAGCCCCATGTGATCGAAAGCGCCGAATTGATGGGATATTACGGCCGTGAATGACGCAACTGTGAAACAGAACCAAGCTATGTAGGGGCTGTTTTTTTGAGATGATCAATAAAAGATGGAAGGACAACGATGTTGGAAGGATTTAATCGGTGGTTTTGTTGTCTTGTGATTCTGTTGCTTGCGGGGTGCGCTTCCTCTGTTGACTGTAATGTCGTGTCCTTTCATTCCCTTGAAGAACCGCATGGTGAACGCGTGAGGCTTGTGCACAAAGATCCGGCAAAAACTGGCGGTCCGGAATTCAAACATTATGCAGCACAAATAGCACCGGTTTTGGCCAAGGTAGGATATCGGCCCTTAACGAGCCCGGACACAGACCTGGTATTTGAGATCGGTTACGGTGTCGGGCCAGGGCCTGAGGAAATAACACGACTACCCAGATGTTCCATGCGGTATCATTTTCGCCCACATGAGCCAGGAGGCCCGCTTTACTATGGCATGCAATGCTTTGACACCGGTGTCGAGATCAGGGAAAAATTCGTCCATTTTCTGGAGCTGAAAGTGCGGCGTGCGGGCGAAGGGCAGCCGGTCGTCTATGAAGGTATGGTGCATGGACTGGATGCATCGGCCAACCTGTCAGTCATGATGCCTTATCTGATTGCGGCGCTGTTTGACGAGTTTCCGGGCGTTAGCGGAGAAGTCCGCAGTGTCACAATTGATCGCTCTGCGAGGCCCGACAAATAGCGGGCAGGGCAAGTAGCCTGCACTTCATTCAATAAGGAGAATAACGATGTCAAAATGGAGAATAGCTTTGCTGACATGCGCTTGCCTGTCATTGGCAGCGTGTGGAGATAATCAATCCAAGGGCTTTACTCTTCCAAAAGGCGATGTGGCTTCTGGCCAGGCAGTGTTCCAGGCCCGCCAGTGTACCGCTTGCCACACGGTGAAAGGGGTGGCGTTCGACCTTGGGGATGTTGAACCAGAGATGTCGCTGCAGCTGGGTGGCAAGATGAGAAAAGTCTATACCTATGGCCAGTTGGTAACATCCGTCATCAATCCGTCCCACAAATTGTCGAAGCGCTTTCCTGGCAAGGACGTCGATGACTTCGGAATCTCGAAGATGCGCAATTACAATGCAGTGCTGACAGTCAAAGAATTGACCGACCTTGTCGCATTTCTTGAGGCGCACTACGAGTTGGAACCCTACCAGCCGACCAGCTATGGTCATATGTAACACCACCTGTGTAGGCATGCAGCTCGGGGAAAAGGGCGACGTACCCTGCAGGTTGGGTGCGGTCAGGATAAGGTGTTGGAATGCATCAATCCAGTCATATCATGGCCAGTCATATCATGGCCAGTCATATCATGGTCAGGACCGCGGCGCCGTCAAAGCGGCCATGGCGCAGATCGTCCAGAGCTTGATTGGCCTCCCGGAGCTGATAAAGGTGTACGGAGGTCTTGACCGGCACCTTTGGCGCCTCAGCAAGAAAAGCCTCGCCGTCCTCGCGTGTCAGGTTGGCAACGGACCGTAGCGTTCGCTCTTGCCAGAGATACTCATAGGGAAAGGACGGTATATCGCTCATGTGGATACCTGCGCAAACCACTGTGCCGCCGGGCGCAACCCGCCTAAGCGCGATGGGTACCAGATCTCCAACAGGGGCAAACAGAATTGCGGCATCCAATGGATGGGGTGGCGTCTCATCACTGTTACCCGCCCATGTAGCACCCAGGGAACTGGCGAAGGCCTGTGCTTTTTTGTCTCCTGGTTTCGTGAATGCATAAATCTTTCGCGCCTGATGCCGCGCTATCTGCGTCATGATATGGGCGGCCGCTCCGAAACCATACAGTCCGATATGCTGTGCACTTCCTGTCATTCGGTATGCCCTGAAGCCAATCAGTCCCGCACACATTAACGGGGCAGCATTCACGTCGCTGAATGTATCCGGAACGGGAAAACAATAGTGGTGGTTAGCCACCATATAGTCGGCAAAGCCGCCATCCAGTGTATAGCCCGTGAAAGCCGCATTCTCACACAGATTTTCACGCCCAGATTGACAGTATGGACATTCGCCGCACGTGCGACCCAGCCAGGGCACACCGACACGGTCCCCGATGCTGAAACCGGTGACCCGCGGCCCCAACTCTGCGATAGTGCCGATCACTTCATGGCCCGGAATGAGGGGCAGTTTGGGGTGTTTAAGGTCTCCGTCAGCGACATGCAGATCAGTTCGGCAGACCGCGCATGCATGGACACGGATCAATATCTGACCCTCGGATGGCGCAGGCCGGGGCACAGAGCGAAGCTCAAGGGGTTTTCCAGGGCGGGGCAGCACCATTGCATTCATCGTCTCTGTCATTGCTATGCCTCCTGGGCTGGCACAATAGCATGCCGTGTAGTCGCATGAATTACCGCCCCAATGCCACCGTTCTGTCAATGCTGCCAGCGGATCAATGGTAGCTCGGCTGGTAGAAACGCGTGTTCATTGTGGGCGATGACGCGCGGCGTATAGGCCGATGGTGGCCGGTCGATCGGGATGGTCAGTTGGTAGATGTAGCCGTGTTCCGCGCCGGGCAGGTTGTCTGCGCGGGTCATGATTTTCCGGAATGGTGATGAGCCAGTTCCTGCGCCATCGGCATAAAGTTCGACCCGTATTTCGTCGGGTGAAATTTCCCCGAGGTAGACCTGGACCGAAAACGCGACGCCCCGCACGCACGGCTCGCTCTCTAAAGTGCCAAAATGAATCTGGTTCCAGTGGCGGACCAAAAAGTTCTTCCAATCTTCAAGCGTTTGGCCAAGCTTCCCGCCTTCCTTCTGGCGTGTATGATAGGCCGCGGCGGCTGGGCAGTAATAGCTGTTATAGTATTCCCGTACCATTCGATTGGCACTGAAATGTGGTGCAAGATTGGCCATGCTGGTGCGTACCCTTGCGACCCAGGCGTCAGGCAGGGCACCGTCCGGTCGTTCGTAAAATTCAGGAACGATCTCATTTTCCAGAACCTGATACAAAGCCTCGGCATCGGCTGTGTCTCGGGAGTTTTTCTCTGCCTCACTCAGGACACCAGACACTCCGTTCGTCCAGGCACCTGTCCCGATGGCCCAGCCGGATTTGCCGTTATGGGCTTCGGCCCACCAGCCATCGGGTACTGACAGGTTGAGCCCGCCATTCACCAGGGTCTTCATGCCACTGGTGCCACAGGCTTCCATGGGCGGGCGCGGGGTGTTGATCCAGACGTCCACGCCCGCGACCAAGTCCTGCGCCAGCCGGATATCATAGTCTTCAAGAAATACCGCCCGATGGCTGACATCCGGTTGTTGGGTGAAAGCAACCCATTCCGCTACCAATTGTTTGCCCTGTGGGTCGTTTGAGTGTGCCTTGCCTGCCACCACAATCTGCACCGGGCGATTGGGGTTGTTGAGCAAGCGCTTCAGTCGGGCATGGTCAGACAACAACAGCCCCGCGCGCTTATAGTCGGTGAAGCGCCTTGCAAAGCCGAGGGTCAAGACATTGGGATCGAATAGCGTGTCTGGGTCGACGTGCGACCTTGTCCCCGCATGGGTTTTCTGCTGGGCTTCCAACCGGCGTCTCAACTTGACGATCAGATCAGACCGTTGTTGGGCTCGAAAGGTCCACAGCACCTGATCTGAGAGATTTTCTATGCCAACTGGCAGTTCCTCTGTTGTACCGCACCAGCGGCTTTTGCCGCAGGCGCAAGTCCAAAGGTCGTCCGCCCATTTCGAGTCCCAGGAAGGGGTATGCACGCCGTTGGTTACGTGACTAACGGGGACTTCCTCAGTTGGCCATCGGGGGTAAAGCGGTGCAAATAATTGCTGGCTGACATGGGCGTGCCGTTGGCTGACGCCATTGATCATGGCTGATCCGCGGACCGCGAGCCATGTCATATTGAACGGTTCGGAGGTGTCTGATGGATTTAGCCGCCCAAGTGCCAGAACCAAGTCTGCTTCGATGTCATAGCGTTTGAGGATATCACGGATATAATTTGTTGGAAGCGGTACTTCGACAGGTGAGTAACGGTCAAACCCTGCACTTACGGGCGTGTGAGTGGTGAAGATGGTACCGGCGCGGGCTATCCAGAAAGCCGGCCAGAAGGAGCGTCCCGTACGCGCCATTATGGAAAGCGTTCGTGCCAACACCACCATTGCGGTATGACCTTCATTGAGGTGGCAGACATCAATGGGCAGGTTCAGCGTTTCGATCAGGCGCCAACCGCCAATGCCCAGAACAAGTTCCTGCAGGAATCGAGTTTCCGGATCGTTTGTGTATAGTTTCGCGGTGATGCCACGATCGGTCGCGCTATTGAGGAGGTCGTTGCTGTCGAGCAGATATAGTTTGACGCGGCCCACCGTGGCCTGCCAGACCCTTATCGACAGAAGGCGCCCCGGTAGCTCAAGCTGGATGCGGAGGTGATTGCCATTCGGCGACGGTACCGGTTC
Source organism: Kordiimonas lipolytica (assembly GCF_001550065.1). The sequence goes on from NZ_LRUB01000023.1 coordinate 50,091, forward strand.
AATCGGCAGGTAGGCCGGCTCGCTATAGGGAAATGCTTCCGCCTGTTGGCCAGCAGCGTCAATAAACTGTCGGCAATAGCCTTCCTGATACAGGAGACCGATGCCGACTGCAGGAACGCCCAAATCGCTGGCCGCTTTCAGATAGTCGCCCGCAAGCATGCCAAGGCCGCCCGCATATAAGGGCAGCGCCTCGCTGAGGCCGAATTCCATACTGAAGTAGGCAATGCTCCGGGGTGTGCGAAGGTCTTTGGGTAAATTATCTGTCCACAGCTGGCGGTCGCGGTAGCGCTGGCGTTCCTGGATGAGAGCGTTCACATCCTGCAGGAGGGCCGGGTCGGAAAGACATGCTTCCAACCGGTCTGCAGGCAGTTGTTGCAGGAGGAAACGGGGATTTTCCGTCCGGTCCCATACGGCCTGATCCAATTGGCGCCAGACAGCGTCTCCAGCGTGGCTCCAGCTCCAGAACAAATCCAGGGACAGCTGTTCCAGTTTCTGCCGCATCAATGCATTTGGTGGCGATGCCATCAGAATCAGGAAACGTCTGCCTGAGAGGCTTTCACCTTGCGTGGCGCTGCCGCTCTTTTCGCCTTAGCTGCTTTGGTTTTTGGGCGTTTTTCTGGGCTGCTGCCAGGCGCGCGCGGCGGTGGATTGAAAAGTGCCTTCAGCTCAGATTCGGCCTGAAGCCAGTGATCAATATCATAGCCGTGCGGGCAACCTTCCTCTTCCCAGATCAGGTAGCTTCGCTTCGCAATTTGTTCGTACGGGGGTATTGTCATGGTGTCCTCCGGTGGGTCCTATCAGGGTAGACTTGGTTGACTGAGGGAGAGTGGCGCGGGCAAATTGGCGTTGCCGGGCCTTGGTGCTATTTCTCTATCCATTTTCCGGTGAACCATCGCCGTGTTGGCAGGTCGACGCGGCGCGGATAGTTTTCGGCCAATCATCCGCTGCTGCAGCCCATGGGGTGTTACCAGCGTGACGCCATCAGCAGTTCGGGTAAACCAGCGCTTGTCTTCTTCCGCATCTAGGCCCACGGCCATGTTTTCCGGGATGGTGCAGCCTTCGCTGACGACGGTTTTATGCAAAATGGTGCCTTCCCCGACGGTTGATCCTGGCAGCAGCACGCTTTTCTTGATGCAGCAGTGCGGTGCGATATGCACATCGGCAGATACGATGCTGTGATCAAGATTTGTGTCCTCAATGATCGCGCCTGGCGCCAGAACCACGTTTCGGATTTGGCCAAACTGACTGTTTGGCGACAGAATGATCCGAGCTGCAGGTCTTTGCTCCGGTGCGGTTCTGATTGGCCAAGAGGTGTCATAGAGATCAAGTGGTGGATGAACATCGGTTAGGTCGAGGCACGCGCGCCAATAGGCATCCAGTGTGCCCACATCCCGCCAGTAAGGAAGGGCTGCAGATACCCCGGCCCGACAACTGTTGGTAAACTGGTGCGCATAGAGCTTTGATCGTCCGACAAGACGGGGCAGCAGGTCATGGCCGAAATCGTGGCTGGACGCGCTATTGTGATGGTCTTCATACAGAAGTTCGGCGAGGAAATCTGCTTTGAACAGATAAATGCCCATGCTGGCGAGGCAGGTGTCAGGGGAACCTGGGATCGTTGCCGGAGCCTTGGGTTTTTCAATAAACGTCTTGACGCTATTGGTCGCGTCGATAGCGACAATGCCAAAATCCTGAGCCTTTCCAGTTGGGACGCCAACACAAGAGATCGTGGCGTCTGCGTCATTCTGGATATGCTCCGCCAACATGCGGCGATAGTCCTGTTTGTAGACATGGTCTCCTGCCAAGACCAGGATATGCTCTGGCGTATCGCCACCAAGGTGCCTGAGGCTCTGGAACACAGCATCTGCGGTGCCTTTGTACCATCCGTTGCCGTCGCCAGCTTGTTCTGCAGGCCACGGTTCAATGAATTCATCCAGATCACGATGAAGAAAACTCCAGCCCTTGTTCAGGTGGCGGAGCAGGCTCTGTGCGCGATATTGGGTTGCCACGCCGATGCGCCGGATACCGCTGTTGATGCAATTCGACAAGGGAAAATCGATCAGCCTATGGCTGCCGCCAAACGGGACTGCGGGTTTGGCCTGCATAGCCCCCAAATCATGAAGTCTGGCCCCTTTTCCGCCCGCCAGGATCACCGCGGTCGTCTTGCGTAGCGCATAATCCAGATCTGGATTGCGATCAGGCATAATATCCCCCTCAGGTATGGAAGAATTGAAAAGGAAGGATACCATCAATCCGTGTCGGAAAATTGACAGGGATCAACGTTTTGGTGTTGTTGTGCCAATTTTCTCCGGTACTGTCAGCTGCGCCTGATGCTCCTACCGCAGGGATGCGACGGTTGGCGATTGCACGAGTGGTGTGGAAATGGCAGCGATCAACTCACCGGATAGCGCGTGTGGCAGGTGTGTGGCGATATCACCAACGGATAGAATGCCGACGGTACGGTTATTTGTGTTCACCACCGGCATCCGCCGTATCTTGTTTCTTTCCATGACGAGCACTGCTTTGTCGATATGATCGCTTTCCGTGCAATAGACTACATGGCGTGTCATGACATCGCGGACCACCAGCTCCGTGGCCTCGTAGCCGGGAACAAACCCCCTGCAGGCGATATCGCGATCCGTGACCATGCCACATAGATGTTCTTGGTCTTCCACGAGAAGAGCTCCAATGTCATGGTCGCGCATTTTTTGGGCTGCGGTCGCGAGGCTGTCATCTGGACTGACGGCTATTTTCCGTTTCGACATAATTTCCTTAACCAACATGACCATCTTCCTTTTCGGTTCCAGCGGAATGGAAATCCAGGCCGCGTCCGACCGTGGCCCCAGTGTTTTAGAGGCCTGTCGGATATGTTTCATCCAGTTCGCCCTGATGCCACCTCATGGGGACATGCAGCGGCCTCACGGCATCAGTCTCGTCAAAATGCAGCAGAAGGTCGAACTGTTCCGGCAAACAACTGCTGAAATAGTGGCTCTGGCGCTCTGTTTCGGGCCGATAGATCACGCCGATTGCGCGCATCAGGCGCGGCTCAAGCAAATAGTCAATCGCTTCGTTGTTGCTTCTCATGTCCAGCAGGAAATTGGGGTGCGACACCCTGTGAAACAGATATTCATAGCTGTCCGGCAGAGGTGCGCGGACATTTTTGCGTTCCGCCGGGCGGTCCCAGTCAGACGCGGCCGTGACTTCCCCGGTGGAGGTTGAGAAGCCGATGAGCAGGGCATTGTTGCCATGGCTCTCGCGGACCAATTGGCCAATGTTGAATTCTCCCCGCCTGTGCATTTCAGTGGCGGCGGCGTTACCGATATGGGAATTGTGTGCCCACACGATAACCTTGGCTTCGCGCCCAAGTTGTTCACTCAGGTGGTGCACAAGGTCGCCCAGCGTTTCAGCCATATGTTGGTCGCGCAGGTTCCAGGAATTAGGACGCCCCCTGAACAGGGCGCGATAATAGATTTCGGCATTCCTGACCAGCTTGGCGTTCTGCTCGGCGCAGAAATACTCGTCCCCGTCGACGATTCCTTTTTGGGTCAGATACCGGAAAGCCTTGTGGCGCAGGTCAACCAGCTGGGCTGTGATGTCGTGCTCACACGCCTTGGTCAGCCCCATCTCGGCAGCGTAACCATACTGCTGCGGCTTATGGATGAACTGATCGAGACAGCTATATCGCTTCCGCGCCCGGTTGGCTGCTTGGGGGTCAACGCGTTCCAGATAGTCAAGGACTGCTTTGGCAGATGTGCTCATGCTATAGAGGTCGAGCCCATAAAAGCCGGTCGGGCGACCGGATTTCTTGCTGTTGAAGGTATGCAGCCAGGTAATGAAGCGTGAGACTTCGGTATTGGCCCACATCCATGTCGGGAACCGTTCGAAGGCGTCAAGCGCCGCGCGGGGGCATACTTCCGGACCCGCACCCGTAACATAGCGATTGATTGCATAGGCATCGGGCCAATCGGCTTCCACGGCTACGGCATCGAAGTCGTACTCTTCGATCAATCGAGCGGTGATGTCAGCGCGCACCCGATAGAATTGCTGTGTACCGTGGGTGGCTTCCCCGAGGAGGACGAGCTTCTTGTCTTTTGCAGCCCTCAGAAGGGAGGCATGGTCCGATGCCCCCAAGTCAAGGGGAGTGACACACTTTTCCAGCGCGTGGATAGCTGCCTGATCCTGGACGGACATGGCTTAGGCACTCCTTTTATGTTTCATACAGCGTTCAGCCATCGCAGCTTGTACTTCTTCGTCACTGACCTGGGAGAAATCCCCATACCAGTGGCCTACGCCCCAGAAAGGATCTGGCTTGAACGGACAAACGAGCCGATCCACCTGCCGTGCCAGTTGAGCACATGAATCAACGGCGCCGACCGGCACTGCAGCAATGATTTCCCGGGCATGCATTTTCTTGCAGGCTGCGACGGCTACCTGCATGGTGGCGCCGGTGGCCAACCCATCATCGACGAGGATCACGGTCCTGTTGTCCAGCTTGGGTGCGGGCCGGCCACCACGATACGACTCATTCCGGCGCGCCAGCTCGGCCTGTTCCTTCGTCAACACCTGGTCGAAGACTTCCTCGCTCAGGTGCAGTTGCCCGATAATATGCTCGTTGAGGACACAAAGTCCGCCGACCGAGATGGCTCCCATCGCCAGCTCTTCCTGGCCGGGTACACCCAGTTTGCGCACCAACATGATATCAAACGCCAGCCCCAGTGTGTCTGCAACCTCACGGGCGATGGGAACGCCGCCACGGGGCAGTGCAAGGATAAGGACATCCTGCCGGTCCGTGTAATCGACCAGTGCGGCGGCAAGAGCCCGCCCAGCCTCAGTGCGGTCACGATATTTCATGGCGCGTTCCCGAATGATGTTTGATCCAGTCTGCGGCAAGGTGGGCAACTTTATCGAGAGCCCCATGTTCCTCAAACAGGTGACCGGCACCGGGGACGACGTGAATGTCAGACCGATCGTTGAGCCTCGCGAGAGCCTGTTCATTGAGGTCAAGAACCTGCCGGTCATCACCCCCGACGATCAATAGCGTAGGCGCTTTGACATGGGGCAGATATTCTCCTGCCAGGTCCGGGCGTCCGCCACGGGACACAATAGACGTAACGTTGTCTGGGCTTTCCGCCGCGGCGATCAGGGCGGCGGCTGCCCCAGTGCTGGAGCCGAAAAAGGCACGCTCTAGATGTTTGGTTCGGTCATTGGTTTTCACCCAGTGCCCAATCTGCACAAGCCGGTCGGCTAACAGGGTAATATCGAACCGCAGCTTGAAGGTCATCTGGTCTTCTCGGCCTTCCTTTTCCGTCAGCAGGTCGGTAAGCAAGGTGGCGATATGCTGCTGATGGAAGATTTCGGCTACATACCAATTCCGGGGGCTGAAACGGCTGCTGCCGCTGCCGTGTGCGAATATCGCGATCTGCCTAGCCTCTCCCGGGATAGTCAGCCGCCCTTCAAGGGCGACTGTGGCAAGTGGAATGTCAATGCGCAGGTCGTGAATCTGATCCTGCAGTTGATCGTGAAGGGTAGGCATTGTGGTCCCCTTTTCGATTGGTTAGCATCCCCTCTTTCAGCGGCCCTGCGCGTCGGGGTTGCTGGCTTGGGTGTCGTCTTTTTCCTGCAGTTTTTTCAGCCGGGCTGGCAAGGTTTGTTCAGGCACGCCGATCAGGTTCTTTGCATATTCCCCGGATATTTTGGCGAGCGTCGCTTTATTCAGGCCTGCCTTCAGCATCGCCATGGTTTTAGGCAGGGCAATTAGGATGAGGCTGTCGATTTCCTTATGGGCAACAGCGTCGTTGAGTTCTTGCGCCACAGCATCCAGAAAGGCCTCGCTTTCCTGCTCTGGGAAATTAGCGTGGTCTTCGTAAGCATAGGCATGGTGAGATGCAGAGCCATGGCCGTGTCCTGGTCGATCAGCGGCCAGATCGCCCTGTTGCTTGCGGGCAGCAGGGTGTTCCAGTTCCAGATAACGCAGCATGGCGCCATTCAAATGGCCGCGCGTATAAATCTCCGCATGGGCACGGTCGGCAAGCAAAACCCATTCATGATTGACGATAGTTGACATGGCTTTCTCCAGCATTGGAAGCGATGCCCAACTGTACCAACCGAGCATCAATTGTACATTGATCTGCATCAATGCCACTGGAACGCCAGCGGTATTGCTTTAGCGCAACCGGCAATTGTGCTAGTGTCGTCAGCCTGAGAGGACACAATCTGACATGGGCAGAATATTAGTTGTCGATGATGATCCCCGTGTGCGCCAGATGCTGCAACGGTATTTGTCGGGGGAAGGATTTCAGACGGTGCTCGCTGCAGATTTGCGGCAGGCAGGACAGTCGCTGAAAGAGCAACCAGTCAGCCTTGTCATCCTTGATATTAATCTTGGGAGTGATGACGGCCTGGATTTTGCTCGTGAGGTACGTGCCGCCGACGGTGGCCTGCCGATCATTATCCTGTCAGGAAAGGACGATGTTGTGGACCGCATCGTTGGGCTGGAAGTTGGTGCCGACGATTATGTGACCAAACCATTCCACCTGCGCGAATTGCTGGCGCGTATCAAGACGGTTCTGCGGCGCAGCGCCACCCGCAGGGATGGCACCAGGCGGGATATGACCGCGAATGACAGTGCCATTCGGTTCGGAGCCTGGTATTTGCTGCGGGGCAGCCGACGACTGCTGCGGGAAGATGGGGCCGAGCATGTCCTGACCACTGGCGAGTTCAAGCTTCTGGACGCCCTGACCCGGCACCCCCAACGCGTGCTCAGTCGCGACAGACTTCTTGATATGGTCGCGGGACGCAACTGGACCCCGTTTGACCGTAGTATCGATACACAGATCCGCCGCCTGCGCAGCAAGGTTGAGGAAAATCCGGCGGCCCCCAGCCTGATCAAAACCGTGCGCGGCGAGGGCTATATGCTGGCTGTGCGGGTGGAAAATGGTGTGCAGGTGCCCGGTGTTCTTCAAGGCTGACGGCAGCTTGCTATCTGACATTGACTGAAATCAATAAGTAGTATCATGGAGCTTGCTATATAATCAGACGGGAATTGCACCTATTCCTGAACGAGGAGAAGGCCATCGTGAACGACGCCTCCGTACCGCACGAGAAGGACGCACAGGGGGGAAGCCGTCAGGTCGACTTGCAGGCAAAATGGCATGCCGTCGTAGAATCTCTGGTGCATGCTCTTATCGTGATCGATGACCGCGGCATAATCCAGGAAGTGAATCCTGCAACCCTTGAGCTTTTTGGGTATGACGAAGGCGAAATGGTTGGCCAGAATGTATCTATGTTGATGCCTGAGCCCTATCGCCACGAGCACGACAGCTATCTGGCACGCTATAAGAAGACGGGCGAGAAACGCATTATAGGCATTGGGCGCGAAGTTCTGGCCATGCGCAAAGACGGCAAGACATTCCCTGTACTTCTTTCGGTAGGGGAGGCGCTTGATGGCGGCCCCCGGTCTTTTTTTTTCGGGGTCATCTATGACCTGACGGAAGCCAAACAGAATGAAGAACGATTGGTTGACGCGCAGAAGACAGAGGCGGTCACCCAGCTGACAGCCGGCATCGCGCATGATTTCAACAATATGCTGACCGTGATTCAGGGCAATCTGGAGATGCTGGACGCCCATGTGGCAGACCGGGACGGTCGCGAGCTTCTGAGCGAAGTTCTGGGCGCCATCGAGGATGGTGGGCGTTTGGTCAAGCAACTTCTGGCCTTTAGCCGGAAGCAGACGCTTGATCCACGGGTAATTGACCTGAACCAACTGGTGGCCGGATTGCTGAAGTTGCTCAGGCGCACCATCAGCGAAAACATCGAGATACGGGACATATTGGGGGCAGGTATGACCCCGGTGGAAGTGGACCCTCAGCAGCTTGAAAATGCGATACTGAACCTGGTGATCAATGCCCGGGACGCTATGCCGGGCGGCGGTCGGATCAGCATCGAAACAGATATGGTGGACGCGGATAACGTCATGCCAGGAGCGGACATTCACCCAAGCACAGACCGCTATGCCCGTATCACCATCCGCGACAGCGGCCCCGGCATCCCCGAAGACATCATGTCGCGCATTTTCGAACCATTTTTTTCGACGAAGGCGCCGGGCAAGGGGTCAGGGCTCGGGCTCAGCATGGCGCAGGGCTTTACCCGCCAGTCTGGCGGTGACCTCCTTCTGGAAACTATCCCGGGTCAGGGGACAACCCTGTCCATCTTGCTGCCCGGTTTGACCAGTGTCCAGCCCACCAGTCGGCGCCCACAGTTTGAGACCGATCCAAATGCACCCGTCCGGGGTGGTAAAGAGACCATTCTGCTGGTGGAAGATGATGCCCGGGTGCGCCGGGCCAACACGCGCCGGCTTGTAGCGTTGGGATATCGCGTCCTTGAAGCGGCCGATGGACCAACTGCGCTGGACATACTGCTGAAGCATGACAATGTGGAGGTGCTGTTTTCGGATATCATTATGCCCGGTGGCATGCTGGGCAACGAGCTTGCCGAAAAGGCACGCCTTATGCGCCCCAAGCTCAAGATTTTGCTGACGACCGGCTATGCGGAAGATGCGGTGTCAGGGCGCGGCTCGCCCTTTGACCTGCTCAGCAAGCCCTTCAGAGGCAAACAACTTGCTGCGAAGGTGCGAACACTCCTGGACAATTGACGCAGGGCACTGCCGCCGCAGTGACCGCCAGCCCTTGGGGTAAAAAACACCCCCCGGTCATTTCTGGACAGAGGGTGAGGCTCAGGGAGGTAGGGACGCCGTATGAGAGCGGTGCTTAGGGGGCGGGCGCACAGTCCAATATAGTCAGTTCACAAAGACAGTTTCGGCCATATATTCCAGAGAACGGAGGTCGTAGATAGTGACCTCGCGGCCGGGCTTGGCCTGAATAATACCCTGGCGTTTGAATTTGCTGAGTACTCGGCAGACTGTTTCCTGGGTCAGGCCCAGATAGTCAGCGATGTCGATCCGTGACATCGGCAGGCTGAGGGTGCGGCTTTCGCAACTGTTTTTGGACATGTTCGCATGCCAGGTCACAAGGAAGGAGGCGACCCGCTCCGCAGGATGTTTGCGGCCGAGAGAAATGATATGATCCATCTGGTGCGCTGAGGCCTGGTGGACCACTTGCATCATTTGCCGCGCCAATGCGGGCGACCGGGTGATGGCCGCTTCCAGTTGCAGAATGGGATAACAGAGAACAGTCACATCGGTAACGGCCTCGGCGCAGTACTGCGCCTCCTCTTCAAAGGGCTCACCGACCAAGTCACCCGCACCCAGGAAGCCGATGATCTGGCGACGCCCATCCATCAGGATCTTGCTTGTCTTTATGGTGCCTTCCGTAATTTCGTAAATCGACGTCTGCGGATCACCATCATGAAACAGAACACTGTTTCGAAGTAGCCGACGTTGTGTAGAGGTGAGAAAAGAGGACAGTCTGGTGCCACCCTCTTTCAGCATACCGGTTCTAGAGACGGAATGTGGAATCCTTGGATCAGTGGAATCAGAAATCTGGCGCGTCATGACAGTCTCCGGCGAAAGTTTGGAACCTATGAAGGGTACAGTCGCACGGGAAGGTAACCGTGGCACGCGATGTATGTGACACTGTGTGACAAATGGTGACAAATATCGCTAAAGCGGCAGCTCTTTTCAGGGGTGGTATGGTGGGGTGTTCCCGTCTTTGGGTACTGGCGCCACTAGGTCGATAGTGGCCAGGGAGGGCATTAGCGCCACAATATCCTTGAGGGAGATTACACCGGCAATCTTGCCTTCGGCGTCTTTGACCGGCAAACATCGGACGTTGTTGATTTGCATGAGGCGTGCAACATCGACGATATCCTCAATCGGGCTGCACCAGATGGCGTGACGGGTCATCAAATCTTCGGGCGTCAGATCAAAAACATTGGGCCCCAAAACCATCCCGCGCCTTACGAGGTCGCCTGCAGTGAGAACGCCAACCAACACGCCGCGGCAATCACAAACCGGCAGCAAGCCGATTGCGTGTTGTCTTAGCGCTCTGGCGGTATGCGGAATGGGCGCATCGGTCGAAATAGAGACGGGGGCAATATCAATGATATCCTTTACTTGCATGACGCTCATCTCCTATTGCTACCAAACCCGAGGCGCTGTCAGTCCTTTTTGACCGAGATCTTGCGTTCCTGTTTTTTGGTGGCTTTGGATTTCGGGATCAGAATTCGCAGCACGCCCTGTTGCAGGGTGGCTTCGATTTTGGCCTCATCGGGTTCTATCGGCAGGTCTAATTCCCTGTAGAAAGCGCCGCTATCACACTCCTGATGCAGAATCTCAGCGTCGGAGTCATGCAGGATCTCCTCACGGTGACCACGCAGGATCAGGCGCTGCCCGGACAGCGTGATGTCGATGTCATCGAGCGCCATGCCAGGGACGTCTGCGCAAATATCCAGGTGGGAGTCTGTCAGCATTGCGTCGATCGGGATGGGGTGTTTACCATTGACGCTGCCGCGCCATGGCATGGTGACCCGAACCTTGGGCGCGTAATCGTGAAAGAGCCGGTCAACTTCTTCATGTAGACGGTGCAGTGGCGTGAGAATGGCCCGTTGAGCAAATGCTTCCGCATTGTCGCGGGACGTTTTTATCAGGTCATCCATAAAATCCTCCTGTTGGGGCGAGGTGAAGCCGAAAATAGTGTCTGTATGATTTCAATATGAATGAACCGTGTGCCGCCGCATTGATTGCAGTCAACAACAGTGAACCGCAATGACTTACTGCACCATGTCTTCCATAAGGGCCGTTTTCTGCAGTGCGCGCTCCGTGGCGGCGACAGTTTCGAAAATATCGAAAAAGACGTCGCTTGTGACGCTCATGGAATCGATCCCGATCTCCACCAGGAATTCAGCGAAATCGGGATAGTCCGATGGTGCCTGGCCACATATGCCGATGGGTACGCCACTCAGGTGGGCACCTTCGACAGCCATCGTGATTGCCCTCTTGACGGCCGGATCACGCTCGTCAAAGGTTTCAGCCAAAAGAGCCGAGTCCCGGTCGATCCCCAGCGTGAGTTGGGTCAGGTCGTTCGAACCGATTGAAAAGCCGTCGAACCGTTCGGCAAACTCTGCGACCGACAGCACATTGCTTGGGATTTCGCACATGATATAGACCTCGAGGCCATCTATGTCGCGCTTGAGGCCATGGGTGGACATGGCCGATAGAACAGCATCCGCTTCACCAAGGGTGCGGCAGAAAGGGATCATGAGGCGGATATTATCGAACCCCATTTCGCTGCGCGCCCGCCTGACCGCAGCGCATTCAAGCGCGAAAGCCTTGGCATAGGCGGCGTGGATATATCGTGCCGCACCGCGGAAACCGATCATCGGGTTATCCTCTGCCTGTTCGTAGGTTGCTCCACCAAGTAACGCGGCATATTCGTTTGATTTGAAATCAGACAGCCGCACGATCACGGGGCGTGGGTGGAAGGCGGCCGCGATCTTGGCGATACCCTCCGTCAGCATCTGAACGAAGAAGTCTGCGCCGCTTGTGAACGGTAATATGCGGTCCTTTATCTGTTGTTTGAGGTGCGTGTCGCTCAGCGTGTCCAGTTCTAACAGGGCCATGGGATGAACACCGATGGCGTGGGTGATGATAAATTCAATTCTCGCCAACCCGACACCGTCGCTTGGCAATATACCCATCTGGAATGCCTGTTCCGGATCGGCGGCATTGAGCATGATTTTGGTGTGGGGCCGGGGCGTCTCGCCGATGTCTTTCCGCTCGGTCTTGAAGGCGACGACACCTTCAAGCACGCGGCCGGTTTCGCCAGCCGAGCAATCAACCGTTATGATGTCCCCATCCCTGATCGTTGCGGTGCCATTTTCTGTCCCGACGATGGCCGGGATACCAAGTTCCCGTGCAACAATGGCGCTGTGGCAGGTGCGACCGCCATGGTCAGTTACGATGGCGGCAGCCTGCTTCATGATGGGTTCCCAATCCGGGCTGGTGGTTTCCGCCAGCAGGATATCGCCGGGCTGGAAGGCCCCAAGATGGTTCTTGTCTGTCACATGACGTGCGGTGCCTGTGGCGATCTTCTTGCCGATGGCGCGACCAGATGCCAAAGTGGTGGCCTTGCCGGTCAGTCGGTAGCGGATGATTATGGCGGGATCAACCAGCGCCTGAACCGTCTCAGGCCGTGCCTGCAGGATATATAGGCGACCGTCGCCAGCGTCCTTGGCCCACTCGATGTCCATGGGCGTTGCGTGGCCATAGTGGTCGCTATAGTGCCGTTCGATTTGTACGGCGGTCTCGGCAAGCGCGATAATCTCGTCATCCTGCAGACAGAAGCGAAGCTGCAGGCTGTCTGGTACAGGAACCGTCCGTGTGTCCATGGTTGCGTCGGTACCCGTAACCACTTTCTGGTGCTTGCGGCCCAGTTTATGCTGGAATACGGCTTTATATCCGGCTGCAAGGCGGCCTTTATGGACATAATATTCATCAGGCTCGACAAGCCCCTGGACGATGGCTTCACCACAGCCGTAGGCCGCGCTGACAAGCACGCAGTTACGGAATCCCGTTTCCGGGTCCAGCGTGAACATCACGCCGGAACAGGCTTCGTCTGAGGCGACCATACGCTGCACACCAACCGACAGCGAGACCGTCATATGGTCGATCTTATGATCGATGCGGTAAGAAAGCGCCCGGTCGGTATAAAGGGAGGCATAGCAGCGCTTAACGGCATCCAGCAGGCTTTCAACCCCGGTGACCGACAGAAAGCTGTCATGCTGTCCGGCGAAGGAAAGCCCCGGCAGGTCTTCCGCCGTTGCGCTTGACCGCACAGCAACAGCGCATGCTTCGCCTTTGTCATTTGCCAAAGCCCTATAGGAATTCGAGATGGCGACAACCAGATCGTCCGGAAGGGCTGCTTCAAGAACCAGATTTCTGATGGCCTGGCCTATTTCAGCAAAGGTGTCCAGGTCCTGTTTTTTTAGCTGTTTGATCAATCCAGAGATCTGGGGCACTAGCCGGTTTTGGCTGAGGAAGTGTTTGAACCCTGCGGTGGTAATGGCAAACCCGTCCGGCACCGAAATGCCGGTTTCTGGCAGGCTTCGGGCAAGCTCACCCAAGGACGCGTTTTTGCCGCCAACGAGCGGGAGATCTTTGAGGGACAGGCGGTCGAAGGGCAACGTGAAACGGGTCATGGTGGGCTCCGATGTGTTTGGATGGCTGACATGGCCCTGTATCTTAGGTGAAGAGCCATGCTCTACCATTGACAGGGATCAATATTCAAATCTGGAGGGGGATGCGCCCCAGGCCAATGGCACCTGGAATTTAGAATAGAAAATATACGGTACCCGCGATCCACTTAGCATCCAAGCCAGAGTTTCCTCCTGCCGGTCAGCGTCGTGGGTCGCGGGCCCGTTCACGATAGATCATCACGTTCCTGATCCGACAGTCCAATCGGTGCCTTGACAGACACTTTCATGAAGAGTTTTTCAGGCCTCGCTCCTCACCGTGTCCAGCCACGATAAGCTGACCTTGGAGCAGTTTCATTGATTTTAATCAATGGATGATTTTTTCATCAGGCAGATGGCCTTCTGCAATCTTTTGACAGTCTGCTGTCGCCGATTGGCCCCGCTTGTCCCTCTGGAGCCTCTCTTTTTGACTGATCAATTTGCCCAAAACTGATCAGGATCAATGTGGGCTCCGATGTCGGGGCATAAAGTCTGCCATTGTCCACCGATTAAGAGGAGACCGTTATGGCCACAAGTAAGAACCTGACCCCGAGCGGAAATGGCGGTCGTCGCCTTTCCTTTTGGAACAATGATCCTTTTGAATCTCTTCATGACGATATGGATCGGCTTTTCAGCCGCTATCTGACCCCGTCTCTCCTGCATCGTCCGTCAGCTTTGCTGGGCAGTGACATGTCGGCCCAGAATTACGCACAGATGGACGTGCGCGAAAGCGATGAAGCGATTGATATCAAGGTTGATGTGCCTGGCATGGATGTCGATGACATCAACGTGACCTTGACCGACAAGACGCTCTTGACGATCCGGGGCGAGCGGAAGACAGAATCTGAAGAGAAGCTGAAAGACTTTTACCGTGTCGAACGCGCGTACGGCAGCTTCCTGCGCCGTATCGACCTGCCGGCGGAAGTGGACGAAAACAAGATCGATGCCTCTGTCAAACGCGGCGTCCTGAGCCTGCATTTGCCCAAGACGGCGCAGGCCAAAGCGCATGAGAAGAAAATCAAGATCAAAGCTTCATGAGCCTATTGCTCGACCTCCCTGAGCAGACTTGGTGGCGCTTTCGAGCGCCGCCTTTCTTTATTATATGACATTATCTGGCCAGGTGTTTTGCGATTTGCCCAAAGATCAGGGGCACGTTCAAACCATCAAGTTCCTAACCAAGTAAATGGCTTCAATCCGGGGGCAAGGTCAAGCAAAACCAAGTCGCTTTATGAGGGGCAGAAAGGCGACAATAGCCGGAGCAGCAGATCAGACCTAGTTGACGGGTATCACCTATATAGAGACGCCTGAGAGCTTAAGTTGCCGGCTGGTTGATGCTGGCCCACAATCTCGAAGTCAGCATAAACCTGCGTGGGCATTGCCATGACAACACCGTCGCTGAGAGCTTCTTCCAGCTCCTCAATTGAGAGCGAATCAGGCGGCTGAAATCCTAGGACCGCACAAAGCCTAGACGAGACATTTTTGATTGTGTCGAGATTTCTACAGCCCAAAATACAAGTATGTCAGCAGCAAAATGTGAAAGGCCCATGGGTCCATAACACGCTTCATATGTGGCGCGTAACTTTTCCCAGTCCACTGCTTACCAACTCGCAGGCAGCCTCAACAATTTTTCCGTCCAAGCGTATATCTGCATCCTTTTCCAACTCAGAAATGACCTTGCTACGACTTAACGGTACTCGATAGGTCCTTTTGCTAACCATCGCATGAATACTGTCGGCTACTGCAACAACCCTAACAGCCTCGGAAAGGAATTCGGCCTTCAAGCCTTGCGGATATCCAGACCCATCCATTCGCTCATGATGGTTGCGGGAAATGTCTGCAATCGTCTGGCTAAACCCTAGCCCCTCTAGTATCGACCATCCATGCTCTACATGTGTTTGTATAAGGCCATACTCTGCCGGTAAAAGCGCACTTGGCTTAGAAAGCAGTTGGGAAGGAATGGCATTTTTCCCAATATCATGGAGCAGAGCACCAAGATAGATTTCTTGAACATATGACTTTTCGAATCCTAGTCGTTCGCCAATCGCCTTGGAAATATCCGCTGTTCCTCTTAAATGATATGCCGTGTATGGATCCCGCATGTTTAGCAGAGAAACGAATGACCAAGCTATCTGTTCAGTTTTATACATCACGGTTCCAATTTTCATGGTTTGGCCAGCTTGATACCTTGATCACCTGCTGATCTGACCAACTAGCCAAAATTCAGTATCACGCTATTGAACGACTGATCGATGCATCATGCGCCTCTTTAGTTGGATGGCGAAAAAACTGCTCCAGAGCAGACCATGTCGACCCCTGACCCGTCTCAATCTCGATTCCAGACGAAACTATCTCGAATATGGTTCCATGCATGGTGAACACGAAATGGTGGAGCAAACTTGGGCAGTCATATTGATGGATTTCACTGTCCGCTAATCTGCGGCGAATAATCTTAATTAGTTCCGATTTTTCAACCTCATAATGGCTAAACGGCTTTAGACCCAACTGCGAGAGCCTATGTTTGGAAACTGTGTCATCCTCATAAATTTCAGACGAAAAATGCATGACGTGCCGAAAGCGGAGTAAAGCATATTTTTGTCGCTCTAATGCGTCCGTCGGATTTGCCGCAAACCGTTCAGACCAGCCTGTTTCATCTGTATGAGCATAATACGAAAAGAGCAGATCATTTCCGATGGTTGCATAGACGGGAGCCTGAAACGTGCGATTTGACGCTGGCACCCTTGATAGGGGTTTAAGTGTCTCGCTGGTTCCGAATCGAATAGTCATTTCTGCTCCAGAATATAACTTAAGAGAGATATTTCACGACCAACAATAGATTCATTTTCAGCAAGCCACAAGTAATCATCCAATGGCCATCGCCTTGTTCCTGGCGTGAATTGCCACAGCAATTGAACTTCCTATCTAATGGAGAAGAAATGCAGTAGTATTCATTCGATGATGTGGTGAAGGCAGAGTTTCGTATCAAGTAGTTGTCGCCTGTTGAAATGATGGGGTGGACTAATGCGCTTGATAAAGTCGGTTTCGATTCTTCTTATCATCTTCATCCTCGGCACACCTTCATCTTCGTCTGGTACCCCCTTGAAATCGGAGGCGGTCATTTTCGGGGGTGATGCCATGTACCCCCCTTTTGAGTGGCTGAGGGGCGAGAAGGCAGCAGGGTTTCATGTTGACCTTGCCCTCGCCATTGGTGAGGTGAGCGGACGCAAGATCGACTATAGGCTCGGGAGCTGGCCCGACATGGTGAAGGCCCTGGAGGCCGGGACAATAGATGTCCTGCCCATGCTTGTGTCGGAGGAGCGGAAAGCAAAATTTCTGTTCTCCTCAACCATCCACAATCTGGAACATGCTTATTACGCCCACCCCGGTGCCCCGACGGTACAATCTCTGCAAGACCTTCAAGGCAAAAGAATCGCCGTGGAAGATCTTTCTTATGCCCAAGCTAAACTGATGGGCAGCGATTTCGATCTTGTTCTGACCGATAGTACCCTGGATGCTCTCAAGACTGTATTATCCGGAAGTGCCGACTATGCCATCCTGGCAACAGCTACAGCGGATTACCTTTTGGACAGGGAACGCATCGGCCTTGTACGTGTCGGGTTACCGTTCTGGCCACAGGAGTATGCGTTTGCTGTTCGGAAAGACAGGCTGGATTTGGCTGTTTGGGTGCAGGACAGCCTCAACCGTGCCATCAGCGAAGGCCTTTACCAGGAAGTCTTTGATCGCTGGGAGGACCAGATCACTCCGTCAGCAACGACCTTTTCCGAAGCATTGGAAAGGGCTGCGATCATTCTTGTTCCGCTGGTTATGGTTGCTGGCCTTGGCTGGGCTTGGATCGTTCTGCTGCGGCGTACCGTTAGGGCCCGCACCCATGACTTGCAGAGTGAGCTCAAGAGGCGTGAGGAAGCGGAAGAACAGATAAGATATTTTGCTGATCACGACACCCACACAGATCTGCCGGAACTCCACCATTTCGTGGCACTGGCCAAGGAGCGCCTGTCCAATGAAACCGAGGCTTCAGATGCGAGGGAGGTGGCACTGCTCAAGTTGGCGGAACTGGAAGACGTGATTCAGACATTTGGCTATAACACGGAACAACAATTCGTAAGTATTTTCGCGCAAAGGCTCAGAGAGGCGAACTTTGAAGGAAAGGGATATCTGGGGCGCGGCATATTTATCGTGATGTGCCAAGCCGGCAAGCTGAAGCGCCGTCTCGACGCGCTATCAGGCCAAATTCAGATCGGTGACTTGAATATATACCCTCAGCTCATAGTAGGAGCGACTCGCTGGCCTGATCACAGTAGCAACTTCGAAAAGATCGTTCAGCGCGCGGAAACAGCACTCGCTGTCGCTAAGGCCCATAATCGTGACTGGGTGATGTATGAAAAAGCTTTCGAGCCAGATGAGTTGTCGATCAGGCTGGTCACGGATTTTCGGGATAGTGCGGGAAAGGAAATTTTTCCTGTTCTCCAGCCACAGGTGGACCTTAATACTGGCCGGGTCGTTGCTGCAGAGGCCCTTGTTCGCTGGCAGCATCCCGAGCTTGGAGTGGTGTCGCCAGCCAAGTTCGTGCCCGTCCTTGAAAAAGCCGGGCTGATTGGGCAGATAACCCGCAAAATGATCGAGAACTCGGCAAGGCTCAGCAGAAACCTGGCTGAGGCGGGGATAGACTGTATCATCAGTGTGAATGTGTCCGCTCAGGACGTGATTGCCGATGGGTTGGTTGACTTTTTGACGGACGAACTCGCGCGCCACGCTGTTCTGCCACGTGTCCGTCGTCAAAACATTTGGCACAAGTTGGGTCGCGGCTTAGCGGAGTATGGGCCTCGTCTTGGTGTTGATATTAAGCGGCGTGCATTTGGTGTTGCAAGCGCCGATGTTCGATGGTCTGTCGTTTGATCCTTTCGCGTTGTTTGATGATGGTCGCGGCCCTGCCGAAGTAGGCGTCGGCAGGGGTCACATTGTTCAGGCTCTCATGGTAGCGCTGGTGATTATAATGCTCGATGAAGGCCTCGATCTGGGCTTCGAGGTCGCCGGGCAGGAAGTAGTTTTCCAACAGGATGCGGTTCTTGAGGGTCTGGTGCCAGCGCTCGATCTTGCCCTGGGTCTGGGGATGCAGTGGTGCGCCCCGGACATGGCTCATGCGCTGCGCCTCGATATAGTCGGCCAGCTCGCCTGCAATATAGCTGGGACCATTGTCGCTGAGCAGTCGGGGTTTGTGGTGGATATGGGCCTGATCACAGCCTGAGGCCGCAAGCGCCATATCCAGCGTGTCGGTAACATCCTCGGCCCGCATGGTGGTGCAGAGCTTCCAGGCGATGATATAGCGCGAGAAGTCGTCGAGGATGGTGGAGAGATACATCCAGCCCCAGCCGATGATCTTGAAGTAGGTGAAGTCCGTCTGCCACATCTCGTTCGGTCGGGTCGTTTTGGTGTGGAAGGCTTCGGCGGCCTTGATCACCACATAGGCCGGGCTGGTGATCAGGTCCTGGGCCTTCAACAGGCGGTAAACCGTGGCTTCGGAGACGAAGTAATGCTTCTCGTCGGTGAAGCGCACGGCCAGTTCGCGCGGGCTGAGTTCACTATGTTCGAGCGCCATCTCGATGATCTGGTCCCGGATGTCGGCACCGATGCGGTTCCAGACCCGGCCCGGCGCCGAAGGCCGGTCCTCCAAGGCTTCCGGACCGCCATCGAGATAGCGGTCGTACCAGCGGTAGAAGGTCCGGCGGGCGATGCCGAGCCGGTCCAGCGTGCGTTTGGCAGGCAGGTGCGACTGCTCGACGAGCTTGATGATCTCAAGTTTTTCGGGTGCGGGATATCTCATGCCTCGTCGTCCCCATCCGCGATCATGCTTTTTTTAAGCAGGCGGTTCTCCAGCGTCAGGTCGGCGACGCATTCCTTCAGGGCACTCGCTTCGCGGCGCAGGCCCTTGACCTCATCAGTGGTGGCGGCACGGGCGGTATCCCCCGTCAAGCGCCGCTTGCCGGCTTCCAGGAATTCCTTCGACCAGGTGTAATACAGGCTCTGGGCAATGCCTTCCTTGCGGCACAGTTCGGCAATGCTGTCATCACCGCGCAGGCCTTCCAGCACGATCCGGATCTTGTCTTCCGCTGAGAAGTGCCGCCGGGTCGCGCGGCGAATGTCTTTGACCACCTTCTCGGCGGTCGCTTTGGGCTTGGAGGATTTGGCTCTCATCTTCGTTCCTTCGTCTCTACGACGAGACCCAAATCCTCCTTAACTTGCAACCCTAATTCTGTGCCATAGGCGCTGACGGGGGACACAGGTCCTGAATGTCGTCCTCAGGGCAGTCATATCGGAAGTAGCCAACGGAAGCCGTGGGTTCACCATCAGTGTTTCTAAGCGGCAGAAGAAGGCCACTATAGCGCACCTTTTCGCCCTTGGAAGTCTCCACCATCTCATCGGTCACGCACCCCAAGCGATAATTCTTCAACGAGACAAAGAGGTCGTGGTACTTTTGCCGTAACTCTCCCGATAAGTGATCGACAAAGTTGTCAGCAATAATGTTTCGGCTCCACATTCGGTCATGAGCATTGCCCATCAAAAGAATGGAAAGCGTACCCTATGCCGTTCCTGTGCCGAGGGCTTTTGGTTTCTGCGGCTTCGGTGATTATAAAAGTAAGCAATCGATTACAAAAGCCGTCAAGGCAATCCTTGTATGCGGCGGCTGAAATGACGGTTCTTGTGGGCGGCATGCAGATGCTGGGCGCCAATCATGGGGGGCGAAGCATGGTGTGTTTACGGGCCGCGAAGGTGCCCTGACGACCGACTTCTTTGTCAATCTGACGGACATGGCCAATGAATGGGTGCCAACGGGCAGCAACCTCTATGAAATTCGTGACCGTGCGAGTGGCAACGTCAGATGGACAGCTACCCGAGCTGACCTTGTGTTCGGTTCGAACTCTATTCTGCGGGCGTATGCCGAGGTTTATGCCCAGGACGATAATGCGGAAAAATTCGTGAAGGACTTTGTCGCCGCCTGGATCAAAGTGATGAATGCCGAACGGTTCGATCTGGTCCAATAACAGGGAAATAGGGGTGCTGCTCCCAGCGGGGCGGCACCCTTTCTTGCCAAATCCTATTTATGGGCGATGGGCTTGTCCGTGAAGATATAGTCCCTGAGTTCTTTATCGAAACTAGGGTCTTTGCGCCTGATCCACTCAAGAACCATGGCTGCATGCTCTTTTTCTTCGTCGCGGTTGTGCGCCAGGATCGCCCGAAGGTCTTCATCCTTGCAGGTGTCAACCCGCTGGTTGTACCAGTCGACCGCCTCCAGTTCCTCGATCAGCGATGTGAGGGCGCGGTGCATGTCCCTCGTCTCATCGGACAGGTCTGACATGGCTTCACGGTATCCGGCTTCTGACATAGATAACCCCTTTTGTCTCAGTTTGGTTTCTTCGGTCATAGGCCTTTCATACCGCAAGTTTGACGTGTATCAATAAGACTTTGTTGAACATTGTGCTATCCTTCGCCATTCCGTGCAATTGGATAGCGCCAAAGGGCGAAACAGTTCGCCTTAAACCTTAAAGGGCGAAAAGGAAGAAACAGTGATCTCCTTTCAGCAGGCAAAAAATGACCCCGCATGCTGTTTCGACCATCCTGCGGATGTGGTGACAAGCGCAGACTTGTCAGATGAACAGAAAATCGAAATTTTGCAGCGCTGGGAATATGATGCCAGTGAGGAAGCTGTGGCTGAGGAAGAGGGAATGCGGGGTGCCAAGGAAAGCCTGTTGCGCGAGATTGTCCTGAGCCTGAATGCCCTCACGGGCGGCCTGGACCTGAACACTGTTAGCCCCAATAAACATCATGGTATTCCCGATTCCGCGATCAAATCTGTGAAGTAATTGAACAAGGTTGCGTGTTGCTGTTCAAGCTAATTGAGCGTCGCTATTTTCCCAGGAGGACAAGATGAACACACCTTTGAAGGACACTGAAATCATTCATGAAGCTGTTGGTGTTTTCCAAGGCCCTGATGAATTACAGGCTGCAATGGATGATTTGCAGGAACATGGCTTTATGCGGCAGGAGATCAGCATTCTGGCTTCGGACAAGGTTGTGGAAGAAAAACTGGGCCATATCTACCGCCGCGTCGAAGAGGCGGAAGATGATGCCGCAGCCCCGCGCACGGTTTTCGTGAGCAACGAGACTCTCGGGGAAGCCGAGGCTGCCCTTGTTGGTGTGCCGTTTTACCTGGGCGCTATGGCCGCAACAGGAGCTGTTGTGGCATCAGGAGGAACTTTGTTGACAGTGCTTCTGGCTGCCGGTGCTGCGGGTGGCGCTGGGGCCGCGATTGGTGCCCTGCTCGCCAGGCGGGTGGGGCAACACCATGCTGACTTTATCCAGGAACAGCTGGATCATGGCGGCTTGCTTTTGTGGGTGCATCTTCGGTCAGCGGAGAAAGCGGAACTGGCGAAAGAGATTCTGGAACGCCATTCCGGGCGTGACATTCATTTTCATGACGTGAAACTGTAGAGATTATGGAAACGTCATTATGGCCTCCCTTCATAGCGGCGACCCTTGCTGCGATTGTGACGACTATGGGGCTTGTGGCCATCCGACGTTTCCAGGCCTGGGCCGAAAGCTACAGCGTCTATTTCGCATCTTTCGCGGCAGGCGTGCTGATCTCCGTATCTTTCCTTCATATCGTGCCGACGGCTATCGGCATGAGCCCATATGCACCCATTTTTTTGTTGATGGGTTATTTTCTTCTCTATGCCTTCAACCGGTTCGTGGCGGGCTATGTATGCAGTCGCCCCGACTATGTCAGTGCGGGGCTCGGTCTTGTTCCCATGTTGGGTATCGGACTGCATTCCTTTATCGACGGTATGGTTTACAGCGTGACCTTTTCGGTCAGCATCTTCACCGGCAGCATGGCGACCCTTGGCATGATCTTGCATGAATTCCCGGAAGGCATTGTCACCTATGTGCTCCTCAGGAAAGGCGGGTTCGCGGAACGGTCTGCGCTGAAGTGGGCTTTTCTTGCCGCAGCGCTGACGACACCTGCGGGGATGCTTCTGTCATTCCCGTTTGTCACCGACATCGGCAAGCCGCTGTTGGGGGATTGCCTGGCCCTGTCGGCCGGCGCGCTGATTTATGTGGGTGCCAGTTACCTGCTGCCGGAAGTGGAGCGGCAGTCTCGCAGATATAGTGTCGCGGCATTGGGGGCGGGGGTTTATGCCGCGCTGTTGATAGTCCTAAGCGGCGCCTAGAGCGGCCGACTTGCTGCGATAGAGCGATCCGATCTTTATGGGTTGACCTGCCCAAGTTGCTTTGGCCGTATTGGGTCAATTTGGGTCTTTGAAATAGCAAAGGATGACGTCGGCTACGCTATAGCAAAGCCGACGTTAGAGTTTCTGGTGTATCGAGAAAAGTTTGATAGTATTTAGACGTTAAGTCATTCCTTCTTAGTTTCGGCCTGAATAAGGATTTGAGTGAACCCCTCATCCACAAAACCTTTGATTTCCCTTGGGTGCATCAATCGGAGTACTGCCTCAAGATGAGACCAAGGTAGCTCGATATGGTCCAGCGGACCTTTCACCTGATAGAGGCTGTTGGCGGTTCGTACATTGTTGCCATCAACCTCAATGACAGGCGATGACCGAAAGGCGTCGCCAGAGCGGAAGCGCTGGAATTTATCTTCAATCACGGAACCGCATAGCAGGCGCAAGTTTTTGTGATGCTCAGGAGCATCTGTAAAGGAAACAAGGCATGCGTCTTTGATGATACCATCATATATTTTGTTCATGTCTTGCCTTCCTCAAAACCAGTTTGTGGCTTCAGAGATCAATCCTGCTAGCACGAGCAGAATGTGATAACCGCCTTTGGCAGCTTGTTCAAAGAGCCACGCAATGAACTCTTTGTGACAGGTGGTGAGATATTCTGCGGTCACTGTCTTTAGGGGCTGTGTACCGGCGATTTTAGGCGTAGCAGTAGCGTGAGAAGCAGTCATCGGTGCCTCCTTTGGCGGGTCGTGGATAGGGCGGTTAATGAAGGTGGGTGGTGTTGAGCGGGTAGTGAACCTGCTGACAAAGAACCCTGCTCACATCTTGAATGCCTTCCAGGCCATGGCCGAGCATATGATGGAGGGGGCTTTGATCCTGAAAAGCAGGATTGTTCGACTTGAGCCACCGGACGGCTGAAGTGGCTGACGTGCCCATTAGCTTTAGCTGTCGGTTTACATCGATGACGCAGGCAAGGCGAAGATAGGTCTCCTTGCTCAGTTCGGTGAAAACCCGCTGTTGCCACAACTGAAAGATATATGTGTCTTTGAGGCCGGTCAGTGTGAATTGCTCGCTGTCAGACAATGCCCAACCGCGCATGATTGTGAAGGAAAG
>NZ_LRUB01000024.1 GCF_001550065.1 Kordiimonas lipolytica
ATAGGCGTTTATGTCAGAAAAATTGGCCACTTTATTGGCCTATGAATTATAAGACAGCTCTATGCTTTTAGCATCGCCCAAAGGACGAGAGATCCCTAGCTACATTATGCCATGAAAACAGACAGCCGGTGAGGATGGTTGACAAGAACACCCACATCAAAAAGAGCGATTTAGTAAACAGGCGGTTTAACGCCGCCTGTTTACATTATCCTTGGTGGAACGATCCGGATTGTCGCGCGCATACTCACGGCCGTTGATTTTGACAACATGTGCATCTGGATGTTCGCCGCGTTTGATTTCAGCGACAACATTCCTGCGCGGTACATCTTTTCGTGCACCAATATCATAGTGTTCATTACGACCTCCAGGGCCGTCATTTTTGCCAACAATTTTTGTCATTTTGACTTCTCCTGCTATTTGGCTTTCTATCAGTTAAGTGAATTGATCACACGCCCGACCTAACGCAAGCGCCGTTTCATCCGTTCGATCTGTTCGGGAGAGCCTTCAGCGTCAAAGCCATTCCGGGTTTTCTTCATTCTAACGCCCGGACCCGCAGCCCTACGGATTCCCTGCTCAATCGTTTTTTCAAACGATCGTTTCATTTCGCGTTCAAGCTGCTGCGAGCTTGTAATGCGTTTACCGTTAAACTTCATATCAATGCGTACCATGTCAGGCCTCCTATTATCCTTTGGGTGGAAAAGGGTCATTGCCGTATGAGTCGCGAGCGCGAATGCGTCCATCGCTACCATGAATCAGCAATTCACTTTGATGGTTACGGGCAATTTCGCGGGCGGCATCAATAGCTTCAGCCTGCGTGTCGTGAATGGATGTTGCCCGGGAGTTTCCTTCGCCCTGGACAGCCCATTGGCCTTGCCTTGGCGTAACATGTTGATTCTTTGACATTTTACTTTGTCAAGGGCGGAGTAAAATTAGGCCAGAGGGCGGCGTAAAAGTGAGCCACTCTGGATATGATGGATAGGATAGCCGGGGGCATGCCCCCGGCTATTCTATCTGGGCGATTATTTTGGGTGTGTTTTTGACCGGCTTTGAGTGAGACGGTAGCTTTCGCCGTTCATCTCCAGGATGTGAACATGGTGGGTCAGCCGGTCGAGGAGTGCCCCGGTGAGACGTTCCGAGCCGAAGGTCTCCGTCCATTCATCGAACGGCAGGTTGCTGGTGATGATGGTGGAACCGCTCTCATAGCGCTCGGAGAAGACCTCGAACAACAGTTCGGCACCGGTCTTTGAGAGCGGCACAAAGCCCAGTTCGTCAACAATCAGCAGCCGGTATTTGGCCAGCTTTTTCTTGTAGCGCAGCAGGGACTTCTCATCCCTCGCCTCCATCAGTTCATGCACCAGGACGCTGGCCGTGGTGAAGCCGACGCTGATGCCCTTCTGGCAGGCGGCCAGCCCGAGACCGAGGGCGACATGGGTCTTGCCGGTGCCACTGGGGCCAAGGGCGATGATATTCTCATAACGGTCCACATACTCTGAGCGTGCGAGCGTGAGCACTAGCATCTTGTTCAGCTCGGGAATGGCCTTGAAGTCAAAGCTGTCGAGGCTCTTGACCGCCGGGAACTTCGCCAACCGGATCCGCCGCTCGATCATCCGCCTTTCCCGGTCGATCAGTTCCAGCTCGGTGAGCCTGGCAAGATAACCGGTATGGTCAACGCCTTCGGACGCACACTGGCGGGCCACCTTGTCATAGTCCCTGAGGAAGGTGGGCAGACGCAGCTTCTTCAGATGGTGGGATAGCAGTATCTGTGGTGCTTCACTCATGACGCAACTCCCACCAGGCACATATAGGTGGATGGCGACGTGGTGCCCACATTGGCCCTCGGGAGGTAGGGGTAAAGTGTCAGGTCAAGCCGGGCCGGGCGGCGCTCAATCCGGCACAATACCAGATGCTTCACTGCATCATAGCCAATAGCCCCCAGGTTCAGGGCATCCTTCACGGCCGCCGAGAGCGTTGCCATATCCACTGTATCCAATAGCCGCAGCACCTGGACATATTCCCGCTTGCCGGCCTTGCCCATGCGGGCTTCCAGAAGCCGCCGCAGCTTGTGTATCTCTTCCGGCAGGTCCCAGCCATCAAGCGGGGCTGCCTGGTCAAGGCTCATGATCTTGCGCTCAATCAGCGGCAGGTAATGCAATGGATTGAAGATCATATCCGCCTCGTCATAGGAGCGCTCGTGGCGGGCGATGATCTCCCCGGCACAGCCAATGACCACCTCGCCGACATAGCCCCGGACCCAGACCTCCCGGTGGGCAAAGGCAACAGGCACCGAATAATCATTGCCCTTGTAACGCACCAGCGACAGGGACGTGACCCGACCGGCCTGCTTGTGGCAGGCATCGAAGAACGCCCCCGGCAAGGGGCGCATTGCCGCCAGATCAGCCTGCAGCCGGTCCCCGATGCTCACCTTGTGCCCTGACAGGATGTCTGACTGCCGCCTGATACAAGCGTCCTCCAGATATGCATTGAAGGCGTCAAAGCTGGCGAAGGACGGAATGGGGACCATGAAGTTGCGCCGAGTATAGCCGACCATGCCTTCAACCTTGCCTTTGTCGTTGCCCTTGCCGGGACGGCCATAGCGGTCTTTTACCAGATAGTGGGACAGAAAGGCCGAGAAGCTGTCGGTCCGCTTGCGCGTGCCGTCCGGCATGATCCGAGCTACCAGGCAGCGATCGTTGTCGTACACTATCGACTGCGGCACAGCGCCAAAGAAGGCAAAGGCGTGGTTATGGCCATCCAACCACGCTTCCGTTGTCGCCCGGGGATAGGCCCTGACATAACAGGCATCGCTGTGCGGTAGGTCCAGCACAAAAAAGTGTGCCTTCTGCTGGACGCCGCCGATGACCACCTGGGCTTCGCCGAAGTCCGCCTGACCGTGGCCCGGGGTATGGCTGAGCGGGACATACACTTCCCGGCTGACACGCTTCTGCTCCCGCACATAATCCTTGATGATCGTATAGCCGCCATCAAAGCCATACTCAGAGCGCAGGCGCTCAAAGATCCGTTTCGCTGTATGGCGCTGCTTGCGCCCGACCTGACGGTCACCCTCAAGAATAGTGTCGATGATCTCTGTAAAACCGTCGAGCTTTGGGCGCTTGACCGGTTCTGTGCGCTGGTAACCCGGCGGCTCTGAATGGTGCAGCATCTTCGATATGCTGGCTCGGGATACGCCAAAACGGCGCGAAGCTTCTCTCTGGCTCAAACCCTCAACATGGCAGGCAAGCCGGACACGTCTGTATAAGTCCACGGTGAATATCCTCTGGCCCTCCCAGAAAATGGAAAAGCCTCAAACTGGCAAACTTTTAGTCCGCCCGCAGCAACACTTTGTCGCCGCTTCCGTGGTTCACTTTTGCACCGCCCTATACACAACATACCTAAATTTACATCAGGTGTTACACCCTGTGATAGAGTCTAACTATTTAATATATATAATTAAATAGGATTGATATACATTTACGTAAATTTATGTACTAGCTTAGGTATAAGCTTCAGGTGCTAGTGTCCGTATGGACGTGGAGGTTCGAGTCCTCTTCTGGGCACCATTCAAAACCCGCCTTTACCGTTTTCGGTCAGGCGGGTTTTTGCGTTTCGGGGTTAGCTGGCTCGAAACAGTCGACGCCTCAGCCCAAACAGGATACCTATAACGCATGACGCAAAATGAGCCCCTTGAGATTTTTCTGGTGACCGTGCCCGGCCTTGAAGCCGCGCTGTGTGATGAAGCGCGCGCGTGCGGGTTTGTGGATGCGAAGCTGGACAAGGGCGGCGTGACGGTAATGGGCAGCTGGGCCGACGTGTGGCGCGCCAACCTTTTACTGCGCGGCGCAAGCCATGTGCTGGTGCGGCTGGGCGCTTTCCGGGTGATGCACCTGGCCAAGCTGGATAAAGCCGCGCGCAAGTTCCCGTGGGGCGACACGCTGCGGCCTGACGTGCCGGTGCGCGTGGAAGTGACCTGCAAAAAGTCCCGCATCTATCACCATAAGGCAGCAGCGGAACGGTTCGAGACTGCCATCGTTGACGAGTTCGGCGGCACGATTTCGCCGGACGCAGGCGTATGCATCAAGGTGCGCATCTTTGATGATATGTGCACCATCAGCATCGATACCTCCGGCGAAAGCCTGCACAAGCGCGGCTACAAGGAAGCCGTGAACAAGGCCCCCATGCGCGAAAACCTGGCAGCGCTTCTGCTGCGCGACTGCGGCTTTAAGGGCGATGAGCCGGTGGTGGACCCCATGTGCGGGTCTGGCACTTTTGTGATTGAGGCCGCGGAAATGGCCACAGGCATGGTGCCGGGCCGGGCGCGGGCCTTCGCGTTCGAGCAGCTGGCGACGTTTGATCTTGAGGCGTTCGTAAACCTGAAGGAAGCGCTGCCGAGTGCCGCTGACACCAGCGCCCGTTTCTTCGGCTTTGACCGCGATGGTGGCGCCATCAAGATGAGCATGGCCAACGCAGACCGCGCGGGCGTGGCGGCGATCACCGCTTTCGAGCGAAAAACCATCAGCGAGCTTGTGGCGCCCGAGGGTGAGCCGGGCCTCGTGATCATCAACCCGCCCTACGGCATGCGGATCGGCGAGGTGAAGAAGCTTCGGAACCTGTATCAGGCGCTTGGCGCGACTCTCACCGCAAACTTCAAGGGCTGGCGTGTTGGCATTGTCACCAACAATGACGAGCTGGCGCGAGCTACCGGCCTCAAGTTCAAGAAAGCCAAGACGCGCTTTTCCCATGGCGGCATCCCGGTAACGCTCTACCAAACACCGCCAATCAAATAGCCATCAGACAGTAGCCAGCATCTCTTCGCTCAGCGCCCACAGCATGTCGGCGTTCGCTTCATCACACGCCCAGGCGCGGACATGTTCCCACCGCTGGCTATCCTCAGTGCCAAGCTGGGCGATGTCACAGTCTTCGCAATACAGCCCGCCCATGCCGTCAAGCTTCGGGCTTGTCGCAGCCCATACGGCTGTCGATGCGCCCTGCTCAGGCGTTTTGAACATGGCCTTCACGCGCTCAGGCACCGTGCCGTCAGCGTTTTTCCACCCCAGCGCGACCATTTCCTCATCTGGCAGGAACCGCTGAAGGTCCGTGAAAATGCCGCCGGGGTGCACGGAAAAGGCGCGGATGCCGTTTGCCGCCTCGCGCCGGTCCAGCGCGTTGGCGAACAGGGCGTCGGCTGTTTTGGATTGGCCGTAGGCTTTCCATTTATCGTATTCGGTGCGCTCGAAATGAATGTCGTCCCAGAGCACATCTGTGAAGATATGGGCCGTGGACGAAAGGGCAATGACCCGCGCCCCGTTCGCACGCCTCAGCGCCGGCAACAGCCCCTTTGTGAGCGCCATATGCCCCAGGTGATTGACGCCGAACTGGGCTTCCCAGCCCGGCCCCACGCGGGTTTCCGGGCAGGCCATGATGCCCGCATTATTGATCAGGATATGAAGCGGCTTGCCCGTGGCTTCATAGTCTGCGGCAAAGGCGCGGACGGAGGCGATATCTGCCAGGTCTATCGCCGCGACCGTCACGCCGGAAGTGCCCGCAAGCGCCTCAGTCGCGGCCTCAGGCCGCCGGGCGGGCACGGTGACAGCAGCACCCGCATTCACCAGCGCGCGCACCATTTCAAGCCCGATGCCGCTATAGCCGCCGGTCACAACGGCGTTCTTGCCCGCGAGGTCTATGCCTTCAAGCACCTCCGCGGCTGTTGATTTTGCGTGAAATCCCGACGCGATCGGTTTCTGGTCTTCGGCTGCCATATCCTGTCCCCTTAATTATCTGTTCCCACATGAGGTAAGGGGCCTTTGCCCCAAGGCAAGGCGGCCCACCTTTTCGTGACCGGAGCCGATTATTCGAAATAGGTCATGCACTGACGCGAAAGCGCCACCAGGTCGCCGTCTTCCGTGAAAATCCGGCCCGACTGCTGGCAGTAGCCGCCTGCGGCAGCGTCCAGGTCATAGTCCAGATAGAACCAGTCGCTTGCCACCTCATGCGCGGGGCGGACAAATTCAAGCGACCAACTGAGCGAGCTGGCCAGCACCCGCTGGTCATAATGAGCCAGGATGATCGGTGGCGGGATATCGGCGATGGCGACAATCTTCTCCAGCGGGAAGACGCTCATGTCCGTCTTGTTACGCACCCACTGCCCAAGCCGCCGGGCGCCGGTGTTGGACATGGGAATGCCGCCGCCGGTCCAGTGAACATCGAAATTGCTGATAAAGGGCGGTACAGGCGCGCGCACGGCCTCGACCGAGGGAACACTGTCGCGCGGCTCCGCGTTGAACTCTGCCGTGGGGGCAGCTGATTTGGTGTCGCGCGCGTCGCCAAAGGCCGCGGCGGCCTGCAGGCACACGGCATCACCCGCCATGATGCGCACGGTTGCCTGGGTGACATTCTTGCCCTCACGCAGCAGTTCTGACCGCACGGTGACATCTTCGGCCGGAATAGGGCCAACGAAGGATACCATCAGCGACCGCATGGGCTTTTCCTCAGCCAGCAGCGTGCGCATGCCCTTGGCCGCCATGGCCGCACCAAGCCCGCCAAAGGCCGCCCGGCCCTGCATCCACACAGGCGACACCCGGGTTGTGGCAACGGGGCTATCAATGTCGGCCAATATTTCGGCCAGCGTTCTGTCTGTCATCTGTCTCAGCCTCACAAAATGCTGCGCGCGCGCCCACAGGGCGCCAATAGCGCCGTACGCACAGGAAACTATGTCGCAATCGTGATAGAGCAAGCTTTCATTCGTGCATGGCACCCATACCCGACCCCATTCAAACCTTTCCGCCATATAGTTCTTTTTTCTGCCACAAGGCTCTTTATAATGTGCAGATGACATGACAAAAGGTGGCAGCAGGGCGCCATGAAGGCACCCCGGCAACCAACCACCATATTCAGGAGCGCATATGGCCATTCACTTTTACGAAGGCGACCTGCCGGACGGGCTGGATTTCGGGTCTTCCGTAGCCATCGACAGCGAAACCATGGGCCTTCTGCCGCACAGGGACCGGCTGTGTGTGGTGCAGCTTTCAAGCGGGGATGGCGACGCCCATCTGGTGCGCTTCAAGAAAGGCACTTACGACGCGCCGAACCTGAAAGCGCTGCTTGCTGACCCGAAAGTCCTGAAGATTTTCCATTTCGCCCGCTTTGATGTGGCTGTGATGAAGCACTATCTGGGGGTCGACACGGCGCCCATCTATTGCACCAAGATCGCTTCCAAGCTGGCGCGCACCTACACCGACCGCCATGGCCTGAAGGACCTGTGCCGCGAACTGGCGGGTGTGGAGCTGGATAAGCAGCAGCAGTCAAGCGACTGGGGCGCAGATGACATCACCGACGCGCAGAAAGAATATGCGGCGTCTGATGTTCTGTATCTGCACAAGGCAAAAGAAAAGCTGGACATGATGCTGGCGCGCGAAGGGCGAACCGCGATGGCCCAGGCGGCCTTCGCCTTCCTGCCGACCCGCGCCGACATGGACCTGGCGGGCTTCGAGCCCATGGACATTTTCTCGCATTGACGGATAGGGGGCGGTTCGTGACCAAAGCCACACGCGATCACTATACAAGCCCCGGCCTGGCCCGCGAGGAAGCCATGGCCGCCTTGTCGCCTGTGGTCATGGGGCCGTCGAACCCCTTTTGGGACAAATTCATCCATACCATGCGGATTGCGCTTCCCATCCTGGCCATTGTGCTTGGCGGGATCACGCTACTCTGGCCCATCCTCAATGAAACGGAAGTGAGCTTCACCCTGTCGAAAGATGAGGTCGCCAAATCGGACGGCGTGATCCGCATGACCAACCTTTCATACGCCGGTACAGACGGCCTTGACCGGCTTTTCCGGGTTGAGGCCGCGTCCGGCCTGCAGGAAAACCCAAGCGCCCCGCGCGTACGCCTGACGGATATCCGCGCGGAAATGGAACTGGACCCCGGCCTGCCCGCGACCGTTGAGGCCCGCACCGGCATTTACCGCATGAAGGAAGGGACGCTGTCGCTTGTGGGCGGTGTCCATGTCAATACATCGAACGGCTACCGCCTGGATATGGCCGGGGCGGAAGTGGACCTCAAGGGCCATAAAGCCACCGGACAAGGCTCCATCACCGGGGTCTCTGATCTTGGTACCCTAGAGGCCGGCCGTATGGAAATTCTGGTGGATGAGCGCGAAGGCCTGTTTGACGGCGGCGTGAAACTTTCCATCACACCTAAGCGCCCAAAAGGCGACCGCACCAAAGAAACACCAGCCGCAAACAGTGAGGCGAAATCATGATGTCAAAAACCTTCAAAGCCGCCATGCTGGCGACAATGCTGCTTGGTGCACCCGGTGCGCTGGCGCAATCGGTTCTCAAGAATCATGATACCTACCAGCCGCTGGATATCTCAGCCGAACGGCTTGAGATGAAACAGCGCGAAGGCCGGGCCATTTTCCGCGGCGCCGTGAATGTAAAACAGGGCAAGATGACCCTGACATCCGACACCTTGACTGTGTTTTACGAAACCGAAGACGGCATCGAGAACCCCAGCATCGACCGGCTTGACGCCCAGGGCAAGGTAACCCTGACATCAGAATCCGAGACCCTGTCTGGCGACTGGGCCGTATATGATGTGGACCGCCGCCTGGTCACCATCGGTGGCAATGTGGTTTTCACCCAGGGCGATAATAGCCTGCGCGGAGAACGCTTGGAGTTTGACCTGGTATCCGGCCTTGCAAAACTGGACGGGGAAGCAAGCAATGAAGGCCGCGTACGCGGCACCTTCAATGTGCCCCCGAAGAAAGACGGCGAGCCCAAATAGCCCGGCCAAACGGGATTTCAAGTCACGTTTCACAGAGATTTCTTTGCCCGCTCTTTTAGGAATTTTCCTACCTAATGGGCTGGCGTAAACATCTTATTCATGATTTATTGACAATGCTTATGCATGAAATGAGCCAACACCCAGGTCGGCTTTAGCAAAGCATGGGGGATGGCCCGGGTTTCGGGCCACATCGAGAGGCAGTTTATGAGTGCAGACACAGACATCAAGGCAGGTAGCGCCCACCCTCTGACAGGCGGGACTGCAGAAGGCCTTATCATCGACGGTATCGGAAAGTCCTATAGTGGCCGCCCGATCCTGCGCGATGTGTCCCTGTCTGTTCACCGCGGCGAAGTAGTCGGGCTTCTGGGCCCCAACGGCGCGGGCAAAACCACCTGTTTCTATTCCATCACCGGGCTGATCGCACCAGACCATGGCCGCGTGATGCTGGACGGCACCGAGATCACCCACCTGCCCATGTACCGCCGGGCGCGGCTTGGCATCGGTTACCTGCCGCAGGAAACATCGATTTTTCGCGGCATGACCGTGGAGGACAATATCCGTGCCGTGCTTGAAGTGGTGGAGACAGACCGCAAGCTTCGCGACGCGATGCTCGACAAGCTGCTGGAAGAATTTTCGATCACGCATCTCAGGAACACGCCTGCGCTTGCGCTTTCGGGCGGTGAACGCCGCCGCTGCGAGATTGCCCGGGCCCTGGCGGCGCGCCCCAGCTTCGTGCTGTTGGACGAACCGTTCGCCGGCATCGACCCGATTGCCATCGCCGATATTCGGGAGCTGACGGCCCACCTGAAAGACCGCGGCATCGGCGTGCTGATCACAGATCACAACGTGCGCGAGACCCTAGATATCATCGATCGGGCCTACATCATCTATGAAGGTCACGTTCTGTTTGAAGGCAACGCAGAAGCCGTCCTGAAAGACCCGGATGTCCGCCGGGTGTACCTGGGCGAAAGCTTCAGCCTGTAGGAGGTGGAGACGTGGCGCTAACGCCAAGACTTGATCTCAGACAAAGTCAACAGCTGGTGATGACTCCCCAGCTGCAGCAGGCGATCAAGCTTTTGCAACTCTCCAACCTGGAACTGGCCGACTATGTCTCGACCGAGGTCGAGCGCAACCCGCTTCTGGAAATGGGCGAGCCCGGTGAGGGCGGCAGCGGCGACGAAGGCGGCAACCCCGGCGAGAGCGATTTCAGCGACTCCAATTTGCGCGAAGGCGGCGACGCCCGCGACGGCAGCGACGGCATCGTTGCAGCCGACAAAAGCATGGATAGCGATTTCGATACGTCATCGGGTTCCGACGGCGCACTGGACGCCAACTTCGAGACCAACATCTACAATAACGACGCAGTCTCCGACCGCGTTCCCCAGGAAGGCGGTGCCGGCAGCGGGTCGCTTTCCTATGAAGGCGGTGGTGCCATCAAGGGTGGCGGCGGTTTCTCAGACGAACGCAGCCTGGACCAAACCCTTGAGGGCGAGGAAAACCTGCATG
The DNA here is from genome assembly GCF_001550065.1 of Kordiimonas lipolytica. The sequence goes on from NZ_LRUB01000024.1 coordinate 10,285, forward strand.
ATTTCCTGATGCGCCAGATGGCCGTGTTGCTGCAGGAACCGGCAGACCGGCTGATCGCGACCCACCTGATCGACCTGGTGGACGAATCCGGCTATGTGAATGCGGACGACGCGAGTGAAGTGGGTGAACAACTGGGAGCCTCCAAGCAAGACATCGAGCGGGTTCTTGAGGCCCTGCAAACCCTCGAACCTTCAGGCTGCTTTGCCCGTAGCCTGTCCGAATGTCTCGCAATCCAGCTCAAGGAGTTGGACCGGTATGACCCCGCGATGCAGGCGCTCGTTGAAAACCTGGAACTTTTGGCCAAGCGCGACATGGCGGCCTTGAAGCGGCTTTGCGGCGTTGACCAGAACGACCTGGCGGACATGATCAAGGAAATCCGCCTGCTGAACCCGAAACCGGGCCTCGCTTACGGCGGGCAGGCGGTACAGCCTGTGGTGCCTGACATTTTCGTGCAAAAAAGCCGTGCTGGCACCTGGGTGGTGGAGCTGAATACCGATACCCTGCCAAAGGTGCTGGTGAACCAGCAGTATCTGACCGAACTGGGCGACGTGGGTGGCGGCAAGGAAGCCAAAGCTTTCGTTTCCGACTGCCTGTCGAACGCCAACTGGTTGGTGAAAGCGCTGGATCAGCGGGCACGAACCATTCTCAAGGTCGCGACCGCGCTGGTGAAAACCCAGAGCCAGTTTTTCGAGCATGGTGTCAGGTTCCTGAAGCCGCTGACGCTGAAGGACATCGCCGACGAGATCGAGATGCACGAATCTACCGTCTCACGCGTAACCAACAACAAGTTCATGTCCTGCCCACGCGGCATGTTCGAGCTGAAATATTTCTTCACATCGGCAATTTCCGCGGGCGATGGCGGTGATGCGCATTCGTCCGAGTCGGTCAAATTCCGTCTCAAGGAGCTGATCGACGACGAGGATCCGAAGAAGATTCTGTCCGACGACAAGCTGGTGATCATGATGAAGGCTGAGGGCATCGACATCGCACGCCGCACGGTTGCAAAGTACCGCGAAGCCATGAAGATCCCATCTTCCGTTCAGCGCCGCCGCCTGAAAAACATGGGCAGCTAGAAAGCCGCAAGGACAGCCCCTTGGAAAACCGCATGCTGAGTCGTTTTCAGCCCTTGCAAAACCGGCCGTTGATCCACACATAAAAACTTGTGGAGATTCAAAAATTTGACACAAATCAAGGTGGATTAACCACACTTAAACCATCTTTTGTGGTAGGCTGAAACTTCCAGCCGCAATGGGTGGAAAGCGGTGCCAGTGTCGGACGGGGACAGACGCTGGAACTCAACGCCGCAGCCGGGCCGCGACGGCCCGTGGTATAGTAGCGGTAGCCTCCCCGGCTACCTGAGAAAGGATGATTGGCTCCTATGGATATCAATGTTACTGGACGGAAAATGAATGTTGGTGAATCTCTGACCCAGCATGTCGAAGAACGCCTCGAAACTGTCGCAGAAAAGTTCTTTAGCCGCACCATTGATGCAAACGCCACTTTTGTCAAAGAAGGACACTTATACCGAGTTGATGTATCGCTTCACGCCAACCAGGGCATCAATATGCAGGCCCACGCGGAAGCGGATGACCCCTATGCTGCATTCGAACTTGCAGCCGATAAAATAGAAAAACAGTTGCGTCGATACAAACGACGCCTTAAGAACCACCACCACGTACCACAGCGCGAGATTGCAGTAGAGGTCGCAAGCGACCTGATACTCGCGCCGGAAGAAGAAGATGCCGAGGGCATGCTGAACGGCGATAGCGCCGAAAGCCAACCGTTAATCATTGCGGAGAACAAGAAAGAGATCCCCCACGTGAGTGTGCGGGACGCCGTGATGTTGATGGACTTGGCCGATGCCAGCGTCTTCATGTTCCGTAATCGCAAGGGCGATACGCTGGACGTGGTTTACCGTAGGCCGGATGGCAACATCGGGTGGATCAGCCCAAGTGCCGCCTAACGCGTAAACAGGTTGGAAACTGACAAGAGGGTAAACCGGGCCCGCCGCTTGTGGGCCCGGATGAGAGAGAGATCATGGAGATCGAAGATCTGCTTTCAGCAGAGAACGTACTTGGTGACTTCAAAGCATCAAGCAAGAAACAGACATTGCAATCCCTGTCCCGCAAGCTCGCTGACTTTGCCGGGGTGGATAGCCGTCTTGTATTCGACAAGCTTCTCGAACGCGAAAAACTGGGCAGCACCGGCGTTGGTAAAGGTGTGGCCATTCCGCACGCCCGCGTCGAAGGCCTGGACGAGATCAAGGGGCTGTTCGCGCGGCTCGCGAGCCCGATTGACTTTGATTCCGTTGATGACCAGCCGGTAGACATCGTCTTCATGCTGCTCGCGCCCACAGACGCGGGCGCAGATCACCTGAAGGCGCTTGCCCGTGTGTCGCGCCTGTTGCGCGACGAAGCCACACTGAAGAAGCTGCGGGCGACATCGGACGACAGCGCGCTTTATGCCATGCTCGCCCAACCTGCCAGCAACGCTGCCTGAGCCCTCGCCCAACAGGGCGTATCACGATCTTGCTGCAAACATCACCCCCAGGCACGCGGTGCTCTTGGGACTGGTATCGCTGTCCTCTATATCTGCTTTCAGAGCTAGAAAAATATAGAGACAGCGAGACCCCAATGAACAACCTGAAAACCTTCCTTCTGAAGCGACCAGTCGTCGGATCGGCATGCCTGATCGCCATCAGCTTGCTGCTTGTCCTTGGCATTCCCTATCTGTTGGGCAGCCAGCCTGAGCTGAAACTGATCGCTAAAACCTCAACCCGCCTGCTGGCCGCAATCGCCGCAGCTTATCTCCTTTGGAAAATGAACTGGGCGTGGGACGCGGGCCTCACGCGGCGGCCATGGCGCAGGCGTTGGTGGATTGCCCCCCTGCCCATGCTTGCCATCGTTGGCATCAACCTTCTGGGCGTGAACTGGTCGAAACTTGCTTTCACACCCACCGCCACAGCCGGCTGGCTGGGCTATAACCTCTCGGTCGGGCTATTTGAGGAACTCCTGCTGCGGGGTGTGTGTTTCTGCCTGCTGGCCACAGCGTGGCGCCAGCGCAAGAACGGCTTGCTTCTAGCGGCCGTCACCCAAGGCGCCATCTTCGGCCTTCTGCACCTGATCAATCTCGTGCACGCGCCTGTGCTGGATACCGTCAGCCAGACTGTCTATGCCACCCTGCTGGGCATCGGGTTCGCGGGCATGACCGTATTCTGCCGTAGCATCTGGCCAGCAGTCATGGTGCACACCGCCATCAATCTGGCGGGCTCGATGAACAGCGACCTGGTGCCGGGCGCCATCCAGGCTGAAGGCTCGCTGGAAGGATATATTGTGGCGACGGTGGTAATTTTGCTGGTGTCGGCCCTGCCGGGCGTGTGGCAGCTCAGAAAAGAACAGCGAGCGCTCGTGGGCGCTTCTGCCTAATACTCTACGCGCTTGAAATAAAGACCGTCCGGCGGGGCATTGAGCCCAAGCGCCTGGCGGTCACGCGCCTCAAGTGCCGCCTTCACGTCATCCTTTGTCCAGTTGCCTTCGCCCACCAGCTTCAGCGTGCCTATGATGGACCTGATCTGGTGATGGAGGAACGACCTTGCGCCAGCAAGCAGCCGCACCTCGTCGCCTTCGCGCTCAACCGTCAGATAGTCCATGGTCTTGATCGGGCTTTTCGCCTGGCAAGCCACATGCCGGAAGGTGGTAAAGTCGTGCTGGCCTACTAGAACCTGCGCCGCCTCGTGCATGGCATCGGCGTCCAGCGGCGTTTTCACATGCCACTTGAGACCAGCATCGAACGTGAGCGGCGCGCGACGGTTGGCAATGCGGTACACATAGTGACGCTTGAGGGCGTCAAAACGGGCATTGAACTCAGCATCCACAGCCTCAACCTTCACAATAGCGACCGTGTTCCTGGGCTGCATATGGTAGTTCAGCGCCCCTTGAACCTGATCCGGTGTCATCTCACGCTCAAGATCAAAATGGGCGATCTGCCCCAACGCATGCACGCCCGCGTCTGTCCGGCCCGAACCGGTCACCCGGACATTTTCATTCGGCGCGAATTTTTTGATCGCATCCTCAATGGTGGCCTGCACTGACGCACCATTGTCCTGACGCTGCCAACCCACAAAGGGGCGGCCATCATATTCAATTGTCAGCTTGAAGCGCTGCATGATGGCTCCTCAGTCGAACCGCGTGCCCTTGGGCACGCTGAAACCGCGCAGCAATTCTTCGCGGTCCATTGCCGCCTTACCCGCACGCTGACCACGGTCGATCCTGTAAGCACCCTGGCCGCACGCGACCAGAAGCCTGTCATCAAGGGCCGTACCCGCGTCACCCGAAGCATCTTCCACGCTTCCCGCAAGGATTTTCAGCCGCTCGCCATCCACCATGGTCCAGGCCCCGGGGAAGGGAAACAGGCCGCGCACCTGCCGGTCAACCGCGTCCGCGCCCAAAGTCCAGTCCACCTTGGCTTCGGCCTTGTCGATCTTGTGGGCGTAGGTCACGCCTTCTTCCGTCTGCGGCTCCGCCGTGTGCGACCCGTCAGCCAGGCCCTCGATCGCCTCCACGATCAGCTCGCCGCCCATGGCCGCCAGCCTGTCATGCAGGCTCAGCGTCGTGTCATTCGGCGCGATGTCGGTTTCCGCGCGCATCAGCACGGGACCCGTATCAAGCCCGGCTTCCATCTGCATGATGCAAACGCCGGTCTTTTCGTCCCCTGCCATAACCGCCCGGTGGATGGGCGCGGCCCCGCGCCAGCGCGGCAAAAGGCTCGCGTGCACGTTGACGCAGCCATGCTTTGGCGCGTCCAGCACCGCCTGCGGCAATATCTGGCCATATGCCACGACAACCGCAACATCGAGACCAAGCGCGGCGAACTCTGCCTGCGTAGCCGTGTCGCGCATCGACTTCGGTGTATAGACCGGAATGCCCTGACTTTCCGCCCAGGCATGAACGGGCGACGGCCGCTCTTTCTTGCCGCGCCCGGCGGGGGCAGGCGGCTGGCTATAGACAGCCACCACGTCATGTGAGGAGGCTGCAAGCGCCTTCAAGGTTGGCAGGGCGAAATCGGGGGTGCCCATAAAGGCAATGCGCATGGGAAGCTCTCCCTTAAAGGACCTTGGTGTCCTTGGTTGCCTTCTGGACTTTCTTGATGATCATATTGCGCTTCAGGCGCGACAGATAATCAATGAATACAACACCGTTCAGGTGGTCGATCTCATGCTGCACGCAGGTGGCCATCAGACCTTCCATCAGCTCATGCTGCTCTTTGCCGTCATAGTCCAGGTATTTAACCTTCACGGCTGCCGGGCGCTCCACCTCGGCATAATGCTCGGGCACCGACAGGCAGCCTTCATTATAAACATTGAATTCTGGCGACTCCCAGGTAATCTCCGGGTTCACCAGGAAAATCGGCTGGCGATCTTCCTCATCCCCTTCGGTATCCAGAACAATCACCCGCTTCGGTACCGCTACCTGAATGGCAGCCAGGCCAATGCCCGGCGCGTCATACATGGTCTCCAGCATGTCGTCCATCAGGCGCCGCAGGTCGTCATCCACCTGACCGACAGGGTCAGACAGGGTTTTCAGAAGCGGGTCTGGCACATTCACGATTTGCAGTTTCGACATGCTCGGTTTCCTTAAAGGATCAATACTCAGTACTTTTCTTATGGGCTTTACCTATGGTTGGCGCCCTTCTCCGTCAAGCTGAAAGCGGCCTAAAACTCCGAAATCGGGGCATCAGGCACATATTTGCTGGTGCTGTCTTCAATCTCGATCACCCAGAGGTCCGGGTCGAAACCGCGTTTCTTGGCGATAAGCGCATCCGCCGCCTGTTCATCCTGGCCTTCAGCCGCACCCAAGCGCCGCCAGATGCGATTGCCGTCGAAATCCAGAGACTGCTCGAAAAGGAGCACACCGTCCTTGAAGCGGTTTACCTTCAGGATAACCCCGCCGCGCTCCGCATCGCCCTTGGCAACCACAAAAGACGGCATGTCTGCGCCAAAACAAGTGCGCAGATGGGCATCAATCCAAAACTTTGTTGAAAGGCGTGCAGTCATGGAAAGGATATGCGCCAAGGAGCGCAGCCCGGTCAAGGGAGAAGAAAAGAGGGTGACTTAATCGTCTTCACTGAGACCAAGCACGTGCAGGCGGTCTTCGAACATGCGCTTGATCACATCCGGGCCCACATTGAAGGCGACCCCCAGAAGCTCACCCTTGGCCCAGGCAACCGTTGCCGGGATTTCACCGCGACCGGTCATGACCAGCTCAATCTCGACACCGTCCTGAAGCGGCAGGTCCACCCGTACCCGGGCACCGCCGAGCGACAGGTTCCATATCTGGCAGGAAAGCTCATGCTTGCCCACCCTGATTTTGGCAGGCCAAAGCACGGACCGACGTTTAAAGCGCCGGCTGTCCAATCCTTCGGCTTGGGCCTCTTCAGCCTCTGCCGTCTTATTCAAAGTGTCTTTTGCCACGTCTTGCGCCACGCCACCAATGAACGATACCTGCAGGTTTGCACAGGTATGCTACCACAATTCCGCATTCAGACTATAGCCTTAACCGGTAAACCAAAAATGACCAAATCCATAGAATTTTCCTAAATTGCCCCGAAGCGCCCACCCGAAGAACCCATACGGGTGGTGGTGCAAGGAGATGCTTGTTTATGGGTACGCCATTCGGTACCAATAGAGAACCGGGGGGTAAGGAGCGCTCTATGGCGTCAAAGGAATTGTCTGAAACAGCTGGGGCTGCGGACCAGCCTCCGATCTTGATCGTTGAGGACAGCCCGACGCTGGCGCTGACCTATCGCGAATATCTGCGCCGTGCAGGCATGGACGCCATCATTGCCGAAACCGGGGCTGCGGCGCTTGAGGCAATCAGCAAGTCAAAGCCCGCGATTATCCTTCTGGATTTGCGCCTGCCTGACATGGACGGACTTGATATCCTCAAGAAGCTCAATGCGGAAAACAACAGCGCGCGCACCATCGTGATCACCGCTCATGGGTCGGTGAAGGTCGCTGTTGAGGCCATGCAGGAAGGGGCGTCCGACTTCCTGCTGAAACCCTTTGCAGCCGAACGGCTGGTAACTACCGTTAACAACAACCTTGAGATCACGCGCCTCGCAGGCCTGGTGCAGCAATATGCCGGCGGCCAGAAGAAGAAATTCGGCCGCTTTATCGGCGTCAGCCCGGCCATGCAGGCGGTCTATCATATGATCGAAGACTGCGCGTCATCGAAGGCGTCTGTCTTCATCATGGGCCAGTCGGGCACGGGCAAGGAACTGTGCGCCGAATCGATCCACAACCAAAGCCCCAGGAAAGACCGGCGCTTTGTGGCCCTAAACTGTGCGGCCATCCCGTCGAACCTGATCGAAAGCGAGATTTTCGGCCACAAGAAAGGCGCCTTCACCGGCGCCACGTCAGACCGGGAAGGTGCAGCCGTGGCGGCAGACGGCGGCACGCTGTTCCTGGACGAAATCTGTGAGATGCCGCTGGATCTCCAAGCCAAGTTACTGCGCTTCATCCAGACAGGTGAAGTGGTGCCTGTGGGCAGCAACACCCCCATCCAGGTGAATGTGCGTTTTGTTTGCGCCACCAACCGCACACCTTGGGAAGAGGTGGAGGCCGGGCGCTTCCGGGAAGACCTTTACTACCGGCTTCATGTGGTTCCCATTCACCTGCCGCCACTTGCGGAACGGGACCAGGACGTACTGATCATCGCACGCCATATGCTGGAAAGTTTCGCCAAGGAAGAGGGCAAGGAATTCACGGGTATCAGGGCGGACGCGGAAAACCGTCTGCTGGCCCACAGCTGGCCCGGCAACGTGCGGGAACTGGGCAATGTGATCCAAAGCGCTGTCGTACTGAACGAGGGCCCAGAACTGACGGGTGAGATGCTTGACCGGCTGATGGGCCCGACACGCAGGCAGGCGCTGAGGCAACCAGCCAGCCCAATCTTGCCTGACGGCATGACATCCACGGGCGCCATAGAGCCGCTTGCAGCAGCCGAACGCCGGATCATCGAACGGGCGATTGAGATTTGTGGTGGGAAAGTCAGGCTTGCAGCCAAGCGGCTTGAGGTAAACCCCTCCACGCTTTACCGCAAGCTCAAGGAATGGGAGGCGGACTAACCGCCCCCGCGTCTATTCAGCCCTTATTCGGCGCTTATTCAGCGTCCTCGTGGCCCAGCTCTTCCCGCGCCTGCTCCAGCGCGAAGGCCGTACTGGCCGCAAGACCGGCCATATTCACAAGGTCGGATGCACTGGCCGTCATGCGCGCCACCTGGATGGAATGTTCCATGCCCAGAAGCATCGGACCGATAATGCGCGCGCCGCCAAGCTCGGTCAGCAGCTTGTAACCGATGTTGGCGCTATGGAGCGCCGGCATCACCAGAACGTTCGCCGGGCCCGAGAGGCGCATGAACGGATATTGTTCCATCAGGTCCCGGTTCAGGGCCACATCCGCCTGCATTTCGCCGTCATATTCGAAGTCCACATCGCGCTCATCCAGAATGCTCACAGCCTTCTGGATATGCTGGGTCTTGTCAGACGGCGGGTTGCCGAAGTTTGAGAAAGAAAGGAACGCGATGCGTGGTTCGTGGCCAAGCCTTTTCACAAAATAGGCCGCGCTTTCCGCGATATCTGCCAGTTCTTCTGCGTTCGGACGTTCGTTCACCGTGGTGTCTGCCATGAAGACGGTGCGGCCTTTGGTCACGACAATCGACATACCGAACGGGCGGTGGCCCGGGATCGGGTCAATCACCCGGCGGATGTTCTTGAGCGCCCGCCAATAGTGGCGCGTCACGCCCGTGATCATGCCGTCCGCATCTCCCGTCGCCACCATGCAGGCGGAGAAAACGTTCCTGTCCCGCTTCACCAGGCGCTGCACGTCCCTGAGCAGGAAACCCCGGCGGTTCAGCCGCTCATAGATATAATCGATATAGTCGCTGGTGCGCTTGGTATTGGCCGCATTCCAGATTTCAAACTGGTCGTCGTCCACGCCCATTTCACGCAGCTTCTCGCGGATCGGCGCCTCATAGCCCACAAGGATCGGGATACCGTAGCCTGCGTTCTTAAAGCCCACAGCCGCGCGCAGAACCTTTTCTTCCTCTGCTTCCGCAAACACGATGCGTTTTGGCTCGCGGCGCTTGAGGTCTTCGAACATGGTCGACAGCGTATCGGCTGTCGGATCAAGCCGGGCGCTGAGCTCCTGCTCGTAAGCTTCCATGTCCTCAATCGGCTTTCTGGCCACGCCTGTGTCCATCGCGGCCTGCGCCACCTTCACCGGAATACGGCGGATAAGGCGCGGGTCGAACGGTGCCGGGATGATATAGTCCGGGCCATAATGCGGCTGCTTGCCGCCATAGGCTGCGGCCACTTCTTCCGGCACGTCTTCGCGCGCCAGTTCCGCAAGCGCAGTCGCCGCCGCAATTTTCATTTCTTCATTGATGGTGCGGGCCCGCACATCCAGTGCGCCGCGGAAGATATAGGGGAAACCAAGAACATTATTCACCTGGTTCGGATAGTCCGACCGGCCGGTGGCTATGATGGCGTCAGGGCGTGCTTCGCGCGCGTCCTCCGGCGTAATCTCAGGGTCAGGGTTTGCCATGGCAAAGATGATCGGCTTGTCGGCCATCTTCTTGACCATCTCTTTACTGATCGCGCCCGCAGCCGCCAGGCCGATCACCGCATCCGCGCCCACAAGGGCCTCTTCAAGCGTGCGCGCGTCGGTCTCAATCGCATGCGCCGATTTCCACTGGTTCATGCCTTCAGTGCGGCCAGCGTAGATCACGCCCGTGCGGTCAACCATGGTCACATTTTCATGCGGCAGGCCCATGGCCTTGATAAGTTCGATACAGGCGATGCAGGCAGCGCCCGCACCCAATGCAACAACCTTGGTATCTTTGAGTTCACGCCCCGTCAGGTCGAGCGCGTTGATAAAGCCGGCGGCGGTAATGATCGCCGTGCCGTGCTGGTCATCATGGAACACTGGAATGTCCATCAGTTCGCGCAAGCGCTGTTCGATGATGAAGCATTCAGGGGCTGCGATGTCCTCAAGGTTGATGCCGCCGAAGGATGGACCCAGCAGCTTCACGCAGTTGACGAACTCGTCAATGTCTTCGCTGTCCACCTCAAGGTCGATGCTGTCCACGTCCGCAAAGCGCTTGAAAAGAACCGACTTCCCTTCCATCACAGGCTTCGAGGCCGCTGCACCCAGGTTCCCAAGCCCCAGGATGGCTGTTCCGTTCGAGATCACCCCCACCAGATTGCCTTTGGTGGTATAGTCATATGCCGTGTCGATATCTTCCGCGATCGCTTTCACCGGCACCGCAACGCCGGGGCTGTACGCGAGCGACAGGTCGCGCTGGGTCGCCATTGGCTTTGACGGGGTGATTTCAAGCTTGCCGGGGCGACCGGCGGAATGGAACCTGAGGGCCTCCGCATCCGTAAATTTGGATGAATTACTCGGCATGGGGAATCCTTTGTTCTTATGACTGATGTCTTATGGTAGCAGTCCGGGCCAGAATGCTCTAAAAGCGTTTTATGCTATGCGGCATACTATGGCATAAAGCGGCTGACAATTGAAATCGGGAAGTTAACCGGGAGTTAGTTAAAAAAATGGAAGGACGCGCTGTTTTGGGCCCTGAAACAGAAGAAAATTTGTCATCTGACGCCCAAAAAGAAACAAAATATCAAAATGGCGCAGAAAACAAGTGGGCGCGAGCGGCCAAGGCCCCCGGCGTGACCCCCATGATGGCTCAATTCCTCGAGATTAAGTCCAACTATCCCGATTGCCTGCTGTTTTACCGCATGGGCGACTTCTATGAACTCTTCTTCGAAGACGCAGAAAAAGCCGCTGGTGCGCTTGATATCACGCTGACGAAACGCGGCAAGCACGACGGCGAAGATATCCCCATGTGTGGGGTGCCTGTGCATTCATCCGAAATGTACCTCTCCCGCCTGATCCGCAAGTCCTTCAAGGTGGCAGTGTGCGAGCAAACCGAAGACCCGGCAGAAGCCAAGAAGCGGGGCTCAAAATCCGTGGTACGGCGCGAGGTCGTGCGGCTTGTCACCCCCGGCACCATCACGGAAGAAAACCTGCTGGACGCCCGGTCAAGCAACTATCTGGTGTCGCTCGGCCGCGCGCAGACTGATTTCTCGCTCGCAGTTGTTGAAATCTCCACCGGTGACTTTTTCATCCTGCCCACCAAGGTCGGACGGCTGGACGCTGACCTCGCGCGCCTCAATCCGGGCGAGATTATCATCCCTGAAGGCCTGATGGATGACGACAAGATCGGCCGCGCGCTGTTTGACTGGCGCAGCGTCATCAGCCCCTTGAATGCGGGCAGCTTCGACAGCAGTTTCGGCGCGCGCCGCCTTGAGGACATTTTCGATGTCGCCACGCTGGACGGCTTCGCCTCGCTGACCCGCGCGGACCTGGCGGCGGCTGGCGCGCTCGTTGACTATCTGGACGACACGCAAAAGGGCAAGATGCCGCGGCTTTATCCGCCCAAGCGCCTGTCCGCCGACGGCACGATGATGATCGATGCCGCCACGCGCCGCAGCCTGGAGCTAACGCGCACGCAAAATGGCGAAACGTCAGGCAGCCTCCTGTCCGTGATCGACTGCACGCTCACGGGCGCGGGCGCACGGCTCCTGACCAAACGCCTGTCCGCACCGCTCACGGACCCGATACGCATCAACGAGCGCCTCGACGCCGTTGAATATATGCTGGAGCGCCCAAGCCTGCGCACGGACCTGCGCACCGCACTTAAAGCCGCGCCGGATATGGAGCGCGCGCTGGCGCGTCTCTCGCTTGGCCGCGGCGGCCCGCGCGACCTGATGGCCATCCGGGTGGGCCTTGAGGCCGCCCGCACCATTGAGCATTATCTGACGGCCCCCAAGGGCGCACTTGAAGATATGGCGGAGCTGGTGGCCGACGCAGTCAGCGACCTTGGCGAACATGAAGCCCTGATCACGGAGCTTGAACGCGCGCTTGTTGACGAGCCGCCGCTGATCACCCGCGACGGCGGCTTTATCCGGCCAGCCTACAATGAAGCGCTGGACGAATACCGGATGCTGAAGGACGAAAGCCGCCGCTTGATCGCCGGGCTTGAGGCTGACTATCAGGCGCTGACGGAAGTGAACTCGCTCAAGATCAAGCATAATAATGTCATTGGCTATCATGTGGACGTAACGGCCAAGCATTCCGAAAAGCTGTTATCCGCGCCACTGAATGAAACCTTCATCCACCGCCAGACGCTGGCGAATTCGGTCCGCTTTTCAACCTCTGAGCTTTCGAAGCTTGCAGGCAAGATATCTGAAGCGGGCGACCGGGCGCTGGCGCTGGAGCAGGAGCTCTTTGGCGCGCTTGTGACAGCAGTGCTGGAAAAAGCAGGCGATATCTCGGTCGCGGCTGAAGCGCTGGCGAACCTTGATGTGGCCGCTGCTCTTGCAACACTCGCGGAAAACGAACGCTGGACCCGCCCTGAGGTGGATGACAGCCTGGCGTTTGAGGTCACCGGCGGGCGTCACCCTGTGGTGGAAAAGGCACTTCGGGCAGAGAACGATACACCGTTCGTCGCCAATGACTGTGACCTGGGCCCGGACGACCGCCTGTGGCTGATTACCGGCCCCAACATGGCGGGTAAAAGTACCTTCCTTCGGCAAAACGCGCTAATCGCGGTGCTGGCGCAGATGGGCGCTTTCGTGCCTGCCGACCGCGCCCATGTGGGCGTTGTGGACCGGCTCTTTAGCCGCGTTGGCGCCTCAGACGATCTGGCCCATGGCCGCTCCACCTTCATGGTTGAAATGGTCGAAACCGCCGCGATCCTAAACCAGGCGGGGCCACGGTCGATGGTGATTTTGGACGAGATCGGGCGCGGCACAGCCACCTATGACGGCCTGTCGATCGCCTGGGCCGCCGTAGAGAACCTGCATAACATCAACCAGTCTCGCGCCCTTTTCGCCACCCACTATCATGAGCTGACAGCGCTCAAGGAAACCCTTGATGCCGTATCGCTGCGGTCCATGAAGGTGCGGGAATGGAAAGGCGAAGTTGTCTTTTTGCACGAAGTTGGCTCAGGCGCCGCTGACCGGTCCTACGGTATTCAGGTTGCCAAGCTGGCTGGCCTTCCGCCCCGCGTGATTGAGCGCGCGCGCCAGGTTCTTGATCATCTGGAAAACAGCGACAAGGGCGACAAGTCCACAGGGCTCGTCAATGATTTGCCGCTTTTCCAATCTACACCATCTTACCATGCACCGGCACCAAGTGGGCCGTCGGAACTCGAGGAAAAGCTGACCGATATAAACCCGGACCAGCTGACGCCAAAAGAAGCGCTCGACCTGATATACGCCCTGAAGGACATGTTGCCTCAAGACTGACGTTTATCGCTTAAGGACACTACATGAGCCCCATCCGCAATCGCCGCGCCATCATCAACCGCAAGAAGCTTGTGGTTGCCTTGAACGAGCTTGCCGAAAATAAGAACCCGGCCGATTGCCAGCAGGATGTTGTGAAAATCCTCAAAGAGGCCCACACGGCGGGCTGGAACGAGGTCAAGCGGCGCTTTGATGAAGAAGCCGAAAACGGGCGCACGGCGGCCAAGTCGCTTTGCTTCCTGATGGATCAGCTGCTGCGTACGCTCTATGATTTTGCGACCGAGCATGTTTATCCGCTTGCGAACCCTACGGCATCAGAGCAGCTCTGCCTCGTGGCCACAGGCGGCTACGGCCGCGGCGAGCTGGCACCCTTTTCCGACGTCGATCTCCTGTTCCTGATCCCCTACAAATCCACGCCGTGGGCTGAAAATGTCGTGGAATATATGCTCTATGTGCTGTGGGACCTGGGCATCAAGGTGGGCCACGCAACAAGGACACCAGAGGAATGCTCGCGGCTGGCCAAGGAAGACCTGACGATCCGCACGTCCCTACTGGAAAGCCGCTATCTGTGGGGCGAAGAAGCCCTGTTCCAGGCAGCCGCCAAGCGCTTTATCCGCCGCGTGGTGGCCACAACCGGCCCAGAGTTTATTGAACTGAAGCTTGAGGAACGCGACAAACGCCACCAGAAAATGGGCGACAGCCGCTATGTGGTCGAACCCAACATCAAGGACGGCAAGGGTGGCCTTCGCGACCTGCAGACCATGTGGTGGATCGCGCGCTATCTCTATGGCGGCATCTCACGCGACAAGATGATCGGCGACGACATGCTGACGATCCATGAAAACCGCCAATTCAAGAAGGCCGAAAGCTTCCTGTGGACCGTGCGCGTGGCCATGCATTTCATCGCGGGCCGCGCCGAAGAACGGCTGACGTTCGACATGCAGCGCCTGCTGGCTGAAAAGCTGCACTATAAAGACCACCCTGGGGCGTCTGGCGTTGAACGCTTCATGAAACACTATTTCCTGGTGGCCAAACAGGTGGGTGACCTGACGCGCATTTTCTGCGCGGTTCTTGAGGAACGCCAGCAAAAGAGCACCTTTCTGGCGCGCTTCCGGCGCACCAAGAAAGTGCAGGAATTTGCCGTGGAAAACGGTCGCCTGACATTTGTTGCGCCAGACGACATTAAAGAAAACCCGGTCCTGATGCTGAAGATCTTCGCTGTGGCAGACGACAAGGGGTTCGATATCCACCCCGATGCGCTTCGGCTGATCAAGCTCAACCTCAGCCGCATCACAGACAAGGTGCGCCGCGACCCTGAGGCAAATGAGTATTTCCTGTCGGTGCTCACCAGCACCAAGGAAGGCGAGATCAATCTCCGCCGCATGAATGAGGCGGGTGTGTTCGGTCGCTTCATCCCGGATTTCGGCCGGGTTGTCGCGCAGATGCAATATGACATGTATCACCACTATACGGTGGACGAACATACCATCCGCGCCATCGGGCTTTTGCCCCGCATTGAAAGCGGCGAACTGAAGGACGACCATCCGCTGTCGACTGACGTGATCCAGAAAGTGATCTCGCGCCGGGTCCTTTATGTGGCGGTGCTCCTCCATGACATCGCCAAAGGCCGCGGCGGGGACCATTCGGTCCTGGGGGCAGAGGTCTGCGAAAAGCTGTGTCCACGCATGGGGCTGACGGCGGCTGAGACGGAAACCGTGGCCTGGCTGGTACGCTGGCACCTGCTGATGAGCAACACGGCCTTCAAGCGCGACCTTTCCGACCACAAGACAATCCTGGATTTCTGCGAGCTGGTGAAAAGCCCCGAGCGCCTGCGCCTTCTCTTGGTGCTGACAGTTGTGGACATCCGCGCGGTCGGCCCGGGCGTGTGGAACGGCTGGAAAGGCCAACTGCTGCGTGAGCTATATTATTCGGCTGAAGAAGTGCTGCTGGCGGGTCACGCCACCAAGGGCCGCAGCGAGCGCGTGAAGGCCAAGCAGGATGAACTGCGCGATACGCTCAAGAATTGGACGAAGAAAGAGTTCGAAGCCCACGTAAAGCGCATGAACGACGCCTACTGGATCGCCGAAGGGCCGCGCACGCTGGCGCAGAACGCCCGCCTGATGAAACGCACGGACGAAACAGGCTCCGCCCTTGGCGTCACGGCGCGGGTCGAGCAGTTCCAGGACATGACCAAAGTGTCTGTCTATACGCAGGACCACCCTGGCCTGTTCGCCCGCATCGTCGGGGCGCTGGGCGTCGCAGGCGCGGCCATCATGGGCGCCAAGATCCATACCTCACGCGACGGCCTGGCGATGGATAATTTCGCGGTGCAGGATCTGGAAGGCAACGCGTTCGACAGCCGCCGCCAGCTGGACAAGCTTGAGGACACCATCCTGGAGACCCTGAAGGGCAACGTGAAGCTGAAGGAGCGGCTGCAGGAAAGACGCGTTTTCGGCGCCAAGGACGGCGCGTTCGAGGTTGAGCCCGTCGTGCTGGTCGACAACAAGGCCTCCAACTGGTCCACGGTCATTGAAGTGAACGCCAAGGACCGACCAGGCCTACTTTATGACCTTGCCTATGCGCTTTACCGGCTGAAGCTGTCGCTGGTGTCTGCCCACGTGGCCACCTATGGCGAGCGGGCCATTGACGTTTTCTATGTACGCGACCTGGTGGGCCAGAAGGTGACCAACAAGATCAGGCTTCGGAATATTGAAGACAAGCTTCTGAAGGCCGCGAAGGGCGAGCCCATCTTTACCCGCAAGAACAAGCATACGGAGACGGCGGCGTGAGCCTGGCGAAACGCATCTCGACCGTCGGCGGCTTCACGCTGCTGAGCCGAATTTTCGGCTTTGTCCGTGACGTGCTGATGGCCCGCTACCTGGGGGCCGGCATGGCGTCAGATGCCTTCTTCATCGCCTTCAAGCTGCCGAACTTTTTCCGCCGCCTGTTCGCCGAGGGTGCCTTTTCCGTTGGCTTTGTGCCGCTGTTTGCGCGCGCACTTGGCAAGGACATAACGCCTGAGAGCCAGCAGGCGGCGCTTGATTTCGCCAGCCGCGTCTTTGCCTGGCTGTTGCCGATCTTGCTTGTATTCCTCGTTATCATGGAAGCCGCGATGGTACCGGTGATGCTGGGGCTCACTGGCGGGTTCGAGGGTGACGCAACCAAATTCGACCTTGTGGTCGAGCTGGGGCGCTACACCTTCCCTTATCTGGCGCTGATATCGTTGGTGACATTTTACGCCGGCATGCTCAATGCCATGGAGCGCTATTCCGCCGCCGCTTTTGCGCCTGTCATTTTGAACATCTTCATGATCGGCGCGCTGATCACCTTCGGTGAGAGCGAAATTGGCGCGGCCCGCGCGCTCGCGGCTGCTGTGTCGCTTTCCGGGATCGCCCAGTTCCTGTGGCTGGTGCGAGCGGCGCACCGGGCCGGGCTCAAGGTCCGGCCGGCACTACCGAAACCCAGCGAAGACGTTCGCGAGCTGATGCGCGTGATTGCGCCCGCAGCCATCGGTGCTGGCATCATCCAGATTAACCTGCTGATCGATGTCCTCTTGGCCGCGCGCTTCCTGCCGGAGGGGTCTGTGTCCTGGCTTTTCTATGCTGACCGGCTCAACCAACTGCCGCTTGGGGTGATTGGCGTGGCAGTGGGTACTGTGCTTTTGCCCAGCATCTCGCGCCTGCTGGCGGGCGGCGATAAGGCCGGGGCAATGAGGCAACAGAATAAGGCGATCGAATTTTCGCTGCTGCTGACCTTGCCCGCGGCCGTTGCGCTGGCGACCATACCGGGGCCGATCATTGCCACGCTATTCGAGCGGGGCGCATTCACGGCACACGAAACCGCACAGACAGCCGCGGCGCTTATGGCCTATGCTTTGGGCTTGCCCGCCTACGTGATCGCCAAGGCGCTTACACCCGGCTATTTCGCCCGCAAGGATACCAAAACGCCGGTGAAGTTCGCGACTGCGTCGCTTGTGGTCAATCTGGTGCTGAACCTGATCCTGATCCAAACTCTAGCGCATGTGGGGCTCGCGCTCGCCACCGCCATCGCCGCCTGGTTCAATGTGCTCTTGCTGTATATCGGCTTGAAACGCAGCCATGGCTTTCACTTTTACCGCGAAACACTGGTGCGGCTGGCGAAAATGCTGGTCGCCAGCGCCCTGATGGCCGGGGGCATTTACCTGTTGGTAGGCCGCTTATCCACTGCCTTCGCAAACGGTGGGATGGAGCGCATCGGTGCGCTTACGCTCCTTGTGGCCGCCGGGGCCGCCCTCTATTTTGCTGCCCTCATCCTGCAGCGGACACTGCCAATGGGCGAAATCCGACGCTTTGTGAAGCGCTAGGCCGCCTGCGCGCTTGACCACCCAGTCTCCGCTTGCCATAAGGTTTGCGCTCGGCGGCCCGTCCAAAGGTGCCGCCTCAATTTATGGAGACAGACAAGTGACCAATCGTGTTTTTTCGGGCGCCCAGCCCAGCGGCAATATGCATCTCGGCAACTATCTTGGTGCCTTCCGCAACTGGGCCCATCTGCAGGACGACTATGAATGCATTTACTGCGTCGTTGACATGCACGCGATCACTGTCTGGCAAGACCCGGAAAGCCTCAAGGACCAGGTGCGCGAAGCGGCCGCCGCTTATATTGCCTCTGGCGTGGACCCTTCGAAATCGATCCTTTTCAACCAGAGCCGCGTGCCCGGCCACGCGGAGCTCGCGTGGATTTTCAACTGTGTGGCACGGATTGGCTGGCTGAACCGCATGACCCAGTTCAAGGACAAGGCAGGCAAGAACCGCGAGAATGCGTCCGTAGGGCTTTATGTTTACCCGAACCTGATGGCGGCGGATATTCTTCTGTATAAAGCCACGCACGTGCCGGTGGGCGAAGACCAGAAACAGCACCTGGAGCTGACCCGTGATATCGCACAGAAGTTCAACAACGACTTCGGAATCGAGCTGTTTCCGCTGACAGAGCCTGTGATCATGGGCGAAGGCGCGCGGGTGATGAGCCTGCGGGACGGCACCAAGAAGATGTCCAAGTCAGACCCGTCTGAGTACAGCCGCATCAACCTGAACGATGACGCCGACACGCTGGCGCTAAAGATCCGCAAGGCGAAAACGGACGCAGAGCTGCTGCCTGCGCTGTCGAAAGACCTTGAGGGCCGCCCTGAGGCCCAGAACCTTGTGGGCATTTATGCGGCGCTGATGGACATGAGCCGCGACGCGGTCTGTGGCCAGTTTGAAGGCAAGGGCTTTGGCGACTTCAAGAAGGCGCTCACTGAAGTGGTGGTCGACAAAGTCGCGCCCATCACCAACGAGATGACACGCCTGATGAACGACCCGGCTTACATCGACAGCATCCTCAAAGAGGGTGGCGAAAAGGCGCAGGCCATCGCAGAGCCGATCCTTGCGGACGTCAAGAAGGCAGTCGGCTTCCTTGCTTAGGATACCCTCCTCGTGACTTGCCACCTGATAGGCGAGTCCACCGCCTGCAACAGCATGAAATATAGATTCGCCGGTCAAACCGGCGAATGACGAAAGCGAGGACGCGCACAGCGTTCAGTTTCCGTTCAGCCAGCCTCTGGTAAAACTGCACCAAGACCTGAGCTCTGTCCTTGCGAACACAGCAAGGCCTGCTAGAGTGACGGTAATTGGAGAGAGAGGCTTATGACTGCATTCATGTCCCGATTGAAACCTGTTCTGGCCGGCGCGATGGCGCTCGCCGTGGCAGCCTGCACCAATACCTTCCGAAGCGACGTGGCCACCTTCCACGAACTTCCGGCCCCGAGCGGAGAAAAGGTTTCCATCCTGCCAATGGACGAGGCGAAGCAGGACAGCCTGGAGTTTCGCCAGTATGCCGCGATTCTTGGCAATCACCTGCGCCTTGAAGGTTATGAGCAAGCCGGCAATGGCAAGCCCGACCTGATCGTGGGCTTCGATGTCATGATCAACGATGGCCGCGAAAAGCTGGACACTCGCATGGGTTTTTCGGGTCCTCGCCCCTTCTATTGGCGCAGCTATTGGCACTATGGCTATTTCTGGGACCCGTATGACCCCTTCTACCGCCACAACACCGAAGTGGTGGCGCGCACGGTTTATACCGCCACGCTGGTGATGGAAGTCCGGAAACCCGACGGCACGCTGCTGTTCGAAGGCCGCGCGGAAACCGAAACCCGCACCAAAGCCGTGCCTGAGGTCGTGCCGCTGCTCGCCGAAGCCCTGTTCGTGGAGTTCCCCGGACCATCAGGCGTGACCCGGCATATCCGGGTCGACCTGGACGATACGGGCAAATAAACCCCGCCAAATGAGATGTCAGAGCCCCGGTCCACCGCCGGGGCTTTTTATTGCCAGGGCTAAAAATACTTTTTAAACAGGTGGGTAGCGAAAGAGGCCAAGGGAACACTCCGCATGGAGCGAAAATCACATTTCTTTCCACTTCAAAGGCCGACATTTTTGGCTTTCAACTGCTTTCTTATCATGTTGGGCATTCTTGCAGTGGCTGCATCCATTCACGCCGGAGTGACTTGGTATGAGCAGGGCACCGAAAGCCTGAACAGGTTCGGACGCTTGTTTCCTATTTCTTTGGCTGGTGGCTTACTCCTCCTTTACATCATTGCAAAGCCACTAACGACGAGTAACGCTGGGCTTTTCGTCTCCGAAGCAATCTTTGGATTTCAAGGCGCGGCGTTTCAAAAACAAAATGTCTACAAAATCGGCGACATAGAAGCGTTGGAAGTGCGATCCCTGAAGCTGATTCCATTTCTTATGTGGACCGACAATCTCCTTAGTGTGACATTGAGGACGAACGGCAAGAGACGGATACTCAATCTCAACTGCGACCAATTCGGCTGCAAGAGTGCAGAAGTTCTGGCTTTGCTGGAAGAAAGCCGCTCACAATTGGCTCCAGCGTCGGGCTTTTTAGGGGAATAAGATTGAAATGAGTTTTGATTCTTCAGAAGACAGATGTGGATTTAATGAGCAAGCAAGAACACTTTTTTAAACTGCGAAAATTGGCATTTATCAGGTTTAATATAATCGTGTACGCGGCAGGCTTTCTGATGTTGGTTGTGTCCTTGGAGACGCTGTTGAAATGGCAAGAAATTGGGTTTTTCAATCTGACGCCGCTAGAGCGCTTAGTGCCTGTGGTTTTGATCGCTGGCGCAGTTTTTCTTTACATATTCGTGAGACCTTTGGTCTGGGGCAATCCGGGATACTGGATCGGCGAGAATGAGTTTGGGTTTAAGGGTGTTGGCTCGCAAAAGTATAATATTCATACTTACCCTGAAATCGAAGGACTGGAGCTATCGTATACTAAATTGGTTCCCTTCTTGATTTGGACAGAAAACGTCTTGCGGATAACCTTAAAGAAAAACGGCAGACGGACGACCATAAACCTAAATTGCGATTACTTTGGCTGCCGTAGTTCAGACCTTCTGAGGCTTCTGAAAGAAAGATGCTCCAAGCAATAGAGTCTATAGCCCCGGGAAATCCGGGGACATAATACTTAATTAGTTTGCGCGGTTAAAAGGGCACATTTTGGGCCCTATGGGTGTGCCCTTTGTGTGCCCTTTTTCCCTATCGAGTGCCCAAAATTCTCACGTTATTTCAGGCTGAAATGCCTTCCTGCAAAAAATGGCCAGGCCGCCCCGTGAGGCGGCCTTTTCAAATGATGTCACACAAAACCCGGCTTACAGGCTTTTATAGATAAAACCCGCAACCTTGCTGGCCCAGCCGTCGCTGAACTGGATCAGGTCATAGTCCTTGAAGGGGTCCATGGCTTCAACTTCCTCAAGCGTTTTGCCGTCCGCCTTCAGCTTCGCCACAATCTCCCTCAGTTCGCCCATCGTCTGGCGGTAGGTCACCAGCCCCGCCTTGTCCGTCACCTGGCCGTGGCCCGGGATCACGATCGTTTCGTCATCCGCAGCTGCGATGGCCATGTCGAGCCCTGCCAGCACGCCGTCGATATCGCCGCCGTTATCGACATCAATGAAAGGGAACATGCCGTTAAACATGATATCCCCCATATGGATCACGTTCGAGCTTTGGAAATGGATGATGCTGTCGCCGTCCGTGTGGGCGTTCTTGACAAAAATGATCCGCGCATCGTCGCCATTCATATGCAGCGACATCTCTGAATTAAAGGTGATGGAGGGCAGCGCCACCTTGGGCTGGGGGTCCATCTTCATGCCAAATGATTTGATAAAGGCGCCTTCGCTCAGGCGCTGGCGAACATTGTCATGCGCCACAATCACTGCCGCATCGCCCAGATTTTCGTTGCCGCCTGTATGATCCCCGTGAAAGTGGGTGTTGATCACATAGCGGATTGGCGCGTCAGAGATTGCCGCGATCGCCGCCTTAATCTTGCCCGTGAGCGGAGCGTACTGGTCATCGATCAGGATGATGCCGTCCTCGCCCACCGACAGGCCAAGGTTTCCCCCTTGACCATAAAGGGCATAAAGTCCGCCACGGAGTGGCTGTGTCTTGATTTCAACCTTGTCCCAGTCCTGTGCAAAGGCACCGCCGGTCAGGCCCGCAAGCAGTGCCCCGCCCACCAGGGCTTTGGCCCAGATCGATTTCTTCATCTCATGCTCCCAAAACTTGTCTAAGTTTGATCTATATCCGTTGGCGGGAAGTTTAGGGTTTTTGCGCCTGTCGTCAATTGACAGCTTGGTGAATGCCGCTGCCCAATCCCAAGTCAGCGCCCCATCCCTGCCATCAAAGTGCCAAGCTTTGCGCTTTTAGTGGCCGCGGGCTTGGATTAGCCTTTGCCCAAAAGCCACTAATTGGCTACATGAATAAGGAGCCCGGTGGCTGATGGCTAGCCGGGCACAGTTTTGGTTTCATCAAGGGGGAGCGCCCGTGGCCCAGAAGAAGGTCATTGCAGTCATTTTTGGCGGAAGAAGCGTGGAGCATGATGTCAGCGTGCTCACAGGCTTGCAGTTTCTTGAGGCGCTTGATCCCGGACAGTATGACGGCCTGCCCATCTATGTGGACCCGCTGGGCCAGTGGTGGACGGGAGATGCGCTCACCAAGCGGGCGCACTATCCGCTCAAAAGCGACAAACACAAGGACCTGCGGCAAGTGATGCTGGACCTGGCAACACCCGCAAACGGTCGGCCGCAGCTGGTGTCCTTCACCAAGGGCCTGATGGGCGAGAAACGCACCGTGGTCCCGTTCGACCTGATGGTGCCTGCGATCCACGGATCAAACGGCGAAGACGGCTCGCTGCAGGGGATGCTTGAGTTTGCCGATATCCCGTTCGCGGGCTGCCGGTCTTTGGGGGCTGCAGCCACGATGGACAAGGTATTCGCCAAATCGGTGGCGCGCGCAGGGGGCATCAACGTACTGCCGGAGCTTGCTCTCACACGCCCGGCGAAGGGTACCTTCCTTGACCCCGATATCCTTGAAGGCCAGCTCAAGGGCGCCTTTGGCGATATCGCTTTCCCCTATATCGTCAAACCCTGCAACCTGGGCTCAAGCGTTGGTGTGGGCAAGGCCGACGATATGGACGGTCTCATCGCCGCACTCATGTCCGCCTTTAGGCTCGACAGCCGCGTGATCGTCGAACCCTTCGTCGCCAACCTGACAGAATATAATATCGCAGCGCGCCGGGAAGCTTCGGGCGCTATTGTTACTTCGGCGATCGAGCGCCCCCTGCGGGAGGCCGAGCTGCTTGATTTCAAGAACAAGTATCTGGCGGGCGGCGAGCCGGGTGGCCCGAAGCTCGACACAGGCCCAAGCGAAGGCATGGCCTCCCTCAATCGGGAGCTGAACCCTGCAGATCTCAAACCCGAGCAGGAGCGCTTCATCCGCGACAGCGCAAGCCGCATGTTCGACCTTCTGTCGCTGGGTGGCAGTGTGCGCATAGATTTCCTCTCGAACAGCGAAAGCGGCGAATTGTGGCTCAATGAGGTGAACACCATCCCCGGTTCCTTCGCCTATTTCCTTTGGGAAGCAGCAGCTGAGCCCATGACCTTCCTCGAGCTCACGTCGGCAATCGTGGAAGAAGGCTTTCGCCTGTCTGCCGACAGGCTTGGCAGCACAGACAAGGGCCTGGGCGGCGCCACGATTTTCATGAGCAAGGACTGACACAGGTACCCGCATGACCGCGAACACCCCAAAGTGGCATTATCAAGAGGTCGGCACAGAAGTGACAGACGGCGAGGGACAGTCCTTCGTATGGCTTCATGGCTGGGGTCAGGATGGCGCGTCCATGATGCGGCTCGCTGACCTGTTCAAGACCGAAGGACGCCACCGGATCTACGACCAGCCGGGTTTCGGCCAGACAGACCGGCTTCCGGACGGTGCTGGGACGGAAGATTATGCGGATGCCCTGGCGCTTGAACTTGAGAAGATCGGTCCTCAGCAACATATTTTTATCGGCCATAGTTTTGGTGGTCGGGTTTCTGTCCAGATGGCCGCAAGGCACCCGCACCTGGTGAAAGCCATCGTGCTGATTGGCGGTGCTGGCCTAAAGCGCCGGCGCTCTCTGGCTTTTCGGCTGCGAGCCGCAACACTTAAACTCATTGGTCGTCTGGCCCGATTTTCCGACAAACTGTTTGGCACCAGTTTCCGTGAAGCCTATGCGAAACATTTTGGCAGCGCAGACTATAAGAACGCAGGCCCCTTGCGCCCAACCTTTGTGAAGGTGGTGAATGAAAACCTGATACAGGAAGCCAAGGCCGTGCGTTGTCCTGCTCTTTTGATCTATGGGTCTGACGATACGGAAGCCCCACCCGAAATCGGGCGCAAGTATGAACAGTTGATGCCCATCGCCCGCTTCACCGAAGTGAAGGGCTTCAACCATTGGGATATCCTGACCCGCGGTGCCTACCAATGTCAGGCACTGATCAAATCCTTCCTAAAGGATGTGCGAGATGATTGACGCGATTATGCCATACCTCTGGCCTGCACTTGCGGCCCTCACAGCGCTCTATTTTGCTTATGAGCGCGGCCTGGCGCTTATGATGTTCTTCCAGCAGGAAGAATATGACGCACCGCGTTTTTTCAACTGGCTTCGTGACAACAAAGCATATGACCGGCGTACGAGTGCATGGCTGGTTCTGGCTGTTCTTGCTGGTATAGTGCCACATCTGCCTGTCCTGTCGGAGATGACGGACCTTGCCACAATCCTGCTGGCAATCGGCTGGGTTCCGATTTTCCTGGGCTTTGGCCACGGTGTTCTGCGCTCCCGCGCTATCCGCACGCAATCCAAAAAGCCGTTGGTGCAGACTGCGCGGGTCAAGCGCATCCTTACGGTCTATATGGGGCTTTCTGCTGCTTTGTTGGTGATTATTGTGCTGGCGGCGCAACTGGCGCCGCAAGGCACCAATTATGCCCTTCAACTGGACCGGTCCGGCATCGGCTTTGCGGCCATGACTTTCAACTGGGAAGCTGTCCTGCTGGCCGTGCTTCTTCTCGGTTTCGTGCAGGCGCCGCCCATGATGCTGGTGCTTGCCAACAAGCTTTTGGAGCCCGCCGAAGAACGTGTCAAAGCCAAATTCAGGCAGGAGGCGATTGATAAGTTTGCTGAGCTGCAACCCAAAGTGATTGCCATCACCGGGTCGTTTGGCAAGACATCCACCAAGCATATTCTGAACCATATTCTGGCAGCGGCCGCCCCAACGCTTGCGACCCCCGGCAGTGTCAACACAGACATGGGCATCACGCGGGTGATCCGCGAACAGCTAAAGCCGGAGCACCAGTTTTTCATCGTTGAAATGGGCGCTTATGGCCCCGGTTCCATTGCGCGGCTGTGCACGCTGACGCCGCCGGATGTATCGCTGATTACGGCTGTGGGTGCCGCGCATTATGAACGCTTCAAGTCGCTTGAGACTGTGGCCCGCGCCAAATTCGAGATTGCCGAAGCAGCTTTCGCGCGGGGCGGCAAGGTTGTGGTGAATTGCGCCGGTATCGAAGACCGTCTGCTGGACGAACGCATGTCGGCTGTCAAAGGCGCCTATACACTGGTGGGTGAGGGCAAGGATGTCTCCTTTGACGGCTTCGACGCCACCAAAGACGGACTTACTGTGCATGTCACTGAAGGCGGTGAAAAACATGCTCTCAAGGTGCCCCTTTATGGGCGCCACCAAGCGGGCAACATTGCCCTTGCAGCCGCGACCGCACGGGCCCTGGGCCTGCCGTGGGCAGCCATCAAAGGCGGGCTGGCAAGCATGCCGCAAATCAGACACCGGCTGGAAGTAAGCCGCAGCACAGGCCAGCCGACGATTATCAACGACGCCTACAACTCAAACCCTGTGGGTTTCGCAGCAGCCCTTGAAACGCTTGATGTACTGGTGGATGAGGGCGGCAGGCGCATCCTTGTGACCCCGGGCATGGTAGAACTGGGCGACAAGCACGAAGAAGAACACGCCCATTTGGGCGCGCTGGCGGCAAGGCACTGCGATATCGTTGCAGTCGTGACGCCGGACCGCATCCCCACCTTTGTGAAAGCGCTGGAGAAAGCCAATGACGGGCATGTCACGGTCATGACTTTCGCAAAACAGGAAGATGCCGAAACATGGGTGCGCAGCCACTGGAAAGCCGGGGACGCAGTTCTGTTTGAGAATAACCTGCCGGACCTCTATGAGGCGAAAGTGAGCTTCTAACCTGCCGGCGTGTCCGCTGCCTGCACATCCATTTTTTCGATATTGGCGCGCGCAGCATCGGCGCTCGGCCCCTGATCCTCAAGAAGCAATACCTTGAGCCACGCCTGCCGGGCGGCTTTCCTGTCAGCCTCCGCGTGCCTCAGGTTTCCGAGTTCCAGATAGCCCGATGCGTTATTCGGGAATACCGCCTGAAAGGCTTCAAGGGCCTGGTTGGCGCGGCCATAATCACCCACGCCACGAGCAGCAGCAGCCACCAGCACCAGAATGTCCTTCCTGCCCGGATCACCCTTCAAGACATAGTCAAGGTCCCTGAGCGCGAGCTGGAAATCCTCGTCCGCAGCTGCAATGCGTGCCCGGTCCAATACCAGTTCATACTCCTGGGGCGTGTTTTTGGGCGCAAGTGTTAGCGCGAGATCAATCGCATCTTCGGCGCGGACCAGTTCGTCCGCGAGCAACCAGGCGTTCGCGGCCTGGCCATACATGTCAGCAAGCATCGGCGCACTGGCAACAATGCGTTTACCCATCCGGATCGGCATGTCGCGGCCAATGCGCATGTCTTCCGCGATTTTCAGGAACCGGGCCGCAGCTTCCGCATGTTCTCCCAAGCGTGCAAGGCCATAGGCTTCACAGTGGCGCGCCGGTACCCCGCCGCCATCGGCAATCCAGGCCAATGCCAGATTGATGCCCTTGTCGGGTGACCGGTCTGCCATATCCATACAATTGGCGTATCGGTCTTCATCCTTGACTGCGGACCGGGCGGCCGCTGCACCTGTCAAAGACGTGATTGCAACCGTACTGGCAACCAGGAGGAAAATGGTTATGCTGGCTTTTGTTTTCATGGCAGGGAAAATGCGCAAAGCGCGTGGCAATTTCAAGGCAGTAAGTGATCCTCATGTCGAATAATCCGCACCTAATGATCTTTGGGCCAGGCTTCAGCGCCCGAGCCATTGCAAAAAAGGCACAGGATGCCGGCTGGACAGTGAGCGGCACCTACCGAAACCCTGACAAGGTGGAAGAGCTCAAGGCACTCAGCATCGCGCCTGTTGCGTTTAACGCTGATGACCTCAAATCGGCGCTTGAAGGTGTGACCCACTGGCTGGTGTCCACCGCACCGGATGCGGAAGGGGACCCTGTCCTGCGGTTACTTAAAAATCACCTGGGCCAACTTAATGCGCCCAAATGGATCGGCTATCTTTCCAGCACAAATGTTTACGGCGATCATGGCGGCGCCTGGGTGGATGAAGACACACCACCAGCCCCCAGCCTGGATCGCGGCAAGCGACGGGTGGAAGCGGAAAACAGCTGGCGGCAGGTCGCAGACACGCTTGGCGCATCACTTCACATCTTCCGCCTGGCGGGCATCTATGGCCCAGGGCGTAACGCCGTACGCTCGCTTCTTGACGGCAAGGCAAGGCGCATTGTCAAACCGGGGCAGAAGTTCAGCCGTATTCATGTGGCTGATATCGCCCAGACCGTTTGGGCTGCCATGAACCGCGCCTGCCCAACCGGCATCTTCAATCTGGCTGATGACACACCATGTGCGCCGCAGGATGTCATCCTGGAGGCAGCGACTGCAATGGGCATCACCCCACCGCCGGAAATCCCACTGGAACAGGCGGATATGAGCCCGATGGCGCGAAGCTTTTATGCGGAAAGCAAGCTGGTAAGAAACGACCGCATCAAAAAAGACCTGGGCATCAATCTGATTTACCCAAGCTTTTCGGATGCCCTGCCGGACCTGATAAAATCGGAAAAATAGAGTTTGAAGCCTAGGCCATGGCGTCGACTTGCTCGTACGTCATATTGCCTGGAATGAGAAACAGCGGGCACGGCAGCTGGCTTGCGAGCTCATTGGTGAAATAGTCCACCAGAGGCCCCGGCCCACCTTCCGAGCCCACGCCCAGCACCAAACCGAAGATATCCTTCTGTTCATCGATGCTTTTCTTGATTTCTTCCTGAGGCTCGCCTTCGGCAATGATGATCTCGGGCGTCACGCCGCAATAAGCATGCAGGCGTTCGGAGACTTCCGCCAAAAGGGCTTCGGCCTCCTCATACGCTTCCTCGCGCATGCGGTCCGCCACAGCCATCCAGTGCTGGAATTCGCCTGGGCGAATGCAGTGAAAGAGGATCAACTCGCCGCCAGTGATGTGGGCAGCACGCGCAGCCGCAAAGCGGATGGCGACCTTGGATTCAGGCGATCCATCCACCACAACCATCAGTTTTCGAACCCGTTTCGTGACTGGCCGTATTGGCCCATGGATTTCTTCTGTCACTCTGCCAGTCCCCCTTTTTTCGTACTCCAGAGTGGCTTATGACCGGTCTATCCGCAAGTTATTTGAGCAAGATATTGCTGACTTCCCTCAGTTGCGTGCGGGCCCGAAGAAGATAAAACCCCTGAACAGACAGATGGTTAGCGATAAAGCCGTCGGCAGCACCATTTGTCACCAGCATGGGATCAAGCGTCGCCGCCGCTGTCATGGACGCAAGCAGCTCATCATACAGCGAACCAAGCTCTCGGCTTTCAATCACATTCGGGAAATCCTGCCTCAGCGCCTTCAGGATCATCAGATAGCCATAAACCTGGCCTTTCACCTGATAAAAGAGATCATCTGCGCCAAAGTCCGGCAGAACGCCGCCGGCATTTTCGCCAACATATTGCTCAAGTGCTGCGGACGATGCGCCAAGGTCGAGCGCAATGCGGTCAAGGGTCGCCAGGAAATTGTCGGACCGGCGTTCGAACACAGCCTCTCCTGAAACCAGTCTGGCGTTATAGGCGTCAAGTTCCTTGATCGCTTCCCTATAGTAGGTATGAGACGGCGTTGTGGGCAGAAGCGACGTGGAAAAATCAATCACCCAGCGGTCAGGTTCCTTGGACAGATCACCCGCAGCTTTCTCCAAATTCTCATCAACCGCGCTGGAGCCGCGCGTGCGCCCGAGCTGGTCTCGAAGCTCAAACGAAAACCGCGCAAGCGCTCCCATCATGCCCTTCTGGTAGTTCGGCGTATTATCAAGCCACCAACCTGGCAAGAAAGCAGGGTCATTTGGTGTCCAGTTATTATCGACCACCTCGCGCCGCACGAGATAAGACACCGTATTCACCACATGCGAGCCACCGGGCGCGACATTTGGGCCGCCGTCAAGGCTGTCATCCACACGGTGAACCACCATCATGCCGATAACGATATAGAGGAAGAACAGGACAGGCACAGCGACAGCGACCTTGCGCCAGGTGCTGCCCGATACGGTCGACAGCCAGCCAGCAAGATAACGCCACAGCTTCTTGAGCCAGCGACCAAGGCCGCCGACCGCCTTGCCTGCCAATTCCTTGAGCCAGAGCCATATCTCTTTTGCCATCCGGTTGCCTCCCTGACGGAAATTCGTTGCCTGAACCCTTAATGTCGTCACTAATTGGGGTCAAAACAAGTGCTATCTGGCGAAAGACTGTGTAAATTCATGATCGGTTCAGCTTGAATTTCACAGCATGAACCAAGCCTGAATCCGAGGAACGCGATGCCTGACGTTAGCCGACTGTCTTTGTTTTTCCCAATCGCCGGTGTGTTGGCCCTAGTGTCGTTTACTGTTGCACAAGCGCAGGAAACCACTGATGCCAAGCCTATTGATGACAAGCAATGCATCAACGCTGATAAAATAAGTGGCTACCGCGTCGTGTCGGACGAACTGGTACGTCTTGAGATGCAAGGCCAGAAAGACATTCTTTTGCGGCTGAAAAGACATTGCCCGCAACTCTACTATCACAAATATATGTCCTTCACCCCGGTGAACGGTAAGCTTTGCGCCCGGTTTGATGATATCATCACCCGGAGCGGCACTCCTTGCCGCATCGAGTCTTTCTCGGATGTTTCAAAGGAAACCACAGAACGCGCCAAGTAGCGCGTTCTGGTGCGACTATTCGCTTGAAAGCCGCCGTCGAAGCGCCTATTCAAACCACATGTCAGCCATGATTTTTAAAATTCTGCGCCCAGGCGAATGGCAAGAAGCCGAGCATGCCGACACCTTCTGCGGCGCGCCGATCGACCATGAGGACGGATATATTCACTTGTCGTCCGACACCCAGGTCGCAGAAACCGCCGCGCGGTATTTTTCGGATGAAACAATCATTCACGTGCTTGCTGTTGACCCGGAACGCCTACCCAAAGGTGAGTTGAAGTGGGAAACGTCACGCGGCGGCGACTTGTTTCCCCACTTATACGGCCGTCTGCCTATGGCTGCTGTAGCAAAGGCTTGGCCCCTAGAGAAGTCTGCTGACGGGTTTGATTTTAGCCCCATATTCAAGGACTTGCGCAATGATTAACCTATTCCCGCTTGCACGCCCGTTCATCCACGCGCTGGATCCTGAAAAAGCCCATAACCTGACCATTAGCGCGCTCAAAGCAGGCATCACCGGCTGTTTCGGCAGTGCGGCCGATGACCCAGTCTTGGCAACGGAAGCCTTTGGCCTCAAGTTTTCCAACCCCGTTGGCCTTGCTGCCGGTTTTGACAAAAATGCAGACGCCGTTATGGGTGCACAGAAAATGGGGTTCGGCTTCACCGAGGCCGGTACGGTTACGCCAAAACCCCAAGCAGGCAACGACAAACCGCGGCTGTTCCGCCTTTCCGAAGACAGAGCAGTGATCAACAGGTTTGGCTTCAATAACGAGGGCCTCGACTATTTCGAAAAGCAACTGAAAGCTTTGCCAGCAACACGTCAGCCTGTCGGCGCCAACGTGGGCGCCAACAAAGACGCCGAAGACCGAACCGCAGACTATGTCACAGGCATCAATCGGCTTTATGGTCTCAGCGACTATTTTACCGTCAATATCTCAAGCCCGAATACGCCGGGCCTTAGGGCGCTTCAGTCAAAGGCCGCGCTTGAGGACCTGATCGGCCGTGTGCTTGAAGCCCGCGCCACGCAAATAAAGGGCGGCAAGCCTTATATCCCGATGCTGGTCAAGATCGCGCCAGACCTTCTTGAGGCGGACATCGCAGACATCGCAGACATCGCGCTGAACACAGAGATCGATGGTTTGATTGTCTCCAACACAACGATCACCCGCCCTGACACGCTTGTCTCAAGCCAAAAGGGCGAAACCGGCGGCCTTTCCGGTGCCCCACTAATGAGCCTATCCACCGAAACCTTAAGCGCCATGTATCAGGCGACAGATGGAAAAGTGCCGCTTGTCGGCGTTGGTGGGATCGCAAGCGGGCGGGATGCCTATGCCAAAATCAAGGCTGGCGCGTCACTGGTGCAGCTTTATTCCATGCTTGTCTATGAAGGCCCGGCGCTGGTGCATCGGGTGAAAAAAGATCTGGCAGCGCTTTTGAAAGCCGACGGGTTCAATTCTGTTGGAGAGGCCGTTGGCTCAAGCCACCGCTGAAGTATCAGGCGATCAAGTCAATGCTGATTGCGGTTGGTTGCTGAACCTCTGGCCGCGGCGCATTGACGCCAAATGCTGGGCCTTCGGGCGCCAACCCAGCCTCAGTTTCATTCTGTTCGGCTAAACCAAAAGCGTCAGCTGGGGCCTCGCCCGGCCCATCACTGCCTTCAAGCTGTTCCTGCTGTTCTGCAGCGCGTTGTTCCTGCAGTTCCGCCTGCGCAGCTCTCAGCGACTGCTCGGCCGCGGACGCCACGGCCCTGTCCTGACCAGACGGACGGGCCGGAGCAAGTGCTGCCTGGCGAACGACTTCCATCTTGGCAACAGTGGCTTCCGGGTCATCCGGCACAGTGCTCGTGTCGATACTCACATGGCCGCCAACCGCATACTGAACCCCGTCGGGGCCCCTGACATATTCAAAATTGGGAGAACTGGTGTAGCCGCTGCCCGCGGTGGCGTGTGCTGCTTCATGTGCCCGCACTTCCCTGTCGCGGGCTCTAAGCTCGCGCACATATGCCTTGTCTTCTTCTGAGAGCTCACCAGAGAGCTTGATATCCTGAGACCTTGATTGCTGTTCTTCCAGCTTGGGCGGAGCCACAGGCCTGTTGTTAGCCCCTTGAGCAACAGTCGCGGCAGCTTGCTGGCCTTCCAGCACCTGAAGCGCAACGGCGGAATTGTTGCCTTGGGGTTTTTGGCCCGGCCCTGCAGGGCCTTGCTGAACCCCTGAAGCTGCCTGCCTGGGTTGGGGTTCTGGTGAGGCTTCGGGGGGCGCACGATAAATGGCCGGGCGCGAAAGCTCTTCCGCCCGGGTGGCAATCTTTGGTTTCAAGTCCTCCGGCACATTGGGTCGCCGCATATTCGGCGGCGGTGGACCAACCGAAGGCAACGTGCTAGCGCTTGTCATGCGTGCATTTTAGCATGAAACCCGCACCAGCGCTAATTTTCGTGAATTCTTTACGAAAATGTGACCGGCTAGGCGCCAGGTGGTGGTGGCGGCCTGTCATCGGGTTCGAAGTCTTCATCACCCCGCGGCGGGGGTGGTGGGCGCCTGCCGTCCGGGGAACCACCCATGCCGGGGCGGTGCAGCGGGCGACCTTCCGGGCCAGGCCCACGGCGCTCAAACAGGTCCTCTGCAAGAGCCTTGCGGGTCTCCTGGTCCAGCTTGGCAACAACATTCAGGATGATGTCACGCAGCGGGGCCTTTAGTTCTTCCGCCTTGGCCTGATGGCTCTCAAGCGCGGCTTCAAGGGCAGGCAAATCAACGCTTTCCGCACCCAGAAGGTCCTTGATGCGCTGTTCACTCTGCCGCATATCGCGGAAGTGGGTTCGCAGGCTACGGCGATGATCCTGAAGGATTTCCCTGAGCGCGCCCTGTTCCGATTCCGGCAGATACGCCGCGAGACGCCTGAGGTTGAACTCTACACGCTCACGCGGAGCACCTCTTGGGCCGTCTTCGGCGCGGAACTGGCGCCCAAGGATCACGCCGCCAATGAACAGGTTAACCGCAAGTGAAGCGGCCAGAAGAACCAATATCCATTTCATTTTGCCGGTCATATCTTATTGATCCCCAACGTAAAAATCTGCACTGCTTGAGAAAAGCGTGCTGCTTAGATCAAGCGAGCTTTCTTCATCATAGGGCTGTTGCAGCCCGACAAAAACCCCAACAACCAGAACAAGGGCATAGGCGACACCCTGGGACAAAACCCCAATAGGTGAAAACAGGTTGCGAAAATCTCGGTAAAGGCCTGTGAGCGTGGACAGGAACCCGGCATCACCCCACTCAATCACTTGGGTATGCTGCGCCGGTACGTCCAGCAGGCGATCAAGAAAGGCGTCGGCGCCAGCGTCTGCATCCATCGGCGCAGCCATATCGGCCAACTGGGCATCCAGCGACAACTCGGCAGCCGCGAAAGCCGCGCCTTCCTCTGTTGTCAGGAACTGCCGGGCGCGCTCGGCAAGATCAGCGGGCCATTCGGCCATGTTTGCCCCGTACGCGGCCCTTGCCAACTCAAACTCTTCAATTGTGATGGGCTTCATCTTTGCCCTCCTATCCTAAAACCGCAAGTAAACCGCTCTTGCTGCCTTCTAGCTCGTCCCTGAGCTTCGCCCGTGCCCGCACCAGCAGGCTTTCATAGGCCTTCAACTTCAAATCCATCACCTCTGCGGCCTCTATGTTCGACAGGCCGTCAAAATAGCTCAGCGTAACCGCCACCCTCTGGCGCTCCGGTAAGTTTGAGACCGCGTTCCTCAGCACATGGTTAGCGCTGTCGGTGACCATGATGTCCTCGGCATTGTCAGCCTCATCCTGCTGGTCAAAACCCTCCGGCAACGGGTCAGGGGTGCGCTTGCGCTTTTCGTCCAGGCACCTGTTCACCACAATTCGGTGAAACCAGGTGGTGAACTTGGCCTTCTTCGCATCAAACCTGTCCGCGTGGGTCCATAGTTTGACAAAAGCTTCCTGCACTAGATCTTCCGCCAGCGCCAGGTCGCCCAGCATACGGTAGGCAAGGGCCCTGTACCGGAGACCATGGCGGTGCACCAGCACGGCATAAGCCCCCCTGTCGGCCGCGGCAACATGGGTCACCAGCGTTTCGTCATCCAGTTCTTCACTCTTTTGCCGCAAGCTCTTACTCTTCAGGCAGATCACATTCTCTGATCCAGATACGGATGTGAGGCACGCCACCCTTCGCAAAATTTCGAGGTGACGGATCAACCCTATCACATTAGCGTAATATGGCCACGCTATGGCATGCGCCATTGACGAAGCCGCCGCTAGCTGCAATGAACATCAGCTAAGGCATTGATCCAGGGAACGCATCATGAAAATTGCAGTCATTGGCACCGGCTATGTTGGGCTTGTTTCAGGCACTTGTTTTTCCGAATTCGGTCATACGGTCACCTGTGTGGACAAGGACCCGAAAAAGATAGACGCGCTGAATCAGAATATCATGCCAATTTATGAGCCTGGGCTCGACAGTATGGTTGCCAAGAACCGGGCGGCCGGGCGGCTGCATTTTACCACCGACCTGGGTACCGCCATGAAAGAGGCTGAGGCCGTGTTCATCGCTGTTGGCACCCCAAGTCGCCGCGGCGACGGCCAGGCCGACCTGCAGTATGTCTTTGCCGCAGTCGAAGAAGCGGCTGACCACATCAAGGACTATACGGTGGTGGTCACCAAATCGACAGTTCCGGTAGGCACCGGTGCCCGGATCAAGGACATCCTGTCCGCCAAACTGAACGCCTCCCTGTTTGACGTGGCATCAAACCCGGAGTTCCTGCGTGAAGGCGCCGCGATTGAAGATTTCATGCGCCCAAACCGGGTTGTGTGCGGCGCCGACACCGAGCGCGCGCAGGCGGTCCTGAGGGAGCTCTATCGCCCGCTGTTCCTCAACGAAACACCGGTATTGTTCACCAGCCGCGAGACGGCAGAGGTGATCAAATATGCCGCCAATGCTTTCCTGGCCACCAAAATCAGCTTCATCAACGAGATGGCCGACCTGTGCGAAAAAGTAGGCGCGGACGTGCAGGAAGTCGCCAAGGGTATTGGTCTCGACACCCGCATCGGCGGTAAGTTCCTGCACGCGGGTCCGGGCTATGGCGGCAGCTGTT
This sequence comes from Kordiimonas lipolytica, assembly GCF_001550065.1. Next base: position 45,241 of record NZ_LRUB01000024.1, read on the forward strand.
TCCCCAAGGATACCAGAGCCTTGGTGAGCACGGCGGACCAACACAAGGTTCCCATGCGGATCGTGCGGTCCGTGGTTGAGGTGAACGAAGAGCGCAAGCGGGCAATGGCCGACAAGATCATCCGCGCCTGCGGCGGATCAGTTGACGGCAAAAAGATCGCCATCCTCGGCCTGACATTCAAACCCAACACCGACGACATGCGCGAAAGCCCCTCGCTCGACATCATCCCGGCGCTGCAGGCAGCAGGCGCGAGCGTGGCCGCCCATGACCCGAAAGGCATGGAAGAAGCGCGCGAACTGCTTGAAAACATGGAGTTTTGTGACGACCCCTATGACGCCATGACAGATGCCGACGCGCTGGTGATCCTGACAGAATGGAACCAGTACCGCGCGCTTGACCTGGGCCGCGTCAAAGACCTTCTAAAGGCACCCCTGCTGGTTGACCTCAGGAACATCTATGGCCGCGCCAACCTGGCGGACGAAGGCTTCAAATATGTGGGCGTGGGGCGGTGCCCGGAATAGGGGCCGACAGGAAGGGCACACATCCGTTCCCATTGTGCCCTTATGGCACAAAAGGGCACACCCATAGGGCCCAAAATGTGCCCAAAAAGGCTGTCCTATGACAGCGGCTGCGATCAAACACCCGCACAGGCGCATCTGGGAGATCGCCGGACCGGCTATCATCGCCAATTCGTCGGCGCCACTCGTTGGGCTTGTCGACACATGGATCATCGGCCACCTGCCGGCGGCAAAATATCTGGCGGCTGTCAGTGTGGGTGCCCTTCTTTTCAGCTATGTTTACTGGGCGTGCGGTTTCCTGCGCATGAGCACCACGGGGCTGGTGGCGCAGGCGCACGGGCGCGACGACCAGGACCAGGTGGCGCGGGTTCTTCTGCGTGCAACCATGCTGGCAACCATGCTGGGTCTTGTGTTCCTTACGCTGTCCACGCCGTTCCGGATTGCGGCGCTCGCGTTTCTTGACCCTCCCACTGATGTGCTGCCGCTTTTCGACACCTATTTCGACATCCGCCTTTGGGCGATCCCCGCCGCCCTTCTGGGGCTCGGTATCAATGGCTTCCTCATCGGTACAGCGCGGGCGAAGCTGTCGCTCTATCTGCAGCTGACGCTCAATATCGCCAACGCCGCCCTCAGCCTACTGTTCGTGCTGGGGTTCGACATGGGCGTCGCGGGCGTGGCGCTTGGCTCCCTGATCGCGGAATGGCTGGCAGTGGCACTCGGGTTCCTGTTCATCAGCCGCACGCTGGGGCTGCGCAAACTGGCCATGGCCGTGCGAGAGAGCGAAACCTATAACCCGGCCAAGATGAAAAAGCTGATGAGCGTGAACGGCTTCATCTTTGTGCGCACGCTCCTCCTCATCTTTGCCTTTGCCATCTTGACGCGCGAAGCCGCGGCGCTGGGCGAAGTGGCACTGGCGGCGCACCATGTGCTGAATACCTTCATGATGCTGATCGCCCTGGGGCTGGATGGGTTCGCCTACGCCTCCGAAGCACTCGCAGGCGCGGCATATGGCAAAGGTGTGCGGTTTGAATTCCGAGCCTGGGTCAAATACGGCATGGCCTGGTCGGGCGCTATGGCGCTTCTTTATGCCGCCGGTTTCTATTTTGGCGGCGCACCGCTCATTCACGCGCTGACGGACGTGGAAAGCGTGCGCACTGCCGCCACCGCTGTGATCCCGGTGATCACCCTGCTACCGGTGATCGGCGCCTGGTGTTACCAGTATGACGGCATCTATATCGGCGCCACCGCGGGCCGCGCCATGTTCGGCACCATTGCGGTATCCGTAGCCGTTTTCGTACCATCAATCGGGCCGCTCGCGGACCGGTTTGGCTTGGTGGGGCTCTGGATCGCGATGATGGTCTTCCTTGGCATGCGCGGGCTTACGCAGGCCATATGGTATCCGCGGCTTGAGCGCAGGCTGGATGGGGACACAAGGGAATGAACACAGCCCTTTTTTTAGGCTTTCTGGCTGCCACGCTCCTTATCGCCGTCTCGCCGGGGCCGTCTGTTGCGCTTGCCTCAAGCCAGGCGGTTCGTCATGGGCCGAAAGCCGCCTTCATTGCCACGCTGGGCGATGCGCTCGGTACAGTCGTCCATATTCTGGTGGCGGTTCTCAGCCTTGAGGTGCTGGTACGGCTGGCATCGAGCATCCTGCCGTGGCTGCAGATCCTGGGCGGGCTTTATATCCTGTGGCTGGCTGCGCGAAGCCTGAGGGACGCCAAGGCCAACACTCCGGAGAAACCGAAAGCACCAGCCTACCGGTCAGCCTTCCTGAGCGGCTTTCTGGCGTGTGTGAGCAACCCCAAGGCCATCGTATTTTTCATGGCCCTGTTCCCCGGCTTTATCGACACAACGCTTAGCGTAGCCGTGCAGTCGGTGATTTACGGCACCACGTTCGTCCTAATCGATGGGGCTTTCATTTTTGGCTACGCGCTGATCGCACACAGTGCGGCAAAATCTCGACTTGGCGCGCGCCTCAACATGGATACCCTGAGCGGCTTCGGCCTCATTGCCGTGGCGCTTTTGTTGGTGGGTCGGGGCATCCTAACGCTTTAACGAAGAGGTTTCGTTTTCCGGTGGTCACTCGCCGGCTTCGCAAACGGCGAATGACGCTATTGACGTGTCAGAGGATTTCAGTGACACCTTCCGGTGGGCGGCCAATTTTGGCTTTTTCGCCGTTAAACACGATCGGGCGTTCGATCAATTTCGGCGTCGCAGCCATGGCTTTGATGAGCGCATCACCTTCCATGTCGGCGCAGCCGCCAGCTTTATACTCGTCCTCGCCCTTGCGCATCAGCGCGCGCGGGTCATCCATGCCGAGCTTCGCGAGCGCGTCTTTGATCTCTGCTTCCGATGGCGCGTCCTCAAGATACAGCCGCACGGTGGGTGCGAAGCCTTTTTCCTCCAGAATCGCCAGCGTTTGGCGGGATTTGCTGCAGCGCGGATTGTGCCAGATGGTGAGATCCATGATTGCTCCCCTTTATCTTTGAAGTTGCTTTCCGAAGGGTTTAACGATGATATGAAAGTGGGGCAAGAAATTTGGGGGATTAACATGGGCTATGCAAAACTGGCTTTTGTTTCTCTTGTTATGGGACTCTCGGCGTGCGCGGGGCATTCCAATTTCAAATGGGACGCCGAAAACAGACAAATCAAGTGCGGTCCCAATGTCGTGACGCCTACAGCCCTGTATTTGGAGCGCAAAGAAGATATCGTCAGTTATATGGCTGCCGAGGGAACATATGATCCCACATTCAAGTACCATAGACCTTCAGCCGTAGGGTATAAGCGGGAAAACGATCAACAACTTCTTCGCTATGATTTTGATATCCCAAAAGATGATGCACCACTTGGTTTTGATGGTGGTTCAGCTGTTATCATCGATGCGTGTACCAAGGAACCGGTGTCAACAGCCCTGATTGGTTGGTAATACAAAGTAAATTCTTTGTTTGGAGCGGGTGAAGGGAATCGAACCCTCGTCTTAAGCTTGGGAAGCTTCTGCTCTACCATTGAGCTACACCCGCGCGTACCATGGCTGGTGAAAACACCATTAACGACAGCTTCTCTGAAAAGCAAGAAATGATAGACTGCCGTCACATGCTTTGTCTTGACGCGTCCAAAATGGCAGCGCATCAAAGGCTCGCATGCTTTTATGCAGCTATATTCAATCCCTGAAGTAAGCACTCTCTGGAGACGACAGATGAAAAAAGGCACCGGCACAGACCGCAGCAAAACCAGCAAATGGGCACGCCAGACCCAGATGGTACGCGCGGGATCGATGCGGTCTGACTTCGGGGAAATGTCCGAGGCCATGTTCATGACATCGGCCTTCACTTATGAAACAGCCGAAGTGGCCGAAGCCCGCTTCGATGGCCGCGCCGAAGGCTTTACCTACAGCCGCCAGACCAACCCAACCGTTGCCATGTTCGAAGAGCGCATGGCGCTTCTTGAAGGCGCAGACGTGGGGCGGGCCACCGGCACCGGCATGGCGGCGATGACCGCATCCCTGATGGCCAGCCTGAAGGCAGGCGACCATGTGTTGGCCGCGCGGGCCTTGTTTGGTTCCTGCCGCTGGCTTCTTGACACCTATCTGCCCAGGTTCGGCATCGAGACCACGGTAGTGGACGGCACGGACCTTGAAGCATGGAAAGCGAACATCAAACCAAACACGAAAATCCTGTTCACCGAAACGCCAGCCAACCCGACGCTTGAGATTGTGGATATCCGCGCGCTGGCGGACCTGGCGCACGAAAACGGCGCGCTTCTGGTGGTGGATAACGTGTTCGCAACGCCTGTGTTGCAGCGCCCGATGGAACTTGGCGCCGACATCGTGGCCTATTCAACCACCAAGCATATCGACGGGCAGGGGCGTTGCCTGGGCGGTATCGTGCTCTGCAGCAAGGAATTCGACGAGGAGCATCTCTATGCCTATTACCGGCACACGGGCTGCGCCATGTCGCCCTTCAACGCGTGGGTAAACCTGAAGGGTCTGGAAACGCTTTCCCTTCGGGTGCACGGCATGTGCGACAATGCCGAGAAGCTGGCCAAAGCGATTGCCGAACGTGTGGTGGATACCCGCCATCCAGACCTGCCGAATTTCAAGCAGCAAAACCTGGCCCGCGCCCAGATGGAGCGCGGCGGCACCATGGTGGTGTTCGAGCTGCCGGGCGGGCGCGAGCAGGCCTTCACCTTCATGAACAGCCTTGAAATCGCCGATATCTCCAACAACCTTGGGGACAGCCGGTCGATCGCCACGCACCCATGGTCCACGACCCACAAGGCGCTGGCTGAGGAAGACCGGCTTGAGCTTGGCATCACGCCCGGGCTGATCCGTTTCTCGGTTGGCCTTGAGAACGGGGACGATCTGGTTCAGGATGTGATGCAGGCGCTCGACAAAGCGGGCGTGTGAGGGTCTAACAGGAGACATTATGGACAGCGATGACGATCTGATTGATGGCGTACTGACGTTTGAAGCGGAAACGGAAGGTGTGCATGTCGCTGTCCAGAGCTATTTCCTGAATGAACAGTCAGAGCCTGAAGAGGGCCAGTATGTCTGGGCCTACAGGATCAAGATCACCAACAAGAGCGATACCCCGGTCAAGCTTCTGAGCAGACACTGGATCATCACCGACGGCGTTGGCGGCATCCATGAAGTGCGCGGCGAGGGTGTTGTGGGCGAACAACCGCTCATCAGCCCCGGCGACAGTTTCATCTATACAAGCGGCACGCCGCTTTCCACGCCGTCCGGCTTCATGGGCGGTTCTTACGAGATGCGCCGCACCGACGGCCATACCTTTGATGTTGAAATTCCTGCCTTTTCGCTGGATAGTCCCCATACGTCGCTTGATATCAATTAGACATTGATATCGTTTAAGCCACAGTTGGATCAGCGGGAAACCCGGCATACATGGACCTGAGACCTGTTCTTTACACGCTTGGCGCGCTTGTTGTGTTACTGGCCGCAGGCATGATCCTGCCGACCCTGACAGATCTGGTGATGGGCAACCCCGACTGGCAAACCTTCCTGATCGCCCTGTTCCTTACAGCCGTCGTTGGCGGCATGCTAATGCTCTCCACCCGTGACAGCAGCGATACGCTGAACCTCAGGCAGGCTTTCCTTGTGACCACGCTGGCCTGGGCGGTGCTGCCGGGCTTCGCAGCGCTGCCGCTTGCCTTCTCGGAACTGGACCTCAGCTTCACCGACGCCTATTTCGAGGCCATGAGCGGGCTGACGACCACCGGGTCCACCGTCATCAGTGGGCTGGATCATGCACCGCCCGGCATTCTTCTGTGGCGGGCGCTATTGCAGTGGTTCGGCGGAATCGGGATTGTTGTGATGGCTGTCGCCGTGCTGCCGATGCTGCAGGTGGGCGGCATGCAGGTTTTCAGGACCGAAAGCTTCGAAACGGTTGAGAAGATCCTGCCGCGCGCAGCCCAGATTTCAGTTGCCATCAGCGGCATCTATGTGGCTTTCACGGCCCTTTGTATGATGCTTTACATGCTGGCAGGCATGGGCGCGTTTGACGCGCTGGCCCATTCCATGACCACCATCGCCACCGGCGGCTTTTCCACCTATGATGCCTCAATCGGCAAGTTCGACAGCTACGGCGTCGACATGATTGCCCTGGCCTTCATGATCATCGGGTCGATCCCCTTTTTGCTGTTTCTACAGCTCCTCAGGGGCAGGCCGCTCGCGCTCTGGCGGGATGAACAGACCCGGGGGTTCCTGTGGCTTGTTGCCTTTCTGTGCGCCTTTGTCACCGTGTGGTTGGTGATCTGGAAGGATTTCACCGTGGCTGAGGCCTTCCGGTATGGCAGCCTCAATATCATCTCTGTCCTCACGGGCACGGGTTATGCCTCGACGGACTATGGCCAGTGGGGCGCCTTCTCCAGCACGCTTTTCTTCTTTGTCATGTTTATTGGCGGCTGCGCCGGGTCCACCAGCTGCGGTATCAAGATTTTCCGCTTTCAGGTGCTGCTCAAGTCCATGCGAAGCTGGATCAGGCACACACTGCAGCCAAACGGCGTGTTCGTGGCGCGCTATAACGGCCGCCCGATCCCGGACGATGTGCGCGGCTCTGTTATGAGCTTCCTGATGTTCTTCATGGCCATCTTCCTGATCCTGTCGATCCTGGTCGCCAGTACAGGGACAGATATTGTCACCGCCATGTCGGCTGTGGGAACCGCGATGGCGAATGTCGGGCCCGGTATCGGCGATGTGGTTGGCCCCGCTGGCAATTTCTCCAGCCTCACGGACACAGCCAAATGGCTCCTTTCAATCGGTATGCTTATCGGGCGGCTGGAGCTGTTCTCCGTGCTCGTGCTGTTTTCCCCTGTTTTCTGGCGCGCCTGACCATTGGGCATCCGGGCGCATTATACGATTGTTCATAACTGCTCGCTTAAAATGGCGCATATGAGAGTTCTGGTTTTTACGCTTTGTCTCCTTTTCCTTGGCCCGCCGTCAGCGCACGCAGACGTTAACGCAGGCTGGGAGGCCTATCGAGCCGGGGATTACCAGAAAGCCCGAGACCTTTTTGAAGCGGCCGGTGGCGCTGAAGGCTATGCCGCTGCCTGCCGAACCGGACTGGTGCTGGGCGGCTTTTTTGAAAACGGCGAAACCCAGGTGCATACGCTGCACCGCGCGCTTGATGACTGCAATGCGGCGATTGAGCTGGATGGCGACCAACTGGACGCCCGGATCAGCTATGCCGTCGGCCTTGGGTTTGAAGGCAAGCGTTTGAAGAAGGTGAAATACGCAAAAGCATCACGCCGGAAGCTGGAAGACCTTATAGTTGTCTCAGGCGACTACGGCATCCTTCACGCCGCCCTCGGCGGCTGGCATACCACCGTGTATGAAGCCGGTTTCTTTGCCCGGCTGGCGCTCGGGGCCAAGCGCGGCATCGCGCGCCAGCAATTCGAGAAGGCCGTAACGCTTGCACCCAATGACATCGGCGTGCGGTTCGAATTCATCAAATATCTGGCCTATGGCAAGAAGGATGAGCACAAAGAAGCGCTTGAGGAAATCAAACAGGTTTCCGCCCTGCCTGCCCATGACGCCTTTGACCGGTTTCTGGTTGCTCAGGCCAGGACCATTGGCGCCATGATTGTAGCAGGGAGTGAGGACGGCCTCGAAGCCGCGCTGGAAGCCGCCACCCCGTTCGCGAGTATCCGCGATCACAAGAACCTGCCAGCCTATCCGCTAGAAACAGACTAAACCCACATCGGCCCTTTGAAACAGGCCTCGCGCAGGCAAACAAAAAAGGGCGCCAAACGGCACCCTTCCATCTCTACCCTTGGCCAGAAGCTCAGGAGAAGGTTTTCTGCCGCGCGGCCACACCGCGCTCGATCGCCGCAGCCGTCAGCCGGTCGATATCGAAATAGTGACGCATCATCTCAAGAAGGCGCAGCTCTTCCTGGCTCAGCGAGCCGTCAGATGCCGCCACTTCGCATGCCAGACCATAAATCAGGTCCATGTGGCTAGCGGGCACGGCTTCCTCGATCAGGCCAAGTACGGCATCAAGGCCTTCTTCGCTCTGGAGTAGCTCGATACAGGTGTTGGTGTCCGTGCGCAGGCGCTCGATATTATAATTCCGGAAAGCCGGCAGATAGCCAATGATCCCGGTCATCCGGTTCAGTTCGCTATCGGTCATTTCATCATCCGACGCGGACACGGTGACCATGGCGTAAACTAGCGCGGTTTCTGGACTGATTGTCGACATACATAAACTCCTCTCGTCGTGGCTAGAGAGTAGCCGACGGCACAGTCCGGACACAAGAAAAAGGTCTTGAAATCCTCAAAGTGGCAGGAAACGGCGCCACTTGGGGAAGGGCTTGGTGAATGTGGTGAAATAAGCTGCTTCTTTAGGGTCGGTCACCAAACCAAAGCGCGCCCACAGGTCCTTTATCATTTCTATCTGTCCAGCATCGGCCTGCAACAAGACCTCCCGATGAACCCCCATGCAATAAACAGCCGGATTTTCAAACCGTTTGAACAGCTCAATGCTTTCTTCCAGTTTGCCCGCCAATCCAACAAACAGGGTGGCCGTAGGCGACATCCGGTTTTGATAAAGCTGTGAGACATCCCCGAGCCGCGCTAGGATATAGGCGTAATAGAGGTAGAATTCTGTGAAAGCCCGACTTTCCATGAAATAGTCCGGGAAGGGCATGTGTTCGCGCGCTTCAATTTCTGCCATCAACGCCTGCGCCAAATCGCGCTTCATCAAGAAGGGCGTTGAGGTGGGCAGTCCTGTGGTCAGGTCGGGCTCCCCTTCATAGCCGAAATAGGCGCAGGCGCGACGGAAATGGTCCGCAAAACCAGGGTGAATTCGGTACATGTGCGACCTGAGCCTGCCATCCTCAGTGATCAGTGCGTCACTTGTCAGGGGTCGGATCAAATGGTTCTTTGCATCCAGAATCACAAAGTTTTCGGTTTCTACCAGGTTCGCGGCCAAAAGCTTGACCGCTTGCTGGGACCGCCAACCTGTTTTGCTTGTGCCCCCAGGCCACAGTTCGCGGTAATCCCACAGCCTGACCTTCGGGGCAAGCGCACCATATTCCGGCAGCACATCGCGCCGGAAAAGCCGTCCAACTGACTTGAAACAGGCATCATTCACAATGACATGAATTTTTCCGACATTCGATGGGTCGGCAAAACGGGCGAGCGAGCGAGCCTGCAGCTGCAAAAGCCTGAGATCGGCGGAAAAGACAACTGTCACGAAATCAAATCGTGTTTCGTTCATTGAACGCCCCCAAACATAATGTTTCAGGGCTTACCCTGTGTATGGGAAAAACTCAACTTCAACATTTTCTTATTCGCCGGTTTCCGGGAAGAATTCACAGATGGATTTGACAGCGTCTGCAAGGCCCACGCGCTCAATCTCCACGCCTTCCGGCAAGGCTTCAAGAAGGCGGGTTGGGGTCTGGCCGTCCAGCATGACGAACACGCCGCGGTCACCCGCGCGCCGCACCAGCCGCCCGTATGCCTGCGCCAGCTTGAGGCGCGTCAGCATTTCGTCATAACCGCGCCCGCCGAAGGCCGCGCGGCGCGCGCGGTGCAGCAGCGTGGGCCGGGGCCAAGGCACCCGATCAAACACAATCAGGCGCAAACTTTCACCCGGCACGTCCACCCCATCCCTGACTGCGTCCGTACCCAGGAGACAACTGTCCAGCTCGTCGCGGAAAATATCCACAAGGGTTGCTGTATCCACCGGGTCCACATGCTGGGCATATAAGGGGATGTCCATGCTTTCAAGCGGCCCGACAATCTGCTCATAGGTTGACCGGAGGCGGCTGATGGCCGTGAAAAGCCCGAGCGCCCCACCCTTTGACGCCATGAAGAGCGACCGGTAGGCTGACGCCACCTGCACTGGGTCATGCTTGTTAACGTCACCCACAATCAGCACTTTGGTTTGGGCCGCATAATCGAACGGCGACGGCACCCCGAGCCGCTTGGGCGCGATGGTCAGATGCTGCGCGCCCGTGCGCATATCGGCCGTGCGCCAGGCATCATCGCTTTGGGCCTTGTCGCGCAGCGTAGCAGACGTGATCACCACACCGTGGGCGTTTTCCAGCACCACATCGGCGAAGGGTTTGGTGGGGTCAATGAAATGGCGGCACAAGCCCATATCGCGCTCACGCCCGAATGCGCGGTCCAGCATCAGCCACTCAACAAATTGTTCAGGCACCGGTGCGCCGAAGCCTTCAGCCATCTGGGCCCACATCATCACCGTGTCTGCCCGAAGCTTCAGCGACCGCGCGCTGGCTTCAAGCCGTCCGCGCGACGTGCTATCGAGCACTTCAGCGTCTTCATCCAGGCGCCTTACGAGCAACACCGCAAGCGCCCCCATGGGTTTGGCGAGCTGCATCAAGGCTTCGCCCAGCGCGTGGGCGGCGTCCACAAGCCCTTCAATCGGCTCAGATGTAGTGGCTTCAAGGCCGTACGGGCCTTCATTGGCGTCCGACCGCGCCAACACTTGCGCCCGCGCAAGCATCAGGAAGGTCTCAAAACGGGTCATGGCGGCCGCGCCGGTCACGCGCCCCAGCCAATTGTCTGACGGCAAAAGGCTTGCGGCGTCCAGCACCTCTTCCAGAAGTTTCCTGGCGTCCATATCGTCGCTGATCAGTTCCTCAAGCCGGGATTTGAGACCCCGCGCCCTTGTCGTGCCACCCGACTCTTTGCCTCTCAGCCAGCGTCTGAGCTCCGCCCCTTCCATCCCGGTCAGGTGGGCGGAAAAGGCACTGTCGGCCGCTTCAAACACATGATGGCCTTCATCAAACACCAAGCGGCGCGGTAGGTCCGGGTCATCCCCGCGGGTGGCGGCCTGGGTGACCACCAGCGCATGGTTGGCCACCACAAGGTCTGCGTGCTTGGCCTTGCGCGCCGTCTTTTCGACAAAACATTTGCGGAAATGGGCGCAGGCGGAATAGAGGCATTCGCCGCGCCGGTCCGTCAGCCCCGCGATGCGCCCGGCGCCGAAGTGCGCCCCAAGCCAGCTGGGGAAATCGCCGCCGATCATGTCGCCGTCGCGGCTATAGCGCGCCCAGCGGACCACAAGCCCCATCAGGATCTTGTCCCTGTCCATGCCTTTGGATTCATTAACCCCCGCCCGCATCATCACGGCGCGCAGCGTTTCCTCAATGTTCAGAAGGCAGGCATAGTTTTCGCGGCCCTTGCGGATCACGGCTCGTTTGGCTTTCACCTTGGGGTCCGGGTAAAGCTTTGACAGTTCCTGATCCAACTGGCGCTGCAGGTTCTTGGTGTAGGTGGAGAGCCACACGGCCCCGTCGTTTTTCTGCGCCCACATGCTGGCGGGCGCAATATAGCCCAGCGTCTTGCCTGTGCCTGTGCCGGCCTCCAGAAGCTGCAGGTTCGGGCCGTCCTTGAATTCGCGCGGGCGAAAAGCGTGGGTCGCTGCGGCGGCATAGCGCTGCTGGCCTTCCCGCGTTTCAGAGCCTTCACCAAGGAGGTCTGCAAGGCGTGACTGGCTTTCATCCGCCTCCACTGGCTCGTCCCCCGGCGGGGGCGGCGGGGCACCATCTTCCCATTCCGTGAGTGCCGTCCAAACAAGGAGGCCATCTTCACGGCTGTGGTCAGGGTAGGTCTCTATCGCCTTCAGGGCGTAAGGCCCCCATGTCCAGCCTGCGCGCGCCATCATCATGGCCACCTTCGCGCCCCCGGCCCGGTAGGCATAGGTCTGGGCTTCCATGTCGACAAGCAACCGCTCGGCAATCGCCTTGACGGCCAGGCATTTATCCTCGTCCGAGTCGATATCGAGGCTGAGATGCAGGGCTTCCATCAGTCCCTGAATGGTGGGCAGGCAGTAACGCGCAGGCCTGACAAATGCGTATAGCTCCAATGCGTCAAACGCGCGGATCGGCGGCAGCCCAAGCCTGCGGGCCGCCATCACCCGGTTGACCATCAGGTGAGGTTCACGGGAAATTCGCTCTGCCGCATCCTCAAGCGAGAGGCGCTCAAACTCGCCATGACCTGAGAGAAACTGCGCACTTCGGGCCCCCACCACTGCCACAGGCAGCCTAGAGAGGTCCGCGCCTTTCATCTCCGCACTAACAACAAGGTCTTCCATGGCCCCGGAGCATAGCGAGGCAATGATCCAAAAAACAGTGAATAAGTTGCGTGATGGGAAATAAGCTATATCTTGACGGAACGCCGCAGAGAGCCTAGCTTCCGCGGCTGATTTCAACTACCAGAGAAGGTAACGATTATGACCGGTAACATTGACCTCGCCCTCGCGTCCAAAGCCTGGCCTTTCCAGGAAGCCGAGAAGCTGGTCAAACGGTACAAATCGGGCAAACCCGAGAAGGGCTATGTGCTCTTTGAAACGGGATACGGCCCATCCGGCCTGCCGCACATCGGTACCTTCGGTGAAGTTGCGCGTACGACCATGGTGATGCGCGCCTTCCAGGAAATTTCCGATATCCCGACGAAGCTGATCTGCTTTTCGGACGATATGGACGGCCTGCGCAAAGTGCCGACCAACGTGCCGAACCAGGAGCTTCTTCAGGGCGCGCTTGGCAAACCATTGACGCAGGTGCCTGACCCTTTCGGCACGCACCCAAGCTTTGGCGCGCACAATAACGCCCGCCTGCAGGCCTTCCTTGACCAGTTCGGCTTCAAGTATGACTTCTATTCGGCGACCGAATGCTACAAGTCTGGCCAATTTGATGAGACGCTTCTCAAGATCTGTCGCATGTACGACAAGGTCATCAATGTGGTGCTGCCAACCCTTGGTGAAGAGCGCCGCCAAACCTATAGCCCGTTCCTGCCGCTCTGCCCGGATACCGGTGTGGTACTGCAGGTGCCTGTGCGCGTTGAAGACCCGGAAGCAGGCATCATTTCGTTCGAGAATGAAGCCGGCAAACGATTTGAGACCGAAGTCACCGGCGGCAAGGTGAAATGCCAGTGGAAAGTGGACTGGGCCATGCGCTGGGACGCGCTGGATGTCGACTATGAAATGGCGGGCGCAGACCTGATCGAAAGCGTGAAGCTTTCATCCATCATTCGCCGCATCCTGGGTGGCCAACCGCCAGAGGGCTTTAACTATGAGCTGTTCCTGGATCAGGAAGGCAAGAAAATCTCCAAATCCAAGGGCAACGGCCTGACGATTGAAGACTGGCTGGCCTACGCAAGCCCGGAGAGCCTGTCCCTCTATATGTTCCAGGCGCCGAAGAAGGCCAAGCGGCTGTATTTTGACGTGATCCCGAAGGCGGTCGACGAATATTATACCTTTGTAAGCAAGTTCCACGAGCAGGACGAAGGCGCGCGCTACAAGAGCCCGGCATGGCACATCCATGGCGGCAACGTGCCTGAGTATGACCTGCCGGTTAGCTTCGCGCTTCTGCTGAACCTTGTGTCGGCTGCAAACGCGCACAATAAAGACACGCTTTGGGGCTTCGTCAGCCGCTACGCAGAAGGCACCAACGCCGAGAACCACCCGGAACTTGACCGCCTGATGGCCTATGCGATCCGCTACTATGACGACTTCGTCAAACCAACAAAGACCTACCGTCTGGCGGAGCCGCAGGAAAAAGCAGCCTTTGAAAGCCTGAAGCTGCGCCTTGAAGCGCTGGACCCGAACGAGCATGACGCCGAGCTGATCATGACCGAGGTTTACTCAGCGGGCAAAGACGCCCAGTTCGAGAACCTGCGCGACTGGTTTGGGGCATGTTACGAAGTGCTGCTGGGTCAAAGCCAGGGCCCGCGCATGGGCGGCTTCATCGCGCTTTACGGCATCAAAGAAACCCTGGCGCTTGTTGATAAAGCCATCGCTGGCGAGCTGATCGGCTAAAATACTGTCGCCCCGGCGCAGGCCGGGGCCTGTTCACCCAACCGGGTTCCAATTGACAGAGATACCGGCTTACGCCGGTATGACGGCTCAGACAAAAAGAAAGCCCCGCGAGAGTTGCGGGGCTTTTTCGTTCCTGGTTTCAGAGAAGGCTTAGACTTCCTGGTCCACCTTCTGCGGCTCGCCTTTTGCCACGCCCACCATGGCGGGGCGAAGCAGGCGGTCCTTGATCACATAGCCTGCGGCCACAACCTGCATCACGCTGCCGGGCGTATGCTCGCTTGTTGGCACTTCAAACATGGCCTGGTGGAACTGATGGTCGAATTTCTCGCCCACTTCAGGCTCCACCTTGCGGATACCGTGGCGCTCCAGAATGTTCAGAAGCTCGCGCTCTGTCATCTCCACACCGTCCACGAAGCCTTTGAGGTCTTCGGAAACTTCCGCAGGTGCAGCTTCAAGTGCGCGCTTCAGGTTGTCAGACACATTCAATATATCGCGGGCGAAGGCGGTCACGCCGTAGGCGCTGGCGTCCGCCTTGTCCTTCTCGGCCCGGCGGCGGACGTTTTCCGTTTCCGCCAGCGCGCGCACAAGGCGGTCTTTCAGTTCAGCGTTCTCGGACTTCAGCTGGGCGACAACATCTTCTTCTGCGCCCGTCTCTTCCCCGGCCTGCGCTTCGGCTGCAGCTTCAGCGGCTGCGGCTTCTTCCATCTGCTCTTCCGGCTTGTTGGTCTCTTGTTCGCTCATGGACTGCTCTCTTTACTCTTCATTCCGTTAAAATGCGGGGGCTGATGCATCAGAGCATCCGGCCAATCACCCGCGCGGTATAATCCACCATCGGCACAATCCGGGAATAATTCAGCCGCGTTGGGCCGATTACCCCGATCACTCCTACAATATTGTTCGCCCCGTTCATATAGGGAGAGACAACGAGAGATGAACCCGAAAGCGAAAATAAATTATTCTCGGCCCCGATAAACAGGCGCACGCCTCGCCCGTCTTTGGCGAGTTCCATCAAGCGGATCAAGTCTTTTTTGCGCTCAAGCTCGTTAAAGAGCTGGCGGATACGCTCCAGGTCCTCGGCCGCCTGCACGTTATCCAGAAGGTTGGCCTGCCCTGAGATCAGAAGCGACGCCTTGTCGTCGCCCCCGCCCCAAACGGCCAACCCTTCGGATACCACCTTGCCTGTCAGCTCATCCAGTTCCGCCTGCCGGGTCTTCAGTTCTTGCTCCACACCCCCGCGCACCTGGTCGAACGTGCGGCCCACAAGCCGGGTGCTCAGGTAATTGCCCGCCTGAATAAGCGCGGACGGCGGCAAGCCGGGCGGGATTGTGATAATGCGGTTTTCCACACTGCCGTCTTCGGCCACCATGACCACAAGCGCGCGGTCGGGGGCTATGGGTACAAACTCGATATGCTTGACCGTCAGGTCCTGCTTCGGGACCATCACGACAGACGCGCAGCGCGACAGGCCCGACAGCGCCTTGGTGGCATCTGAGAGCACATCTTCAAGCGCGCGACCCGTGGCGGAACACTGGCCTTTGATGGACGCCCGCTCCTCACGGGTCAGGTTGCCCACCTCCATCAGGCCATCGACAAAAAAGCGAAGGCCAAGGTCTGTGGGGATGCGGCCCGCGGACGTATGCGGGGAAACAAGGAGGCCTGCATCTTCCAGGTCCGCCATCACGTTCCGAACGGTGGCGGCAGACACGTCAATCCCGTCCGCCCGGCTGATGGTGCGCGAGCCGACGGGATCGCCCGAGTCCAGATATGTCTCTACAATCTGGCGGAAGATGGATTTCGATCGTTCGTTCAAAACTGCAAGTGACATGCTTTTGCCTTCTGTCCCTGCCTTCTATCCTTGGCTACAATAAAAAAGCCGGTGACACGCTTCAATCGAATAATCGGCCGAAAGGCGGCGCAGAAGCGCTTTCACCTTTGACCTAAATGGGGTGAGTGGGTAGAAGAAGCAACAGAAGAACTGCCAAAAACAAAGGATTTTCCATGCGACCCAGTGGACGCGCGGGTGACGAGCTTCGCACCCTTGAGATGACCCCCGGCTTTTCCAAGCATGCTGAAGGCAGCTGCCTGGTGAAATTTGGCCACACCCATGTGCTGGTAACCGCCACCGTTGAGGACAGCTGCCCACCGTGGCTGAGGAACACCGGCAAGGGCTGGGTGACGGCGGAATATGGCATGCTGCCGCGGTCCACCCATGGCCGGATGCCGCGGGAAGCCGCCAAAGGCAAGCAGTCGGGTCGCACGCAGGAAATCCAGCGCCTGATCGGTCGCGCGCTCAGGGCCGTTGTGGACCTCCGCAAAGTCGGCGAGCGTCAGGTGCGCGTGGACTGCGATGTGATCCAGGCTGACGGCGGCACCCGCACGGCGTCCATTTCCGGCGCCTATGTGGCCCTTCATCTGGCGTTTGAATGGATGATGCGCGAAGGGTTGATCAGTGAGATGCCGTTCACCGACAGCGTTTCCGCCATCAGCTGCGGCATCTACAAGGGCACCCCGGTGCTGGATCTGGATTATGACGAAGACAGCGCGGCGGAAACCGACGCCAATTTCGTCCTAACCGGCAAGGGCGGGATTGTAGAAATCCAGAGCACAGCAGAAGAAGAGCCGTTTTCGGAGGAAGAGTTCCTGCGCATGCTTCGCCTCGCCCGCATCGGCTGTGATCAGATCACGGCCGCACAGAAGAAGGCTCTGGGCTAACCATGGCGCGGCATTTCGAAGGCAACAAGCTGGTAATCGCCAGCCACAACAAGGGCAAGGTGCGCGAGATTGGCGAACTTCTGGCGCCTTTTGGTGTCGAGACAATCTCCGCCGGGGAGCTGGACCTCCCGGAACCCGTTGAAGACGGCCTGAGCTTCATCGCCAATGCCGAAATCAAGGCGCTGGCGGCGGCGAAAGCCTCCGGCCTGCCCGCGCTGTCGGACGACAGCGGCCTTGAAGTTCACGGCCTTGGCGGCGAACCCGGCATCTACAGCGCCCGCTGGGCCGGACCATCCAAGGATTTCAACATTGGCATGAAAGCCGTGATGGATAAGTTGGGCGACAACCCGGACCGCGGCGCCAACTTCACCTGCGCGCTGACGCTGGCGTGGCCCGACGGCCATATGGAAAGCTTTGAAGGCAAGGTCTTTGGCTCGCTCACATGGCCCATGCGCGGCGAAAAGGGCTTTGGCTATGACCCGATTTTCATCCCCGAAGGCCACGACATAACCTTCGCCGAGATGGAACCAGCGGAAAAGCATGCCATGAGCCACCGGGCTGACGCATTCAAGCAGTTGATTGATGCCTGCTTCAAGCCCGCATAAACCGCCAGCCATTGAGGCTTCAGCATACAAAGGGCCAGCCGCCATTTATGTGCACTGGCCCTTTTGCCTGAAAAAATGCCCTTACTGCGACTTCAATAGCCATGTACGCGATGAGGTGTCCCACGACCGTTGGCGCGCGGCCCTTGTGCGCGAGATCGACAGTTTTGCTGAAAAGTTCCCGGGCCTTTCTGCCAGTTCCATCTTTTTCGGGGGCGGCACCCCCAGCCTGATGGAGCCCGAGACTGTCGCCGCAGTCATTGACCGCGTAAGCCATCATTGGGGCAAAAGCGATATTGAGATCACGCTGGAGGCCAACCCATCAAGCGTGGAGGCTGGCCGCTTCCGCGCCTACCGCCAAGCAGGCGTGAACCGTTTGTCCGTGGGTATCCAGTCCCTGCGTGATGACGCGCTCCAGTTCCTCGGGCGGCTGCATAATGCGGGGGAAGCCCTCAAGGCCCTTGAAGTTGCGCGAGCCAACTTTGATCGCGTTAGCTTTGACCTGATTTATGCCCGGCCTGAACAATCACTTGAAGATTGGCGCACAGAGTTAACCGAAGCGCTCGCTTTTTCGCCCACGCACCTGTCGCTCTACCAACTGACGATTGAGGAAGGCACGGCCTTTTACCACCAGTATAAGCGCGGGCGGTTCACCCTGCCGAATGAGGACGAAGCCGCCGCGCTATATGACCTGACGCAGGAAATCACCAAAGCAGCGGGACTGCCCGCTTATGAGACCTCAAATCACGCAGCACCTGGCCAGGAAAGCCGCCATAACCTGAGTTATTGGCAAGGCGACTATTATGTGGGCATCGGCCCCGGCGCGCATGGCCGCGTGCCCGCCACCTTCAGGGGTACAGCCACAGCCCACGCCCAGATCAAACGGCCAGAAGACTGGCTCAGGTCAGTTGAAACCTTTGGGTTGGGGACAGACACGACTGAGCCGGTAAGTGCGGAAGACCGTTTCATTGAAGCCGTCATGATGGGGCTTAGGCTGCGGGCCGGCATCAATATCAAGGCCCTCGAGGCCCGGCTTGGGGTCAGCGCCAAGAGTGTGATCGATTTTGGTGTCGCAGGGGATCTGGTCGCAAGCGGCCACCTTTTCTATGACGGCGAGACATTGCGGCTAAGCGAGCAGGGCCGACCGCTCCTTAATTTCCTTCTCGGGAAACTGATTGCCTGATCGGATAGCCGAAGCTTGGGAAGGCTTTTGGCGCCGGGTCAATCACCTTGAATTCGCGTCGCGACACTTCAAGGATCGCCAGGGCGCGTTCGTTCAAGCCGTCAATATTCAGGCGGAAAAGCCCATCGACACCGACAAAACCGGTCGGACTCGTGAGCCGCGTGCCAGAAAACCGTTCTTCGCCTTCCTCCAGAGTATCACGCGACAACGCGGCCACAAGGCTCATGGCGTCATAGGCAATGGTGGCAATGCGCGGCGGCCGGGTGCCGAACATGTCCTCATAGCGGGTCATGAAAGCTTGTGGCTGCATGGGCTCGGGGGCCGCGAACCAGCCGCCATGAAGGGGAGGTTCGTCCATCAACGTCGGGTCATTCCAAAGGCCGGTGCCCAGAAGCTGCACATCATCAAGGTCAATCTCATAAAACGGCAGAAGAGGCCCAACCGTGCGCAAAAGTGCCCCGCCCTCAGGCACAAGCACCGCATCAAACCCCACGGGTTCAAGCTCTTCAGCTTTCGCCAGCCTGTTGGCGATTTCATCCGTCACATCATCGCCCAAGGCCCTGAGGGCATTGATTTCGTCGCGCAGGTTTTTTTGCCGCTGGTCATAGTTGGCAAGCGCCTTGACGGGCTCAAACACATTGTCCGGGTCGGGCGGATAGCTTTCAAGCGCCACCACCTTGCCACCGTCATAGCTGACAGCATCGCCGAAGGCTGCCCGAACGCGTTCGCCGTACCGGCCTTCCGGGATCAGCGCGCTGAAGTTCACATGCCCCTGGGTCACGGCATAATCCACAACCCGCTGCACTTCCCCTTCCGGCATGAAGCCAAGGATATAGCGCCCGGGTGCCGCCACACGGCTATCATTTGAAAAGCCAAGAACCGGAATGCCCGCTTGGCTGAAAACCTCGCCCGCAATTTGCACATTGCCCGCCAGAAGCGGCCCCAGCACAATGTCTACGCCAGCGTCAAGCACGGCGCGCGCTGCTTCTTCCGCGGCCATGCCTTCCGCCTTCGTGTCAAACGGCAACAGCGTCAGGCGTGGGTCATAGGCATCAAAGAGCGCCATAGTAGACGCGTTCAAAAGCGCCTGCCCCGTTTCCGCGAGAGGTCCCGTCAGCGGCAGGAGGATGGCGATGCGCACAGGGCGATCATCCGGTTCGGTAACGGGCAGTGCCTGTTGGTCTGCCTCGCCTTTTTGTTGGTCGGTGGACGCTTCTGAAGCAATGGGTACCGGTGCGCGTTTCACCGGCGCTTCGCCCGATGGGCCGCAGGCAGCCAGAAGACCGCAGAGCGCGACGGCCGCTGCCACTTTGAAGTCTTTCAGAAACTTACTTGCAACCATGACCAACCTTGGTGTTATCTGGGGCCGAACCTTGCCTTGTTTGCGCTGACCCTACTGATAAACAGGGCGCCTGTAAATCAGTGGCTTAGAAGGATATCAGCGACCCACCGGGAAACCGGCCGTTGGTGATGCCCTCACAACACATACTGGATCATAAAAATGGCTGAAATCGGGTCACAGAAAAAGCTGCCGGCAGGGCTTTATGTTGTCGCGACGCCGATCGGCAACCTTTCAGACATCAGCGAACGAGCGCTTGAGGTACTTTCGGGCGTGGACCATATCGCCTGCGAAGACACGCGTGTGACCGCCAAACTTTTAACCGCCAAGCTGATCAAGAAACCCCTGAGCCCCTATCACGAGCATAACGGCGCGCGCGAACGGCCGAAACTGCTGGCTCGGATCGAAGCCGGGGAGCGCATCGCGCTCGTCTCTGACGCGGGCACGCCCTTGATTTCCGATCCCGGCTACAAGCTGGTGGCCGAAGCTCAGGATGCCGGGCTTTATGTTACATCCATTCCCGGTGCCTGCGCGGCCATCACGGCGCTCACGCTCACAGGCTTGCCAACCGACCGCTTCCTTTTCATGGGGTTTCCGCCAAACAAATCGGGCGCGCGCCAAAGCTGGTTTGAGGCTGAGGCCAAAACCCAAGCCAGCCTGGTGTTCTATGAAAGCACGCGCCGGTTGCCCGATTGCCTGGCAGATGCGGCAGCCGTGCTGAGGGAACGCGAGGTCGCCGTTTGCCGGGAGCTGACCAAGAAATTTGAGGAAGTGAAGCGCGGCACGCTTGCGGATGTCGCCAAATGGTATGCCGATGAAGGTGCGCCCAAGGGGGAATGCGTGGTGGTGATCGGCCCGCCCGCCCATGTAGCGGACGCCGGAAGCGGATCTGACATGGATACCGAACATCTCCTTGAGGCTGCCCTTAAGCATATGAGCGTCAAGTCCGCCGCCGCTTTTGTGGCCGAGATCACGGGCGAAAAGAAAAAAGCCATTTACGCCCGCGCGCTTGAGCTTTCAGGCCGGTAGGATGACCAAGGCGCGGCAACAGGCAGAAGCAAGGGGCCGCAAGGCCGAAGAGTTCGCCGCCTGGTTTCTGCGCCTTAAGGGCTATAGCATTCTTGAGGAACGCTACCGGTCTTCCTATGGTGAAATTGATTTGATCGCCAGGCGAGGAAAACTTATCGCCTTCATTGAGGTAAAAAGCCGAAAAACTGACCGGGATGCCAGGGAATCTGTCACTTTCCGCCAGCGCGGTCGCATCGAGAAAGCGGCCGTTGATTGGCTGGCCCGTCACAAAGAAATGAACGCATCCGTTCGCTTTGATGTGATAGCCATTGTACGCGGCAGTTTACCGTCCCATATCAAGGATGCCTGGCGGCCTGAAGCATAAAGCCCAGCTAAAGTAACACTTTAAGTTTGAGAATTTTCTAGAGGAAATGTTAATGGCAGAGCGCGCTCTTAAAGTAGCGGTTCAAATGGACCCCATCGAAGATATCAATTTTGACGGCGACAGCAGCTTTGTCATGGCGCTTGAAGCGCAGGACCGCGGCTATAGCCTTTGGCACTATCAGCCGGAAGATCTGTTTTTCGATGAAGGCAAGGTTCAGGCGCATGCCCGCCCGATGATGCTGCGGCGCGAGCGCGACAATCACTATAGTCTTGGCGACAGGGAAATCATCGACCTTCGGGACATGGATGTGGTGCTGATGCGCCAGGACCCGCCGTTTGACATGGCCTATATCACCGCGACCCACCTTCTGGACCTGGTGCATCCCGATACGCTGGTGGTCAACAACCCGGCGGAAGTCAGGAACGCGCCCGAAAAGCTGTTTGTCACCGAATTCCCGGACCTGATGCCCCCCACCATGATCACCAGGAATGAGGCAGACGTGAAAGCCTTCCGCAAGCGCCACGGCGATATCATCGTCAAGCCCTTGTACGGCAATGGTGGTGCTGGTGTGTTCCACGTGAAACCCGATGATCCAAATCTTTCAAGTCTGATGGAACTTTTCCTGATTGGCAGCCGGGAACCGGTGATGGTTCAAAAGTTTTTGCCAGAAGTCGTGCGGGGCGACAAACGCATCATCCTGGTAGACGGTGAGCCCGTGGGCGCCATCAACCGGGTACCTGCAGAAGGCGAGATCCGCTCCAACATGGTGGTGGGCGGTCGCGCCGAGAAATCCGACCTGACACCGCGAGAGCAGGAAATCTGCGACCGCATCGGCCCGGCGCTTCGTGAAAAAGGCCTGATTTTTGTGGGTATCGATGTGATTGGGGACTGGCTGACAGAAATCAACGTCACCTCACCCACAGGTCTGCAGGCTGTGAACCGGTTTGACGGTGTCAAGCTTGAAGCCGACATCTGGGACGCGATTGAAAAGCGCCTGAAATCATAAGGCAGGCATAAAAAATCCGGCCCCAACAGTTGGTTAGGGCCGGTTTCTCAATTCATGCAGATGCTGGTCTAAAAGCCGCAAACACCAAGTTTGCTGCAGAGCTCGTCAAGGTCCTCCAGCGTTTCATATGAAATGGTGACCTTGCCGCCCTCGCCTTCATGGTCGATGGCTACTTTCATCCCCACAGCGGCCGTAAGGTCCTTTTCAAGCGCCACGGTATCCGCATCTTTCTTTTTGCCGGAACCTGTGCCGCCCGGACGCGGGCTACGCTTTTGCTTGCCTTTGGCCTCATTGGCCAGCGCCTCCGTCTGGCGTACGCTAAGCCCTTCCGCCACAATGCGTTTCGCCAGCGCCAGCGGATCATCCGCACCAATCAGCGCGCGGGCATGCCCCATGGAAAGCTTTCCTTCGCCCACCATCGTCTGCACTTTTTCAGGCAGAGACAGAAGGCGCAGCAGGTTGGTTACGTGGCTGCGGCTCTTGCCCACCACTTCCGCAACAGCTTCCTGCGTGTGCTTGAAGTCTTCCATCAGGCGCTTATAGGCCATGGCTTCTTCGATCGCCGACAGGTCCTGCCGCTGGATATTCTCGATGATCGCGATCTCAAGCACTTCCGTGTCGTTGAGTTCCTTCACAACCACCGGAACCTCATGAACGCCAGCCTTCTGCGCCGCGCGCCAGCGACGCTCGCCCGCAACGATCTGGTATTTCTCAGGCTGAAGCTCGCGCACCAGGATCGGCTGCAACAGGCCTTTTTCCTTGATTGAGGATGCCAGCTCCGCCAGTGCATCTTCATCAAAATGAACCCGTGGCTGATTTGCATTCCGTTCCAGGAACTCTATCGGCAACCAGCGGCGGCCTGCCTGAGGGCGGCCTACATTCGGGGCCGCAACCACATCGCCCTTGTCGTCAAAAACCGGCCGGTCGTCGCCGAGTAGCGCCGAAAGCCCCTTCCCCAATCCTTTACGTGCAGTCTTTGTCATAAGAAAAACTTCTAACCTATTGTTTTTTATTAATTTATGCCGCCAATTTACGGTCACGACCCAAAAGCTCGCGCGCCAGCTTGATATAGGCCTGGCTGCCGACACAGCGGTGATCATAGAGAAGCGCGGGCTTGCCATGGCTCGGAGCCTCGGAAACCCTTACATTGCGCGGGATAACTGTCTGGTAAACCTTGTCGCCAAGGAAATCGCGCACATCGCCCGCTACCTGTTCGGACAGGTTGTTCCGCTTGTCAAACATGGTCAGCACCACGCCATTTATGGTGAGGTTCGGATTCAGGCTGCCGCGCACTTGTTCGATGGTTTTAAGAAGCAGGCTAAGACCTTCGAGCGCGAAAAATTCGCACTGCAGCGGCACCAATACGCTGTCCGCAGCCACCAGCGCGTTGATCGTCAACAGCGACAGGGATGGTGGGCAGTCAATCAGGATATAGTCATATTCCTCGCGCGCCTGGGCCTTTTCCATGGCATAGCGCAGGCGGAAATTCCGGTGCGGCAGTTCCGCCAGCTCCAGGTCCGCGCCGGAAAGGTCAATGGTGCTTGGGATAATCGACAGGCCAGGCACGCCGCTCTCGATGATCGCATCCCCAAAGGGTGCAGCACCCAGCACCACATCATAGGATGTGATCTCGCGCGCGTGGCGGTCGATACCGAACCCGGTGGACGCATTGCCTTGTGGGTCCAGGTCCAGAATCAGGACCTTCTTCTTCACCGCCGCCATGGCTGTGGCCAGATTGATGGCTGTGGTGGTCTTGCCGACGCCGCCTTTCTGGTTGGCGACAGCGATAATTTTCGCCTTCTTTCCCGTCTGCGCAGCAGAACTCATGCAAACCCCTCCCCGGAACAGGCAAAAGCCTTTAAATTCAAAAACTTACAACCGTTTTATTGATGATAGCCTCAAGATGACCCCTGTGGGGTCGGACAGGCTTTTGAAACGATTGACGTCCATCTTCCAACAAGCTTTTGCTTCGGTCAATTCCTCATCCGCGATCTCACCCTTCAAAAGCCACATCTCTGTATCGTCTGATATGAAAGGTGCTGCCCAATCAAGCAGTTGACTGATGCGGGCGCAGGCGCGGCTGGTAATAATATCTACCGGGAAAATGTCCATTTCCTCAATCCGGCGCGCGTGAATCGTGGCATCAGCGCCTGTTTCACGTGAAACCTGATTCATGAAAGTGCATTTCCGGCCATTCGATTCGACCATATGGGCCGTCGCCACCCCCATAGCTGCGAGCACCAGACCCGGGAAGCCAGCGCCGGACCCGATATCAAGAAGGGTGATTTTTCTGTCGCCGAAGTGCTCCTTCAACAGGGGAGCCAATTGCGCACTGTCGAGAAAATGCCTGCGCCACATGTCATCAAGCGTGGAATTGGCAACCAGATTTTTGGCTTTCTGCCACTTCCGGAGCAGGCCCGCATAGACCTTCAGCTTATCCAGCGTTTCACGTGAAACATCCAGATCACGCGCTAGATCGTCAGCACCATACATAAGCGATTCCAAAAGGTTATGCCGCGCGGCGTTTCTTGATATGGCCCAGAAGAAGCGTCAGGGCCGCTGGTGTGACGCCGGCGATACGCGCCGCAGCGCCCAGAGTTGCCGGGCGTGCTTCCTTGAACTTCTCGCGCATTTCATTCGAGAGGCCAGTGATCATACCGAAGTCCAGGTCTTCCGGAATCTCAAGCGCTTCGTCCTTGCGGAAGGCATCCACATCCTGTTGTTGCCGCTCAAGATACCCACGGTACATCGCATCGATCGACAGTTGCTCGGCAATGGCAGGGTCAATCTGCCCAAGCACATCCGGCCATATCGCCTTGAGAATATCAAAATCAATGGTGCTGAAAGCCAACAGGGTTTCCCCGTCCCGGCGCACACCGTCCTTGTTGATGTTGAGGCCATGCTTCTCTGCCTCATTGGGCGTCAGGGACACAGACTTCAAAATCGCACGCCCTGCCGCCAGAGCCGCTTTCTTGTCCGCGAACGCTTGTTTGCGCGCGTCGCCCACAAGGCCGATAGCCGCGCCCTTCTCGGTCAAACGCTGATCGGCATTATCGGCACGCAGCAACAGGCGGTATTCCGCCCGGCTCGTGAACATTCGGTAAGGCTCGCGCGTGCCCTGGGTGACAAGGTCATCCAGCATCACACCGATATAGCCGTCGGCGCGGTCGAGCACAAAACGCTCGTCCGACCCGCGGGATTTGATCGCCGCATTCGCGCCCGCCATCAGGCCCTGCGCCGCCGCTTCTTCATATCCGGTCGTGCCGTTGATCTGGCCTGCCAGATAGAGGCCGTCTGCGCGGCGAGTCTCAAGTGTTACCTTCAACTCACGCGGATCAACGAAATCATACTCGATCGCATAGCCCGGCTTGATGATCCGGACATTCTCCAGCCCCGAGATTGAACGGATCATCTCATCCTGCACTTCTTCGGGCAGGCTTGTGGAAATCCCGTTCGGATAAACCGTGTCATCATCAAGCCCCTCGGGCTCCAGGAAAACCTGGTGACTGTTTTTGTCTGCAAAGCGGACAACCTTGTCCTCGATCGACGGGCAATAGCGTGGGCCTTTGCTGTCGATCTGGCCAGAATACATCGGTGCCCTGTGAAGATTTTCGCGAATGATCTCGTGCGTGCGTTCCGTGGTGCGCGTCATGTAGCAGCTGATCTGCGGCACGGTGATCTCGTCCGTCAGGAACGAGAAAGCCACAGGCGGACTGTCGCCCGGTTGCTCTTCACACACGGACCAATCGATGGTCTTGCCGTCAAGGCGCGCGGGCGTTCCGGTCTTAAGACGCCCAAGCTCAAACCCCAAAGACATCAGCGTGTCCGAAAGACCGAGCGCTGGTGCTTCGTCCACCCGCCCTGCCGGGATTTTCTTTTCCCCAATATGGATCAGGCCGCGCAGGAAAGTGCCTGTCGTCAGGATCACCGCGCCAGCCGTGACGGTCTTGCCGTCTGCGGTCACAATGCCCGTCACCTTCGGCTTGTCGCCAGACCGGTCAATGATCATGTCTTCGACCGCACCAGCTTCAATCGTCAGGTTCGGGTAATCGCCCAGGATTTCCTGCATTGCCTCGCGGTAAAGCTTCCGGTCTGATTGGCAGCGTGGTCCCTGAACGGCTGGGCCTTTACGGCGATTGAGCAAGCGGAACTGGATGCCGGAGCGGTCAGCCACCAAACCCATGATGCCGTCAAGCGCATCAATTTCACGCACCAGATGGCCCTTGCCCAATCCGCCAATTGCCGGGTTACAGGACATCTCGCCAATGGTTTCAACCTTGTGGGTGATCAGAAGCGTGTTTGCGCCCATGCGCGCAGAAGCCGCCGCGGCCTCACAGCCGGCGTGCCCGCCCCCGATAACAATGACGTCAAAATCAGTCATTCAACAATTCCATTCTGCCTAGTGCCTATATCAAAGACACCAACAAAAAGAGGCCCCTGCATCAGATGCGGGCCCCACTTGGAGCGTTCTATACTAGCGAATGATTTTTAAGTCAAAGTTAAGTGGCGGAGGCAGCGACCACCTTACCCATGTTTCACGTGAAACATGGTCTAAAGCGCGCCCCTACTTGCCGATACAAAAATCGGAGAAGATCACATCAAGGATATCCTCTACGCCGACTCGGCCTGTGATTTTCCCAAGAGAGCGCGCCGCCATACGCACATCCTCCGCGGCCAACACTGCGTCCAGCCCCGCATTCTGATCAAACCGATCAAGATGG
This sequence comes from Kordiimonas lipolytica, assembly GCF_001550065.1. The sequence goes on from NZ_LRUB01000024.1 coordinate 72,016, forward strand.
TCGACCGCTTCCTCAAGCGCCCGGCGGTGACGCACGCGCGTGAGCGACGGTACTTCGCGGGGCGCCATCGCCTCGCGCACATGCTCTTCCAGATGACTAAACAGGTCGCTCAAGCCCACATCGGTTTTCGCAGAAACATAGGCCACGTCGGCAACCTTCACATCCGGCATGCCCGGCAATTTATCATGTTTCACGTGAAACATGTCTGTGCGATCGGTCTGGGTGATCACCAGCATCGCCTTCTCATCGAGCCAGCGTTCCATCGATTTTGGGATCACCGGCCAATCGTCAGCACGGATCAGCACAAGGCGAAGGTCAGCCTCCTCGGCGCGGGCAAGCGCCCGGCGGATACCTTCCTGCTCGATAGCCCCCTGGCTTTCGCGGACACCCGCAGTATCGATCAGCCGAACGGGATATCCACCCAGGTCGAGCTGGATTTCGATCACATCGCGGGTGGTGCCTTCCTCATCTGAGACAATCGCAACATCGGATTTTGCCAGCGCATTGAGAAGCGTGGACTTGCCAGCATTGGGTTCCCCCATAATGACAATGCGAAATCCTTCCCTGAGGGCCTCACCACGCCGCCCATCCACAAGATGTTGTGTTATTTCGAACTTTAATGACAAGATATTTGGTCTAACAGCCCCAGCTACACCTTCGGGCAGGTCTTCGTCCGGAAAATCGATATCGGCCTCAAGATGCGCCAGGTGAGCGACCAGGCGTCCGCGCCAATCCTCATACAGATCCCTGAGCGCGCCATCCATTTGTCTGAGCGCCTGCTCGCGCTGCGCAGCTGTCTGGGCATGGATCAAATCGTTGAGGCCCTCAGCTTCGGTAAGGTCCAGCTTCTGGTTATCAAACGCCCGGCGGGAAAACTCGCCCGGCTCTGCGGGGCGCAATCCATCGATCCGGTCTAGTGCTTCAAGCACACCTGCGACCACCGCGCGGCCACCATGCAGATGCAGCTCCACCACATCCTCGCCTGTGAAACTCGCGGAGCCTTTGAAGGCAATCACAAGGGCCTGGTCAAGCCGCGCACCATCTTCATTCGTCAGCAGGCGAAGCGCCGCATAGCGGGCTTCCGGTACCGGCTTGCCGGACAGGGCTTCAAGGGCCGCGAATGCGTGTGGGCCAGACAATCGCACCACAGCGACACCAGCGGTGCCAGCACCACTTGAAAGTGCGAAGATTGTGTCTGCAAACGTCTGGGAGCTTTGGGCCACTGATTGGTCTTTCATAACGGTTTGGCGTAATTCGCTTGCGCCCAGGGCGCGCACACAATAGCAATGACCTAATCAATATAGAGAGGCAATCCATGTCGCAACTCTCAATGCACACGCCGGTGATCGATATCACCATTACGGAATTCGACGGCGCTATTGTCTCGCTCGATTGGGGCTGGAGTCCGTTCCAGGAACCGACGCCGCTCCTGATTGAAGCGAAGCGTCAGCTGGACGCCTATTTCGACGGCGACCTCCAGGCATTCGACTTGCCCCTATGCCCCATGGGCACCAAGCACCAGGAAAAGGTTTGGAAGGCCATGCGGGAAATCCCCTATGGCGAAACCCGGACATATGGCGATCTGGCGACCGAGATCGGCTCCGCCGCGCAGGCTGTGGGCACGGCCTGTGGCAGGAATCCGATCCCGATATTGATCCCCTGTCACAGAATTGTCGCATCTGCAGGTAAGCTTGGGGGCTATTCGGGCGATGGTGGGCTTTATACCAAACGCGCCCTCCTCGTGCTCGAGGGCGCATTGAGCGTTGAAGAAGGCAAGGCCCTTGAAGAAGCCGGGGCGCTGGACTAACTCAAGGAAAGAAACAACAGGATACCGGACATGAGGGGACAGACGATGGCAGACATGATCGACATTCAGGCGACAGATGGCAGCGGCACATTTGAGGCCTATGTGGTGCGCCCAGCCAAAACCGGCAACGGCCCGGTGATTGTGGTTCTGCAGGAAATCTTCGGCGTCAATGAAGGCATGCGCCAGATTTGCGACGACTTGGCGCGCGAAGGCTATATCGCCATCTGTCCCGATCTGTTCTGGCGCATGAAGCCGGGCGTGGATATCACGGACAAGACAGAAGAAGAATGGAAAGAGGCTTTCCATTATTTCCAGACATTCGACCACGACAAAGGCATGGAAGACATCGCCGCCACGGTGGCTGTTGCCAAGAAACTTGAAGGCGGCACAGGCAAGGTCGGCGCTGTCGGCTACTGCCTTGGTGGCCTCCTTGCATACAAGACATCCGCCCTGACAGACGTGGACGCAAGTGTCGCCTATTATGGTGTCGGGCTTGATACCCTATTGGACTTGTCGGCCAAGATCACAACACCGCTTCTGATGCATATCGCGGAAGAAGACGGCTTTGTTGACAAGGACGCACAGAAACGCATCAAAGAAGGCCTGAAGGACAATGCAAATGTCACCATCCATAGCTACCCAGGGGTGGACCATGCCTTCGCCCGCCCGGACGGTGTCAACTGGAACACGGCTGCCGCCAACCTCGCGAACGCCCGCACGCGGGACTTTTTCCAGACCAACCTGAAGGGCTGAGGTTGGGGACAATGACTTACCAAGCCTACCTCGACGGAATCTCTGCTGGGGTAATAAAGCTGTCCCATACGCAAAAGCTGCAACTCGCCTGGGAACTTTGCTGCCGCCTCTCTCCTCTCTATCAAACTTTTCAGGACAAAGAGAACTGGGGTAACTCCAGTCTTCTTGCGCATGTACGCAATGCGGCAGAAAATTTTCTTGCAGGACAAACCAATCAGAGTCTCCCTGCAGAAGCTGAAATCGAAAAAATTACTCCAGATACTGAGGACTTTGGCTCAACACTCGGTTCCCACGCATTGGATACAGCGATCAGTCATATTTATCTTTCTCGCTTATGTACTTACGACAGTCCGGAAGCCCTTATCTCCATACTGTCCATATGTTTTGATGTGCTAGATCGATTTGAGCAGCAATTTACCGGAATTTCTGATGCTAAATTCACAAATGCAGAGATGGAGTGGCAGTTCACTGTTCTTTCAAAACGAACGGAAGATAAAGATTTCACATTAAGTTATGTGGTCGAATCTGATGAAATTATTCATGCCGCGCTAAAGGAATATGAATGACTAAAGCGATCCGGATGGAGGCCTTCGGCGGGACGGACGTCCTGAAGTGGCAGGAAATTGACCTTGGCGCCCCAGCTGTGGGCGAGGTACAAATACGCCATACGGCCATTGGGCTGAATTTCATCGATACCTATCACCGCACAGGGCTTTACCCCTTGCCGCTGCCGGCCACCCCGGGGCTTGAAGCCGTCGGTGTTGTGGAAGCCATGGGCGAGGGTGTCGAGAGTTTCAAAGTTGGTGACCGTGTCGGCTACCCCGCTGGCCCCATTGGCGCCTACGTGGAAGCCAGAAATATTCCGGCTGCAAAGCTGGTGAAAATCCCTGACAGTGTCTCTGATGAAGACGCCGCAGCCCTCATGTTGAAAGCCTGTACGGTCGAAGCCTTTGTCGAGCGGCTATATCCGGTGAAGGCTGGTGAAACAGTTCTCCTGCATGCCGCAGCCGGCGGGGTGGGCCTGATCGCCTGCCAGTGGCTTTCGGCCATCGGCGCCACCGTTATCGGCACTGTGGGCAGCCCGGAGAAAGCCGAGCTCGCAAAAGCACACGGCTGCACCCACACTGTCCTCTACCGTGACGAAGACTTCGTTGCCCGTGTGAAGGACATAACGAACGGCGAAGGTGTGCCCGTGGTTTACGACAGCGTCGGCAAAGCCACTTTCATGGGGTCGCTTGAATGCCTGAAGCGCCGCGGTGTGATGGTGACATTTGGCAATGCCACCGGCCCGGTTGACCCTGTGCCGCCCGCGCTGCTGGCACAGAAAGGATCCCTGATGCTCACGCGTCCTGTGTTGATGGACTATGTGGCGACACGACCTGAGCTCGAGCATTCCACAAGCCGCGTGTTTGAGATGATCGCATCGGGCAAGCTGAAGGCGCGGATCAACCAGCGCTTCGCGCTGAAGGACGCCGCAGAAGCCCATAAGGCGCTTGAGGCACGCCAGACCAGCGGGCAGACGATCCTTATTCCATGAGCAATCCGCCCCTTTACCTGATCCCCGGCACCATGTGTGACGCCCGGCTGTGGGGCCGCATGCTTGATCACCTACCCGGAGTGGACGCCCACCACTCAGACTATTCAGATGCTGACACCATGGACGGCATGTGTGATGCGGTACTCGCGCAAGCGCCGGACACGCCCTGCCATCTGGTGGGCTTTTCGCTTGGCGGATATCTGGCGATCATGGCGGCGCTCCGCGAGCCATCAAAGTTCAAGAGCCTGACCATCATCGCGGCTTCCCCCTACGGTCTGACCGACGCGGAAAAATCTTTGCGCAAACGCAACGCCGAAATGCTCACGCGTCTGACATACAAAGGCATGTCGAAAGCCCGCCTCGCGCAGTTTGTGAATGCGGACCATCTGGATGACCCGGCCATCACCGGCACGATCCTTCAAATGGAAAAAGAACTGGGCCAGGACGTGCTGATCCGCCAGTTGATCGCCCCCATCGACCGTTTGAATATCGCGGAAGAATTGCTGTCGCTTGAAATGCCCGTCAGTTTCATCATGGCGGAGGACGACCAGCTGGTGCCCATCGGGGCCATTGAAAAGCTCGCCGCAAAATCAGACACCATCACCCTGCATCGCATGGCTGGCACCGGCCACATGATCCCCCTGGAAGCACCAGAAGAATTAGCGACGACACTTGCTAGTAAGGGGGCTTGAAACCCCCTTACTATAAGTACTAGATATTGAGCTCCAACTGATCTGGGTCGATCGTTTTTGCCGGCTTAACGCTTTTGAAGCGCTTTCCTGTAATCACTTCAGATACTCGCCCTTGGTTTACACCCAATAGAGCTGCGGCCTGATGTTGAAATAATCCCAACTTCATAACCAAAAACTTAGCCAAAGCTGCTTTGGCTGTTGTCATTCGGTTAGAACGACGTCGAAAAAATGGAAAGGTCATTAGCCTTCTCCCTTGATCAAACGACGTTTCCACCTTTACGCATTGCGACAGTTCCTGTATGATTTCTCATACAACCACGGGGAGTGGTAAATTATCGCAGACTAGATTGGCGGAAGCGTCTCCAATTTTTCTAGTCTTCAAAATTGGCTTTCCAGAGTTGCACCTCTGGGAAGCCTTTTTTAACGCTAGGCACTACAAATTGTGTATCGCCATTTGGATACCATACCAGATCTAGGAAACACGGTGGAGTCGATTCTCAAGGATTTTCTTGTATTTTCAGGGAAACTCTGGGGATAAGGCTGTTAACAAGCCAAAAAAAATTCAACCTAAAAAGGAAGAAGTGCCGTTAACTGTTTGGTTCTTAAAGAAAAGAACAAAAAGTGAACTTATCCACATATTTTTGTATGGTGATATAAGCTTAGAGTAATATTATTTCAAATTCTCCTATTCAAAGCGCCATCCGGTAGAAGCGGGTGTCGACGGCCATGCGCGGGAAGCTGTCTGGCAGATCAGCCTCATTCACCAGGTCAAAGCCGTTCTTCTCATAGAAACGGTGCGCCGCCAAGAAGGCTGCCGTTGTCCCCAGATAGATATCCGTCACGCCTGACGCCTTCGCCTCAGCAATCACATGATCCAGGAGCTTTTGCGCCACGCCAAATGCCCGCCCGCGGTAAGGGGCTGCCACAAACATTTTCCGAAGCGCCACCTGGCAATCACCGATATCAATCAACGCGATGGAGCCAATCACGGCATGCCCATCAAGCGCCACCCAGGTCATGCCGCGTGCGTCGGTCACTTCCGTTGCCGCTGTGGCGTCAGACACTACCGTGACATTAAAGCCAAGGCTTGCCGCCATCCGGGCTGTAGTATCCACGCTATGCTGGGTCAGCACACCGGCAATGACCAAGTGATCGATCTTGCGCTCTCGCAGATGCTTTTCAAGGTCAGTGCCGACAAATGCATTGTTGGTATGCTTGCCAATGACCGTCTCTAGCCCCTGAGGGGCTACCTCAGGCTTGAAAGCGTGCCCGGGGGTACCCGGCGTGTACGGCGAGCCTTCACACACGCTGTCGTGCCTTATATGGATGATCTCACCCGCGCGCTTGCGCCAGGCTTCCAGAAGCCGCGCCATATTGGCTTCGGCATGCGGATTACCTCGCACACCCCACTTCGGGTCGTCTATCGCCAGCTGTGTGTCGATAATAATCAGCGCCGTGTTGGTCATAACCTCCCCCTGAAAGCGAAAAGGGCCTGCAAATGCAAGCCCTTAGCGTACCAAACTCTCGAATATCTTCCAGCAGCTAGTTGTTCATGCTGGTGAAGAATTCTTCGTTGTTCTTGCTGTCCTTGAGCTTGCCAAGGAGGAATTCCATCGCATCCACGGTGCCCATTGGCGTGAGGATACGGCGGAGGACCCACATTTTCGAAAGCGTCGCAGGATCGACCAGAAGTTCTTCTTTCCGGGTACCGGACTTGAGGATATCGATCGCCGGGAACACGCGCTTGTCCGCAACCTTGCGGTCGAGAACAATCTCGCTGTTGCCCGTGCCTTTGAATTCCTCGAAGATCACTTCGTCCATACGGCTGCCGGTCTCGATAAGAGCGGTCGCAATGATGGAAAGCGAGCCGCCTTCCTCGATGTTCCGTGCGGCACCGAAGAAGCGTTTCGGGCGCTGCAGGGCGTTTGCGTCCACACCGCCCGTGAGAACCTTACCGGAAGAAGGCACCACGGTGTTGTAGGCGCGCGCCAGACGGGTGATACTATCGAGAAGGATCACAACGTCCTTGCCGTGCTCCACAAGGCGTTTGGCTTTCTCAATCACCATTTCTGCCACCTGAACGTGACGGCTTGCAGGTTCGTCGAAGGTGGAGGATACGACCTCCCCTTTCACGCTGCGCTGCATGTCTGTCACCTCTTCCGGGCGTTCGTCGATCAGAAGAACAATCACGAAACACTCGGGATGGTTGGCGGTGATGGATTTGGCAATATTCTGCAAGAGAACCGTTTTACCGGTACGCGGCGGCGCAACAATAAGCGCGCGCTGGCCTTTACCGATTGGGCTCACCAGGTCGATCACCCGTGGGGACTTGTCCTTCACGGTTGGATCGTCCGGGTCAAGCTTCAGCTTTTCGTCCGGGTAAAGCGGCGTCAGGTTGTCGAAGTGAACCTTGTGTTTGGTTTTCTCAGGCTCATCGAAGTTGATCTTGGAAACCTTGAGAAGGGCAAAATAACGCTCGCCATCCTTGGGCGCGCGAATCTGGCCTTCAACCGTATCGCCTGTCCGAAGCGCAAAGCGCCGGATCTGGCTTGGGCTTACGTAAATATCGTCGGGGCCCGGCAGATAGTTCGCCTCAGGGGAGCGCAGGAAACCGAATCCGTCAGAAAGGATTTCGATAACGCCGCCACCCATGATTTCGATATCGTCGTCTGCAAGATGCTTGAGGATAGCGAACATCATGTCCTGTTTGCGCATGCTGGAGGCGTTTTCAACGCCAACTTCCTCAGCAAGCGACAGAAGGTCTGCTGGGGTTTTGTTTTTGAGATCCTGAAGGTGCATGGGATCGTCCAGATTGTTGTTATTGGAAGAAAGATGTTTGAATTATTGGGGCCAGACGGCCCGGAAAGGATAGATCGATTGCGGCTTCATCATATAATAAAACCAGCAATGATTGGGAAATAAGTTTGACGACGCGCGAGATACTGGCGCGCCGGATCAGGGCCCAAGCTACCACTTTCGCCTTTGGTGTCAAGTCTGTTGCAGCCGCAACTATTTGCTAGAAAGCCTTCGGGACCGCCAGAAGTACGATAGCGATAATGAAGACAGCCGGTATCTCATTGATCTTGCGGTAGAATTTACTGTCCCGCTTGCGTTCCCCGCGGGCAAATTCCTTGCGGTATTTAGAGAGGCTGCCGTGAAAACCGGACAGGATAAATACAAGCAGCAGCTTGATATGCAGCCAAAGCCCCGCATCCAGGCCGATATTGACCACCAGCATCAGGCCCAAAATCCAGGCGATGGCCATGGCCGGGTTAATGATAATGCGGATCAGGCGCTTTTCCCGGTCGATCCATTTGGCGTCCTCGTCTGATCCCACTTCGCATTCGCTGTGGTAGGCGAAATAGCGTGGCAGCATGAACATGCCCGCCATCCAGAAAATCACGAAAATGATGTGCGCAGCCTTCACCCAAAGGTACGCACCGCCAAGCCAGCCAATCATGTCTTCCACAGTATTTCCCCTTTTCCCTGCCTACCGCCGAAAGGCTTTAATGGTCTCACTCAGGAGCGCGACATTCTCCGGTGGCGTTTCAGGCACAAAACCATGGCCCAGGTTGAAGATATGCGCGCCGCCCTTGAGCTGCTCCAGGATGCGGTTGGCCTCAGCCACCATCAGGTCTCCGCCCGATACCACCAGGTGCGGGTCCATATTGCCCTGCACACAGACTTTACTTTGGATTTCCTTCGCCGCCCAATCAAGCGGCACGCCGGTATCCAGGCCCACACAGTCCACGCCCACGGCGTCCACGAACCGTGGCAGCGCCGCCCCCGCCAGCCGCGGGAAACCGATAATCGGCGTTTCTGCATGTTTGGCGCGAATGCGGGAGACGATCTCTTTCGTGGGTTCAATGATCCATTTTTCAAACATGGTCTCGGGGATCGCGGCGGACCAGCTGTCGAAAATCTGCACGGCGTCCGCGCCCGCGTCGATCTGGGCAATCAGATACTCTGATGTCGCGTCTACCAGCATATCCATGATTTTTCCGAACAGCTCCGGATTGCCGTAACCAAGCTGGCGCGCTGCTGCATGATCCTTGCTGCCCTGGCCTGCGATCATGTAGGTGGCCACCGTCCAGGGCGCACCGGCGAACCCAAGCAAGGTCACATCTGAAGGCAATTCGGTCTTAAGCCGGCGCACGGTTTCATAAACATTGCCCACCTTGTCGTGGAAGGCACCCATGGAAAGGCCTTTGAAAGTAGCCTCGTCGTTCACTGGATCAAGCTTTGGGCCAAAGCCTTTCTCGAACCAGACTTTCTGGCCGAGCCCGTCGGGTACCACAAGGATGTCAGCAAACAAAATTGCGCCGTCCATGCCATACCGCCTGATGGGTTGCAGGGTCACTTCAGCCGCCTTGTCGGGGCTGTAGCAGAACTCCATGAATGAATTTGTTGAATTTCTTACTTCACGATATTCGGGCAAATACCGTCCTGCTTGACGCATGAACCAAAAAGGCACCCGCTCACCCGGGTTTCCCTTGAGAGTCTCGAGAAGAAGTTTGGTCATGCTCTGGTCCTTACCGTTTAGGGCGCCGTTCATTCGACGTGACGCCCTCTTACTACTTAATAATAATTATATATAGAATCTTGTAGTTGTTGTTTATGCCTGTGAATCATGTGGAAAAGCATTTATCCACAATCTTGTGCACATACAAGGTGGGCGCGGCAATTCGTCCGTCAAAATGTGCATAAACTTCTGGAATACTGGCATTTTACAGAAAAATGACAGGCAACCCAATGCCCATATGAATTGTGGATAACGGGGATAACCGCAAAATATAGTGCCCTTTCCCAACAGTTTTCCTCTCTTACAATCTCCCGTGGATAGATTTAATAGAAGTTCTAACAAGTGCTTCCCAAATTGGGGGCAAGTGGCCTAGCCTTGTTATCAACCGATCTGCCAACAAGTTATCCACAGGATATTCCCATGAGTCTTCCAGAGGCACCGAAAAGCTCCCCACTGAAAGCAAGCGTCAAGAAAAAAGGGTCCTCGCAGGACTTTCACCTGCATCTGGTTTCAGATTCAACCGGTGAAACGCTGGAGGCTATTGTGCAGGCTGCCCTGGTGCAGTTTGAAGGCGTGGAGGTAAAAAAGCATTATTGGCCCCTGGTGCGCTCCGCCATGCAGATGAACCGGCTGATGGAAGATATCCGCGAAGAGCCGGGGCTTATCATGTATACGCTGGTGAACCCACAAATCCGTGAAGCGCTGGAGACGGAATGCATGAAGGCAAACCTGCCGGTGCTTTCCATCCTTGATCCGGTGATCAACCTTCTGGGCTCCTACTTTGGGGTGCAGGCGTCCCACAAGCCGGGCAAGCAGCACAAACTGGACGCCCACTATTTTGAACGGATCGACGCGCTTCAGTTCACCATGGCGCATGATGACGGGGTTCTGGTGCAGGATATGCCGCAAGCGGATATCGTGCTTGTCGGCGTGTCGCGGTCTTCGAAAACACCAACCAGCATTTATCTGGCCAACAAGGGCTACAAGACCATCAACGTGCCCTTTGTTCCCGGATGTCCGATGCCGCGCGAGCTGGATGAGATCAAGAACAAGTTTGTCGTGGGGCTGACCACCAGTGCCGAACGCCTGGTTGCCATTCGCACCAACCGTCTTAGGTCTATCAACGAAGAAACTGAGGGCGACTATACCGACATGACCCATATCCAGGATGAGATAAAGGAATGCCGGAAATATTGTGCCCAGCGTGGCTGGCCGACAATTGATGTCACGCGCCGCTCGATCGAGGAAACGGCGGCTGCGATCCTGAACCGATACCAACAGTGGGTGGATGCGCAAAACGGCAACCACAGCGACAAGCTGCCCGAATAGGACCCAGGATAGGAAAAAAGATCATGGCTCTTGTATTGGCGTCCGGCAGCCAGACCCGGGCGGATATGCTGAAAAATGCGGGTGTCGCATTTGACGTTGATCCCGCACGTGTTGATGAAGATGCGGTGAAATCGGCACTGATTGCAGATGGCGCCCCGCCCCGTGATATTGCTGACGCGTTGGCGGACCTCAAGGCGATGAATGTGGCCATGCGCCGACCTAACGACATGGTGCTGGGTGCAGACCAGATTTTGGTGTGCGAAGGCACGGTCTTTTCAAAAGCAACCACGCGAGATGACGCGGCTGAGACATTGAAGGCCCTGTCCGGCAAGACGCATCAGCTTCTATCCGCTGCCGTTATCTATGAAGAAGGCCAACCGGTCTGGCGGTATGTTGATACTGTCAAGCTGACGGTCAGGCCGCTGTCGGATGACTTTATCGAAACCTACCTGGATAGTATCGGTGATGCGGCGTTCTGGAGCGTCGGCGCCTACCAGATCGAAGGGCTGGGTGCGCAGCTTTTCACGCGCGTTGAGGGTGACCATTTCACCGTGCTTGGCCTGCCGCTTCTTGCTTTCCTTGATTTCCTGCGCCTGAGGGGCATGATGCCGCTATGACCGATAAACTCCAAAAAGCTGCAGTGATTGGTTGGCCGATTTCGCATTCGCTATCGCCCACCATCCATACTCACTGGATGAAACTGTTTGGGATTGACGGCACTTACGAAAAGGTAGCTGTCGGCCCGGAGGCGATCGCCAACCTCCTTGATCAGTTCAAGACGGAAGGCTATGTGGGCTTCAATGTCACGGTCCCGCACAAGCTGGATATCATGCAGCACCTGGACAAGATCGCCCCACTCGCGCGCCAGATGGGGGCGGTGAATACGGTCAAGATTGCGCCGGACGGCACCATGACCGGCTTCAACACAGACGGCATCGGCCTTGTAACCAACCTGAAGAAAACCGTACCAGGCTGGCCGAAGGATAAACCGGTGCTGATTTTGGGCGCAGGCGGAGCCGCGCGGGCGGCAGCGCTTGGGCTTTTGACGGAAGAAGTGCCGCTGGTGATGATCACCAACAGGACACGGGCCAAAGCCCAGGCTATTGCCGATGAAATTGGCCGCGGCCGCATGACGGTGGTGGACTGGGACGACCGGGCAGATGCCGTGGCGGCTGCCGGGCTGATTGTCAACACAACGGTTCTGGGCATGAAGGGCCAACCTGCGCTTGAGATGGACCTGTCGAAAGCGGCGCCGGACACGGTTGTCTATGACATCGTCTACCAGCCGCTGATGACGCCGCTCCTCAAGGATGCGGAAGCCCGCGGCCTGCGTATTGTCACAGGTCTTGGCATGCTGGTTTACCAGGCTGCAGCCGCGTTCAAGATATGGTTCGGCATCGATGTGGAATATGACGATGCGCTCCGTACCGAGCTGGAGGGCCAATTCCAATGATGATCATCGGGCTTACGGGATCGATCGGTATGGGCAAGTCGGAGACCGCGAAAATGTTCGCCCGCCTTGGCGTGCCGGTGTTTGACGCGGACGCGACAGTGCGGGCACTTCAGGCCCCGGGCGGGCGGGCGCTTGACCCTATTGAAGTTGCTTTTCCCGGTGTGGTGAAAGACGGCGCGCTTGACCGCGACGCGCTTGGCAAGACCGTGTTTGGCAATCCGGATGCCAAGAAGAAGCTGGAAGCCATCATGCACCCCATGGTGGCCGAGGAGCGCATCGATTTTTTCAACCGTGCAGAAGCGGAGGGCGCCAAAATGGTGGTGCTTGATATTCCGCTTCTGTTTGAAACCGGTGGTGACAAGGCGTGTGACAAGGTGGTGGTAGTATCCGCCCCGCCGGAGATCCAGCGCGAACGCGTGCTGGCCCGGCCCGGCATGACGGCGGAAAAATTCGACCAAATTTTGAAGTCGCAAACACCCGATGATGACAAACGGGCCCGCGCGGATTATGTGGTAGAAAGCAATTTCGGCCTCGACCATGCTTTCCGGCAGGTCGAAGCCATCGTCAAGGAGTTGGGTGAAGCTTTATGAGCAAGCGCGAACTGATTTTCGATACAGAGACCACGGGCTTTGACCCGATGACGGGTGACCGCCTGATCGAGATCGGTCTTGTGGAAATGGTCGACAAGGTCCTGACCGGCGAGCATTACCACCAGTATGTGAACCCGGAACGCGACGTGCCCGAAGGGGCGGTGAAAATTCACGGCATCACCACAGAATTCCTGCGCGACAAGCCTGTGTTCAGTGACATCATGGATGACTTCCTTGAGTATGTCGGCGGCGATAGCGTGCTGGTGGCGCACAACGCCGAGTTCGATATGCGCTTCATCAACTGGGAGCTTGAGAACGCTGGCAGGCCGATCATCCACCCCAAGCGCTTTATCGATACACTCGCCATCGCGCGCACGAAATTCCCAGGTGCTGCCAACTCGCTTGATGCGCTTTGCAAACGCTTTGGCGTGTCTAACACGCACCGGACGCTTCACGGCGCCCTTCTTGACGCCGAGATTTTGGCCGATGTTTATATCGAACTGCTCGGCGGCAGGCAGGCAGGCCTTGACCTCGCCGTGGACGCGGGCGGCAAAGTGGTACGCGAAAAGAAGGTGCGCGAAAAACGCTCCTTTCCGGTGTCAGAGGAAGAACTGGCGCGCCACGCAGAATTTATCACCAAACTCAACGACCCTATTTGGAACGCATGATGAAAATCGCCCTTATCACTGGCGCCAGCTCCGGCATTGGCGATGCAACAGCGAAAGCCTTTGCAGACGCAGGCTATAAAGTATTGGCTGTAGGCCGGAACGCAGACCGGCTTGATGCTGTTGCAGCCCACGCGCCGGACCGGATTGTTCCCGTCAAGCGGGACCTCACAGGCCCGGATGTGTGCAAGGAGCTTATCGATTATGCAGTGCGTGAGTACGGGCAGCTGGATGTGCTTGTGAATAACGCGGGCATCATCTCGCGCACCACCGTAGAAGACACAACAGATGAAGATTGGCGGCAGACCATGACGGTCAATCTGGACGTGCCTTTTTACCTGAGCCGCGCCGCCGTGCCACACCTTCGTAAAACCAAAGGGCGCATCATCAATGTGGCGTCCGACTGGGGCTTGCGCGGCGGTGAAAAGGCGGCGGCTTATTGCGCCAGCAAAGGCGGTTTGGTGCTTCTCACGAAAGCCATGGCGCACGATCATGCGGCGGAAGGCATCACCGTAAATGCCGTGTGCCCGGGCGATGTGGTCACCCCGATGCTGGAAAAAGAAGCTGCGGACCAGGGCTTAAGCCACGCTGAAGCGCTTGAGACGTGGAAAGCCGAAGTGCCCACAGGCAGATTGACCGAAGCATCAGAAGTGGCCGCGATGATCCTTTACCTGGCGTCGGATGTGGCGGCGCAGGTCACGGGCACCGCCATGGTGATCGACGGCGGCGGCAGCGCCTGAGCCGGCTATATGGTTTGTCTGTTCAATTTATTTGCCAGCGGCGCATTCGGTCTTACTTCATTTGTCACGAAATAGTTTTCACAAAGGGAAAGGGGTGAACCAATGTTCAGCCATGTAATGGTAGGGGCCAACGATGTGGCCGAAAGCAAGAAGTTCTATGATGCGACCATGGAAGTGCTGGGCTACAAGCCCGGCGTGATGGACCCCAATGGCCGCTGTTTCTATTTCAGCGACACTGGCATTTTTGTGCTGACGAAGCCAATCAACGGAGAGCCTGCAAGCTGCGGCAATGGCTTCACGCTCGGCTTCGCGGCCGACAGCCCGGAGATGGCCGATGCCTGGCATGCTGCGGGTTTGGCTGCGGGCGGCAAGGCCATCGAAGACCCTCCGGGCGTCCGTGAAGGCGGGGGCAAGAAAATGTATCTGGCTTACCTGCGTGATCCGGCAGGCAACAAGATCTGCGCCCTTCACCGGATGTAAGAAAACACATCAAAAGGCCCTCAGATAAATCCGCGGGCCTTGTTCTTTCGGTCAGTCGATCACGTTGAAGAAGCGCCCCAGCGGGATGCCAATGGGGCAGAAGATATCCTTGCCCTGGTCGCAGTCATACAGGCTGAAGGTTGTGATCTGCGCGCGGCCCACCAGATATTTGTGCGCCACAAAACCCATGTCATGCAGGTACCGGCTGTCGGCGCTGCCGTCGCGGTTATCGCCCATCATGAAATAATGGCCTTCAGGCACAACGAACAGCTTGGTGTTGTCGATGATGTCCGGGCCAGCGTCATGGCGCTCATAGATACGGTGTTTCACACCGTTCGGCAGCTCTTCCATATATTCCTTGGCACGGCGATCAGCGCCCTGGTAGTCCGTGTAATTCACGTCGCGGATATAGGTGCGCGGCACGATCTCGCCATTGATGAACAGGCGGCCACGGGTTACTTGCACAGTATCTCCCGGCAGGCCGATCACGCGCTTGATGAAATCGTTGCTGCCTTTGTAGGGAAGCGTGAACACCACCACATCGCCGCGTTCAGGCATGTCATCAAACAGCCGGCCTTCGGGCACAAAATCAGGGTCAAGCGGTACCGAATATCGGTTGTAGCCGTAGCTCAATTTCGAGACGAAAATCCGGTCGCCGACTTCCAAAGTCGGCTCCATGCTGCCCGATGGGATATGGAAGCTCGACCACCCGAAGGTGGTGAAGATAAGAAAGAAAATGATGATGACGACCAGGTCTTTTAGAAGCACTAAGGCTTCATGTTTTTCTGGCTGTTCGCTCGCCGTTTTGGCTTTATCGTTCATGTAGGCCCCGCCCTGATCCGTCGTGAATTCTGTTGTTATTGTCCAAATTTCCGCTCACGCCTGCGGTCTCTGTTCAGGCGCGAGTTTAGCCACCTGCCCCCCTTTTTCAATCTTTGATTATGGGCAGCGCAGAAAACTGTCTGCTCACATAAGGGCAAGTGCATCGTCTTAAAAGGCTTTTGGTCGGGAAAAAACTTACAAATTTTATTCGGCCCGACCCTTGCGGGGGCTAGATGCGCACCTTATATAGCCAATGAAACCTGCTGCTTGCCGGGTGTTTTGGCGAGTTAGCAATTTGATCAAATAAACACGAACCCTAAGAGGCTGTGATAGGGTGCCAGATGGGCCCAGACAGTCGGCTTGCAACGGGAAGAGGTAAAAAAATGGGTAAAGTAATCGGTATCGACCTGGGTACGACCAACTCCTGCGTATCCATCATGGACGGGTCCAAACCAAAAGTAATCGAGAACTCTGAAGGCGCGCGCACGACGCCGTCTATCGTTGGTTTCACCGACGATGGCGAACGTCTTGTTGGTCAGGCTGCAAAACGCCAGGCTGTAACGAACCCGACAGACACGCTGTTTGCTATCAAGCGTCTGATCGGCCGCACGTTCGACGATCCAACCACCAAAAAAGACATCGACATGGTTCCCTACAATATCATCAAAGCGGATAGCGGCGATGCGTGGGTAGAAGCCAAGGGCGAGAAATACTCCCCAAGCCAGGTGTCTGCGATGATCCTTCAGAAGATGAAGGAAACCGCCGAGAGCTATCTTGGTGAAACTGTAGACCAGGCCGTAATCACTGTGCCTGCATACTTTAACGACGCCCAGCGCCAGGCAACGAAAGACGCCGGCAAGATCGCTGGTCTTGAAGTGCTGCGGATCATCAACGAGCCAACGGCTGCGGCCCTTGCGTACGGCCTTGAAAAAGAAGACGGCCACACGATCGCCGTGTTCGACCTTGGTGGCGGTACCTTCGACGTATCGGTTCTGGAAATCGGCGACGGTGTGTTTGAAGTGAAGTCCACGAACGGTGATACGTTCCTGGGTGGTGAAGACTTCGATATGCGTCTGGTTGATTACCTGGCCGACGAGTTCAAGAAGGAAAACACCATCGACCTCCGTCAGGACAAGATGGCGCTGCAGCGTCTGAAGGAAGCGGCAGAGAAAGCGAAGATCGAGCTTTCTTCTTCCACGCAGACAGAAGTGAACCTGCCATTCATCACGGCGGACGCTTCCGGCCCGAAACACCTCCAGATCAAACTGACGCGCGCCAAGCTTGAAAGCCTGGTGGAGGACCTGATCAAGCGCACGCTTGAGCCTTGTAAGAAAGCGCTCAAGGATGCGGGCCTTGCGGCTGGCGAGATCGACGACGTGGTTCTGGTGGGCGGTCAAACCCGCATGCCGAAAATCCAGGAAGTCGTGAAAGAGTTCTTTGGCCGCGAACCACACAAGGGTGTGAACCCTGATGAGGTTGTGGCCATGGGCGCCGCGATCCAGGCAGGTGTTCTGCAGGGTGACGTGAAAGACGTTCTGCTTCTGGACGTAACGCCACTGTCGCTGGGTATTGAAACGCTGGGCGGTGTATTCACCCGCCTGATCGAGCGCAACACCACAATCCCAACGAAGAAGGCGCAAGTATTCTCGACCGCGGAAGACAACCAGGGTGCAGTAACCATCCGCGTCTTCCAGGGTGAGCGCGAAATGGCCGCAGACAACAAACTGCTGGGCCAGTTCGACTTGGTGGGTATCCCGCCAGCCCCACGCGGTGTGCCGCAGATTGAGGTTGCCTTCGATATCGACGCCAACGGCATCGTGAACGTGTCCGCCAAAGACAAGGGCACGGGCAAGGAACAGCAAATCCGCATCCAGGCTTCCGGTGGTCTCTCCGACGAGGACATCGAACAGATGGTCAAGGACGCAGAAGCAAACGCAGACGCGGACAAGAAGCGGAAAGAGCTTGTTGAAGCCAAGAACCAGGGCGAAGCGCTTGTTCACTCGGCTGAGAAGAACCTCGACGAGCACAAGGACAAGGTCTCTGACGAAGACAAGTCTGCTATTGAAGCAGCTGTTGCTGAGCTGAAGACCGCGCTTGAAGGCGAAGACGTCGACGATATCAAGGCGAAGACAGAAGCGCTGGCACAGGCCACCATGAAACTTGGCGAGCAAATCTACAAGGCAAGCCAGGAAGAAGCCGCCCACGCGGGCGACGAATCTGAGGTGGAAGCTGCCGACAAAGCAGCGAAAGACGCCGAAGACGATGTGGTGGATGTGGACTTCGAAGAAGTCGACGAAAACGACAAGAAATAAGGTGGCCGCCTGACGCCATAGCAATGCTCGCGCCGCCTCTGGACTTCTGGAGGCGGCGCCTGAGTTTAAAGGCGCGGCGACAAAAGCGGAGAACCGCCTATGTCTAAAGCAGATTATTACGAACTACTCGGCGTCTCCAAAGACGTCGACGAGAAAGCGCTCAAGAGCGCCTTCCGCAAGGCTGCCATGCAGTATCACCCGGACCGCAACCCGGGCGACGCGGAAGCCGAGAAGAAATTCAAGGAAATTGGCGAAGCTTACGAGGTCCTGAAAGACCCGGAGAAGCGCGCGGCCTATGACCGTTATGGTCATGCGGCCTTCGAAGGCGGCATGGGCGGTGGCCCAGGTGGCGGCCACGGCGGTGCGGGCTTCGATTTCTCTGACGTGTTTGAGGAATTCTTCGGTGATTTCATGGGCGGCGGTGGACGCCGCCGGCAGGGCCGTGGCGGCCCGGGCCGGGGCAGCGACCTCCGCTTCAACATGGAAATCACGCTCGAGGATGCTTTCCGCGGCAAGGAAGACAAAATCCGCGTGCCCACGTCCGTGGCGTGTGAGCCATGCGGCGGATCAGGCGCAGAGCCTGGCTCCAAACCTGAAGTGTGTGATACCTGCGGCGGTGCCGGCAAGGTGCGCGCCAGCCAGGGCTTCTTCATGGTGGAACGCACCTGTCCGAAATGTCAGGGCAATGGCTCCACCATCACCAACCCGTGCAAAAGCTGTTCGGGTGCTGGCCGCGTGAGGAAAGAAAAGACCCTGCAGGTCAAGATTCCGAAAGGGGTTGAGGAAGGCACGCGCATCCGCCTCGCGGGTGAAGGCGAAGCCGGCAGCCGTGGCGGCCCGGCGGGTGATCTTTATATCTTCCTCACGATCAAGCCGCATCCGCTGTTCAAGCGCGACGGCGATATGCTCTATTGCCAGGTGCCGATCCCGATGACCAAAGCCACACTGGGCGGCCAGATTGAAGTGCCGACCATTGAAGGCAAGCGCGCCCGGATCAAGATCCCGGAAGGCACGCAGTCCGGTCGTCAGTTCCGCCTGAAGGGCAAAGGCATGCCGGAGCTTAACGGCGGCTTTGTGGGCGACATGATCGTTGAGATGAATGTGGAAACCCCAACAAACCTCAACAAGAAGCAGCGCGAGCTTCTGGAAGAATTTGCCAAAGAGGGCGGCGACAAAATCTCGCCGCGGTCTGAAGGCTTCTTCTCGAAGGTCAAGGACCTGTGGGATGACCTGACCGAATAGGTTGGCCCCCAAACCAGAACACCAAAAGCCGCCTCATCAATCGGGGCGGCTTTTTTATGTCAGTCGAAATAGGCGGTCAGCAGGTTGGTGATCTCATCGATCAGCGCGTCGGCCTTACGCTCATTATCTTCCTCAAGCGCCTGGTCGATCAGCACCGAAAGCGTGGTGACAGCGGTGCGCATCATTGCGTTTTCCCTGCCTTCGGGAAGCTTAACACCGGCGACAACAAGCGTTTGACGAACAAGCTCCTCAAGGTTGCTCTCCGGGCCTGGGGTTACGTCCCACAGGCTGTTGTGGGCGTTGGCCCAGCGGGTCAGCACGCGGAAGGTCGGGTGACTGCGTGCCGCGCGCCAGAAGGTGCGGATCAGCGCCTCATGGGTGGCGCGGAACCCCTGGCCGGGTTCGATCTTTTCTAACGCCGCCGCCACGGTGCCAACCACATCATCGTAAGCCACTTGATGCAGGAGGGCGATGATATCGTTCCTGTCCTTGAAATAGCGGTAGATGGAGCCAACAGGGATTTCCGCTTCGCGCGCAATCGCGGTTGTGGTTGCGGCATCGACGCCGTCCCGGCTCAGGATATCTTCCGTGCAGGCAATGATCCTGTCACGCCGGGCTTTGGCCCGCGCCTGCATGGGCTTTTTCTTAACATTAACAGTTGTTGACGGCACGCATGGCTCCCCTTTCAAGGCGCATCTAACCCCTGAGGGCGATATTAGTCCAGCCCGATTAAAAATGAAACAGTTTCACTTTTTCTTTGACGAATGACCAAAGCTTCTGCACTCTACCCTTGAGGATTTAATGTATTCCATTGGTTGGGGAGCCGATGGAAAAGGGGGAAGCAATGAAAAGTTTCAAACACGCCCTGATCGGGCTGATGGCTCTTGTGGTGGCACCTGCCGCATTTGCCCAGGACAATGTTGTGCGTATCGAAGCCGGTGCGGATATCCAGGAAGCCTTGCAGGAAGCGCTTATCCTGGCTGAACCCGGCACGGTGATCGAACTGCCGGAAGGCCGTTTCGAACTCTCGGCCGGCCTGTCGCTGGATGTGTCTGATATCACCCTGCGCGGTGCCGGGATGGACAAGACCGTTCTTTCCTTCAAGAACCAGATTGCTGGTTCGGAAGGCCTGCTGATCACATCCGACCGGACGTCGATCGAAAATCTTGCAGTGGAAGACACGCCGGGTGACGGCATCAAGGCCAAGGGCGTAGACACAGTTTCCTTCCGCAGCGTGCGGGTTGAATGGACCCGTGGCCCGAACGCTGAAAATGGCGCTTACGGCCTTTATCCGGTGGAATCGAAAAATGTGCTGATCGAAGGCTCCTTGGTGAAGGGCGCGTCTGACGCGGGCATCTATGTAGGCCAGAGCCAGGATATTATCGTGCGCAACAACCGCGCTGAGCTGAATGTTGCCGGGATCGAGATTGAGAACAGTTACCGCGCAGATGTTTACGGCAACACGGCCACCCACAACACCGGCGGCATTCTGGTGTTCGACCTGCCGAACCTGCCGCAGATGGGCGGCCACAGCGTGCGCGTTTACCAGAACAAGGTGGTGAACAACGACACGCCGAATTTCGCGCCCCCAGGCAATATCGTGGCTACCGTGCCGCGCGGCTCCGGCATCATGATCATGGCGAACCGCGAGGTCGAGGTGTTCGAGAATGAGATCGGCGAAAACGCATCCGCCAACATCCTGCTGGTGGCCTATCCGCGCGAATATAATGACCCGACCTATAACCCGCTGCCGCGCCGCGTTTATGTGCATGACAATAAGCACGGCCGCGCGGGCTGGGACCCGGATGGGGCGGTCAAGGGCATGATTGCGCCTAGGACCGGCACACCTGTGCCGCATATTGTGTGGGACGGTGTGGTGGACGGCTTCTGGGCTGGGTTGTTTGGGCCCGATGAGGAAGAGACCATCATGATCCAGGAGCCTGAAGGCACCACCTTTGCCAACCTGCAATTCGTCAAGGATTACATCCTGCCCTGGGGCGCAGACCCAGACAGGGACATAGAGGCCTATGCCGGTTCATATGAGTTCCGCGGCCCTGTGAAGCTGCCGCAGGATACGGCGATGGCTGCAAATAACTAGGGGATGGGGCAGGTGCGTGTTTTGTTGTTAACTTTCCTGATGCTGGCCGCCTTGATGTTTGGTGCCAGCACCTTGGCTGTGGCGGCCACGCCAATCACAGCTGCTGTCCTGACCACAACTGCTGTCAATGACGCCGCGCTCCTGACCCCGCGCCCCGCGCGCAAGCTTTCAGCCTACAATCTTTTCAAGGACGGCCCGGCCCAGGTGCCGAACGACAGGGTCTACCCGTATGATCTGGCGACACCGCTGTTCACGGACTATGCCCACAAATACCGCTTTGTGTATGTGCCGGGAGGCAAGCCCGCGGCCTACAATGACCGCGAAGCTTTTGAGTTCCCCGTTGGCAGCGTGCTGGTGAAAACCTTTGCCTATCCCGCGGATTTCCGTCAGCCGGATGAGAATATTCGCCTGATTGAAACCCGGCTTCTGATCCATGGCGAAAAGGGCTGGTCCGCCTGGGCCTATGTCTGGAACGAAGACATGACAGACGCCGACCTTAAGGTGGCGGGCAAGGTGCTGCCGGTTTCCTGGGTGGATGAACTGGGCGAAAAACGCGACATCCAATATGTGGTACCCAACCGCAACCAGTGCAAAGGCTGTCATGTGATTGGGCACGAGTTCTCACCCATCGGCCCCAAGGCCCGGAACCTGAATTTTACCTATGACTATGCAGGGGGTAGCGAAAACCAGCTGGCTTTCTGGGCGTCGCACGGGCTTCTTGATGGCGCGCCTGCGCCAGAGGATGCACCAAGCGTACCCCGCTTTGACGATACAAGCGCCCCGCTTGAAGACCGGGCGCGTGCTTATCTGGATGTCAATTGCGCCCACTGTCACCGCGCAGAAGGGCCGGGCTCCACGTCCGGGCTTTTCCTTACATGGTGGGAAACCAACAAGACAGCCTGGGGGTACCTCAAGCGGCCGGTTGCGGCGGGCCGGGGCTCAGGCGGCCTGATGTATGATATCGACCCCGGCAAGCCGGACCAATCGATCCTGATTTACCGCCTTAACTCCACCGACCCGGGCGTGATGATGCCTGAAGTGGGGCGAACAACCATTCACGAAGAAGGCGTGGCCCTTCTGAAGGAATGGATAAAGACGATTGAGTAACAAGGATATGTGTTTTGAGGTAAGGAAGCTTGCTATGCTGGGGGGCATGGCAGGCTATTTGCGTTGTGAATCGGCCTCAGGGAGATGGCAGGTCGTTTCATGAAAGCGAACCGGCGCCCATGCCAGGAACCTTGATAGGAGGTTCGCGGTGCCGGCTCAGGTCAGAAAAAGGAAACAAGGGGGGGAAGCCCATGCCTATGACCAAACTGTCGAACGCCCTGTTGTCGGGCGTGAGTGTTGCTGCGTGTTTATGTCTTGCGCCAGCAGTTGCCGCGCAGGACGATGCTGAAAAGAGCTCCTCGCTTGAGGAAATTACCGTCACTGCGCAAAAGCGGGAGCAGTCAGCCCAGGATGTGCCGATCGCGCTCAATGCCTTTTCCGGCAATTTCCTGGAGACGATCGCCGCTGAAGACTTGCGCGATATCAATGTCTATACGCCGGGCCTTGAGGTTTCTGGCGTGTCGCAGCCGCGCTTCAAGATCCGCGGTATTGAAACCGATGACTTCGGTGTGGGCACAGACCCGGCTGTGGGCGTGTTCGTGGATGGCGTATACGCCTCTCGCTCAGGCGCGGGGATCGTTTTCTTCTCGGATATTGAGCGGGTCGAGGTGCTGAAGGGCCCGCAAGGGACACTCTTTGGCCGCAACACGGCGGCCGGGGCCATTTCCATCATCACAAACAAGCCAGAGCTGGATGAATTTTCAGCCCGGGTGAACCTCAGGTATGGCCGGTTCGACAAGCAGCGGCTTGATGCCATGATCAACGCGCCGCTGACGGACACATTGGCCATGCGCGCCAACTTCCTGGTCAACGATCAGGACGGCTATGCTGAAGATGCGCTCACGGGCGACGATTATGGCCGCGAGCATAATGTGACGGGCCGGCTGCAGTTCCGCTGGGAACCAAGCGAGAAAACAGCGCTCAATCTGGCGTATGAGTTTGATCACACCAAGCAGGATGAAGACCAGCCTGTGGTTGGTGTGTCCGACGGCAGTCTTGATTTCGCGCCGGGCGCGGAAACGCTCAATGACCTGCCAGGTCATGTGGATTTCCTGCATGCGGTTCTTGGGGCATCGTTCGGCGGCCTGAGCCGTGAGCAGTTCGGCGCCTTGCCGATCACGGCGCTCACAGGCGCTGTGCCATTGCAGGCTTTCTACGCCAACTTCACGCCGGCTGGTTATGTGCCGGCATCCACGGGTGACTGGTCTGTCTTCCGTGACGGCAATTCGATCGGCGGGGCGGACCCATACGGGCCGTTCTCAAGTGACGTTCGGAACGGCGAAGAGAACCGCGACCTGGACGGCGTGACACTGACAATCACCCATGATTTTGACTGGGCGACGCTCACATCCATTTCCGCCTTCAAGCGCTTTACGTCCAATAACCTTGAGGAAGAAGACGGCACCGCAGACCCGGCCTTCTATTTCGACAGCAATAACATCGAAAAAAACGAGCATATCTATCAGGAACTGCGCTTGAATGGTGTGTCTGGTGACCTGACATGGACCATCGGCGGCAGCTATTATTGGGAAAATGCCAAGCAGGACACGGTGGTCCGTGCCACCATGGATTCGATCGACACCGCACTTTATAATCTTGGTGCCACGCCGGGCATATTGGTGGCAAACGGCTTCAACCCGCTTGACGGCATCAACGGCTGTGAAAGCCTGTTCCTTGATAGCATGAACAGCTTTATCGGTCTCACCAGCGTGCCGCTTGGTTGCATGGACCCATCGGCTGTGGGCACGCCGCTTGAAGGCCTGTCGCTAGAGGATGTCTCTAACATGGCGCTGCAAAGCTTCGCTGGCCGCATGTGGACCGAACATATGTACGGTGAAGGCACCTTCAAGGCCTTCGCGGCTTTTGCTGATGCAACTTACGCCGTGACCGACCGGTTCAACCTGACAGCCGGTATCCGCTATACGCACGATAAGAAAAGTTGGCTGTGGCGCAGTGACCCACGGGAGATTGAAGGCTCCGATCTTCTGGAAATTCCGGGTGTTGGTAATCTGGCGGACATCCACCAGGCGATCCTGCAGGCCGTTGTCGGCGGGTCTGGCGATATTGTCTATAACCTGCCGGTTTGCGCGGATGCCAGCACCCAGGTGTGTGAAGGCCGTGACTTTGAACGCAGCCAAAGCTGGAACAATGTCAGCCCACGGGTGGCGATTGACTATCGTTTCTCAGACGATGCCATGCTCTATGCTTCCTACGCGCGGGGCTATAAGGCTGGCGGCTACAACAGCCAGGAAGTCAACAGCGAGTTCGATAACGAGACTGTTTGGAACGTGGAAATTGGCCTCAAGTCGCAGTGGTTTGACGACCGGGTGCGGTTCAATGCGTCGGTTTGGAAATATAAATATAACGACAAGCAGGCGATCCGCCTTGTGGCGTTCGACAGCGGTTCGGTGCCGCGCTATGTCACCGAAACATCCGACACCGAAGGCAAGGGTGTGGATGTGGAGCTTCTTTGGGCGCCGGCCCCAGGCCTCCGCCTGTTCGCGAACGGCGGTTATCAGGATGTTACCTGCACCAACAACTGCGGCGCGTCCGCAGTGGGGGAACCCACGGGCGCACCCAAGGCGCGTATCTCCTTTGGTGGCGACTATAGCTTCAGCCTCGGCGGCAATAACGGTTCGATCAACCTGCATGCCGACCATAGCTACACCAGCAAGGAACGCCTGAACGGCCAGTGCCTGTCCGAAGGCACTTGCGGCACCATCGTTTGGGGTAACGGTAGCTGGGAAACAGGGAAAGCCCGCAACTTCACCAATGTGCGCGCGGGATGGACCAATGCGGATGAAGACCTTTCGGTCTCTGTCTTCGTCACCAACCTGTTCGGCAACCGCTATCTGGGCGGGGCCTCAGGCGTGACGGCAACCACTTTCGGCACTCCGATTTCAGAGCGCGAGACCCCAAGCCTGTGGGGCATAGACCTGACCATGCGTTTCTAAACCCTTGACGGGCAGCGCTTTCTTTGGTCATGCGCAAGAAAAAATGAAGAAGGCCGGGTTCTGCCCGGCCTTTCCTTTTTGCCCGCCTGCTGGTAGCAATTAAGGATGTTTCCTATCATGGAGAAACCAGATGGCGGAAAATGTGCAAATCGGGATTTTGGGCTGTATGGGCCGTATGGGCCAGGCGCTCACGGAAGAATTCCTCAAGACCGAAGGCGTCACCATTGTTGCCGGCTCTGAAATTGCGTCCCACCCAGGCATCGGCAAATTGATCCCCGGGCTGGATGTTCATCTTGCGGATACCGCAGAACATGTTTTCCATGAAGCCGATGTGGTGATCGATTTCACCCCACCGGGCCAGACCGCGACCCATGCCGCGCTGGCGCGCGAAACCGGCAAAGCGCTGGTGGTTGGCACCACCGGCATGACGGCGGCGGACCATGCGGCGCTCGACCGCGCGGCGGCAGCAGTGCCGATCATGCAGGCAGGTAATTATTCGCTCGGCGTGAACCTGATGATGGCACTGGTGCGAGACGCGGCGAAGCGCCTGGGAACAGACTGGGATATAGAAGTGGTTGAAATGCACCACCGGCACAAGGTGGATGCCCCATCCGGCACTGCGCTGATGCTCGGCGAAGCGGCGGCTGAGGGCCGTGGCCGGCCACTTGATGACGTGCGCACCAAAGCACGCGAAGGCATTACCGGCGAACGCAAGGAAGGCACCATCGGTTTTTCCGCCGTGCGCGGCGGCGCCGTGATTGGCGAACATGATGTGGTGTTCGCAAGCGATAGCGAGCGGCTTACCATCAGCCACCGCGCTGAAAACCGGGGGCTTTTCGCCGCTGGTGCCGTGAAGGCGGCGCTTTGGCTTGTGGGCAAGGGCGCGGGCCGCTATTCAATGACAGACGTGCTTGACCTGAAATAGGCGCGGCAAAAAAGGGGGAGACATCATGGAAGAAGCGCTTGTGTCGCTATGGAACGGCCTGCCGTTCTTTGTCATTCATTCGGCAACCAGCCTTGTGATGCTGCTTGTGGGCATCTTCATTTACACCCTTATTACCCCGCATGATGAGCTGAAGCTGATCCGCGAAGGCAATGTGGCGGCGGCCACCACGCTGGGCGGTGCCATTGTTGGCCTTTCATTGCCGGTGGCTTTCTCAATGGCGTCATCCATGAATGTCTGGGATATTGTGGTGTGGGGTGTGATCGCGCTTCTGTTCCAACTGGCGGCTTTCCGCCTGGTGGACCTGTTCCTAAAGGGCTTGTCGCAGCGTATTGAAAACGGTGAGATGGGCCCGGCCATCATTCTGGTGTCGTTCAAACTGGCAACAGCAGCGATCAACTCGGCGGCGATTTCAGGCTAAGGGGGCGCGGGGCATGCGCCGTAAGCTTGAGTTTCTTTTCTATACCATCGCGATCCTCTATTTCATCGTTCGCTATGCGGATGTGGACATAGAGCGTGACAGCCCGCGCCGGTCTGTACCCAAGGCCCAGCCCCCGGCGGTTCTGACGCCCGATGATGCGCCCTTGCCGCGCCCGGAGCTCGGTGATGTGGTCGTCGCCCTGGACCCGCAGGCGAAAAACAGTGTCGGCACCGCTTTCGCGGTGGACAGCCGCGGTACGTTCGTCACTGCCCGCCATGTGGTGGACGGCTGCAAGCAGGTGTATCTGGTGGCCGGGCCGCGCCAGTTGGAGCCGGTTTTGTCTGCCGTCAGTGACACGCACCGGGACTTCGCCGTTCTGCGCGCCCGGGCGCTTCGGGCCCAGCCGTTCGCGCTGACGGAAACAAGCCCTGACCGCGGTACAAACGGCTATATGATGGGCTACCCACAGGGCAAGCCGGCGGATGTGCGCGCCACCGTCTTTGGCCGCACCTTCATGCGGTCGGAAGGGCGCTACCAGGCGCGCGAAGCCGTCATCGCCTGGGTGGAGCGTGAGCGCAGGCCGCTGTTTGACGGATCACTTGGCGGTATCTCGGGCGGGCCAGTATTCAACGAACAGGGTTATGTGATCGGCACTGTGGTCGCGGGCGCGCCGCGCCGGGGCCGGGTTTACACTACCCACCCGCAGGTGTTCCGGAACGCCGGGCTAATCAGTGATGAAGGCAAGGCCATTCAGGGCCTGCGCGCGCTTGATTTTGACAAGTCAGGCAACGCCCTCAGGGCCTCCCGCTCCATCGCGCAGGTCTACTGCAAGGTGGATTGATTACCCCTTCAACCTCGCCAGTTCCGGCATCAGGGCGGCCTTGAGCTTGCGGCGGTCGGTGGGGGTCAGGAAATCGCCGAACACCAGCGTTTCACCGTGGGATGTGAGCGACAGCTGGTTGCGGTCTTCATCGATGGTCTTGAGGCTCAGTTTCACCCAGTAAGGGTCAAAGCGCCAGCTTTCCACCCGCCCACCCGGATGCACGCGGGTGACGATCAGGTCTTTTTCAGATAGCTGGAGCGTTTCATAAAGTCGTGCGGAACGATAACTGAAATGGAAGGCTAGCCAGATTGCCAGTATGTCCACGCCCAGGAAAATCACCACCGGCCAGGCACCCACCACGATGAACCGCAGGCTTGCGAACAGGCATACGGCAACCAGGAACCAGAAAAGGCGGCGGAACTGGTGCGGCTTCAATGACCGGTGCGGGTAAAGCGTGGCGTCAAACAAAAGCTTGCTGCCCTTGCCCATGCGAACATGGCTTTCCTGCTCGCTAACCGCTGCTGCAATATCGTTGCTTGGCGTTTTCATGGAGCCACTATAGCAGGCCTAGAGCTGTTCGCCGCGTAACAGTTTCGGGAGGTCGCCTACGGTTCCCCGCGCGTGTTGCATGAAGAAGTTCTTCAGCGGCACCACCTGGTCCACTGCCGCCATGCCCACATCGCGCATCAGCTTGATCGGCGCAATGTCGTTTGAAAACAGGCGGTTGAAGGTGTCGGTGATGGCGTAAACGCTGGCGTTATCGGTGGTGCGCCAGCGGCCATAGTTTTCAAGTACGCTAAGGGCGCCGATATCCAGGCCCACGCGCCGCGCATCCACCAGCACCTCAATCAGCGCTGCCACATCCTTCAGCCCCAGGTTCAGCCCCTGTCCGGATATGGGGTGGATACCGTGTGCGGCATCACCGATCAACGCCAAGCGGTCGGATACATATTCCTGCGCATACTGAAGCGTCAGCGGATAGGCCCAGCGCCCGCCGATGACCTTCACATCCCCCAGGAAATCGCCGATCCGGCGGCACACTTCGCTTTCAAACGCGCGGTCGGACAGCCCCATGATGGTCTCGGTGAGGTGGCTTTTTTCGGTCCACACAAGCGAAGACCGGTTGCCGGTGAGCGGCAGGATCGCGAAAGGCCCACTGGGCAGAAAACGCTCGTGCGCGATACCGCAGTGGCTGAATTCATGCTCAACCGAGCACACAATACCGTGCTGGCTGTAGTCAATCACCGAAACAGGGAAGCCCGCGTGCTGACGCACAAGGCTGCCGCGCCCATCCGCGCCGATGATCAGGCCAGATTTGATCACTGTGCCTGAGGTCAGCGTGGTGGTGACACCGGTCTTGTCGCGGTCGATCTCCGCCACGCGCTCTGGCGCCAGCAGGGTCACGCCCTTGATTTCCTTGAGGCGCTCAAAAAGCGCTATGCGGGTATGGCGGTTTTCCACCATATGGCCAAGGGGCCCGTCGCCCAGGGTTTCATGGTCGAAATGCAGCGACAGCAGGCTTGGCCCGTCAGAAACCCGGATCTCAAGAATCGGCTGGGCATAGGGTTCCATGTGTTTCCAGATGCCAAGCGCCTCAAAAAGCTGGCAGCTTGCGAAGGCGAGCGCGCTGGCGCGGCCGTCATAGCCGACCGCCGTCAGGTCGCCCTGGGGCGCCATGTCGACCACCGC
The DNA here is from genome assembly GCF_001550065.1 of Kordiimonas lipolytica. The sequence continues at coordinate 100,995 of NZ_LRUB01000024.1, forward strand.
GACCTCGAAGCCGTGTTCGGCCAAGCCGATGGCCGCGGTCAGGCCTGCAAGGCCGCCGCCGATGATGGTGATATCCGTTTCCAGCTTTTTCGCGCTCATGATACCTGCCCACATGTGACATAAACAGTTCCCTTCATGTAGGCCCCAATGCCCCCTTCTGTCCAGTGGCATGGTGCCGCATGTGGGCCAATCGGGCGATAAAGTCGCTGCCCATAAAATGCCGCACTTGTCCTTGAGCATTGTTAAAGAGTAAAGTGACCGCGAACAGGACGAGAACATAGCCGCCACGCGCCAGAGGGAGACAGGCGCGACGGTTGGCCCGGGGAGCAATTGTTACGTGTCGGCACGCAAAAAAACCGCAGCAACGAAACCAGTGAAACAGAAAAACGGCGGCACACCGCTGTTGCCGCCCGCATTCGTGACCTTCATGAAAAGCACGGGCTGGCGTAGCCTTGGCGTTATGCTGATGCTGCTGGCTGTGGGCACCTATGTGGCGCTCTTCTCCTATAACCCGGCGGACCCGACCATCAATAACGAAGCGGCGCGCGCCACGACCAACCTCCTGGGGCCGATCGGTGCCAATGTGGCTGATGTGCTGATGCAGACGCTTGCGGTGGTGGCTTATCTGCTGCCTGTGCCGCTTTTCCTGTGGGGATTGAAGATTGCGCGCCTCAAATGGCTGCCGCATTTCTGGATTAACCTGATCATGGTGCCCGTCAGCCTGATTTTGCTGGCGATTGCCGTCAGTGTGGTTTCGCCTGCGCCGGATTATGTCATCCAGGCAGGCTATGGCGGTGCGCTTGGGCAACAGCTTTACCTGATGGTGATTGAGCTGTTCGCTGGCTTCGTTATTCCGGCCTGGGTTTACGGCACGGTGTTCGCTGTTCTCGGTGTACCTGCCTTTTTCTACAGCTTCGCCCTCAATAAAGACGAGTGGCGCACGGTGCTGCAGACCATCAAATATGTGCTGATGACGATCCTGTCCTGGATCATCTGGGGCATGCGCATGATCGGCCACGGCGTGATGGTGACCTTCCACGCTTTGTTCCGGCGTGAGAAGTCTGACGAAGGTGACCGTGTAGAGCCTGCCATGACGCGGCCAGAGCGCAAGGTGGTGGAAAGGCCGGAGCCCGCAGCCCCTGTGACCGCACCAGCCCCAAAGCGCGTGAAAGCACCAGCCAAGCCAAAGCGCGGCACGCGGGAAGTCAAGGAAGCGCAAGTCACGCTGGATTTCGGTGACGCGAACGGGTTCCTTCTGCCGCCGCTCCAATTGCTGGCACCGCCGCCGCCGCCCGAAAAGGTTGGCCGCATCAGCCCAGGGGCGCTCGAACAGAACGCCCGCATGCTGGAAAGCGTGCTGGACGACTTTGGGGTGCAGGGTGAAATCAAGGACGTGCGCCCCGGCCCTGTTGTAACGCTGTATGAGCTTGAACCCGCCCGCGGCGTGAAATCCGCCCGGGTGATTGGCCTTGCGGACGATATCGCGCGGTCCATGAGCGCCATCTCCGCCCGTGTGGCGGTGGTGCCAGGCCGGAACGCGATTGGTATTGAGCTTCCGAACGCTGACCGCCAAACCGTTCTGCTACGCGAACTGCTCGCCAGCCGTGATTATGAAGCCACTAAAGCGCGCTTGCCCGTGGTGCTGGGTAAGGACATCGGCGGCGCGCCCGTGGTGGCGGACCTTGCGTCCATGCCGCACTTGCTGGTAGCCGGTACCACCGGTTCCGGTAAGTCTGTCGGCATCAACACCATGATCCTGTCGCTTCTTTACCGCCACAGCCCTGAAACACTTCGTTTCATCATGGTTGACCCCAAGATGCTTGAGCTGTCCATCTATGACGGTATCCCGCATCTGCTGACGCCGGTGGTGACCGAACCCAAAAAGGCGGTCGTGGCGCTCAAGTGGGCGGTCAGGGAGATGGAAGAACGCTACCGCAACATGTCAAAGCTGGGCGTGCGGAACCTTGCGGCCTTCAACAAGCGGGTTGAAGAGGCCAAGAAAAACGGCGAACGCCTGACGCGTGAGGTGCAGACCGGGTTTGACAAGGAAACCGGCCAACCAATCATGGAAGAGCAGGAGTTTGACTTCCAGCCGCTGCCGTTCCTGGTGATCGTGATCGACGAGATGGCAGACCTGATGCTGGTGGCCGGCAAGGATGTGGAAGCCACCGTGCAGCGCCTGGCGCAGATGGCTCGGGCCGCGGGCATTCACGTTGTGATGGCCACCCAGCGCCCGTCGGTGGACGTGATCACCGGTACCATCAAGGCGAACTTCCCGACCCGGATCAGCTTCCAGGTAACCAGTAAGATCGACAGTCGTACGATTCTCGGGGAACAGGGCGCCGAGCAGCTTCTGGGCATGGGTGACATGCTCTTCATGGCGGGCGGCGGCCGCATCACCCGTGTGCATGGTGCGTTCGTTTCCGACAGCGAAGTGGAAGATGTGACGACCCACCTGAGGAAGCAGGGCGCGCCGGACTATCTGGCGGAAGTGACCGAAGAACCTGAAGAAGGGTTCGACAGCCCGTTCATCCCAGGTCCATCTGGTTCAGGCGATGATGCCAACAACAGCCTTTATGATCAGGCGGTGGCCATTGTGGTCCGGGACCAGCGCGCGTCCACTAGCTATGTGCAGCGGCGTCTCAAGATCGGCTACAACAAGGCCGCCTCATTGATTGAGGAAATGGAAGAACAGGGCGTGATCAGCGCGCCGAACCACAAGGGCCAGCGCGAAGTGCTGGTGCCTGATCGTGAAGAAGAATTTTAGGCCGCGAAGAAGAATTATAGGAAGCGACATGCGATCCGTAACATTGTTTGGAGTTTATCTGGCCCTTCTGGCCGTCCCGGCCCCCGCGCTTCTCGCGCAGGAGGCCGACTTGCCGCCCCTTGAGGAGCAGTCGGTCGAAGAGGACCAGAGCCTGAAGGCGCTCCGGCAGGTGCAGGCCTATATGGATGGTGTGGAAAGCCTGGAGGCCGAGTTCCGCCAGCACGCGCCGAACGGCAATGTGGCCACAGGCCGCCTGTATCTCGAACGCCCCGGCTATGTGCGGTTCGACTATACGGACGAAACCCCCTTCCTGATTGTGGCCGACGGCACGACGCTGAATTTCATAGACTATGAAATTGGCCAGGTGACCAAATGGCCGCTTAAGAAAACGCCGCTGCGCGCGCTTCTTGGTGGGTCCATCGATCTTGCCAGCCTGCAGGCGAATATATCACGCGGGCGTCCGGGTCTTGAAGACCTGATCCTGCTGTCCGCCCGCGACCCGGAAAACCCGGAGCAGGGTGAGATTACGCTTTATTTCATGCCGGATGAAGCGATGCCTACCGGCCTTCGCCTTCTGGGCTGGAATGTGCTGGACGCAAAGGGCGAAACCACGGAAGTCGCGCTCACGGACCAGCAGGTGAATGTCTCTCTTGATGATGCGCTCTGGACGTTTGAAGACCCACGCGGTCTCACCAAGCGCCGCCGGACCCGCCGCTGATCTCTCTCGTCATTCGTCGGCTCGACCGGCGAATCCATCTATTGGCCCAAGCATACATGCTGCATGTGGACTCGCCGATCTAGTCGGCGAGTGACGATAGCGAAACCCAGGTCCGTTTCCGGCTTGCGAAAATCGAAAACTTGCCTAAATGAGGGAAGCCCTGGCTTAGCGCTTGCGCTGATCACGCGCAGGGGCTAGGGCTTGATCTGATCCGCAACAAGGTGATGTGATGGATACCCAAGACGATATCGACGAGATTTTCGACGACCTGCCAAGCCTCAAGTCTGTGGCGCCCTTTGTGGCGCTGGCTTCGAACGTGCGCTGGTTCCGCACTCTGGGCGAGGACCCCGACCGCCAGACGGTGGAGATCGCGCGCGCCTACGCCGAAGCGCTTGGTTTCCCGGAAGCGGAACCCGGTTTCCTGGCAGACTGGGAAGAAGCCGCCGACGCGGCTGAAAACACCGAAGTCAACAGCCCGGCCTGGGAAGCGGAAGAGCAGCTTCGCGCCGCGCTGACGGACGATGCGCTTGGCGTTCTTGACGAGCAGACGCTTGAAATGGTCATGACGCACGTGACCGGTGCAGTCTCCGAAACCATTGAGGAAAGCGCCACGGAAGCGTCGCGCGATCTTCGGATTCTTGATGAGGAATTTGTGCGGGCGACATCGGGCGCGGCGGTGCAGGCGACCTATCAGGCAGCCTTGGCGGCCATGACTGGCGCAGAGGAAGACCACCCCTTCGCGCTTCGGTTCCAGCTGTTTGAAAAAGGCCGCTGGCCCATCGGTATTATCGGCAACAGTTTTCTGATTTTTTAGAATTATAAGACAGGCGAGGGAGCGGCACATGCGGCTGATTACATGGAACATCAACTCGGTGCGGGCGCGCACCGATATCGTCGAGCAGCTGGTGCGCGACTATCAGCCCGACGTGCTGTGCCTGCAGGAAACCAAGGTGCAGGACCATATGTTCCCGACCGGCTTCTTCGAGGAACTCGGCATGCCGCACGTGGCGATCCACGGCCAGAAAAGCCACCACGGTGTGGCGACGGCCTCGAAGCTGCCGATCGGCGACCATTTCAAGATTGATTGGTGCGAAAAGGGCGATGCCCGCCATATCGCGATCCAGATCGACGGCATGCCCACCATCCATAACTTCTATGTGCCCGCAGGCGGCGATGAGCCTGACCCAGTCATCAACGACAAGTTCGCCCACAAGCTTCAGTTCCTGGATGAAATGACCAAATGGTCCGCAGACCTCGAGGGTGATCATGTCCTGGTGGGGGACCTCAATATCGCGCCCTATGAAGACGATGTGTGGGACCACAAGAAGCTTCTCAAAGTCGTCTCGCACACGCCGGTGGAGGTGGAGGCCATGCTGAAGCTGATCGAAGCCCACAACTGGCAGGACATCATGCGCGATTTCGTGCCCAGGGATCAGAAGCTCTATAGCTGGTGGTCCTACCGCGCGCGCGATTGGTCAGCAGCAGACAAGGGCCGGCGGCTGGATCACGTGTGGACCAGCCCGTCTCTCAAAGGAAAAGCGATCCACATGGAAGTGATCCGCGACGCTAGGGGCTGGGAAAAACCATCCGACCACGCGCCGGTGCTGGTGGACTTCGATTTTTAGGAATTGCTTTGCAATGGTGAAATGGAAAACCAATGCAGGCGTGTTTTTTCAAGTGATCGCTTGTTGTGTTTTAGCCTATGCTGGATATACAGCCTATTTCTTGGACCCGCATGTTTGGGAATGCGGAAAATTGGCTGGATTAGCGGTATTCCTAATCTATCCACTTACGATATTTGCAATTGTTCTTTTTTGGCTTGGAAAGCGCCTAAAAGAAATAAGGGTTTTGATTTCTCCGTTTTGGGTCATCACATCCATAGTATTGGCCACGCCAGTTTTCGTCGACTTATACGGGTATGAAGGCCCTGGATGTGAATTGTCAGATGAAGCAGAGGCAGGTCAGGTATGAACCTAACCTACAAAATCGAGACCATGACGGCTTCGGACGTGCGCACGGCGGTGGAATGGGCGGGGCGCGAGGGCTGGAACCCGGGCCTCAATGACGCCGAAACTTTCTTTGCCGCTGATCCTAACGGCTTTTTCAAAGGCACCTTGGATGGCGAGACCGTCGCCACCGGCAGCGCCGTCATTTATGACGACAGCTATGCCTTCTGCGGGCTTTATATCGTGGCGCCGGAGCATCGCGGCAAGGGCTATGGCCTGGCGCTCACAAAGGCCCGGCTGGCATATTGCGGCGACAGGAATGTGGGCATCGACGGGGTGCTGGAGAATGTTCGCATCTATGAACGCATCGGCTATCAGCCTTTTTACGAGAACTGCCGGTTCGAGGGTGAAGCGAAAGCGGAATTGCACAACGCTGCATCCGTGCACGCCATAACGTCCGATGATTTCGCGGCTATTCGTGCCTATGACCGTCTGTGCTTCCCAGCCCACCGAGACGCTTTCTTGAAGGCATGGCTGGGGCAGGGTGACGGTCGCGCGGTTTGCTATAAAGCGGACGGCGTGGTGAAGGGCTATGCCGTTCGCAGAAAGTGCCTTGAAGGCCACAAGGTGGGGCCGCTGTTTGCGGACGACGCCCATGTGGCCGAAACCCTTTTTGGTGCCCTGCAGGCAGACATTGAAGGCGAAAAGGTCATCCTTGATACGCCTGAGAATAACCCGGAGGCCATCCGGCTTGCAGAAACGCGCGGCATGCAGAAAGTGTTCGCCACCGCGCGCATGTACCAAAAAGGCCTGCCCGACATTCGGACAGGCCAGATCTTCGGCATCACGACTTTCGAGCTGGGTTAGGCGCTAAATTGGCCATGTTTGCATCTATTTTCTAGGCTTTGAGGCGCTTGAGAACGGCTTTACTCACAAAAAGATACCGACTGTTTCCATCCCGTTCTTCTTCCCTTTGAATGAAGGTTTCCAGCCGTCGAACGAATTCTGCGGCGGCGGGATCATTTCTAACGGTGGAGATATAAGCACCCATTGGGCAACCATCGAAGCCGACATGCCAAAGCATCGCGAGGAAATATTTGATGCGTAGCTCTTTTCCCATATGGCGAACTTCATCATTGTAATAGACTTCAAACTTGTTGATTACCAGCGAAGCGCCAAAGGCATCCGTGTGGTCCTTGTGGCTTCTGGATGTGTCTATATCAGTAATAATGTCGCCTACAAGTTCATGCAGGCGACGTTCGTCCTTGCTGTGGGCACGCGCGCCCGGCTCTTCAGCGAAGGTTGAGGGATTAATACAGCTTGAAAATGCCATAAAGGCTACAAGAGCCACGTTGAAGCGCATCAAAAAACCCCTCTTTAAAATCTGGGGTCAAGCCTAGGTTTTCAGCGCTGTGATTGTCAAAATAAAACCCCGCTATCAGCGGGCGGGGTCTCGCCGTTTAAGATTGCCAAGCGTTAGGCTGTGAAGCCCTGCAGGCTGTAGCCGCCGGGTTCCGTCACCAATAGCCGCGCCATGCCGGGTTCATTCTCGATTTTCTGCCGCAGGCGATACACGTGGGTCTCCAGCGTGTGCGTCGTGACACCTGAATTATAGCCCCAAACTTCCGCGAGCAGTTCATCGCGCCCAACGGCGTTGCCGCCCGCGCGGTAGAGATACTTGAGGATGGAGGTTTCCTTTTCGGTCAGGCGCACTTTCTTGCCACTGTCTTTCTCTTCCAGGATTTTGCCTGAAGGGCGGAAATGATAGGGGCCGATGTCGAAGGTGGCGTCTTCGCTTTGCTCATACTGGCGGAAATGGGCGCGGATGCGCGCAAGCAGCACCGTAAAGCTGAAGGGTTTGGTGACATAGTCGTTCGCGCCGGCATCCAGTCCCAGCACCGTATCGGCGTCAGAGACATTACCGGTCAGCATGATGATCGGCACGGAAACGCCGCTCTTGCGGATGCGTTTACAGAGCTCACGGCCATCCATGTCAGGCAGGCCGACATCAAGGATAATCATATCCACTTGGTTGTCCTTGAGGAAATCAAGCGTCTCGCAGGCGGCCCCTTTCTCAACGGTTGTGAACTCGTCACACAAGGCCAGTTGGTCCGCGAGACCTTCCCGCAGATCTACATCATCGTCCACAAGCAGCAGTTTGCGAGTTGGCATTCCAAAAATCCTCCGACGCGTAAAATTATTTGCCATAGTATGCAATAACCAGCCCTATATAAGAAGTGGAAAGCAATCTTGCCATCACGCCCGGTCACAATTGTTTGATTGGCGCGCGAGGCTGTGACAAAAAGCGGCTGCTGACTTTTGGAGAATACCCGCTATATGAAGGGCATGAACACATCTGACCAATCCCTTCTGCGCCTTGAACGCGCGGCAGACGAGCTTCGGCGCGGCCAACCCGTTGTGGTGACAAGCGGCGCGCAGGCGCTTCTCGTGATGCCGCTTGAGCTTGCGAACACGCCCGCGCTTGCGCGCTTTGACCAGATGGTAACTGGCAGCTTTGTCATGCTGACCAATAACCGTGCCCTGTCACTTAAAGTGGCGGGCGAGGACTGGGCCGCCGTGCGGCTTGAGCGCCCAAGCTGGATGAAGGCGGAAGACATGGTCGCGCTTGCGGACCCAACGCTTGATCTGGCGTCGCCGCTGAAGGGCCCCTACCGGCGGGTGAACCATCCATCGACTGAACTGGATGAGGCGGCGATCAAGATGGTCAAGTGGGCGCGGCTGCTGCCTGCTGTGCTGGCCGCGGAAGTATCGGGCGCGGACGCCTTCCCGGACCAGATGGCAGTGAATGCCGACGAGATTCTGAACGCTGATTTCACGCAGGCCGCTGCGCTTCGGCAGGTGGCGTCGGCGCGGGTGCCGCTCGCGGGTGCTGAAAATACCCACCTGGTGTCCTTCCGGCCAATGGCGGGCGGGATTGAGCATATCGCGATCGTGATCGGGGAGCCAAACCGGCATGATCCGGTGCTGATGCGTATCCACAGTGAATGCTTCACCGGTGACTTGCTGGGGTCCCTCAAGTGCGATTGCGGCGAGCAGCTTCGGGGTGCGATCAAGGCGATCGAGGACGCCGGCGGCGGCGTGCTTCTCTATCTGGCGCAGGAAGGCCGGGGCATCGGTTTGATCTCGAAACTCAAGGCCTATGCGCTGCAGGATCAGGGCTATGACACGGTGGATGCCAACACGCGCCTCGGGTTCGATGTGGACGAACGCGTTTTCGCGCCGGCAGCTGAGATGCTCAAGCAGCTTGGGTTCAAGTCGGTCAGGCTGATGACCAACAACCCGGACAAGGTTGCGGGGCTGGAGCGTTTCGGCGTGACGGTCACCGAACGCGTGGCGCACAAGTTCCCAACCAATCCGCACAATGAGCAGTATCTGGCCACCAAGAAGGCCAAGACAGGTCACATCCTTTAATGACTGTCTGGCTAGTGACACCAGACAAGGACAACAGCCGCCGTGGGCGCTTGACCGGCCCTATGTTCGAGGCGCCTTGCGCGCTGGGGAAACACGGTGTGATAGCACAGGACCGGGGGCGTGAGGGCGACGGCAAGACGCCGGCGGGTACTTACCCGTTCAGGAAAGTCTTCTACCGCCCCGACCGCGAAGAACCACCGGTCACGGACTTGGCCGTCGAGGCGCTGACGCCCACCCACGGCTGGTGCGATGACGTGGAAAGCCCCCATTATAACCGGCTGGTGCGCCTGCCGTTCGGCCCATCACACGAGAAGATGTGGCGCGAGGATGCGCTTTATGACCTAGTCGTGGTCTTGGGGCATAATGACGATCCGGTGGTGCCGGGCCTTGGTAGCGCCATTTTCTTGCATGTGGCCAAGGACGGTTTCAAGCCGACGCTCGGTTGCGTCGCTGTGGAAAAGGGTGCCCTCCGCCGCTTCCTCAGGCAGGTGAAGCCGGACGACCGGATCAAGGTTGAGTTGGGTTAGCTATAATCCCGGGCACCGAAGATCGCTGTTCCTACACGAATATCTGACGCACCCATGGCGGCAGCCAAAGCGTAATCGCTGCTCATGCCCATCGACAGACGCTCAAGCCCATGTTTCTTCGCGAATTTCTTGAGAAGGCCGAAGTGCAAAGTTGGGTCATCCCCCACGGGCGGAATACACATAAGGCCCACCACATTGTGCCCTAAAGTGCGACACTCGTTGAGGAGGCTTTCAAGATCTTCGGCCAGCACGCCGCCTTTCTGGTCCTCGCGGCCGGTGTTGACCTGGAGAAAGATGGGCAGCTTGCGGCCCTGCTTGTCCATCTCTGTCGCCAGCGCCTTGGCGAGCTTCGGGCGGTCGACCGACTGGATCACGTCAAACAGCGCCACAGCGTTCGCCGCTTTGTTGGTTTGCAGGCTGCCGATCAAATGCAGTTCTACATCCGGGTAGTCGGGCTTCAGCGTGCCCCAGCGTTCTTCGGCTTCCTGCACGCGGTTTTCGCCAAACACCCGGTGGCCAGCCTCAAGCGCCGCGCGCACGCGCTCAAGGGGCTGAACCTTCGAAACCGCAATCAGCTTTGGCTGGTTCTCGTCTACGCCGACATGCTTGCACATGCGGGTGATCTCTTTTTTCACAGCATCGATATTGGCTTTGATGTCCGGCGTCATGGGCGCATGTCCTTTGGGCTTGTTGGTGCCCTGTTCCTATGGGATAGCTTAACCCCATGGTCAAGAGCGAGATTACATTAAGGGCTGAAGGCGCGGCTGCCAAGATGGTGGCGGCTTTGGGCGGCGCGCTACCAGTCTTTATCACCCATGCTGGCCGCGTGCCGGACCCGCTTGCTGTCGCCTCAGGCCTGCCTGAAGGCGCGATTGTCATTGTGCGGGACTATGACCATGCGGATCGCGCGGCCTTGGCCCGATCCCTCCGAGAAGTCACCAAAGAGCGTAGGCAGATACTGCTGATTGCAGGTGATGCTAGGCTTGCGCGCGCGGTGAATGCAGACGGCCTGCATCTGCCTGAGCATCAGCTCGTGCGTCCTCCGGTCCTGACAGGATTTTCCTTCGTGAGTGCCGCGTGCCACAGCCGGGCAGCGATGAAACGTGCGGCCGCCATCGGGGCCGACCTCGCGCTTGTGTCGCCGGTGTTTGAAACGCGCAGCCACGCCGGGGCACCCTGCCTTGGCCTGCACCGGTTCGCGCGATTGATCAAGGATGCACCGCTGCCTGTCGCGGCGCTAGGCGGCGTCAATACAGGGACGGCCAAAAAACTTAGGCCGCTAGATTTAGCGGCCTTTGCAGCGATTGACGGGTTTCTGGGTTAATTAGAAACGCAGGCGGCCACCCAGGAAGATCATCTGGGATTTTTCGCCCGCTTCCGGGTCCAGCATCAGGCGGCTGCCGTAATCATAATAGCGCACACCACCCGTGAGCCCGAGCGTGTCAGTCAGGCGGTAGCTTGCGCCTAACTCAACAGAAATGATGTTGCGGGCTTCGTTTTCAATGCCGTACAGGTCTGCGCCTTCACGGTATTCGCTCATCGACAGGCGGGCCGACCAGCTGTTGGCCTGATAGGAGAAGCCTACGTCAAAGCCAGACATATCTGGATCGAACAGGCTGGTCTGGCGGACAAGCGACGCGTCCAGGCCGAAACCGGAATAGCCGAGAGAAAAGCCAACATTATACTGGCGCTCTGCCAAGTCGCTGCTGTTGAAGGCGTTTGCCGCTGGCAGGCCCTGCATGGAAAGGCGGTAGGCGCTTTTGAGGGCAATCTCGAAACCACGATCTGTCGGGTCGTTCTTGTCTGCTCCGAAGGTCACACCGACACGACCGCCGGTACCGAAGATATCCTGGCCGTAAGAGCCGCGCACGGTGCCGTCTGGCGCCAGCAGCGAGGAGAAGTCAGGGCGGTCGGACAGGCTGCCAATGGCGGAGCCGGAGGCCGAAGGGCCTGCCTCACGCAGATAGAAGAAGCCATTGTCTTTGGATTCGGATTTGTTCCTGAGGCTCAGCTCAAGGTCCTTGATCGCGTCGCCTTTGTCAGTTTTCTGAACATCACGCAGCTTGGCCATCTGTTCAGCGATAAAGAGATCAAGGCTTTGCAGGAAACCACTCGATTCAAAACGCGTTTTTTCCTCCGCCAGCGTCGCTGTGGAGGAGGCTGAAATCATCAGCGCCGTGACGGCATATTTGATCGCGTTTTTCATAGCCTTCGCCAACTGGTACACATTAGTACGCCATAATGATATTGAATCCTTCGTTAACTTCGCAAGGGTCGAGGGCGAAAATAGGACTCCCTGTGTCCTGCTTGCCACTATTTTGACGCTTTTCGGACTGGTCAGCGCCTCTTCTGACCGCTATAACCCGCTGGAGGCCGAAAAAAGTTCGCCGGTCGCCTGGTGGCGACCAGACGGACAGGCCAGGAAAAAACGAATCCACGGGGTGTAGTATGCAAAATTTTGCCCGTACCATGATGGTACTGATGGTCAGTCTCTCACTGGGCGCTTGTTCGATGTTCGGCGGTGGCGACAAGGGTGAGGAGATGGGCCCGCGGACCACGGCAATCGGTGTGAACGGTTATCTGTGGCAGGCGGCGCTTGATACGTTGTCTTTCATGCCGTTCGACCAGGTAGAGCCATCGGGCGGTGTCATCACCACGCACTGGCATTCCACGGCTGACGCCCCCGACGAGCGGGTCAAGCTGACGGTGCGTTTCATGTCCAAGGAGCTGCGCTCGGACGGCGTGAAAGTATCGGTTGTCCGCCAGGAACGTACAGACGGCAATTGGCTGACCGTACCGGTGCAGGCCGCGACAGCGCTGCAGATTGAGGAATCGATCCTTGAGCGTGCCCGCCAATTGCGCCTTGCGGTGTCAAACTAGGTTGCACCATTTTGCAGGGTGCTCTTGCGGGCGCCCAGATAACCAGTTCGAGCCGGGCGTGAGCCCGGCTGTTTCAGTATAATAGAGGCGGGGCGAAAGCCCGGCCGGCAGTACAGAGATAAAGATCATGTCCCGCTACAACGCAAAAGCCACCGAAGCCAAATGGCAAAAAGTGTGGACCGAGTCCCAGACCTTCAAGACGGACACCGCGTCTGAAAAGCCGAAATATTATGTGCTTGAGATGTTCCCTTATCCGTCGGGCCGGGTGCATGTGGGCCATGTGCGCAACTACACCATGGGTGACGTGGTGGCACGCTACCGCCGGGCACAGGGTTATGAGGTGTTGCACCCCATGGGTTGGGACGCTTTCGGTATGCCTGCGGAAAACGCCGCGATGGAGCGCAAGGTTCACCCTGCGGACTGGACGTACGACAATATTGCCAACATGCGCGAGCAGCTGAAGCATATCGGCCTCGCCATCGATTGGGATCGCGAGATCGCCACTTGCGACCCGTCCTACTATGGCAAAGAGCAGCAGATCTTCATCGATTTCTACAAAGCCGGTCTGGTGTACCGCAAGGAAAGCTGGGTGAACTGGGACCCGGTCGATAACACGGTGCTCGCGAACGAGCAGGTGATCGACGGCAAGGGCTGGCGTTCCGGCGCGCCGGTTGAGCGCCGCAAGCTCAGCCAATGGTTCCTCAAGATCACCGATTTCGCTGACGATCTTCTTGAAGGCCTTAAGGGCCTTGAGTGCTGGCCGGACAAGGTGCGCCTGATGCAGGAAAACTGGATCGGCCGCAGCGAAGGCCTGAAGTTCGATTTTGAAATTGCCCAGACAGGCGAAAAGCTGCCGGTTTATACAACGCGACCGGACACGCTGTTTGGTGCCAGCTTCTGCGCCATCGCGGCGGACCACCCGCTGGCGGCGAAACTGTCGGAAGATAATGCAGACCTGAAAGCCTTCTGTGACGAGTGCCGCAAGACCGGCACCACCGAGGAAGCGATCGAAAAAGCCGAGAAGAAAGGCTTCGACACGGGCCTTACGGTGAAGCATCCATGTGACGACACGTGGGAACTGCCGATCTATGTGGCCAACTTCGTGCTGATGGACTATGGCACCGGCGCCATCTTCGCCTGCCCGTCGGGCGACCAGCGTGACCTTGATTTCGCCCGCAAGTACCACCTGCCTGTGGTGCCTGTGGTTCTGCCGGAAGGCGAGGATGCATCCTCGTTCGAGATCGGCACAGAGGCCTATACGGGTCCGGGCAAGATGATCAACAGCCGCTTCCTTGACGGCATGGAAGCCATGGACGCCAAGGCGCACATGATCGACCTGGCCGAAAAAGAAGGCTGGGGCGAACGCACGGTCAACTTCCGCCTGCGCGACTGGGGTGTTTCCCGCCAGCGCTATTGGGGCACGCCTATCCCGTTCGTGCACTGTGATGACTGCGGCGTGGTGCCAGTGCCAAGCGACCAGCTGCCGGTTGAGCTGCCTGAGGACGTGTCTTTCGACAAGCCGGGCAACCCGCTGGAGCATCACCCCACCTGGAAGCACACCGATTGCCCTTCATGCGGCAAGAAGGCCGTACGTGAGACGGACACGATGGACACGTTTGTCGACTCGTCCTGGTATTTCCTGCGCTTCTGCACACCGGACGCTGACGAGCCGTTCGACACGGATGTGGTCAACGAATGGCTGCCGGTGAACCAATATATTGGTGGTGTGGAGCATGCGATCCTGCACCTTCTTTATGCCCGCTTCTTCACCCGTGCGCTCAAGCATGTTGGCCGCACCAACATTGAAGAACCGTTCGAGGGCCTGTTTACGCAGGGCATGGTGAACCATGTGACCTACAAGGACAGCGATGACGAATGGGTGTTCCCTGAGCTTGTCCGCGCCCGCGAGGACGGGTCCCTGTTCCGCACCGACAACGGCCTTGAGGTGACCGAAGGCCGGGTTGAGAAAATGTCCAAGTCGAAGAAGAATGTGGTCGACCCAGACGACATTATCGACCAGTACGGCGCAGACACAGCGCGTTGGTTCGTGCTTAGTGATAGCCCGCCAGAGCGCGACCTTCTGTGGACTGAAGCAGGCATCGAAGGCGCCTGGCGTTTTGCCCAGCGTGTTTACCGCCTGGTGATGACGCCGCCGTCGGACTTTGCCGCTGTGGGTGCCGCTATCCCTGAAAGCCTGTCCGACACGGCACTGGCGCTTCGGAAAGCCACGCACAAAACCATCGAAGGCGTGACGGCAGACATTGAAAATCTTCACTTCAACAAGGCTGTGGCTCGTTTGTATGAATTCGCCAATGCCGTTGGCGGCAAATGTGTGGGCGACGGCGCGCCGGAAGCGCTTCGCGAAGCGCTGGAGACGCTTGTTCTTCTTGTGGGCCCAATGATGCCGCACCTGGCGGAAGAGCTCTGGCAAGCCCTTGGCCACAAGACGCTGGTGTCCGAAACGCCGTGGCCAAAGGCCATCAAGGCGCTGACCGTTGATGACACGGTCAAGATGGCCGTGCAGGTAAACGGCAAAGTGCGCGACACGATTGAAGTGGCCAAGGATATGGCCAAGGAAGACGTGGAAGCGCTGGCGCTCGGCCTTGAGAATGTCAAGAAATACACCGACGGCAATACCATCCGCAAAGTGATTGTGGTGCCCGGCCGTATCGTCAACATCGTGGCCAACTGATGCGCAGCCTCCTCGTCATAGCGGCAGCGCTTCTGCTGACAGGCTGCGGTTTCCGCCCGCTTTACGAGGCCGGTGGCTCCTCGCGCGCCATGCAGGCGCATCTCGCAGGGGTTGAGGTCGCGCCCATTGCCGACCGCCTTGGGCAGGTGATGCGCAACCGCCTGATGGACCGCCTGAACGCCGGCGGCACGCCCGATTACCGCCTGACTGTGACGCTGGAGCAGAGCACGCAAGGGTACGGCATCCGACCGGACGCCGCCGCCACGCAGGAGCAGCTGACGCTTGTTGCCCACGTGAGCTTCACCAAACTTGATGGTGAAGAGCTTGTGTTTGTGGAAGATATGCGCGCCCGCACGTCCTATGACCTTGTGCTGTCGGATTTTGCCACGGTGACGCAGCGCGAAGACAGCGCACGCCGTCTGGCGCTTGAGCTGGCGGAACGCATCCACCGGCGACTGGCGCTCTATTTCACCGCCAGGGAGACTGAGGGCCAGTGAAGGTAAAACCCCGCGACATACCCGCGATCCTCAAGTCGCTCGACCCGAAAATCCGGGCGGTGCTTGTGTTCGGCCGGGATGACGGGCTGGTGCGGGAACGCGCCGAAAAAATTGGCAAGCAGATTGCCGAAGACCTTTCAGACCCTTTTCAGGTAGCGCGACCCAGCCTTGCGGATATCAAGGAACATCCTTCGCTTCTCTTGGATGAGGTCTCTGCCATCTCGATGATGGGCGGCAGGCGGCTTGTACGCCTTGAAGGTGCGGGCAATGAAAGCACCGAAGCCGTGAAGCTGGTGCTGGGGTCCGATCAGGGTGATGGCCTGCTGACCATCACAGCAGGGGATCTCAAGCCCACTTCAAGCCTGCGGAAAACCATGGAAGCGGCCAAGAACGGCCTTGCCATCGCCTGCTATGAAGACAGCATGCAAGACCTCATGGGGTTGGTGCAGACAGTGCTTGCGGATGCCGGGCTCAGTGCCACACAGGATGCGGTGGCCTATCTGGTGGAAAACCTGGGCGGTGACCGGATGGTCTCGCGCGGCGAACTTGAAAAGCTGGTGCTCTACAAAGGCGCTGAAGGTGGGCAGGTAACGCTTGCGGATGCAAAGGCCTGCGTGGGCGACACGTCGGCCATGGGCCTTGGCCAGATTGCGGAAGCCGTGACGGCGGGCAACCTGACGGGCCTTGACCGCCTGATCGAACGCGCCTGGACGGAAGGCCACAGCGCGATCCCGATCCTCCGGCATCTGCAGATGCGGCTGATGCGCTTTCACCAGGCGCGCGGCATGATGGACCAGGGCATGAATGCTTCGGAAGCTGTGAACAAGCTTCGCCCGCCTGTGTTTTTTGGCGAGCGCGACCGTTTCATGGGCGAGGTCCAGCGCTGGTCCTCGCGCAAGATCGAGATGGCGCTCGATATCCTTCTTGAGGCAGAGATCGATTGCAAGACCACGGGCAACCCGGCCGACGTGATCTGTGCCCGTGCGCTCCTTCGGCTCACCAAGGCGGCGAAATAACCATGAAAATCGGATTTTTCGGCGATAGCTTCGTGGCGGGCGTGGGCGACCTAAGCGGCACGGGCTGGGTCGGTCGCTTGTGTGAGGCTGCGGGTTTAGATTATGAGGTCTTTGGCCTGGAAGGCGATACATCGGAAGGCGTCATGAACCGTTGGCAAGGCGAGGCCGAAGGGTATGGCTTTGACCGGCTGGTCTTCATGGTGGGCTCCAATGACGCGCTCCTGAACGAGCACCGCCGGGTCACCATCAATGAAGTCAACCGGTTGAAGAACGCCAAGGCCATCATGGTTGCGGCACGCGCGATGGCACCCACGCTGTTTGTCAGCGCGCTGCCGGTGGTCTCTGACGCGCCCGCGAGCGGCCGTATCGGCGACATGGCGCGCCAGATGGGCATGATCGCCCGAATTAACCGCGTCTCTTATGTGGATATCTGCGCCGATGTGGCTGCGTCAGATGTGTGGCGCAAGGAAGCCATGGCAAATGACGGCGCCCATCCGCTTGAGGGCGGCTACCAGCTTGTCGCGGACCTGATCGCGAAAAGTCCCGTGTGGCAGGAATTCCTGAAGGGTTAGGCTCTATTTCACCCCATGGAGTTTCCGGTAGGCGGTGGGGGAAAGCCCGAAGGTGCGCTCGAAAGATTGAATGAGCCGCACGGGTGTGCCGAACCCGCTTTCGCCCGCGACAGTCTTGAGCGGCAGGCCGGGGCTTTCAAGCAGCGTGCGGGCGGCTTCAAGCCGCAGCTTTTCCAAGTACCGCGCGGGCGTATCGCCCATTTCCGAGACGAACTTGCGGTGGAAGCTGCGTTCGCTCATGCCCGCCTGTTCGGCTGCGTCCGTCACGGTAATGGTGTCCTTCAGGTGCGCCTGCATCCATTCAAGGGTGCGACCAAAACTGCCTGTGGTCTTGCTCTGGCCTTCGAGCAAACTGCTGAACTGGGTCTGGCTGCCGGGCCTATGGGCATAGACCACCAGCCGCCGCGCGATCCGCATGGCAATATCGCGCCCCAGGTCCCGCTCCACCAGCGCAAGCGCCATATCGATGCCTGCGGTAACGCCCGCAGAGGTCCACAAGGGGCCGTCTTCCACATAGATGGCGTCGGCGTCGACGCGGGTGTCGGGGTAAAGCCGCTTGAGTGCACCGGTGGCTTTCCAGTGGGTGGCAACCCTTTTACCGTCCGCAAGGCCTGCTGCCGCCAGCAGGAAGGTGCCCGTGCATACAGACCCGATGCGTCGGGTCGTGGTTGCGGCTTCCCTGATCCAGTTCAGGGCATTTTCCTTTGTAGCCACACGGCGGACCTGCGCGCCCTCGCCGCCGACAACCAGCAGCGTATCGATGCCTCTTGGGCTGACGCTGACAAGCGGCGTTGCGTCCATCCTCAACCCACAGCTTGACTGCACAGCAGCGCCATCAAGGCTGGCGAGCACCGGTTCATAGGCCGGGGTTGGCAGTTCCTCATTGGCGCTTGCGAACACCTGGAACGGCCCGGTGATATCCAGCACCTGCGCGCCATCATAGGCGATAAAGACGATCTTTTTCCTGGCCGAGGTCATGGCTCGCATTCTCATGGTTGGCAGAAATCAATAATAATTTGTCATATCAGCCACTGGGTTTCAAGGGCAAGATGGCGTCACCCGATCACGACACGGAGAACAAAAAATGTCCCTCACCATTGGATTCCTGATTTACCCCAATCTGACGCAGCTTGATTTCACCGGCCCCTATGAGGTGCTGGCCCGCGTGCCGGGTGCGAGCATGCATGTGGCCGCAAAAACGCTTGACCTAGTGACGTCCGACAGCGGGCTCCAGATCCTGCCTACGGTTACGCTTGCGGATTGCCCGCAACTTGATGTGCTGGTGGTGCCTGGCGGCCCAAGCGTGGACGACTGGTATGAGGACGAAGAGATCATCGGTTTCCTGCGGGCGCAGGGGGCGACCGCAAAGTATGTCACATCCGTATGTACCGGGTCATTGATCCTGGGGGCGGCGGGGCTGCTGGACGGCTATAAGGCCACCACGCACTGGGCGGCGATGGATAACCTCGCGCCCTTCGGCGCAAGCCCCACGGAAGGTCGGGTGGTCAGGGACCGCAACCGCATCACCGGTGGTGGCGTGACCGCAGGCATTGATTTCGCTTTTTCAGTAGTGGCGGAACTGGCGGGGCCTGAGGTCGCGAAGGCGATCCAGCTGGGACTTGAATATAACCCCGAACCACCCTTTAAGGGCGGGCACCCCAGTGTGGCGGAACCGGAATTGGTGGAGGCCGTGACGGCCATGATGGCGGACCGGCTTGATCGCCGGCGACAGGCAGCACAGAGGCATGCCGTAGCGGGCTAGGTCCCCAAAAGGAAACCGGCTGTCCAGGAAACCCAAAGGGAAACCCAGACAGCCGGCCGCATTTCGGAAATTTTCCTAGCCGATTAATTAAGGTTAACCGGCGTCGGTTCTTCGCCGCCGTCAGCCGCCGAAGCAGCCTGGGCTTGTTGCGCTTCCTGTGCCGCTTGGGCACGGAAAAGCGCTTCGAAGTTGATTGGCTCCAGAAGGAGCGGCGGGAACCCGCCATCCCGGCTTGCGTCAGCGATAATGGCGCGCGCAAACGGGAACATCATGGAAGGTGCCTGGATCAGAAGGAACGGCTTCAGCGCTTCTTCAGGCACGTTACGGATGCCGTAGAGGGAGCCGTAAGCAAGCTCAACCACGAAAGCAACCTGTTCGCCACCGCCTTCAGCAGGGGCCGTTGCCTTTGCAGAGATCTTCAGCTCTACCTCATAGACTTCGTCATTCATCTTGCGAACGCCGACGTTTACATTCACGTCGATGGCTGGCTTCTGGCCGGCCAGCGCCTGCAGGCTTGCAGGGGCATTCGGGTTTTCAAAAGAAAGGTCTTTTACATACTGCGCAATAACGCCGGCCTGTGGGCCTTCTGCACCTTCAGGTGCTGGGCCGCCTACTGGCGCCTGGTCATTGCCGAATTCATTTTCTGCCATTTTTTCACTCTTTTCATTGGTGCCAGCCCCCCAAAACCAACAGGGTCGGCAAATCTGGGGCAAACGGCTAGCATGGATTTATCGATTGAACAATATGCAAATGCGCCAAAAATGGCGGATTTCCTAATTTATTGGTTGTCGGGGTGGTCCTTTTCCTTGAGGCGTGCTTTTGCCGCATCCTCTTCAGTCCGTTCTTCCCAATATTCCCCTTCGATGATGATGGTCTCATGGGGCCGTGCCTGTCCGCGCCGGACCACAAATTGCGCCATTCCAAGCTTTCCCAAGGCCAGCCGCACAGGCGGGATCAGCAGAAGCGCCCCGACAAAGTCGGTCATGAAGCCGGGGATGAACAGGAAAACCCCTGCAATTGCCAGAAAGAAGCCATGGACCAGACTGGCGCCCAAAGCCCCGCCATCCCTGGATGCCGCCTGCATTTCCTGGAACACCCTGATCCCCTGCCGCTTGACGATAGACAGGCCGACAGCTGCGGTGAGAATGCAGAGCGCGACTGTGGAAAGCGCGCCAATCTCTTCGCCGATGTCGATCAGAATGGCCAGCTCTGCCACCGGCAGGGCCAAAATTAACAAAAATATGATTAAGGGCATTTCTTGTTCTTTCTAACGATTACCCTTATCTATAAAGGAAGAGATGGTGCCCGGGTCAATAGTCGGGCAGAAATTCAGTGCATAAAAACGCTAATGAGACAGTAAAACATGGAATTAGTTATTCTTGCGGCGGTCGCGGCCTTTATTCTTCTTCGGTTGCGCTCCGAGCTTGGAAATAAAACAGGCAATGAGCCACTGCCACCGGCAGCGGGCAATATGCACGGACGCCACGATCACTCGGATGCCATGGGCGATGACAGTGCAGGCGATCGCCCTGATGTCATCATGGGCGACCAGACGGTTATTGACCTTGAGCAGAACCCGGCGCTGAGGAAGGCCTATCAGGATATCCGTCATGCGGACAGGTCTTTCGACCTGAACACCTTCATGACCGGTGCCAAGGCGGCCTATGAAATGATCTTGGAGGCCTTCTGGAAAGGCGACAAGGAGACGCTCAGGGAGTTTCTTGACGATTCCGTTTACGAGCAGTTCGCTGGCGCCGTTGACAAGCGCGAGGCAGACGGCCTGGTGGTTCATAACAAGATCCTTGATGTGACCGAGATGGATATCATCGGCGCGCAGCTGATTGACCGCACAGCGGAACTGACGGTCCATTTCCGCGCCGAGCTGATCGCTGTCACCAAAGACAAAGACGGCAATGTGGTTGAAGGCAATGTATCCGACGCTGTTGAGGTGAACGACAAATGGACCTTCGCGCGCGATACCAAGTCGCGTACGCCGATGTGGACCCTCGTGGCAACGCGGGCGGGCTAAGCCGTGGGCCGCGCGCTCAGCTATACAGTCGGGCTTTTGCTCCTGATCGCGCTGCCGCTTGCGGCAGCGTTTTTCCTTCTCTCCCATAAACCGAAGGGCCTTTTGTTCAGGCCAGTGCCATTTTCTGAACTGCCAGGCTGGGTTGCTGACGACCTCTCGCGTACGCTGCCGGCGCTATACAAAAGCTGTGACCGTATTCTTGGCTTTCCGGAAAACCGCCGCATTCCCGGTGCCCGCATTGGTGGCCACGCCCGCGACTGGGAGGCCGCGTGCCAGGATGTGTTGCTGGCAACCGATGATGCGTCGCTTAGGCATGTGCTTGAGGCGCATTTCCAGCCGCTTGAGGTGTCTGTGGGTGGCAACCCGGTTGGAGTATTCACCGGATATTATGAAACGCTGCTGCACGGAAGCGAGGTCAAGACCGCGCGCTATAGCGTGCCGCTTCACACCCGCCCGCCAGAGCTCGTGAGCGTTGACCTGGGCACCTTCCGTGCTGATCTGAAGGGGCGCCGCATTGCGGGCGAGGTGAAGGGCAACAAGCTTGTGCCTTATGCCGACCGGGCGGCGATTGCTGATGGCGCGCTTGATGGCCGCGACCTTGAACTTCTGTGGGTCGATGACCCGGTAGATGCCTTCTTCCTGCATATCCAGGGCTCTGGCCGGGTGCAGATGCCGGACGGCAGTTTACGCATGATCGGATACGCCGACCAGAACGGGCATCCTTACTATGCCATCGGTCGGACACTGATCGAAGACGGCGAAGTGGCGCGTGAAAATATGTCCATGCAGGCGATCCGCGCCTGGCTGGCGGACAACCCGGACCGCATGGACGCCCTGATGAACAAGAATGCCTCATATATTTTCTTCCGCGACTTGGGTGAAAGTGATGGGCCTTTCGGGTCTGCCGGTGTGCCGCTGACGGCGCGGCGCTCGCTGGCTGTTGACCGGCGGCACCTGCCGCTTCATGCGCCTGTTTGGCTTTCCACATCGCACCCCAACCCCCGCGGGCCTATGGCAGAGCCTGTTGCTTTCAATCATCTGATGGTGGCCCAGGATACGGGCGGCGCCATCAATGGCGAAATCCGGGGGGACGTTTTCTGGGGCTTTGGCGAAGAGGCCGAGCTGATCGCAGGGCCAATGAACAATGCGGGCCGCTATTGGCTGTTGCTGCCGAAGGCGCTCGCGGATCAGGCTGTCGGGGAATGATGCCGTGGCCAAAAAACCAAAGCTGAGCGAGCGAGACGAGGCCATCTGGCAGAAGGTGGCGGAAAGCGTGACGCCTCTGGGCGATCGGCCCGATGCCCCTCCCATTCCTCCGCGGCGCATGGTGCGCGACCTTCGGGAAGGCCAAGGCCTGCCAAGCGAGTGGCATTCCCGCCCCAGCCCCACACCCGACGCCCGGATTGATAGGAAGACGCGCCGGCAAATCACCACAGGGCGGCAGGAGGTGGACCGCTCGATCGACCTGCACGGCATGACACAGGAACAGGCCTTTCGGGTGCTGAAGTCCACCGTTGAAGGCGCGGTCAGGCGCGGTGACAAGACGCTTCTGGTGGTCACTGGCAAGGGCGGCAAGCGCTTTTCCCAGCTGGACGCAACACCCGCGGCTTATAGGACCCGCGATGAGTTCGAACAGTTTGGCGGTGTGCTTCGGCGCATGGTGCCCCTGTGGCTTAATGGGCCTGAACTGAAGCCCTTCATCCAGTCCTACGGCCCGGCGGCACAGGAGCATGGCGGCGAAGGAGCCATGTATGTGATCCTGAGGCGCCGCTTGCCAGGCAGCCGAAAGGGAGGGGTATCATGACCCCTTTTGGCGAACGCCTGCGCGAGCTTCGGAAGAGACAAGGCATCAACCAGGCCGAACTGGCGGCGGCGCTTGATGTCTCGCCTGCCTATCTGTCGGCGCTTGAGCACGGCAAGCGTGGTGCCCCCAGCTGGGCCTTCATCCAGAAGGTGATCCAGTATTTCGGCCTGATCTGGGATGAGGCAGAGCAGTTGCAGGAGCTGGCGCAGCTGTCGAAACCCAAGGTCACCATTGATACGGCAGGCATGGATGAACGCGCGACGCTTGCGGCCAACCTGCTCGCACGCCGCATCGGCCGCCTTAATGACCGCGAGCTTGACCAGTTGCTGGCTTTCCTGAGCGATCAGCCCAGGGGCGGTTAGTTAGACTCATATTTCGCAATGGATCTTTTGGCACCATATAGCCAGCGAGGTGATCGGGCTCAAATTCAGTTCTGGTGACGCTTGGCTGTTCGCGTTCATTGTAATTCGGGTTATCAAGAGTTTGGAATCCAATGGAGAAGCGCTTTATTCTAATGTACCAGTTCGACAAGTGCTTTCTACGATAAAGGCTAAAAGAAAACCTAGCGACTTTTAGTCGTGCATTCTGACGATAATTTCTCCAGTACGTTCGAGATATTCACGATATCCGGGTGGCTTTCCTTCAGGCCCATGGACATCAGCATGTCTTTCTTCTGGGTCAGGTCCGCGATGCGTGTGGTGCATTCGTCCGGCTCCTCTTTCACCTCAACAACCTGCGGTTTCTGCAGGTCATGCAGAATGATATTCACCTGATTGAGGCGGGTCTGCATCTCGCTTGTCATCAGGCGCAGGCGGCGAACCTCTTCCTTCAGCACAACAACCTGATCTTCCAGAAGCTGGATGCGGGCCCTGTCTGCTTCATCGGTGGCGGCCAGGGCCGGCTGGGTTAAGAAAACAGCGCCGAGCGAAAGCGCAAAAACAAAACGCAACATGAACTATTCCTTCGGTCAGGACCCCTTGGGCGGGACCATATCAACATGGGCCAATTGGCTCAAGCTTCACATTTTCCGCTTAGGGAAGTTTGCTGCTGTCTGGTTTCAATAAGCTGGTTCATCAGCTGGACATAAAGCCGGTTTGGCTTTTCCGAAATCACAGTGCCACTGGCGTCCTTTTCCTGGACCATGGCTGGGATGTTCCTGATTTGCGCTTCAAGTGCCGCATAGGTTTCTCTTAGTACTGCGAGCTGTGCAATGCATCCCGACGGGCTCATCGCAGCATGCTTTTCCGGGCTTGTTCGACTTTGGCTTGATGTCGCCAGATGGTTGGAGAGCTGCACATAGGCCAGTACCGCAAGCGAAAGCGTGATAACCCCCAGGCAGGCTTTTGAAAATGTGTCGGTCATAATGTCCCCTATCCCTTGATAGGAGGCAGATTATAGCGGCGTGCTGCGGCTGGCAATGATTGATTGTGTATTATCAACCCAAAAGGGCGCTTGTGCAGGCGCGTTCGCGGGCCTGCATACCTTCTTCAAGAACCCGCTTTTCAAACCGCATCAATGTATGGGTTCGGTTCAGAAGCGTGATGCTTTCACCATCTGAAAGCTCATAGGTTACCTGTGCTGGGCTGCGCTGAAGGCGTTTGTCAATAAAGGCGATGGCCTGCCTGTAGGCTTTCATGGTGCTGATGCAGCGGGACGCCACGCCGATCATGGACTGGGTCTGTCCGTCACTTGCTTGCGTGGAAGCGGCTGCAGGCAAGGGCGCAGCAACTGCGATTGCCACCAATGTTACGTAACAAAGAGATAACCAGCGGGCTTTCCCGGTCATTGGCATTCTCCTGAGTTCAGACCAACAACTATAGCACAAAAATCGCTTCCCGGCGGAGCACTTTTGCTTGGCCTCGGCCGCGCCAATGGCACAGGTCCGGGCGAAGCATTCACCCAGTATCCCAGAAAACCTTTAACAACTTGAAAAGGAGAGCGTGCATGGCCGCGCAAACGGACCTGCCGTTCGACCAGTTCCGCCTGGTTCACAGGCAGGGGGCGGGCGGCGTCCTTCAAAGCCACATCCATGTGTCGCACCGGCGGCTGGGTGGTAACCGCGGCTTGGTGGAAACCCTGTTCCGGGACGCGGAGGGTGTACGTGCCGTGCCGGGCATTGTGGGCGCGGGTGCAACCACGCTGGCGGCCGCTGAATAAGGCGGAGTGGCGCTTCTGCAATCTTTGGTATAATTTACACCCTCATGCACCAAGGGAGAGCAGCCATGGCAGACCCAGAAACCAACGCAGATGATTTCCTGAAGGACGTGATTGAGCCAGTCCTGAAGGACATGGCGATGGACGGTGCGGCTGCGGAAAAGCTTCTGATGATGACGGCGTGCCACGAAAGCATGGGCTTTCGCTACCGGGTGCAGCAGGGCGGCCCGGCGCTTTCCTACTTCCAGGTTGAGCCCAATACGCTGAACGACCTGTATGAAAACTATCTGGCTTTTCGGCCCGACATGCAGGCGCTGGTGGATGCGTATCTGCCAGAGGAGCTGGACCGGCTGGAAGCGCTGGAGACAGACGACAAATATGCCTGCGCCGTGGCGCGGATGATTTATTGGCGGGTGCCGGAAGCCCTGCCGCATGTGACAGACGACGAAGGCCTGGCGGCCTACGCCAAGAAATACTGGAACACCGAACAGGGCGCGGCGACAGCGCAGAAATATCTGGACGACTATCGCCGCTATGGCCCGAACCCGGAGCCGGTTGGTTGGGCCTAAGGAAATATATCAGCGCTTCTGCTGACAGCCTGCGACTTGAACTTTCATCTTCTCGTTGGCCGGCAGAGGTCTGTTTTACCGTTTTCAAGGACATTTGAGGTATGTCGGATCCACTGATCAGAAGGGTTGGTTCTGGATCATATCACGATGATCAGGCGGGTGCGTGTCTGCTAGGCAGATATACCGCTTACACATATACATACGCCCGATATCGCATGATAAATCACTGCAGCTCAGGAGGACCTACGCCGCGCGTGAGATCAAGTATTTAGATACCAGCAATAAATATGGATTTTCTCATTTTTGGATGGCCATAACAGGCGCCAATTTCATATGGAACTAACCGCCATGCATATGGGGGGCCATGAAAGGTGGAGGGGACGACATGGATCTGGGACTTTGCTCAACAAGCCTTGCGGTCAAGGACCTGAAGGCATCGCGTGCCTTTTATGAAGCCCTTGGCTTTGTGGTCGAATGCGGCGCGGAAGAGGACAAGTGGCTGTTCATGGCAAATGGCAATAGCCGTATTGGCCTGTTTGAGGGCATGTTCGATACCAATATCCTGACCTTCAACCCGGCTGACGCGCGAGCCGTACAGGCGACGCTTCAGGCGGCAGGTATCGCGCTTGATATGGAGGCAAAGGAAGGCGAAGGGCCCTGCACCCTAATGCTCACAGACCCGGACGGCAACAAGATCATGCTGGACCAGCTCTGATGCCGCGTAAGGTTGAGTATGGCCTGGGCGCAGTGCTTATGCTGGTGCTTCTTGGCATCGCCATTTTAGGCCCGAAAGGGTTTTTCCCGGATGCCTATGGCGCCCGTGGTTGCCTGCTTGGCGTGTTCCTGATGATGCACTGGCGGCGTAGTCACTTTGGTGTACTCCTGACAAAGCAGGTTCTGCTATCCGGACTGGCCGGCGCGTTTATTGGGAGTGTCGTGGGCCGTTTTCTAATGCCGACGCCCCCCGGCTGGTCTTTTGAGACGGCTATGGTCATGCCGTCCGCCCTGTTTCATGCAGCGCTTATGGTGGCCAGTTTCCATTACCTTACGCTTGGGCGTGGGCGCATGCCTTAGGGAGTGACCTCGATTTCGATCATCTGGTCATAGTCATCCCAAGGGCCGTGATCCACATGGATGCTGCCCTTCCAGATGCCGGGCTTGAACCCGCCTTCGGGTTTCTCGAGCCCCATGAAACCTACATAGGCTTGGTGGCTCTTTTCCATGTTGATTTTATTGTCCAGCACGACTTTACCGTCCGGATCTGTGATGGTGAAATGCCAGATATCGCTGCGTTGGGGGTGGAAGCCGCGCCCAACCAGTAGCATGGCTTCGCTATCCGACGGTATGGTCTTGGGGCCTGGCTGCCACATGTTTTCGAGATCCCTGGGTTCAGTGCTGAATTGAGCAGGCAGCGGCACGAACGACTGGTACGGCACTTTGTCGGCCCAAAGGCTTTGCCCGTCGGCCTCGCAGCTGGTTTCAAACTTGCCGCCGTCGAATGGGTCTACCAGGCTGCCGCTAAGGCGCGTCGTGAAATGCAGGTGCGGGTATTCGGTCAGGCCGGACATACCGACCTGGCCAAGCACATCACCAGCAGCTACTGTGTCGCCGGGCGTTACGCGCAGGCTGCCCTGCTTCATATGGCAATATTGGGTCTGCCAGCCCTGACCGTGGTCGATCACGATACCGTTGCCGCATTCCTGGCCTTTGGTGTCGTCTGTTCCTGCCTTGCGAACAGAGGCATCCTCAACACCATCCCTTAGGCGAAGGATGGTTCCCGGCGCTGCTGCGAGAACGGAGACGCCCGCTTTCATGCGCGCCAGGTCGCTGATGGCAATATCCGTACCTTTGTGGCCGTTCTGGGTGCTGGAGCCGCAAGTGTGATCCGCTGCCACGTCGCCAGCCTCTCGGTCCACATAGCGGGCAATCCAACAATCTTTCCCAAGTTTGCATGCCATCGGGAATGAAAGAGAAAAGCCGCTTTCGGCGTCCTTCATAGCCTGTGCTTCCGAAAGCGTCTGGCTTTCTTTCTGGTTTCCGGTCTGTGCTTTACCGTCTTCAACGGGCACGATCAGCGTTTCTTCGCGCGTCACTTTCTTGAACACCAGCGTGGCGATGATCAGGGCGAAAATGACAGCGGCGACCAGGCCCGGTTTGTTATACAAATCCCGCATGATGCGCGACGCTCCTTCAGCAGCAATTGAGTTCGGCCATACAAAACATCACTGCGACTGCAATCACAAGGGGAAATCCTGTCCGAACTTTCATTTTCGCTTTCCGAGCGCTCTTTTATTCGGCAGAGTGCGCGCCATGACGATCATGCCAGACACCCTCAGTTTTCTAGACGCTGCGCTCCTTGTGGGCGTGAGCTTCTTTACCTCCTTCCTGTCGGCCTCGATGGGCATTGGCGGCGGTGTAGCGCTTCTGGCGGTGATGGCGCAGGTGATGCCGGCGCTTGCCATCGTGCCTGTGCACGGCGTGGTTCAGCTTGGCTCAAACGCAGGGCGCGCCTATTTGATGCGCGAGGCTATCGTCTGGCGGATTGTGCTGTATTTCCTGATGGGCAGTCTGATTGGGGGTCTTATCGGCGGTCAGATTGTTGTGGCCCTGCCCGCAGCAACGCTTCAGCTGGTGCTCGGGCTTTTCGTTCTCTATTCCTTGTGGGGGCCGATGCCCAAGCCGTCCGCCGACCATAAAAGTATGGCTTTTGTCGGATCTAGCGGCGCGCTTTCAACGCTTTTGACCATGTTTGTTGGGGCTACCGGGCCGTTTGTGGCGGTGGTGGTGAAGATGTTTTCGCTGTCGCGTCTGGCCCATGTAGGTACTTTTTCCGCCTGTATGGTGGGCCAGCATACGGTCAAGATCGTGGTGTTTGGTGTGCTTGGCTTTGCCTTTGGCGCCTATCTGCCGCTGATGGTTGCCATGGTGGCAACCGGCTTTCTGGGCACCTGGGTGGGGCGTCATTTTTTGGTGAAATCAACGGATGAGCGCTTTGGCCGTTGGCTCAATATTATCCTGACGCTTCTGGCGGCCCGCCTTTTGTGGCAGGGCGCTCAGGGCTTCTTTGCCTAATCTTCCGGGTTAGTCTTTTCAGCAAGGTTGCTAAGCCCTTGCGCGTGCAGTTCGGGCTCATTTTGTTAAGTATTATTTTTCGGCCCTTGATGAAGCCACAAATTGGAGAGTCGAAGCTGTGTAAGAAGCTAGCGGATATCCCGTTTTAGCTTTTTTCAAAGATACGCATGGCGTCTTGTGTGCCGATTCCAATCGCCTCCGCAAGGCATATGAACTCAACCACATCGATGCGCCGTTCACCACTCTCGATCTTGCTGATCATCTGCTGATGAACCCCGAGTTTTTCTGCCAGATCACTTTGCAGCAAGCCGTGCTTGATGCGCTCTTCCTTCAGGTAATCTCGTAGCTTCTTATACCTCGGGTCGTTCTTGTCTGCGATCATTGTTGGGGTCCAATTGGTTGGTGACCCTCAAGCTGCTATACCCTAAAACCTTGTACCCCAAATTCATGTACCCTATATTAGGGTTTTAATTCATTGGGGAGAATTCCATGAAATTCCATCTACTACTTGTATTCGGGCTTTCGCTAATGCTGACAGCCTGCGGTTCTGATACACCGACCGTCAGTGACGGTGCAGACTTTGAAACCAGCCTTGCAGCCGTTGTGGCTTCAGAGCTGGATGGCAAGAGACTACCCATTGCCCTGAAGGTAATTGAGCGCCGGGCTGGCACTGATGCGATTGCAGCGTCCGATAACGTCATTGACGCTTTTGATGCCGCTTTGTTTCCTGCAGGGAACGAACGACTGGACGGGTATGCCAAGCAAGTGTTGGGCCCGGACTATATGCTTGAGCTTCACGAGTACAGGCTCCAACAACAGATGCGGGGAAATTTTCTATCCAAGGGGGAAGAGCTTAATTACAGGACAGAACGCCGCAAGAGATACGAAGAGGCGAAGAAGCGCGCTCTTTATGCGGACACGCTTTACAGGAAGTGGCTGAGTGGACTGACGGCAGAAGATATCTTGCCTCTTGGTGCCAGGATGCTTCGAGAGGAGCACGTAGCGGAGCTGGCAGCCTTTGATGAGCGGGTTCAGAAGCTCGACGGTAAGATCAAAGCCCTAAAAGACGAGGCCAAATCCAGCGAGGATTTTCTCAAACAGATTGAGGTTGGCTTCCCTCCAGAGGGTGTCAGCCGCCGCAATGACCCTGTTCCGGTGCGAGTTGTCAATCGCTCCCAGAAGAACCTGGCGACTATTACGCTGCAGGTGATTGCTGTGGGCGCCAATACCAGGACGCCAATGCAGCAACTGCATACCTATCGCATTGATGTGCCGGCTGGTGCCATGAAAGTCTTCCGGACCCATGACTTCATGAAGTGGGCTTTGGATATTCAGGCAGCGGGGAACCTGCCTGGTGCGCCGTTTGACAGCTATGACTTGGCGATTGTTGCGGCGACAACGGATCAAGGTGAAGTGTTTAACATTGATGTGGAGCCAGGCCTTGAGAAGTTGGACTTTGAAATGAGAACCCTTGTTGAGGACAGGCATGCGCTTATGGAGAAGCATCGTCAGGAGCTTGCGAGGCTAGAGGTGGCGTCTTAGCTTCGTAAGGGACATGTATTGAGTTTGTACCCCATTTGTTCTCGATAATGCTTGCAATAAACCCCGAAATAGGGTATGGTGTAACTCCTACATTGGGAAACACACAAGGGAGTTACACCCATGCTCTATAGACCCAAAAGGGGCCAGAAGGGATTGCTGATGGCCCGCCAGCTTAAGAAGCTATCGGTTAAGGCTGGTCTTCACCGCAGCAATCGTGTCCGGCCTGAGGCCTCAAGCCTCCAAATGGCTCGGTCTGTTATTACCTGGCTGATTTCTGGCTCCACCTTTCTCTTTTCCACTTTCCAACCAACTGACCTGAGCTTCTAGGAAACCTCGATGACCTTGTCCTTTGCACATTCGAGCCAGCGAATAGGCATAGCTGCTTTCTCAGCTTCACCACTGACGATCAGCTTCAAGGGCATTTTCCATGGCATACGTACTGGACTGGCGGGTTCTAGAACCTGCGGATTATATCGAATCCAAAGATAAGATCATTCAGCATCTCACTACTGCTTCACAGCATTCTTCCAAGATCAAGCTCACTACCGACAGCAGCTTCTCCGACATTGAGCAGGAGGCGCGGCGTCTTGCGCTCACAGGCCAAATCGACGAGCGGGACGATGATTTCATCCTGATGATGATGCTTGCGGCCGCGGGTGGTGTTGAGGCTGTCGCATACTTTCCGATCCAGGTGCTTGATGAACTTCGTGGGAAATCCTTTTGGCCCGAAAGCTGCGACATCGAGGATTTGATGGGCAGCTGGGACTGTCACTTACGTGGCCGGGCTATGGGAAGCTCTTGTGATCAGGCGCGGCAGCAAAAAACGCTGGGCTCGGGCAATGAAGCAGCACCATTGACAGAGTTGGAGAATGGCGCACCTATCTCTGCCTCGTCAGTTAGCGGCATGGCTCAAATTCTGGTAACACAAGCCAGCGACGTTAAGGTAAAGTTGTCACCAACCTATCAGGCGCTGAAGCACCCGCTTCCATTCGGTGGCGCAAAAAGGCCTTTGGACGTCGGGGAACAATTGCTGGCGGAATTTCCTCAAATGGCTGGCCAGCTTCAACATTTGATTTCTAGCCTGGGTTTGATGGCTGTTTCAGGACAGTCATGCCTGACAATGGATCCAATTCTGGTGACAGGTCGCGCGGGAGTGGGCAAGACATATTTTGCAAAAAGGCTGGCGACGCTTTTGCAGTTGCCGCTCCACCTGCATTCCGTTGGAGGCAATTCAGACAATAGAAGTTTAAAAGGAACCTCAATGGGTTGGTCGACAGCTGAGCCGTGTCTGCCGGTGCGTGTTATTGCACAACAGAAGTGTCCGAACCCTGTCATCATTATCGATGAAGTAGAGAAAGCTAGTCGCGGCAGCATGAATGGGGACGTTCAGGATACCCTTCTTGGGTTTCTGGATACAGAAACCTCCAGAGCCTACTTCGATGAGGCGTTGGGATGTACGGTCAACTTGTCATTTGTGAACTGGATTTTGACATCTAACTCTTCTGATAAGCTGACGCCTCAACTTCGGTCCCGTTGTCAGATCTTAAATTGGCTACCGCCAGGGCCGGAACATGTTGAGAATCTTGTATGGGCTCTTCAGCGAACAATTGCAGCAGACGCAGGTCTACCTTTGGCTCTTATTGAGCAGTTTCCGGCGGATACGCTTTCCATGCTGAGGGTGTTTTATAAGAAAAGCAGCAATATCAGGAGCTTGAGGCATGTGGTAGGAAAGTTGACGCTGAGGGATCTAACTCGTCCGGGGCGGCAGCTGCATTGATTAAGTCTGGGTTGGGGGGTGGCTAAGGTGCGGGGAGCACGAATTCGTAGAATCGGCGCCCGCACTTAGCCTGTACCATTAAGTTGGAATCAAACCCTCTTGGCTTAGCCGGAGGTCTGTTAGGTGCGAAGCATAAGTGTGGATTGGTTCCTTGGATCCAGTGAGGTAAATGAAATTGCTCATTTTTTGAGCTTCTATATGGAATAGCTGGGGCATGTTACGCTTACAAGGAGTAAAGCCGGATGTAAGTACGGCATTTTCAAAGATGGCTTATAAATTGAACATAAAGCTGTTTTATGGTTACTTTATTGACCATATCAGCAAGATTAACAAGAGGTGTGTGAGTGGCGAAGGTTAGCAAGCGGCCCTATAGTAGGTCTGCAAAGGTTAGTGCTGCAAGCGATTAAAGCTGCGCGGCTCAAGCTGAAGATGCCAGCACAGGAATTGGCCGAAAGGCTGGGAGTTGCCAGGGGTACACTGCGCAACATTGAAAATGGGCTGCTCAATGTTGAAATAGTGCATTATCTCGAAGCTGCGGCCCTATTGGGCTTGAATATTTTTTTTCCAACCGGAAAATCTTCTGAAGATTTGCATGGGGACCTAGAAGAAATTCTTGAATTACTCCCGGAGCGCGCACGTAGGCAGAAGATAAAGATCGATGACAATTTCTGATACCTATGAAAAGGCATATGTCTGGATCTGGCTGGACGGAGCCTCTGAGCCTGTCGTTGCAGGGCAAGTTACCCGTGCGGGACGTCAATTGGTCTTCACATATGGTCGTTCCTACCTATCCAACCCTGACGCAATCTCAATTTATGAACCAGAGTTGCCTTTAAAACAGGGTGCAAGGTACCCACAGCCGGGCCTCGAGGTGGCAAATTGTCTCAGGGACGCTGCCCCTGATGCTTGGGGGCGTAGAATTATCATAAACCAGCGCACGGGACTGACGGGTCGCGAGGTTGATACGGGACTATAATTAGATCAGGTGCTAAATCATGGCACTTCCATAGGTGGCGCTCGCCCAAAAGCGTTGATCACTGATGGAACCAAGAAATATGTGGCAAAATTCTCTTCGAGTAATGATCTCTATAGTGTTGTAGGTGCAGAGTTTGTTGCCATGCGCCTGGCGGAACTCGTAGGCATTTCTGTGGCGCCTGTCCAATTGATCGAAGCCGCAGGCCGGCAGGTACTTCTTGTCGAGCGTTTTGATCGTATCGCCCAAAGTGGAGGCTGGACCCGTAAGGGAATGGTGTCAGGCCTCACGATTTTGGGCCTGTCAGAACTGAATGCGAGGTACGCTTCATATGAGGACCTTGCCACAGAGGTTCGGTGGAATTTCACCGCCAGCACAGCAACGTTGGCGGAATTGTTTAAACGACTAGTGTTCAATATCCTAGTTGGAAACACGGATGATCATGCTCGAAATCATGCGGCTTTCTGGGATGGCCAGCGGCTAAGTCTCACTCCTGCATATGATATTTGTCCTCAGGCAAGGACAGGCCGTGAGGCAACACAGGCTATGTTGATACGAGGTAGCGACCGTTCCAGCAGGATTTCCAGTTGTCTTCAAGCCGCCCACCAGTTTCTTTTATCAGAAGAACAAGCGATAAGTATCATCGAGAGCCTTCTGGATGTAATTGGTGAGCACTTCATTGCTGTGGCTGCTGAGGCATGCGTTTCGCCGAAGGACAGAGCAATCTTAGCTGGAAACCAGTTCCTAAATCCTTTATCGACAGAGTGTTTGACTGGTGATGCGGGAAGGCTAAGGCTGAGAGCTGAAGAGGTTAGGCGGGAGATAATGTAGAGGTTGTTGCCCGGCCCCAACCATAGTTTCGGGAAGGGCATTGCTTCGGTATTTGGGTCGGTGGCGCTTTAAGCCTTATCTTTGGTTGCTCCTCCAGAATCCGTAAGGGTTTCTGGAGGAGATATAGGACCAGAGTCCATTCTTTTTGCCGATTTTCTTGGAAGCGGTGTGGGTGCATTTCCGCTCAAGTTACTTCGACATCGAGTTGGAAGCGCATGTGGTACACTCAGAAGTCGGGCTGTCGGCAGATTGACTGCATTGGTTGTTTGCTCCTAACTCCATAGCCCTCAGATGGCAGTTAGTGATGCGAACTTGTGCAATATTCGACTGATCCGGCAAGGGGACATTTGTGCCATCTGCTGTAGGTCCAAAGCTCCCTCCTTTCATTGCCTGGTTTGTGTGTGCATAATGGCAGCCTGCAGTATTGTCGTTGCTGTGGCCCATTAGTGCTCCGAGTGCGTCTCTCCCATCAAGGCCCCAATAGCGTTTCATATTAGCGGCAAACTGATGGCGCGCTGTGTAGAGGGTGATGCGTCTCTTTTTTGCTTTCGGAGACATTTTTTGATGAGCCTGTCGGAAGGCACGCCGAATTCGCTCCATGAAGACGACGAACGTAGTGTCCTCCAGCTCCATCCTGATAACATCGATGGTGGCTCTAATCAGTTGGTATGCCGCGTCGTCAAAATTGAGCAGGTGCAGATAGCGATACTCTCCGCATGCTCTGCCGTTACTATATTTCGCATTCTTCACAATGAGAACACGAGGCTCGTCTTCATCGAGACATGCGGATTGCCATTCGATGGGCCGAAGGCCCAGGAAAATAGTCGATTTGAAAATCATAGCGGCTGTGAGACCGTCACTCCCCAAGGACATCAGCGTGTCTTCAAATAGTGGATATGTTTTTTCTGGCACAGATTTGCGCCTTATGTAGGTTTGCTTTTGGTGTTTTTTGGGGAGTTTTCCAGCGTTGACGCTATTGAGCATGTTGTGAAGATCATAGATCTCCTCGCATGCCCTATCGCATACCATCAACATCTCAAGGAAGAAATTTATAGCTGCCCGAGTCCAGCGAAACGTCGCACGGGTTTGATCGGTCCTCGTGATAACCTGATTTATAAAATCTCTCAGGTTGCTTTTTCTTGCACCCTTTACGACACAGCGGATATATCGCCAGATTGTCTCATTGCTGCACTGTGTAATCTGCACATCCGCGCCTCTCGCACGGGCCCATGCCAAGTTCTCGAAGTTGGCTACCGCCTCCTCGATTTCTTCTTCAGTGGCTCCTTCTCGAACAACTGTGTACGGAAAATGCCCCAACTGGAACCCAGCTTCGCGGACGATGTCGTCAAATTCCGCCTTAAATGGTGAATAGTAGCGAACATAGTTTTGAACTTGGATGTAGGAGGTTCTAAGTGCATTGAGGTCGGCTTTGAGGGTGCTTTCCAAGCCCATCAGCTTCGCCAAATTTTCTTGGGCGGCAGGGCATTTAAATATCTCTATCTGGTTCATGCATATAGTTTGCGCATGACGATTTTTCTTGAGTTGATCTTTAGTAGTTTCAAAACGCTCGGCGATTCGTTGGGTGACGGTTAGCATGTTTCTGACTCCTTGGTCTGTTGGACTGTTGAGCTTCGTGCTCGCTAACGCCAATTCTAGCTTCTGGAAATGTAAGAACCGGTTGGAAAGTGATAGAATCAGCCCTTGGTTAGTCGGACTGGATAAAAAATCCCGCTATCTTATTGATTGTATTAATAAATTTTTTTGAAAAAAATGCGTGTCAAGGTCTCGCGACCAGTTAGTTCGTTATGAAATTGAAAAGTGGCAAATTGAGAACGCATTTGATGACGCGTAAAATGAAGCCTCGCAGCAGCTCCAGCGAGTGTGTTCCGACGCTTGGCTTTCATTGAAAGGCTGGAATGTTCCCTGGCGGCCTAAAAGCCCAAACCCCACCTTGAGAATATTGTCCGCTAAGAGGCACCGGCGATCCGCTATTGATCGTTGCCAACAGGTAATCCGTTCGTAATTTTCCGAAGGCTTGTCAGAGTTGCTGGCAACCGCCTAAAGGCCACTGCCATAGAGGTTGTCTCTTGGAGGGAGCGAACACCAGCTACTTTGGAGCACGTTTTATATAACGTTAGCGCTTCTGGCTGACTGATGTCTTTGGCATGGGCCAGAGGGCTACCTAGTTCAACCTTCCCGGCTTGCTTTTTCCTCAAGCCCCGACAGGCCTTCGCGGCGCGCGAGTTCAAGCGCCACATCCTGAAGTTTGTAGCCGCGGGATTTCAAGAGCACCATCAGGTGGAACATCAGGTCGGCGCTTTCGTTGATGATGCCGATATCATCGTCCATCGCCACAGCCATAGCGGTCTCAACCGCTTCTTCGCCCACCTTCTGTGCGATCTTGCAGGGGCCTTTTTTATAGAGCTTGGCCACATAGCTTGTATCCGGGTCAGCCGATTTGCGCTCTTCAAGCGTTTCTTCAAGCCGAAGCAGCATATCAAGTGCACTGGTCATAAGACTGTCTCCCTTACCGGAATGCCTGCCGCCGCCATATGGGCCTTGGCCTCGGCAATCGTATAGTGGCCAAAGTGGAAAATCGAGGCCGCAAGCACGGCAGAGGCGTGCCCGTCGCGGATGCCTTCCACCATATGATCGAGGTTCCCGACGCCGCCCGAGGCGATCACCGGAATATTCACGGCGTCAGAGATCGCGCGCGTCAGCTCGATGTTGAAGCCCTCGCGCGTGCCGTCCCGGTCCATGCTGGTTAAGAGGATCTCACCCGCCCCGAGCGATGCCACCTGTTTGGCATATTCAACCGCGTCAATGCCGGTTGGCGTGCGGCCGCCGTGGGTGAACACTTCCCAGTTGCCGGGTGCGACTTCCTTGGCGTCCACGGCCACGACAATGCACTGGGAACCGAATTTTTCGGCGAGTTCCTTGACGATCCCGGGGTTGTTCACCGCGGCCGTCATCAGCGACACCTTGTCCGCACCTGCGAGCAACAGTTGCCGGACATCGTCTTCCGTGCGCACGCCGCCGCCGACTGTCAGCGGCATGAAGCAGGCTTCCGCCGTGCGCTTTACGACATCCAGCAGGATGCCGCGGTCCTCGTGGCTGGCGGTGATATCGAGGAACGTGAGCTCGTCGGCGCCCGCGGCGTCATAGACCCGCGCCTGCTCCACCGGGTCGCCGGCGTCAACAAGATCGACGAAATTGACACCCTTGACCACGCGCCCGTCTTTCACGTCCAGGCAGGGAATGATCCGTGCTTTCAGCATCAAGCACCGCCTTTCGCGACTTTGAGCGCTTCCTTAAGGTCCAGTCGGCCGTCATAAATGGCACGGCCGGTCACAACCCCTTCAAGATTGCCCACCTCTGCCACGCGGTGGATGTCGTCAATGTCCTTGACGCCGCCTGAGGCGATCACCGGGATCGAAACGGCCTTCGCGAGGTCTGATGACGCTTCGGCGTTTACGCCGGTCAGCGTGCCGTCGCGGTCGATATCGGTGTGGATGATGGCGGCCACGCCCGCGTCCTCGAACTTAAGCGCGAGTTCCGTGACTTCAAGTTCCGATGCTTCGGCCCAGCCTTCAACGGCAACCATGCCGCCCTTGGCGTCGATGCCCACGGCGATCTTGCTGGGGAACAGCTTGCAAGCTTCCTTGACGAGCGAGGGGTTCTTGACCGCAAGCGTCCCCAGGATCAGGCGCGAGATACCGGCTTCCAGCCAGCGCTCCATGGTTGCGATATCGCGAATGCCGCCGCCCAGTTGCACGGGCACGTCAACAGCCGCCAGAATGGCGTCTACGGCAGCGGCATTCACGGGCTCTCCCGCAAAAGCGCCATTGAGATCCACCAGATGCAGCCAGGGACAGCCCGTGTCTACAAATTCGCGCGCTTGCGCCGCCGGATTGTCTGAAAAGACAGTCGCGGCCTCCATGTCGCCCTTATAAAGGCGCACGCAGTTGCCGTCCTTAAGGTCAATCGCTGGATAAACGGTAATCATGGTCGCCACTCCAAAAAGCTGCTGATCAGTTTCAGCCCCACACGCTGGCTTTTTTCAGGGTGAAACTGGGTGCCGATGATATTGTCGTGCCCCACTATGGCGGTCACGCGGCCACCATGACGCGTGAACCCGAGGAGCGAGTCGTCGCTCTCGAGCACCATATGATAGCTGTGGACGAAATAGGCGTGGTCGCCCGCCTCCAGCGCACCCGCTACCGGGTGCTTTAGGCCAGCGTCTGTCAGTTCCACCACATTCCAGCCCATGTGCGGGATCTTGAGGCTTGGGTCATCCGGCGTCATTTTCTCGACATTGCCGTCGATCCATCCCATGCCCTTGTGGGTGCCGTGCTCGTGGCCTTCTTTCGCAAGCAGGTGCATGCCCACGCAGATACCCATGAAGGGGCGACCCTCATGGTGAACGCGGGTGTTGATTGCCTCGCGCATGCCGTCTATGGCCAGCAGTCCCTTGCGGCAATCGCCGAATGCGCCCACGCCGGGCAGGACGATGTGGTCGGCTTTTGCCACCACATCCGGGTCGCTGGTGACGGTGATGGTGCGCTCAAGGCCGCTATCCTTGGCTGCGCGCGCAAAGGCTTTCTCCGCGGAACGGAGATTGCCCGAGCCATAATCGATGATGGCAACGGTGTCTGGCATCAGATCTGCTCCGGCTGGTTTAAAGGCTGCCGCCCAGCGTACCTTTGGTGGAAGGCACAGCGTCGGCTTTGCGCGGGTCGGTCTCTGTCGCGGCCCTGAGGGCACGGGCAACGGCTTTGAAACAGCTCTCAATAATATGGTGGCTGTTGGTGCCGTAGAGATTTTCCACATGCAGCGTCATGCCTGCCGCGAACGCAAAAGCGCGGAAGAATTCCTCAAAGAGTTCCGTGTCCATCTCGCCGATCTTGTGGCGGGGAAAATCCACCTTCCACACCAGGAACGGGCGGCCGGAAATATCGATCGCGGCGCGCGACAGCGTCTCATCCATTGGGATATAGGCGTTGGCGTAACGGGTGATGCCGGTCATATCGCCAAGCGCCCGCTTGATCGCGGTGCCGATGACGATGCCGCAGTCTTCCGTGGTGTGGTGACCGTCGATATGCAGGTCGCCCTTGGCCCTGAGCGTCAGGTCCATCAGGGAATGTCGGCTCAGCTGCTCCAGCATATGATCGAGGAAACCAATGCCGGTATGGACGTCGTACACACCTGTGCCGTCCAAGTTCAGCTCGACGGAGATTTCCGTCTCTTTGGTTTTCCGTTCATATGTTGCGGTGCGCATGCGTCACTCCTGATTAAGCGCTGTAGGGCGTCAAAAAAGACCCCAAAATCATTGATAGCCCTGCTATTAAGCATATTCTGGCATTATGACGAACAATTTCTTTTGAAACAAAAGACAATATTCCGTCACCTTTAACTATAGCGCGATTGTTTGTGATTTCCCTTACGGGGCTTGAGGCGTGCTGGATTGCTTCCTATATGAGGCTGAACCACAAAAAGAAAAAAGGACACTGTCCCATATGACACAGTTCAATAGTGAACTCCCCACATGGCATGCCACGACCATCTGCTCAGTCCGCAAGGACGGCAAGGTGGTAATCGCGGGCGACGGCCAGGTATCGGTTGGCGACACGGTGATGAAAGCCAATGCGCGCAAGGTGCGGCATCTGGCGGGCGGCAAGGTGATTGCCGGGTTCGCGGGCGCGACCGCAGACGCCTTCACCCTTTTTGAGCGCTTAGAGGCCAAGCTTGAGCGCCACCCCGGTCAACTGGCCCGCGCGTGCGTCGAGCTCGCCAAGGACTGGCGTACGGATAAATACCTCAGGCAGCTGCAGGCCATGATGATTGTGGTGGATGAGGCAACATCGCTGGTAGTGACAGGTAACGGTGACGTACTTGAACCCGAGCACGGCGTGGTCGCCATTGGCTCAGGCGGCAACTATGCTTTAGCTGCTGCCCGCGCGCTTTATGACCAGCCGCTTTCGGCCGAAGAGGTTGCGCGCAAGGCTATGAAGATCGCCGCCGATATCTGCGTCTACACCAACGAAAATGTCGTGGTCGAGACGATGGACGCCGCGCCAAGTGCCGATAAAGAATAGTCAGGAGTACCCCTTATGACCAGTTTTTCCCCGCGCGAGATCGTGTCCGAGCTCGACCGCTTCATCATCGGCCAGAAGGACGCGAAGCGCGCTGTTGCTGTGGCGCTTCGGAACCGCTGGCGCCGCCAGCAGCTTGAAGGCCAGATGCGTGACGAGGTTCTGCCCAAGAACATCCTGATGGTTGGTCCAACCGGTGTAGGCAAGACCGAAATCTCCCGCCGTCTGGCAAAGCTTGCGGAAGCGCCTTTCATCAAGGTCGAGGCCACCAAGTTTACCGAAGTTGGCTATGTGGGCCGCGACGTAGAGCAGATCATCCGCGACCTGATCGAGAATGCGATCCTGATGATGCGCGAGAAAAAGCGCAAGGAAGTGACTGCCAAGGCTGAAGTGCAGGCGGAAGAGCGCGTGCTGGACGGCCTTGTGGGCCCAGGCGCGTCAGAGGCCACGCGTCAGAAGTTCAGGAAGATGCTGCGCGAGGGTGAGCTGGCGGACAAGGAAGTCGAGCTTGAGGTTGAGGACACCTCGAACCCCTTCCCGCAGATGGATATTCCCGGCATGCCCGGCGCTAGCGTTGGCATGCTGAACCTTGGCGACATGTTTGGCAAGGCCATGGGTGGCCGCAAGGTGAAGAAGCGCCTAAAGGTTTCTGAAGCTTATGAAGTGCTGATGACCGAAGAGGCCGACAAGCTGGTGGACGACGAAAGCATCACCCGCGAGGCGATCCATTTGGTGGAGAACCACGGCATTGTCTTCCTGGATGAGGTGGACAAGATCTGTGCCCGCCAGGATGCGCGCGGCGGCGATGTCAGCCGCGAAGGCGTGCAGCGGGACCTGCTGCCGCTGATTGAAGGCACGACTGTGTCCACCAAACATGGCGCGATCAAGACGGATCATATCCTCTTTATCGCATCTGGCGCCTTCCATCTGGCAAAGCCAAGTGACCTGCTGCCTGAGCTGCAGGGCCGCCTGCCGATCAGGGTGGAGCTGAGCGCTCTCACGGAAGAGGACTTCAAACGCATTCTCACCGAGCCTGACTATAGCCTGATCCGCCAATATACCGCGCTGATGGGCACCGAGGAGGTGACGCTGACCTTCATGGAAGACGGCATCAACGAGATCGCGCGTATCTCCGCGCACTTTAACGAGACGGTTGAAAACATTGGCGCCCGCCGCCTGCATACCGTGCTTGAAAAAGTGCTGGAGGAGATCAGCTTCGATGCATCGGACAAGTCCGGCACCAGTATTACGGTGGATGCAGCCTTTGTGCGCGAGCATATGGGCGAACTGCTTGAGACAGACAACGACCTGTCGAAATTCATCCTGTAGCGCTTGCTGGAACAAAGAATGTCAGACCCGGTCGCAGGCAACTGTTGGCCGGGTTTTTCTTTGGCCTTGAAGGGCCTGACGGGCGGGCTATAGTGACGGCGAAGACATGATCGAAGGAGCGTCCCATGGCCTATGACACCAATAATATCTTCGCGAAAATCCTGCGCGGCGAAATCCCCTGCAACAAGGTCTATGAAGACGAATTCGCCCTGGCGTTCCATGACATCAACCCGCAGGCGCCCATCCACGTGCTGGTGATCCCGAAGGGCGAGTATGTCTCCATGGCGGACTTCTCGGCCTCGGCCCCCGCTGATCTGATGGTCGGCTTTTTCCGCGCGGTTGGCAAAGTGGCCGACGAGCTTGGCCTTGTTGAGCCCGGCTACCGTATGCTGGCGAACGCCGGTACCAATGCGCACCAGGAGGTGCCACACCTGCATATCCATCTGTTTGGCGGCAAGTCGCTTGGCCCGATGCTGGACACCAGCTTCGGCGTCTGAGAGATGACAGACCTGCCAATCATCCAACGCGCGAAGGGGTTTGCTGATCGCACCGCCTTTTTCGGGCGTGGTGGCGAAGTGACCTATCAGAACCTTTTGCACCGGTCCGCTGCTGTGGCTTCAGGCCTTCTTGCGGAAAAAGCTGATCTTGAGGAAGAGCGGATCGCCTTCCTGCTGCCCACGGGGGCTGATTATGCCGCCACACAGTGGGGCATCTGGCGCGCGGGCGGCATTGCTGTGCCGATCAACGGCGGCGCCACGGTGCCGGAGATTGAGCACGCTTTGACCTGCGCGGGTGTCCGCCGTGTGGTGGTGGCGGCCAACAGGCTTTCGGTGCTGGGCGACCTGCCAAAGCGCCTGGGGCTTGAGGTTTTGGATTTCGCCGGCCTTGAGGGCAACAGTCCCCTACCCCAAATCGCACCCACACGCCGGGCGATGATCCTGTTCACCAGCGGCACAACCAACAAGCCCAAGGGCGTAGTGTCCACCCACGCGTCGATTGAGGCGCAGGTGACAGCGCTTGTGGAAGCCTGGGCATGGCAGGCGAACGACCGCATTCCGCTCTTTTTGCCCATGCACCATCTGCACGGCATATTGAATATCCTGTGCTGCGGCCTGTGGTCCGGCGCCGCGATCGAGCCGTTCGACAAGTTCGACGCTGATGCCATCTGCGCGCGGGTGGCGGAAGGCGCCTATACGCTCTTCATGGCGGTGCCGACCATCTATGTGAAGCTCCTCAAGTGGCTCGATGCACCAGAAAATGCAGGCAAACGCGACTGTGTCATCAAGGGCTTCGGCGCCATGCGGTTGATGGTGTCCGGCTCCGCTGCGCTGCCGGCTTCGATCCACAAAGAATGGTCCGATCTGACGGGCCAGGTACTGCTGGAGCGCTACGGCATGACCGAAATCGGCATGGCGCTTTCAAACCCGTACGCAGGTGAGCGGCGCGCCGGGATGGTGGGCCTGCCGATGCCGCGCACCGATATCCAGCTGGTGGATGATGCGGGCAAGGTGGTCAGCGGCGAAGGCGCGGTGGGTGAGATCTGGGTCAAGGGCCCTGCCGTGTTCCGCGAATATTGGGACAATCCGAAAGCGACCGCGGAAAGTTTTGCGGGTGACTGGTTCAAGACCGGCGACATCGCGACGCTTGAGGGCGGCTACTACCGCATCATGGGGCGGTCGTCCGTGGATATCATCAAGTCCGGGGGCTATAAGCTTTCCGCACTTGAAATCGAAGCCGCGCTTCTGGAGCACCCCAATATCACCGAATGCGCTGTGGTCGGCCTTGCTGATGACGAATGGGGCGAGATTGTCGCCGCAGCGATCGGCCTCAGGGAAGGCGCGACCCTTACGCTTGAAGAGCTGCAGGCCTGGGCTTCGGCTCGGCTATCGGCCTACAAGCTGCCGCGCGCGCTTTTGCTGGTGGATGCCTTGCCGCGGAACGCCATGGGCAAGGTAACAAAGCCTGCCGTGAAGGCGCTGTTCACCTAGGGGCGACATCAGGCCACACCATCTTGCCGATACCTGCTCTGGGCAAAACCCCGGGAATGTGTTTTACTCGGGATAGAGGTATCCCATGCATGCTGTTGGTCACATGTGTACCAGCGTATTCCTGAAGCTGGCGCTTTGGCGCCGGGCAGTCATCCTTTTTGTCAGTCTACTGATTTTTGCCCTTCCCGCCCGCGCGGACGGGGCGCTTGTCATTGATATTGATGGCCCAATCGGCCCGGCGATGGCGGATCATGTCACGCGCGGCTTCGAGGAAGCGGCCAAACGCAATGCTGACTTGATCATCATCCGGATCGACACGCCCGGCGGGCTTGTGTCCTCAACCCGCGATATCATTAAAACCATCCTGGCGGCCGACAGGCCGGTGGTGGGTTATGTGGCGCCGTCCGGCGCGCGGGCCGCCAGCGCCGGTGCCTATATCCTGCTGGCTTGCCATGTGGCGGTGATGGCGCCGGGCACCAATGTGGGGTCCGCCACGCCGGTGATGATGGGCGGCATGCCCGGCAGCCCGGCACCGGGCGAGGGTGCTGAGAAACAAGCCGACCATCCGGACATGATGGACAAGGTGCTTAACGACGCGCGAGCCTATATGCGCTCGCTCGCGGAAATGCGTGGCCGTCCAGCCGGGCCCGCCGAAAGGTTCGTCAGTGAAGCTGATAATCTGACCGCCAGCGAAGCATTTGAGAGCGGCGTGATCGACCTTGTGGCGCGCGACATGCGCGACATGATGAAAAAGCTGGAAGGCCGGGAGGTGACAGTCGACCAAAGCCCCCAACTACTGGCGACCGACCGCCTGACGGTTGAGACGCTGGACCGCAGTTGGCGCGAAGACTTCTTGGCCTTCATCACCAACCCGAATATCGCTTATCTGCTTTTGATGGTCGGGGTGTATGGCCTGATCATCGAATTCTCCAATCCAGGCCTGGGGGCACCGGGTATTGTGGGCGGTGTGTGCCTGATTATCGGCCTCTATGCCCTGCAGATGCTGCCGGTAAACTATGCTGGGCTTGCACTGATGGCCCTTGGCCTTGGGCTCATGATCGCCGAGGCGTTTGTTCCCGCCTTCGGGGCGCTGGGGATTGGCGGGGTTGCAAGCTTCGTGATCGGCTCAATCATGCTGATCGACAGTGATATCCCCGAATTCAGCCTGTCGCCGCTGCTGATCGGCACTGTGTCGGTTTTGACGGCGGGGCTGTTCCTGTTTGTGCTGACCTTTGCCGTCAGGGCATGGAGGCGACCGGCCGTGAGCGGCAATGACGCGCTTGTGGGAGATTTGGCCGAGGTGCTTTCCTGGACGGACGGCGCCGGCACGGTCCGCGCACACGGCGAGGTCTGGAGCGCCCGCGGTCCAGAGGGCGCAAAGCCCGGCGACCATTTGACCGTTCACGCAATAGACGGACTGACCCTTGATCTGGGCAGCCCTAAGGAATCCAACGCCAAGGAGGCATCCGCCGATGACTGACATACTTTATTCCAGCTATATCGTGGCTATCTTCGGCCTGTTTATTCTTTTGTCTGCCTTTCGCATTTTGCGGGAGTATGAGCGCGGCGTGGTCTTCCTTCTGGGGCGTTTTTGGAAGGTCAAGGGTCCGGGGCTTATCATCATCATTCCTGTGATCCAGAAAATGGTCCGGGTGGACCTGCGCACCATGGTGATGGACGTGCCGGAACAGGATGTGATCTCGAAGGACAATGTCTCCGTGCGGGTGAATGCGGTGGTTTATTACCGCGTTGTCGATGCGAGGCGCGCCATCATCGAGGTCGAGGATTTCGAATTTGCCACCAGCCAGCTGGCGCAGACCACGCTTCG
Source organism: Kordiimonas lipolytica (assembly GCF_001550065.1). Next base: position 145,792 of record NZ_LRUB01000024.1, read on the forward strand.
CTCAGTGCTGGGGCAGCACCAGCTTGATGAGATGCTGGCGGAACGCGAACGCCTGAATGATGATATCCGCACGATACTCGACCAACAGACAGACGCCTGGGGCATCAAGGTCGCCAATGTGGAACTGAAGCATGTGGACCTGGACCCATCCATGATCCGCGCGATCGCCAAGGAGGCGGAAGCAGAACGGATCAGGCGGGCCAAGGTGATTTCAGCCCAGGGCGAGGCCCAGGCCGCCGGCAAGATTCTGGAGGCCGCCAAGGTGCTGCATGAAACGCCGGAAGCGATGCAGATTAGGTATCTTTCTGCCCTTCATGACATTTCGTCTGACAAGACCTCCACGATCATCTTCCCCATGCCGATCGACTTGATGAAATCGATCGGGGAAAGCATGAAGGGCAAGAAGGACGGCTGAGGGTAAATCCTTGAGAGCCTAGTCCTCGAGCGGGCGGGCCTCGTCAGACAGGAGGATCGGAATACCGTCGCGGATCGGGAATGCAAGGCCGGCTTTGCGGCTGATCAGTTCCTGCGCCGACTGGTCATACTCCAGCGTTGTGTGGGTCACGGGGCACACAAGAAGTTCCAGAAGTTTCGGGTCAGCAGTGCTGCGGGACGGGTTGCTCATGGCTTGGCCTCAAAACGCGGTTAGTGGGACCGGTGGTCAGGAGAGTGATGGTCTGTGCCACCATGGCTGTCCGCAGACGCCATTTCAAGCAGGTTCTGCAGCAGCAGCGACCTTTCGGGCACCGTGGCGGATTCGAGCAGCGCCTGCTTTTCCTGTACCGCAAGCGGTACGATCATCGACAGGGTGTTTACCAATATATCATCGGGTGCTGAGGCAATGGCGTCAAAATCGGCGTCGAGCCCCTTGGTGTCCAGATAGCCCTTGAGGGCGCTGAGTAACAGGTCCCGGTCCACGCCTTTGCTGCCGGTACCGCCCCATGGGTCGGCCTTATAGGGCTCCCAGTTGGTGCGCACCTGCCTGTAAGGTGTGGTCACGCCCAATTCTTCCGTCACATCAAAGCGGGACAGGCCCTTGAGGCGTATCAGGATGCGTCCGTCATCGGTTTCCTGAACGTCCGAAATGCTGCCCACGCAGCCCGTGCCGTATAGGTCAGGGACAGTCTCATGGCCGTTGCCCTTGGGCTGGATCATGCCGATCAGGTTGTGGCCTTCAATGGCGTCGCGCACCATGCGCAGATAACGGGGCTCGAAAATATTCAGCGGCAGGCTGGTACCTGGCAGCAGGATCGCTCCAGCCAGCGGAAAGACCGGGATCACGGACGGCAAGGCTTCGAATGTTTTGCTCTCAACCGTCACAACAAACCCCTAGCTGAAAAGAACCGACGACAACCGTCTACGGTATTTGAGAGTGAATGGATCGGTTGGGCCCGCAGCGTCAAACAGCTTCAGGAGCTGCAGCCTGGCAGCGTCCTCGTTCCATTCCCGGTCACGCATGATAATGCCTAGAAGCGCATCCGCTGCCGCATCCATTTCGCCGCGTGCCTGGTGTGCCAGCGCCAGATCATAGCGGGCCTGGTAGTCCTGTGGGTTGGCTTCCACCTTGGCTTCTAGCTCAACTACATCGCCGGCGCCTTCCGCCTGGGCCGCAAGCTCAAGCGCGGTTTTCAGGCGGCCAGCGCGTTCGGCCACTTTGGTGTCCTTCATGGCTTCTTCGTCCAGCGCGTCCAGAAGTGCCTGGGCCTGCTCCGTCTGGCCCAACCGGTGCGAGGCATCGGCCATGCCCACAAGCGCACGGGCATTGCCTTCGTCGTGCTGCAGCACCTGTTGATATATTTGTCCGGCCTGCATGGCTTCGCCCGCGTCGAGGGCAGCATCGGCATGATCCAGCGCTTCCGCAAGCGGATCGCCGCCTTGGCCGCTGCCGCCTGCCATATCAACCAGCCGGTCGATAAAGGCCTTCAGCTGCGAAGGCGGCACAGCACCCTGGAAACCGTCCACTGGCTGGCCCTGCCAGAATGCAATCACCGTTGGCAGGCTCTGGACCTGAAGCTGGGCACACAGGGTCTGGTTCTGGTCAGCGTTGACCTTGACCAGCGCCACAGCGCCGCCCGCAGCCTTCACGGCGCTTTCAAGGGCCGGCATCAGCTGTTTGCAGGGCTCGCACCAGTCGGCCCAGAAATCCACAATGACAGGCACCTCGCGGGACGCCATCATCACATCATCGCGAAAGGTCTCGATTGTCGCGTCCTTGATGGACGCCTGTGCGCCTGCCTGTGCAGCGTCGCCTGCCATAAACTGATCCATAATCAACACTCTTGGATTTGCTGTGGTACTTTTTGGTTCCGTCCCGACCATAAGCGCTTCCCTGCGCGTTTGCCAGAGTGGAAATCGGGAATTTCTAAGATCAAGGCTTGGCGTCGGACGCGGGCTTGGATACGGGTTCTGGTGCGTCAAGGTCAACAGTCACGGGTTCATAGCCGCAGGCGCGGATGAAACGCACCAGGTCGTCCGGACTGATTGCCGTGGTGGCGGCATTGTGTAGCGGGTGATAGTAAAGCGGCGACTTTGCCATCATCGCGGCGTCGAGCGCGACCAGCATAGGGGGCTCCTGGCCATCCTCTACCCGCGCGTTGATGAGCGCAAAAGGCGTAACCGAGCCTGGGATCACGCCAAGCATATCCATGAGGCTGTCGGCGCTGCCGAACGACAGCCGCCCCATGGAAAGCGCGCCCGAGAGCGCCTTGAGGTCGACCCGCCTGTTCTCGTCCACCATCACCAGTGCGCGGCGCTTTTTCTTGTCGCGGACAAACAGGCTTTTGCAGTGGCCGCCGCCTGCAGGCATGTGCGCGCGCTCTGCCTGTGCTTCCTCAACAGTGAAGACGGGAGCGTGCCTGTATGTTTCGGTTTCAATGCCGAGCCCGGCCAAAAAGGCGAAAAGATCATCTTCCGATAGGGGCGATTCCATGATTTTTCCCAAATAATGCGGCGAATTCAGCTTGATATATCGCACAAATATCCATGAAAATCATGGGGTTAATGCAATTTTTCAAAAAAATAAAAAAAGGTGTTGCAAAGGGTGCGCTCATAGCTATTATCCCGCCACGCAGACGGCAGCGCCGCCTGTTACCCCGCCGGCCTTCCGGGCCGGATACGCGATTGAGCGGGCGTAGCTCAGGGGTAGAGCACAACCTTGCCAAGGTTGGGGTCGTGAGTTCGAATCTCATCGCCCGCTCCATCTTCTCCCAGCATTATCAACAGCTTAGCAGCTTTCATATGCTGTGGAGTCGAGTCTGTTTTCCGTGTTGTCGCACTCACGTCACAACTGCGGAGACATTTGATGGCAAATATCCGTAAGCGGGGGTCCAAGTGGCAGGTGCAAGTTCGCCGTGCTGGCCAACTGCGTATCACTAAGACATTCAACAAAAAATCCGATGCGCATGTATGGGCGCGCGACATGGACGCCAAAGGCGACCGTGGCGAGATTGGCCGCATTGGCGACAATGACCTTACTTTTGGCTGTCTATTGAAAAAATACAGGGCTGAGGTCGTCGCTAACAAATTGGCTGTTAATCACCGTACGATGGTTGATCAAGCGCTAGCATGCCCTGTGAAGCGCTTGAATATCTAGCGGAATTAAATTTTCCAGAAGAATGGTTTCACCTGCCTCCGTTTCTCCGATGACATAATATATCGGATAGGCGGTCTATCTGCTTGACCCCAAAGAGTTTCCATTGGTTGCGAAAATTGGTGCGGCCTATATATGAGTCCTCGGGGTTTTTTGGGGAAACCTATCCCCGTTATTAACGCGGCAACGGCTAAAGTTCAGAACCATGCAAGCAGATATCTGTGTCAAGCCGTAGGTCCAGTTTATTCATTCTAAGATATAGGGATGGAGCGGCAGAGATTGCCATTAAAGGGTTGGCTCGCTATTATCGAGTTCATAGGGACGGTGGTGATTTTCGCCAGATAAAAACAATCCAAAACTATGTGGGGGTTCAGGAATTTGTACGAAATTACGTTAGGTCTAGGGCTTGTGGCCGCTTTCTTCGCTGGCAAGAAAGCCCTCTTTGTGGGTCTCTCTCTGGGGTTGCTGGATGACCCAAAGGTTGAAGCTCATAAGAAACATCATGGTATGGTACCACAGGTAGGCTCGGTGCTCCTCTTATGTGGCCTCGTTGCTCTGGCTATAGGGGCTGCCCTCTGGGGTAAGGCAACCGTGTTTCTCCCTATTATCATATGCGCTTTTCTGATCGGGGTTTTAGGTATCGTCGATGATCGCCTCAAGCTTTCCTGGCGGACCCGTTTTGTATTTCTTTGGTCAATCGTTGGCCTCCTGCTTTTCTTGTTGCCCGACCTTCTAATTGACAAGCTTGTCTGGTCTTGGGGTCAAACTTCTGACTTGGGCTTCATAGGAGGCATCGGATTCACAGCCCTTTGCCTTGTTGGCTTGGTGATCGCCCTCAACATGATGGACGGCTTCAACGGAGGGATACTCTCGCAAGGCATTGTCTGGCTACTGATGTTTGCCAACCTTGCGTCTGGCGACCTGGCGACGGTTTTTTTGTATCTAGCAATGACTCTGTTGGTAATCCTTGCCTTCAATATGCCGAGCAAACTTTTTATGGGTGATGGTGGCGCTTATGCCCTTGGTCTCGTTCTTGGGGCCTCGGCGATCATGATGTATGGCGCGGAACCTGAAACCCCGGTCTATGCAGACACAATTGTTGTGTGGCTTGCTTTGCCGACATTCGACTGCCTTCGGGTCATCTTTATGCGTGTACTTAAAGGCTTGAGCCCGTTTCATCCTCGACGGGACCATCTGCATCACCTACTGATGAAAACAGTTCACCGGCATGCAGGATTGGCGTTCAGCTTTCTTTATACAGCAACAGCGGTATTGGCCGCCTTGTGGAGACCCGAATACAGCTGGTTGATTGTCTTGGCGCAGTTGTTGGTATTAGGTTTGACGGTTTCTATGACATCTAGAATGGCGAAATTAGGAACGGAAGCCAGTGTAGTAGAAGCGGAATAGCCACGGGAATTAATTCAGATTTATTTTCTTACGACCTAAAACTATTTGCGGGAGGTGTTGGTGGTTTAACCAAGCTGAGTGTTGACATGCTGACAGTTTATATGAGCTTGTCCCCATTTTGGGGCCTCTGAAACAAGAAAATTCAGATTTTATGCCTATGGGTTGGCGTGGCAACCCATAGGCACGAACCAGTTTTATTAGAGTTTTATTGCCGATCGAACTTTGTGGCCTAACTTCGTTATAATCCGAGTGCCGGACTTCACATTTTGACTGTACCTCTTTTAGGTATAAAAATCATAATATATTCAAGCATCCTTACCAAACCCTGCCAATGAATGACATTGTCTGTCGGTTTTCTTGCTCTACTGAAGCAAAGTGTTACATCATTCATATAGGCCCACAGACCTAAGATCTTTGCTAATAAATTCCGGACTGTAGAAAACCCGAAAGGTCTTTGGCTGGCCGTAGGTGTGTTTGACCCTTTTAAGGACCCCAACTACATTGGCTATCCTGATAACGCATGCGTAGGTCAATCGCAGGGCCCTCTTTGCCCAACCTTCAATCGTCCCGGTGTATTGCTTAAGAGTTGCACGCCGCGCCCATCTCTGGGTGCTGCGGCCAGTGGCGGTCATAATCCACCCTTATTCTGACCAGGTAGTTCTGTTATGAGTTCGTAACAAATCGAGGCTATGTGTCATTGCTGACATCGTCGACTGCTGAGTAAGTGAGTCTCCGCAGAGTCTAGAATGCTTCAGTGTAGCCATGCTTCTACGCGTGTCGGTACGAGGTTTCGCAATAAACATCAAATTTCCCGCTTGTTTGCGCGCATGCCATATGATACCGCTCAAAATTGAACGATGAGGAAATTACTCTCGATATCATTTTTGCTCAAAACAAGGCGCCGGTCGCAGGCTGTCCTTGTGCGGTAGCCTGAGAAAATCCCAAAATGACCAGTAAGCGCACCAAGCTTCAAGAAGATACGCATTTTCGCGTCCTTCGGCTCCTTCAGGAAAACCCGGAAATGTCGCAGCGAGAGCTAGCTGAGGTGGTTGGGGTCAGCGTGGGGGGGATGCATTACGTGTTGAATGCCCTGATCGAAAAAGGGCTCGTGAAGTTGGGGAATTTTACAGCTGCAGAAGACAAGCGTAGATATGCCTATGTCTTGACGCCAAAGGGTATTGCAAGGAAGGCAGCGTTAACCCGCGCGTTCCTAGCGCGAAAAATGGAAGAGTATGAAGCGCTTAAAGAAGAGATTGATGCGCTTCAATCTGATTTGGAAGATTCACCGGCTCAGACGTCTTTGTGAGCCATTCGCGGGCCGCATTGAAGCGCTAAGATTATTTCAGGAATACCCAAACAAGTGACGTTCAACAAAGGCAGCATAAAGGTCAAGCATATGATTTGGCTTCTCAGAGCCCATCGTGTTCCAAGGGTAATTCTATGAAAAAGATCTTAATGGTATTTGGCACCAGGCCCGAGGCCATTAAAATGGCACCGGTTTATGAGGAGCTCAAGGGAACGTCTGGCCTTGATGTGCGTATCGCGGTAACAGCACAACACCGGGAGATGCTTGACCAGGTATTGCGGCTGTTTAATATCAAACCAGATTATGACCTTAATGTCATGAGGCCAGGTCAAGGCCTAACGGAAATTACGGTTGCAGTTCTGAAGGGGCTAAAGCTGATTTTTGAAGATTTTGTACCGGACCTGCTGCTCGTCCATGGCGATACGACGACGACTTTGTCAGCGTCGCTAGCAGCCTATTATCAGCAAATTCCTGTTGGGCATGTCGAAGCGGGGTTACGTACAGGAAATATTTATTCTCCTTGGCCTGAAGAGATTAATCGTAAGGTCGCTGGTACGATTGCACAACTGCATTTCGCGCCAACAAAAAAAGCCGCGGCGAACCTGAAAAATGAATCTATATTACCTGCATCGATTTCTGTCACCGGCAATACGGTCATTGATGCTTTGCTTGACGTGGTGGCCAAGCTTGAAATCGATCCAGAGCAAAGAGCTATCTTTGACACGGAATTCGGTATTGATCCCTCAAAGCGTGTGATTTTAGTAACCGGGCATCGACGTGAAAGTTTCGGTGAAGGGTTTCAAAGAATTTGCGATGCTCTAGCAAAGCTAGCTAAGCGCGACGATGTTCAGATTATCTACCCAGTTCATCTGAACCCAAATGTTAAAGGCCCTGTTGAAGGTAGCTTGGCTAAATGTGAGCGCGTTCAACTTATATCGCCTCAGGATTACCTACCTTTTGTCCACCTAATGAGCCGTGCAGATATTATTCTCACCGATTCTGGGGGGGTGCAGGAAGAGGCGCCTTCGTTAGGGAAGCCGGTCTTGGTGATGCGAGAAACTACGGAACGGCCTGAGGCCGTCGATGCCGGAACGGTCAAACTGGTTGGCACGGATGCCGATTTGATTGTGCGTGAAGTAAGTAGACTGTTGGATGATGACAACGCGTTTGAGGCGATGGCTCGTGCACACAACCCATATGGCGATGGGCATGCGTCGGTGCGCATTCGTGATGCCATTCTGGCATTCTTTGACATGGAAAAGGTCGCAAGCTGATGCTCAAAAAGCCCTTCAAACGTATTTCTGTTATTGGGCTAGGTTATATAGGCCTACCGACCGCAGCGATGTTCGCCTCTCGAAAAATAGAGGTTGTCGGGGTCGATGTAAATCAGCAAACGGTTGACACTATTAATCGCGGCGAAGTCCATATTGTCGAACCTGATCTTGATATGGTCGTGCGGGCTGTTGTGAAAGAAGGTTATCTGCGAGCCAGCACAAAACCCGAAGAGGCTGAGGCTTTTCTTATCGCTGTGCCGACCCCGTTTAAGGGGCAAAATCATGAACCTGATCTATCCTATATCAAGGCTGCGTCACGGGCAATCGCGCCCGTTCTGCAATTAGGTAATTTGGTAATTCTTGAGAGTACTTCGCCTGTGGGGGCAACAGAGGCGATGGCAGATTGGCTGGCCGAAGCACGGCCAGACTTAAGCTTTCCTCAGCATGCTGGAGAGGCTTCCGACATCCGCATCGCGCATTGCCCGGAGCGGGTTTTACCAGGCAAAGTAATGCAGGAATTGATCTCCAATGACCGGGTCGTTGGCGGTATCACGCCAGTGTGTTCGAAATGTGCGGTGGAGCTTTATAAAACCTTTGTAACTGGGGACTGCGTGATTGCTTCCGGCCCAAGGGTTGCTGAGATGGCGAAGTTGACCGAGAATGCTTTTCGGGATGTGAACATTGCTTTTGCAAATGAGCTCTCTTTGATCTGCGATGAACTCAACATGGATGTATGGGAATTGATCCGGCTTGCCAACCGGCACCCTCGCGTGAATATCCTGCAGCCAGGCCCGGGAGTGGGTGGACATTGCATTGCAGTCGATCCGTGGTTTATCGTTTCCTCGGCCCCTGAACAGGCGCGTTTGATACGTACAGCGCGGGAAGTTAACGATAGCAAGCCTAATTGGGTGTTAAACAAGATCCGAGCTGCGATTGGTGCTCATTTAATGGAGAACCCGAGCAAGACTGCGGCTGATGTAACGGTGGCGATCTATGGCCTGGCCTTCAAGCCAGATATTGACGACCTCCGTGAAAGTCCCGCGTTGACAATTGCTAAAGAGCTGGCGGCCAAACACAATGGTCCAATTTTTGTCGTGGAACCAAACATCACAGCGTTGCCGGAAATGCTTTGTGCGGAAAACATCCAACTGTGTGATCTTTCCATAGAAGCAACTATTCACCTTCTGCTGGTTGATCACGAAAGCTTTCGTGGTATGGATATTCCGCAAGGTATTATCATTGATACCCGTGGTATATGGACACGCGTTTCCTGAATTAAAGGATTATAAGAGTGCACTTTTCGTGTTCGGAACTTATTGAGAAACTAACTAATCGCGATGCCACGATTGGCATCATTGGCTTGGGTTATGTCGGGCAGCCATTGGCACTACGTTTTTCAGCGCTTGGATATAAAGTGCTAGGTTTTGATATTGATCAGATCAAGGTCAAAGAGTTGAATAGCGGATACTCCAATATTGAGCATATCCATAGTGCAGAGGTTAAAGCTGCAGTGGCTTCAGGTATGGAATGTACCATAGACTTTAGTCGTGCTGTCGAAGCAGATGCCCTTATTCTCTGCGTACCAACACCTCTGAACAAGTATCGCGAACCTGATTTGAGTTTTGTGATCAACACCACTAACTCAATTGTGCCGCACCTACGAAAGGGGCAGGTTGTTTCTCTGGAAAGCACTACCTACCCGGGAACGACGGAGGAAGAGTTGTTACCAAAGGTAACCTCGAGCGGCCTATGTGTAGGCGAAGATATATTTTTAGTCTATTCCCCAGAGCGAGAAGACCCTGGCAATGTAAATTTCACAACAAACTCCATTCCAAAAGTGGTTGGTGGGCACACGCCTAACTGCCTTGAGGTTGGCAAAGCGCTTTATGGTCAAGCTATTGACCATGTTGTTCCTGTTACATCGACCAAGGTGGCAGAGATGACCAAACTGCTGGAAAACATTCACCGGGCAGTCAACATCGGGTTAGTTAACGAGATGAAGGTTGTAGCTGACCGTATGGGCATAGATATATTTGAGGTAATAGACGCCGCTGCCACTAAACCTTTCGGTTTTACCCCTTATTATCCTGGCCCAGGTCTGGGCGGGCACTGTATTCCGGTCGACCCATTTTACCTGACCTGGAAAGCGCGCGAATATGGTCTGCATACGCGCTTCATCGAATTGTCAGGCGAAGTCAACCGTGCGATGCCTGAATATGTAGTTGGCAAACTTGTTAAGGCACTGAACGAACGTCGAAAGTCGCTGATGGGTAGCAAAGTTCTCGTGCTTGGTATCGCCTACAAGAAGAATGTTGACGACATGCGCGAAAGCCCCTCGGTTGAGGTGATGGAGTTGTTGCGCGAAGGGGGGTGTGATGTCTCCTACTCTGATCCGCATGTGCCCGTGTTCCCGAAAATGCGGGAACACAAATTCAATCTGAGTTCAGTTGAGTTGTCATCGGAAGTTATTGCCAACTATGACGCAGTTGTATTGACAACAGACCATGCGCAATTTGACTACGACTTGATAGCTGAGAATGCGCAAGTCATTGTTGACAGCCGAGGAGTCTACCGAACACCAATGGAAAATGTCGTTAAGGCTTAACAAAAATAGTGAACGATTGGCGGCAATCGGATGCAGGCTCATGTCTTGTTTGCCTTGTTGGGGCCCGAACTAGCTAAAATTCGATAGGGAAAGGAAATAAGAGTATGGTTATTTTGGGTATTCATGATGGGCACAACTGCGGGGCAACATTGCTGAAGGATGGGCAAATTGAAGCTTCTGTCTGTGAGGAACGTCTGACTCGTGTCAAAAATGAAGTGGGTTATCCTGAGCTTTCAGTTCGAGAGGTGCTAAGCCTGTCGGGCGTTCAAGAGTCGGAAGTTGAGGACGTCGTTTTTGCGAGCCAATACATGCATACTGCAGACCACCTCTCTGATGTATCTAAATGGTACAAAGTTGGAAAAAAGGAGCAGGCTAATGATGAGAAGCTTACACAAGAGGAGCTTCTGAAGAATGAGCAGCGGCGCAAAGCCGAGAGAATGCAGAAGGTTATAGACCAACTGGGTGTCAAACCTGAGCAAATTTCATTCGTTGACCATCATTTGGCACATGCGGCTGCGGCCTATTTCGGTTCTGGCTTTGATTTTGATAAAGAGACCTTGGTGTTAACCTGTGATGGAGCGGGTGATAACCTTTCAGCTACTGTCTCCATTGGTGTTGGCGACAAGATGACCAGGATCAGTGCGACTGGTCGAAATGATTCCCTAGGCAAAATATATTCTCGAATAACATTCTACTTGGGCCTTAAGCCATGGGAGCATGAGTACAAAGTTATGGGGTTGGCACCGTATGCTGATGCGAAGTATGCCCTTGAAGTCAAAGAGATCCTCGACGGCTATCTGAAAGTGAGTGAGGACGGTCTTGGTTTCGAGGCGGTCGGCGACCTCAAAATGAACTATATTTATGAGCGTTTGCGCAAGGATTTGGAGCTCAAACGTTTTGATGCCATTTCCGGTGGCGTACAAATGTTCACCGAGGAACTTTTGACCACTTGGATTAAGAATGCTGTCAAGCATACAGGGATCAGCCGTGTGGTTTGTGGCGGTGGCGTTTTTATGAACGTTAAGGCAAACAAGCTTGCAAGCGAAATTGATGGAATTGAAGAGATATTCGTTTTTCCGAGTTGTGGGGATGAATCTTTGTCTTTTGGAGCTGTGTGGTTAAAGAGCATCGAGAAGGGTTCATCTGCAGAAAAGCTTACGAAGCTCCATGATATTTACTTGGGTAGATCCTATACAAATGACGAAATTGAATCTGTTTTAAAAACAGAAAGCTCCGAAAACTTTGAATACGAATTTATTGAAGATATTGACAAGAAAGTCGCTACATTAATTGCGGAAAACAATGTTGTTGCAAGATTTGCTGGTCGTATGGAATGGGGTGCCCGTGCTCTTGGAAATCGATCAATCTTGACTAATCCAAAGGAGTGGCCAAATGTCGAGCGTATTAATTCTATGATAAAAATGCGGGATTTCTGGATGCCCTTTGCTCCGTCGATGATAGCTGAATACTCTGATGATTATATCGTGAACCCCAAAGGCATTCATTCACCCTACATGATGTTTGCGTTTGATACCTATCCTGAAAAAAGTAGGGAAATATTGGCTGCGGTCCATCCACGCGACAAGACTGCGCGTGCACAAATGGTGACGCGTGAGGCTAACCCACGGTACTGGAGCGTCATAAAGCACTTTTATGATTTGACAGGCACTTCTGTAGTGTTGAATACGTCGTTCAATCTTCATGGCTATCCGTTAGTTATGTCACCCAAGGACGCGTTGAGCGTATTCCATAATAGTGGCCTAAAGTATCTTGCATTGGAGAACTACCTAATCTCTAAACGGGCGTGACGGAAGTCTGATTTTGTGAAGTAATAGCGGGCCCTGTTGTGCAAATCGAATTTGGAATTCATCTTGTAAATCCCGCGGGACAGTTGATGGGGATTGGCAGACAACTCCGACCTATAAAACCAAGAACTGAGGGGGCTTTTAAAGAAGCGCTGAAGCGCCTTGGTCCGCTGACGATTTGAGATGATATTGTGAGGTTAAGCTGACCAGCGAGCACGGCCGATAGCGGGCATGTAGTGCAGGTCTGTTTACAGAATTTCAGGTTTGTTCGCCGTTCTGAATAGCCTAGCCGCACTCGGCATATCCGTCACCTAAATCGTTGGAAAAAGTCTGTCGGTGGGAACGAGAAACTTGTCCCTTTGGTGATTTGTGCAACAGGGTCATGATAAATTTTGGATAGATTTAGTGGTTATATTCTCAGCAAATAAGATTTCAATGTCGGATCGTTGGCGATACATTGCAGCGGGTGTATTTTTCAAGATTGCTTTGGATATATCTTATGCAACCTATTTGACCGATGCTTTCGCAAATCACTTCTTGACCCCGTTTGTGATCAATTTTTCAATTTTCCAATATCTTGAGTCCTTTATCTGGTTGGCGTTGGTTCTGCTTTTTGTTCCTTTCTCCTCGAGGTCGGCTGGTGGGCTCGCATTCTTTAGCGGAATAGTTTTCCTCTACGCGCCCGTAGCTTCAATTTATGGCATGGACGATGACAGGTCTCGATACACCTTGTTTCTTTCCGCGCTCGCAATCGGCTCAGCCTATTTGGTAAGTGCTACGAGTTCCATGAGAAAAGTCAAAATAGCCTTGCCGAATAATGGCCGCAAATATCTACTTACGCTTAGCATCTTTTTCGCCGTCCTGTTCTTGTTGAATGCAGCGATTTCGGGAGCGTTGTTCGGAATGAACTTCGATATTGGCAGGGTTTATGAATTTCGGAGTGATCTGACGGACACCGTAGACATCGGGTTATTTGCTTACACCAATCTTTGGGCGCAAAAAGTATTTACACCCCTGATTCTTGCGATAGGACTGCAACGGAAGTCAGCTTGGATGATTGGTCTTGCACTTGCCTTGCATGTGATCTATTTCGGTGTTTCACAACAGAGATCTCATCTGTTCACACCCAGCTTGGTCTTGATAGCTTACCTGCTTTATAGAAAAGAATTTTCATATAAAGACGGTTTCGTATTGCTTGGGATTATTTTGCTTGTCTTAAACCTAGTTGTCTTGGCTTTGAATCTCGAAGTTTTCGGTGCACTGGCTATTCGTCGCTCTCTCTTTGTGGGTGCGTCTGCGACATATTCATGGGTTAATTACTTTGCTGAGAACCCAAAAGTATTTTTCGCGGACAATCTCTTGTCGCCAGTTGTGAGCAATGAATACACACGGGTATTCCTGCCTCGCCTTGTGGGTGATTTTTTGCGATCAGACATGGACATAAACTTTAACTCAGGCCTTGTAGGTGCTGGATTTGCCCAACTTGGTGTTGTTGGTGTTGTTGTTTATGGAAGTATTATTGGTGCCTTTATTCGTATCAACCGGCGGCTAATAGAAGCCGGAGTGCATCCCTATATTCCAGCGGCAATCTTGTTTTTGCCCTATCGTGTTGCTTGGGCCGATGCAGATCTTCTTACCGCACTATTATCACACGGAATTATTGTTGGCACCTTTGCGGTTTGGTTGTTCGGTTCCTCAAGGAATTTGGCATCAATGGGAAGCAGCACCATCAAGCAGCCAGCGCGTGTTTGAGTTCACTCCGGTGATCGCTGTGCTGCAAAATCCTATGTTCAAACGGTTTATGGCCCTCGCTAGTGGTAGCGCCGCTGGGCAGGCGATAATGTTTTTCGCATTGCCGGTTGCCACGCAATTGTATGTCCCTGCGGATTTTGGTGTACTTGCGTCTTTTTCTTCTTTGGTTCTCCTACTTTTGCCAGCGGCTTGTTTTCGGTTCGACCTAGCGATCCCGATCCCGCAAGACGATGGAGAAGCTTTGGGTTTAGTTACGCTTGCCTTTGTCAGCGCAACGCTTATCTCCGTTTTTTATGCCGTAGCGCTTTTAGCAACCGTCGAGTTGTGGGAAGATACTATACAAGACGTAATCATATCCTATTGGTGGTTGTTGGTTCTGGCACTCTGGTCGGCTGCGATATTCTCGCTCATCCAATACTGGGCGATTCGCATGAAAAAATTTAGGAGTTTAGCCATTTCTCATGTTGTGCGTGGGTTGATCGGCGCGAGCTCGCAAATCGGCATGGGCTTCCTTAGCATTGGCGCATTCGGACTTCTGGTCGGTCAGTCGATCTATATGGGGATGGGCGCACTGTTTCTGGCCTGGAGCCTTGTGTGGATCAATCTCGATGCTTTAAAAAAAATGACGCGTTTTGATATTTTCGCCGCGCTTCGAAAAAATTGGCGATTTCCCATTTATTCTACGCCCGAAGCACTCTTTAATTCTGCTAGTGCAAACTTGCCGATGATCCTTATTGTCGCGTTGGTAGGATACGAGGCTGGAGGATTGCTTTATGTAGCACAAAGACTGACGAGCATCCCTGTCGGATTAATTGGCGGGAACTTGTCACGTGTGTTTTTGAGCGAGGCACCAGAACTTGACCGTAAAAAAAGACTATTTTTCTTCACCCTCAGGCTATGGTTAACGTTGTTTATGTCGGCTTTTCCATTGGCAATTTTCCTATCTTTGCTGGCTGAGCCACTGACTGTAAGATTGTTCGGCGATGACTGGATAGGTGCTGCACAGTACCTTTCGTGGTTAATTCCCGCTGCATTGTTGCAGTTCTCTGTTGTACCAGTCGCAACTGTACTGCATGTTAAATCGAAACAGCTAGTTGCACTTCTAGTTCAGGTCTCTGGATTTGTCCTTCAGGTCGGCTCAATCTGGCTTTGCTATGCGATGGGTGGTGTTGACCCGGTGCTAGGCTTTGCCATCGGTTCGGCTTTTCATTATGGAATCTATTCCATCGTGATTTTGGTCTCCGCCAGAGACTGAAGATAGAAATAAATTTTTAGCTCACAAAGCGAATTACCACAACGTGAATGATGGATAAGATGCCAAAAGAAAACCGCTTCAATCGAAAGCTGAATCTGTTGAGAGACTTGCGGTACATTCTTTCTAGAATATTAAAACGCTTGCGTCCTGCCGCGGTTAGAAATTCATTTATCCATCGTACGTCGAAAATCGAACCCGGAAGCCAAGTCGTAAGTAGTGAATTCGGGCGGCATTCCTACTGCGGGTATGATTGTATTTTTCTAAACGTGTCCGTTGGTTCTTTTTGTTCCATTTCGGATAATGTTGTTGTGGGTGGTTCAAATCATCCGATGCACTTTGTTTCAACCAGTCCAGTCTTTCTGTCTCACCGAGATAGTGTAAAAGAAAAGTTCTCGAGGTTTGAATATCTTGATCTGCCAAGGACTTGGATCGGCAACGATGTCTGGTTGGGCTATGGTTGCCGTGTACGAGCAGGTGTCAAGATTGGTCATGGTGCTGTCGTAGCGATGGGCAGCGTTGTTACTAAAGATGTTCCTCCGTATTCCGTTGTGGGAGGCAACCCAGCACAAGTGCTCCGAACACGCTTTTCTGAAGAAGTCATTGAAAAGCTTTTGTCGACGGAATGGTGGCACCTTTCAGATGAAGAACTCGGCCGTTGGGCAATTTGGTTTGATGATCCGCAAGAGTTCTTGAATGAATGGGCAAAAAAATGAAGATCCTGCACCTGTGTTTGTCCTGCTTCTACATTGATGATGCAGGATACCAAGAGAACCATTTGGTTCGTCAACACGTTGACGGAGGTCACGATGTTTTGGTCATCGCTTCGACAGAGACCTTCGACGGAAAAGGCGGCTTGCGTTACACTGAACCGAGAACCTACATCGGATCAGATGGTGCAAAGATTATTCGTGTCCCATATGTTAGTTGGTTACCGCAGAAAATAGCGCGAAAGCTTCGAATTCACCCAGGAATTTATAAGTTGATCCAAGATTTTAGACCGGAAGCAATGATGTTCCATGGATGTGCCGGAAACGAGATTGTTACCGTAGCTCGATATGCCGCTAGCCACCCCAATGTTCTGCTGTATGCAGACAGTCATGAGGACTTCAATAACAGCGCGCGTAATTTTGTATCAAAGAACATCTTACACCGATTGTTTTACAGAAATCGAATGCAAACCGCGTTGCCACACATCCGAAAGGTTCTGTGCATCAATTTAGAATCTATGGAATTCATGTCGGAACTTTACGGTGTTTCGCGTGACAGACTTGAATTTTTTCCACTTGGCGGTAACGTTTTAGCACCGTCTGAGATTTCCGATCGCAGGTTGAAAACGCGTGCTCAATACGGTCTTTCGGACGATGCATTTGTTTTCCTTCAGTCCGGAAAAATGAGTAAAAGAAAGAAACTGGCCGACAGTCTTGAAGCATTTGCCCAAATGGAAGGGTCACACCTGAGGTTCTGGATCACTGGCCTTTTGGTCGACGAGATCAAGGAGGACTTGTTGTCAAAGATCGAGACAGACCCAAGGATTAATTTTCTTGGCTGGAAAAGCTCCGAGCAACTCAACGATCTTCTTTGCGCTGCTGACGTTTATCTTCAACCCGGCACGCAATCGGTTACCATGCAAAACGCTTTGTGTTGTGGGTGTCCTGTAATAATAGCTGACGTACCTGGACACCAACCCTACGTTAAAGCTGGCGCAACCCTAGTGAACGACCGAAAAACCCTGCTGAACGCAATGCGCGATGCTTTGACTTGGGACAGCATTGACAAACGCTCGATAGCCTTGCGCTTTGCTAGAAAGACATTGGACTACAAAAATCTGGCAATGCGTCTCCTCAAAGCTTGAGTGTAATATCTTTAACCTTGGAGGTTATCAAAGTTGAAACCCTCGACCCGAACCTATCAGATCTGCACCAACTGCGTTATGGACACGACCGACTCTGCGATTACTTTCGACGAGTACGGAGTGTGCGACCATTGCCGTGATTTCGAAAAAAACGTGAAACCGAACTGGCACCCTGATGAGCAGGGCCGGGCCGCGCTTTCCGCTATAATTAGCGAAGTGCGCAAAGTCGGAAAAGGCCATGATTTCGACTGCATTCTCGGCCTTAGCGGTGGACTTGACAGTTCATATATGTTGCATCTTCTAGTCAAAGAGTTCGATCTGCGCCCTCTCGTGTTCCACGTAGATGGCGGCTGGAACAGTGATCTTGCCGTCAACAACATTCAGATGCTAGTCGACAAACTGGGACTGGACCTGTTCACTGAGGTCATCGATTGGGAGGACATGCGTGATTTCCAGTTGGCATTCTTCAAGTCGGGGATATCGCAAATTGACATCCCGCAGGATCATGCTTTTTTTGCTACTCTATACAAGTTTGCCAACAAATATAACGTAAAGCACATTATGAATGGTGGCAACATTTCGACCGAATGCATCCGCAACCCCCTAGAGTGGTTATACTATGGAACGGATATGTGGTTGATCAATGATATCCGTAAACGGTTCTGCACGCGTCCGCTTAAAAATTATCCATTCAGTTCAATCTTGTCCCACAAGCTCTATTTACGTTATTTACGCCAAGTCAAAGTGGTCCGGCCACTAAACTACATGCCTTACACGAAGGAGGTGGCGATGAAGACGCTGCGCGATGAGTATGGCTGGCGCGCATATCCTCAGAAGCATTTTGAAAGTCGTTTTACCAAATTCTTTGAAGGCTATTGGATGCCGACCCGATTTGGCTTCGACACGCGCAAAGTGCAGTATTCTTCATTGGTTGTGACGCACCAAATGACCCGCGAAGAGGCTTTGGAAAAACTGAAAGTGCCAGCGTATGACCCTGACACCATCGAGGACGAGTTCGCCTATATTGCAAAAAAGTTGGGTATCACCATTGATGAGTTGCGCCATTACCATACGATGCCCTTGAAAAGTTACAAAGATTACAGCAACCAAGAATCTTTTTTCAACCTCGGGGCAAAGGTTCTGCGTGCTGTTGGCGTCGAGCGGTCTATAAAGCGGTGATGGCTAAACTGTGTATCATTGACTACGGTTCCGGTAATATTCGGGCGATCGCCAATATCTGCGAGCGCGAAAGGATTCCCTTTGTCATTTCCGCTGAGCCTGAGGCGTTCAAAACCGCCACCCATTTCCTATTGCCGGGTGTCGGTGCTTTTGATCCAACAATTGCAACGCTGCAGGTTTCAGGGATACTCTCGGCGCTCGAAGTTGAAGTTCTGGTTAAACGCAAGCCGATTATGGGGATTTGCGTCGGAATGCACTTGCTAGCGAATGGAAGCGATGAAGGGGCCCGTAGGGGGTTGGGTTGGATTCCTGGTCATGTGACCCAAATCGAAACAAGCACTCTTGGCCCTTCCCCACACTTGCCGCATATGGGATGGAATAGTATCGCGACTGAGGAATTTGACCCGCTGCTGAGGGGCGTCGATCTGCGGCGCGGCTTTTATTTCCTGCATTCATTTTTTTTCGATGCGCAAAATCCAGAGGATATAGTTGCTACGGTATCCTACGGAAGCGCTCTGCCATGCATCGTACGCAAGGGCCACATCATAGGGGCACAGTTCCACCCGGAAAAAAGTCATTCGAATGGTATCCGCCTGATCAAGAACTTCGTGGAGGTCGAATGATGCTGCAGTCTCGGATCACGCCCTTCCTCTTGTTGCGCGGCAACGGGCTTGTCAAAACTCAAAAATTTGGTGACCCGAAATATGTTGGTGACCCGATCAATGCGGTGAAAATTTTCAACGAGAAGGAAGTCGATGAACTGACTTTGCTTGACATTGACGCAACCACATCGGGCAAGGGGCCTGATCTCGGGCTCCTTAGGGACATCGCTACCGAAAGCAGAATGCCGCTGTGTTACGGAGGCGGTGTTCAGGACGCGGGAACCGCAGCTCAAATCATCGCGCTTGGGTACGAAAAAGTCTCGGTTAGCCATGCGGCGCTGGAGCGCCCCGAGTTGGTGCGCGAGATGGCTGAACGTGTCGGGCGGCAAAGCGTGGTGGTGACTATTGACGTCAAGAAAGAGGGGTTGTTCGGCGCAAGCTACCGGGTCTATTCGCAAAACGCCAAGCAAAAACACAATATCGATCCAGTCACTTTCGCTGTTCAATGCACCGAACTTGGCGCAGGCGAAATCGTGCTGAACTCGATTGACCGAGACGGAATTATGCAGGGCTATGACCTTGATCTGGCCAGAAAGGTCCGTGCGGCTATCACGACACCGATGACTGTCGTCGGCGGCGCCGGATCTGTCGATGACCTACGCGCTTTGACCTCCGAACTGGGCCCGATCGGTGCCGGTGCCGGTAGTCTCTTTGTCTTCAAGGGAAAGTATCGCGCCGTACTGATAAGTTATGCTCGACCATGATAGGTGTATCATCAAGAACAGCTACGTGTTGTCTGATCAATACCAACGACGAGTGTTATGTATGCTTTGAATTTGCCCCGTACGTACGATAAACTTTTGGTTTCGAACAAATTATCGATCATGCTGTGCAATGAAAAAGATTTCGTAAAATTAGCTACCGGTGCCGCAGTACCAAAAATGGGTATTTTCCAACCCTAAATATGCGCGTACAAAATCGTAGGCTATCAAAGGTTGATCAAATGAAACAAGTTCTTCAATCCCTTAAGGACGGCACCACCACACTTGAGAACGTTCCAGTGCCGCGCGCTGGTGCTGGCAGTGTGCTAATTCGCACCGATATTTCTCTCGTTTCCGCCGGCACCGAGCGCATGCTGGTGAAATTCGGCAAATCTGGATGGATATCAAAGGTCCGCCAGCAGCCCGACAAGGTGAGGATGGTGCTGGAAAAGGCCCGCACGGACGGCATCGCCGCCACCTATGACGCAGTAAAGAGCAAGTTCGACCAGCCACTGGCGCTCGGATATTGTAATGTCGGCCAAGTGGTCGACGCTGGAAATGGTGTCGATGGTTTCAAGCCGGGCGACCGCGTGGTCTCGAATGGGAAGCACGCCGAATACGTCACCGTGCCGAAAAACCTCTGTGCGCGTATCCCGAAAAACGTTTCCCTCGAGGAGGCCAGCTTCACTGTGGTCGGCGCCATTGCTTTGCAGGGCATCCGCCTCGCCAACCCGACGCTGGGTGAATGCGTGGTGGTTACTGGCCTTGGCGTGATCGGCTTGATGGCAGTGCAGCTGCTGTGCGCCCACGGGTGTCGCGTACTTGGGATCGATTTTGACGATAGTCGCCTGGCGCTGGCACGGCAGTTCGGCGCGGAGACGGTGAACCCAGGAAAGGGTGAGGATGTGCTCGATGCCGCCGCCGCATTCTCGCGGGGGCAGGGCATCGACGCGGTAATTATCACCGCAGCAACTGACAGTAACGAGCCGGTGCGCCAGGCTGCGCAAATGTGCCGCCAGCGCGGCCGCATTGTGCTGGTGGGCGTGGTCGGTCTGAATCTGTCGCGCGACGATTTTTATGAAAAAGAACTGACCTTTCAGGTCAGCTGCTCGTATGGACCGGGGCGCTATGATTCCAACTACGAGGAAGGCGGGCAGGATTATCCCATTGGTTTCGTGCGCTGGACCGAGCAGCGCAACTTCGAAGCGGTGCTAGATCTCATGGCATCTGGTTCGCTCGATGTAAAGCCCTTGATCACCCACCGTTTCGAAGTGGCACAGGCGGCAGAGGCAATGGATCTGTTGACCTCGAGCGAGCCATCCATGGGTATTCTCATCAACTATCCGGGCGGTATCGATGGCGAAGCGCAGATTCTCGAACGCGTCGTCACACTAGATGACGTGCAGCCGAAGGCTGGTAAAGGTAGAGTCGCCTTCCTTGGCTCGGGAAACTACGCAAGCCGGGTTCTCATCCCGTCCTTCAAGACGGCAGGCGCCGATCTCGGTACAGTGGTCAGTTCTGGTGGGATCAGCGCGGTGCGTTTCGGTAAGAAGTTCGGCTTCCGAGAAGCGGCCACTGATGCCTCGAGGGTGCTGGCTAATCGCGAGATCGACACCATAGTGGTCGCTACCCGTCATGACGCTCACGCGACACAGGTGTTAGACGCACTGCGAGCGGGTAAGCATGTCTTCTGTGAGAAGCCTTTGTGTTTGACGCTGGCCGAACTGGCCGAGATCAAGGCTGAGGCTAACCGACGACCGGAGCAGCAACTTGTGGTTGGCTTTAATCGCAGATTCGCGCCACAGGTAGTGAAAATGAAGACGCTTCTCGCTCCGATTAAAGCGCCAAAAAACCTCATTATCACTGTTAATGCGGGTGAAATCCCACCAGATCATTGGACACAGGATCCTGTCGTGGGCGGCGGGCGCATCATTGGCGAAGCCTGCCATTTCATCGATCT
Organism: Kordiimonas lipolytica; assembly: GCF_001550065.1. The sequence goes on from NZ_LRUB01000024.1 coordinate 167,139, forward strand.
TGCTCGCCATTTGATTGGGCATCCAGTCACGGCACATCATGGGGTGGCGTTGGGGCGGCATCCCTCGACGCCCGTCAATGACGACAAAGTCAGCCTGACGCTTCAATTCGCAGACGGGTCGGTAGCAACGATCCTGTATTTGGCTAATGGCCACAAAGGCTTCCCTAAGGAACGGGTCGAGATCTTTGCTGCGGGTAGGGTTCTTCAACTGGACAACTTCATAAGGCTACGTGGCTGGGGTTGGTCAGGGTTCTCGAAGATGAATCTTTGGAGGCAAAACAAGGGGGTGGACGCCTTGGTCGCGGCGTTCATGGCTTCAGTCAAATGCAGGGCCGTGGCGCCTGTGCCACTTGCGGAAGTATTTGAAACCACTGAGATCACTATCAAACTAGCGGAGGCTGTGCGGCAATGAGCATGATCCAGATCATCGATCGCAGATTCTATCCCGATTATCACAAAAACTGGGATGACCAAATGTTCCGCGAACGGATTCTGCGGGTCATTGATTCTGACACCCGTATTCTGGACCTTGGCGCTGGCGCCGGAATTGTGCAGGAGATGAATTTCCGTGGACTTGCTCAGCAAGTCTGCGGTGTCGACCTTGACCCGAGGGTCTCAGAAAATGGATTTCTGGATGAGGGGCGGGTCTCGGACGCGGGCGAAATCCCATATCCCGATGCCAGTTTCGATATAGTGATTGCCGACAATGTTATGGAGCATCTGGACTTCCCCGAACAGGTAGTCCGCGAGATTGCCCGCGTTCTGCGTCCCGGCGGGAAGCTATTATTCAAGACACCGAACCGCAACCACTACATGCCACTCATTGCCCGCCTGACCTCGCATCGTTTTCACCAATGGATCAACCGCTTGCGGGGGCGGCACGAGACCGACACCTTCCCCACGCACTACCTATGCAATTCACCTACACAGGTTCGCAAGATAGCCGCGGACTCCGGCCTTCAAATCGACAGTTTGGAACTGATTGAAGGGCGTCCAGAATACCTGCGGATCACCACACTCACCTATCTGATGGGGCTGGCCTATGAAAGGCTTGTAAATGCTGTACCTTATTTGGCGCGGTTTCGCATCCTTCTGGTCGCGACGCTGTCTAAACCTACATGACCGTGATGCGCTACGCCTTTCGGTTCTGGCGCACGATCCGGCACCTTCGGCCCGTGCAGCTTTATGGACGGCTATGGTATCTGTTGGCCCGTCCCCGCCCAGATCTGGCATCGGCACCATGCATCTGGTCTGGGTCCGCAATTTGGCAGCCGCCTGCCTACCGTGCGCCCAGCATGACCGGACCAAGGGTGTTTCGGTTTCTCAATGAAAAAGGGTCGCTGGACGCGCATGGCTGGGACAATCCCGCTAAAGCCAAGCTTTGGCGCTACAACCAGCATTACTTCGATGACCTGAACGCCGAAGGAGCGGACTCGCGCGGAGCGTGGCATCAGGCGCTGATAACCGACTGGATTGCAGCCAACCCGCCAGGCCAAGGTTCGGGCTGGGAGCCTTATCCTACTTCGCTGCGCATTGTGAACTGGATCAAATGGGCGCTGGCTGGCAACACCCTAAATGAGGCCGCACAGCACAGTCTTGCTGTCCAAACTCGCTGGTTGATGCGTCGGCTGGAATGGCACCTGCTCGGCAACCATCTTTTTTCCAATGCGAAAGCGCTTATTTTCGCCGGCTTTTACTTCGATGGACCGGAGGCCGCTAATTGGCGCAAGCAGGCTATGGCGATCTTGTTTCGTGAGCTGCCTGAACAGATACTTCCCGATGGCGGCCATTTCGAGCTGTCGCCGATGTACCATGCCCTCGCTGTGGAGGACTTGGCGGATATAGTGAACTTGATGACGGCCTATGGTTCCAGACTTTCTGCCGCCGAACAGGCCTTGGCGCGTGGCTGCGCTGCGCGGTTGCCGGGAATGCTTCGTTGGCTCAACATTATGTCGCACCCGGACGGCAAGATCTCTTTTTTCAACGATGCAGCCTTTGGCGTCGCACCGGAGAATGACTGTCTTCATGCCTATGCCGCGCGGTTGGGAATTTCTGTCGCTCCGTTGGCGCCAGGACTTACGTATCTAGTTGACAGTGGTTTTGCTCGCATGGCGCGGGGATCAATCGTGGTCCTCTGTGATGTAGGCCGTATAGGACCGGATTATCTGCCCGGTCATGCCCATGCCGATACACTGTCCTTCGAGCTTTCGCTCGGCACAGAGCGCGTGATTGTTAATTCCGGCACCTCCGAATATGGTACGTCTGCTGAACGCCTGCGCCAGCGCGGAACATCTGCGCATTCGACTGTCCAAGTCGGCAATGAGGATTCTTCGGAGGTTTGGAGTGGATTTCGCGTGGCGCAGCGCGCTAGAGTCTATGCAGTAGAGGCCAATGAAACCCGCGAGGCGCTAATTCTCGCGGCCCGACATGATGGTTACACCCGCCTGCCCAGAGGCCCGCACCACAGCCGTTCATGGCAGCTCACTGATACAACGCTGCGTGTCGTTGACCGGCTGGAGCCAGCCGCAAAGGGTGTAGCACGGTACTACCTACCGAATGGCGTCATCGCAGAGGCTACGTCTTCAGATGCTGGTACGCTGCGCCTGGCTTCGGGCCGAGTGCTGCGTTGGTACGCCGCCGGCGCTACTGCCAATGTTGAGGATAGCACCTGGCATCCTCGCTTCGGACTAAGTTTGCCTAGCCAATGCTTGTCCCTCGCTTTCACCGGGGACTTGACCTTCGATCTCACCTTTGACCCTGACTTTGCCTGATGCATATTCTATTTCTGACCGATAATTTTCCACCAGAAACCAACGCTCCGGCTAGCCGCACCTTTGAGCATGCATGCGAATGGGTGAAGGTCGGGCACCGAGTCACGGTAATTACCTGCGCTCCGAACTTTCCGAAAGGCCAGATTTTTGACGGTTATCGTAACCGTTTCTGGCAACAGGAAGAAATGGCAGGCATCCGCGTTATTCGCGTCTGGAGCTACGTGACAGGCAACGAGGGCTTCGTCCTGCGCACGCTTGATTTTATAAGCTTCATGCTTTCCGGGTTTCTCGCCGCGCTTTTTGTCAGAAAGCCGGACGTGATCATAGGCACCTCTCCTCAATTTTTCACGGCAGTAGCAGCTTGGGCGGCTTCTGCCGTGAAGCGCAAACCATTTGTTTTTGAGCTGCGTGACATCTGGCCGGAATCGATCCGAGCCGTAGGCGCAATGAAAAACAGGCGTATACTGGGCTTGCTTGAAAAGCTGGAGGTCTTCCTATATAGCCGCGCTTCAGCGGTGATTTCGGTTACCCACTCATTCAAGAGAAATCTGATGGCGCGTGGTATCGACGGCGATAAGATTTTTGTAGTAACCAACGGTGTCGACAGCCGCCGTTTCCATCCACTGTCCAAGGACCCCACTTTAAGCCAGAAACTTGGTATCGAGAACTGTTTTGTCGCCGGCTATATTGGAACGCATGGAATGGCGCATGCGCTAGACACGCTACTTGATGCGGCCGCAATCCTTATGAACGACCCAGCATCGGCAAATATCCGTCTCCTATTGCTAGGGGATGGCGCTGAACGCGAAAGATTGAAGGCACGAGCGAAACAGCTGGGTCTAAGAAATGTTATTTTCTGCGCTTCAGTGACAAAGGAAGAAGTGGTTCGCTATTGGTCAGTGCTAGATCTCGCAATTATTCATTTACGCCGATCAGATCTCTTTACTACAGTGATTCCTTCTAAGTTGTTCGAGTGCATGGGCATGGGCATTCCGATCATTTTGGGAGTTGAAGGCGAGTCTGCTGAAATCGTCCGTCAGGCCGGGGCTGGAATAACCATCGAACCAGAGAATGCCAAGCAGCTTGCAGACCAAATTAGAATCTTGGACAAAGAACCTTGCTCACTTCAGCAAATGTCTTCGGCGGGGGTTGCTTCGGCAAAGGGTTTTGATCGAGTGGCACTAGCTCAATCAATGCTGAACTTCATTCACAAAGTCGTTAAATGATTAGATCTCACTTTTATAAAATTTCTGGTAGTTAGAATCCGCAAGTAACACTGCTTTTTCCCTTCCTGCCCAATAGATCACATGGAGTTCCGCTTTCCTAGCCTTGTTGGGCAACCCTTGTGTACCCGCCCATAAATTAGAGTCACCAGCGACTTTTACTTCACCAATCGTTTTCAGCTGGCCACCTGCATCAAATCGATCAATCAGGAGGCGCTGCTAGCAACTGGGATCTCGTCGATACCGCGCCCATTCCTCAAGCTTACCCGCCGCTAGATGGCTGAACCTAGGGGTCACCGTATTCATGCGGTATCCGTCGACATAGAGAACGAACGCGGCCGTCAACCAACTTGATCAAGGCATGCTGACTACCTAGGTCACTGTGATTGTTAAAGCCACCTCCATATGCAGACCAGTTCCACCCTATACCCAGTGCGAACCAATAAAGCTGATCAGCATCTCAGTGGGCGCTCGAGCTCCATCTCGGCAAAATAGCAGGACCTTTTGGCTTGTCTCAGTTCTATGTTCTTGCTTTCAAGCACCTTCAGTCTGTCGGCAACCTTGGTCGGGAGACCAGATCTTTGGCGGCTATCAACCTCAGCCTACGTTATCTAACCATTCAAGGTTTGGGATACACGGCCAATCTTGCTGGAAATGAATACAATTGCTGCCAATAGGAACGAATTCTCGCCTTATGGCAAAAATACCATGAGGACCTGTATGATCACGGACTTTTGGTGCCTGCAAATCTAGCGGAGTGAGACAGAGACAAAATTTGTTTGGGTTTTGCCCATAATGGTCCTTCTTATTCAGAAGTTGGAGCTTCTAGCAATCCCAGGGCGGTTAAATTGATAGAGAGTGGGAGGAGACGCCGTTACTTAAAAAGGTATGAATAAGGGGAAGTACCGCTGATTTTCGTCGAAATGTGAAATGATTTTGCAGATAATTCGGTTGCATCTATTAGGAGACAAGCGATAGATGGATCGGATAAATGTAGTAGAGGTTCAAATGGTGCTTGGTAGTGGTGACACAAGTTGGTTTCTAGCACAGCTGAAACCAAACAGCTCCAAAATAGCCGAAAGGAATCTTAACCAACAAGGGTTTAAGACTTTCTTGCCAATGGAAGAACAAACACGGCAGTGCAATGGCAAGTTTGTCACCACTTTACGGCCTTTGTTCCCTGGTTATATCTTTGTGGCTTTTGATTTAACTCAGGGCCTTTGGCAGGCCGTTAATTCGACTTCAGGTATCACGAAACTAGTAAGGTTTGGAGAAAAACCAGCTGCAGTACCGCTAGATTTGGTCTCACAGCTCCTGCTTCGGTGTGACGACCAGGGAAAATTGCTACCTTTACAATCACTAACGCCAGGTGACCAAGTGACCCTTACTAAGGGGCCATTTGCTAACTTCCTTGCAGAGGTTGAAAAAATCTCCCCTAACCAGCGAGCTTGGGTTCTATTGGATGTTATGGGTAGCCACACCAAAGTTTCTGTAAGGTTGGATCATTTACGTTCAGCATGAGGGAGCAACAAAGCTGCTCCATGCACACAATTGGCAATCCATGCGCGTTCGAAGCTAGCGGACCGAAATCCGTTGGAGGGGGTGCCAAATAAATTCTTCTCTTGACTACAAAGGTTCAGTGGCAGTTAACTTGGGCTCGTTATGCGGGCAGCCTGCTATCATATATTTCAGAAAACAGACTGTTAGAATTTAGAATGAACCCTACGGCAGGTTAATAGGCCTGAATGCAAAAACATCAACAACTAGCTGACCTGAATAGTTCTTGTGATGCAATTTCTTTGTCTATTGTTAATACTTAGTCCCTTGCCCTTCGCAAGTGCCCGGCCAATTTGGCAATTGAGCTTTGTTTTACTCATGGGAATCACTTGTGTAATCTATTGCCTCTTCTTTAAGTCAACTGATGATCGCAAGTTGGCAAAGATATTCTACTTGCCAGTTGCTGCACTTCTTTGCGTGAGCTTCTGGGGTTGCGTGCAGGTCTTGTTTGGATGGTCCATTGCGCCCGAAAGTACGATCCGAACTACTATCTATTTGCTTAGTTATGTAGCTTTTTTCTTACTGGTTTTCTTAAAAATAAAAGGTACTTCTGCCGTGCCTATATTCTTCCGCTTTATAGGGCTGATCGTAACCGTTTACTGTCTTTATGGGCTAATTTTATATTTCACAGGCAATGAGAAAATATTATGGTATGATAGGTGGGCATTTAGTCAAGCGCTCTCGTCTACTTTTGTCAACAGAAACAGCTTTGCAGCGTACGCAGGCCTAGGACTGAATTGCTTAATAGCCTATTCTTTCTGGTTATTTAATGTGTCTACTCCCAAATTGTTTGGATTAAAGTCTAAACTCCTTGGCTTTTTCGCTCGACACCCGCATCAAGTTGTAATTCTCAGTCTAAGCTTGATAATTGTGTTTACTGCACTTCTGTTGACAGGATCCCGCGCGGGTATAATCAGTGTAGCTATAGCAATTATTTATCTTACGTTGAATCTGTCTTTTCGAGATATAGGCAAACGAGAACACATCGGTAACGTAAAATCCGTTAGCTGGGCTTTGCCGATTTTTTTTATAAGCTTCCTTGCTATTTTTGCGTTCAGCGGAGATATGTTCAAATACCGGATGAATGCAGGATTAGAAAATGACTATCGCTTCAAAATCTATCCTTTTCTGATGGAACTCACTCAAGAGGGCCCTCTCGTTGGGACCGGGCTTGGAACTTTTCCTGAAGTGTTTTCCGAGCACAGGAAGCCGGACCTTCATCGACATGTCGTAAGAGCTCATAATGACTATTTGGAAATTCTGTTAACCGCAGGCCCACTAGTTGGAGGACTGTTCATCATGCTTTTTTCTTTTTTTATTGTGAAACTAGCCTTCAATAGAAATATGTCTTTTACAATGGAGGTTTTCTCTGTTTGTTTTGTCAGTATAATGCTGCAAATAGCGCTCCATTCCAGTGTGGATTTTCCTCTGCAAATCCCGGCAATTGCTATAACCTTGTGCGGAGTTATGGGTGCGACAGCAGTGTTATGGTGCGAGCATCGACGTTAGAAGTACCCTAAAATAATTCTAGGCCCACTCTCTGGCCTAACTTGAGTTTTTTTAAAAGTGGCGGGAGCATTTGCGTACGGTTCAAAATATGCCACTGACCTCCTCCCCATAAATAGGGCCGTTTCTAAAGTTAGGATTTTCTGTAAAAAGATGATCAGGAGATCCCTTTATGAAGCGCAAAAGATTTAGCGAAGAACAGATCATTACGATCCTGCAGGAGCATGCTGCGGGGATGAAGGTTAAGGACCTCGTCCGCAAGCATGGCATCGCCGAGCAGACCTTTTACCGTTGGAAGTCAAAGTATGGCGGCATGGATGTGTCTGATGCTAGGCAGCTCAAGTCGCTGGAGGCGGAGAACGCTCGACTGAAGAAGTTTCTAGCCGATCAGATGCTCGACAACGCTGCCTTGAAGGAATTGCTTTCAAAGGAGTGGTAAAGCCCGCAGTCAGGCGCAAGCAGGTTCAGCATCTTGTCTCAGGCAAGATGCTGTCTGAGCGCCTTGCCTCTGGGCTTGTCGGCATATCAAGGTCGGCGGTTCAGTATAACAGCCGTCGTCGCTGTGATGCGTCCCTACGTCTGCGCCTCAAGGAACTGGCGGAACGTTACCCTCGCTATGGCTATCTGATGCTGCATGCTTTCCTCAAACAGGAAGGTCTGGTGCAGAATGTCAAACGGACCTACCGCCTCTATACGGAAGAAGGACTTCAGGTGCGGACGAAGAGGCGTCACAAGTTGCCGAACGTGCCACGCCAGCCGATGGCCCTACCATCACGGCAGTCTGAACGCTGGTCTTTGGGTTTTGTGTCAGATCAATTGGCGACAGGCTGGCGCTTCCGCACCCTCAATATTGTGGATGATTACACCCGCGAATGTGTCGGGCAACTGGTTGACACCTCCATCTCAGGCCAGCGTCTGGCGGGCATTCCTGGATGTCCTTGGCAATCAACATGGATTGCCACGGGAGATTGTTCTCGACAACGGCCCTGAGCTTACCAGCAAAGCCATGTTCCTATGGTCGCAGAGGACAGGCGTGAAGCTCAACTTCATCCAGCCAGGCAAACCTGTGCAGAACGCATTCTGCGAGAGCTTCAATGGTACCTTCAGAGACAACTGCCTCAACCAGCACTGGTTCATGAGCCTCAAGGAGGCCAGATCAGTCATCAATGAATGGAGAAGACACTACAATGAAGAACGGCCCCACAGCTCGCTCGGATACCAGCCGCCAGCGACCTTTGCAAAGCTACAGGCAAGGCGCTTCCAGTCGCCCCAAGAAGAGTCGCGGCTCCTTCCGCTAACTTGCCTGTAGCTGAGAAGGCTGTGGCATGATAGCCATCAAGTTCCTAACCTAGGAAATGGCCTCAATCCGGGGGAAAGGTCATGGTATGCTAGGGCATAAATATAGGTGCTGGATCGACTATAGGGATGGGGGCGATGGTGATCCGCCCAGATACCACCGTTATCTGAAATCCGGCCAAAGAATTGATTAAAAAGAAATAAAGTACATATTTCTTTGGGCCTTTACATCTACATCAAGGCGGTGTCCAATGATTGGACGGGCTGCAGAAGGCCAACGCCAATCAAAAACACAAAAAAGGTTCCACAGATAATCAGTTGAACCTAGGGCTCAGGTCATGCTGGAAGTGGCGTAGATTGATCGAAAAATGTTCTAACCAACTAGGTATTCCTTCATCTCGCTGTCTGGTTCCGACAGTATGGCCATCCATAAAATAAGGTCGTTGTCGCGAACATACTGGCGTAGCTTCTGCCTGTCCCACCTGTAAGCCATTCCGAGTTGGTCTTTAAGCAGGTCAACGTCTTCATCGGTCATATCCTGATAAAGGATGACACCCAAGTGGACACGCTGAATTAGAATGAAGGGTTCAAACCGCGCTGTGGCGATAGATGTTCGCCATGTATTTAGGCCTTCTGGGAAATTTCCGAGCATCACATTTGCCGTTGCAACACGAAACCAGGCGAATGTGTTAAGGGGTGCCATTTTGAGGCCTTTTTCCGAAACCTCTATCGTCAGGGCGGCATATTTTTGAGCTTCTTCAGGGTCAGCTGCTGAGCGTGCTCGGTAAAGGTATGAAGATCCCAAGTCCAGATAAGCATCAGGTAGTTCAATAATGCCAAGAGCATCGAGCCTGGAGTTTTCGAGAACCTCTAGGTCTTGCTCAGAGACAGTTTCGCCTGCATTCACCCGGTGCAAGATAGGCGTGCCGGGCACGAGCATCAATTCATGCAGAAAACGGGGTACGCCAATCACAATGAGTGTAATGCTAGACACCAGCATAAACCCAGGAATGAACCAGCGATTAAATTTATCTTTGATTGAGGTCATTGCATTTGAACCGGTATCTTAATGATACATCCCCTCAAGCGTGTCCCTGTATATTTCGCTCACTACATGACGCCTCAGCTTTAGGGTTGGTGTCATCTGTTCATTCTCGATGGTGAAGGCCTCGCCGGCAATCGCAAACTTGCGCACTTTCTCCAGGTTCGATAGGCGCTTGTTCACGCGCGCGACCGCTGCGTCCATCGCTTTCTTCAGGTCCTTGTCGTGCCGCAGCACATCAAGGCCGCCTTCCTTGCCATTTTCCTTCGCCCAGTCCCTGAGCCATTCCGCGTCTGGCACAATCAGGCCCACCAGGTGTGGTTTGCGGTCGCCGTAAACCATCGCCTGCGCGATCTCATCCTCAAGGGCCAGCATGCCTTCAATGCGCTGCGGCGAGACATTGTCGCCGCCGGCGTTGACGATAATGTCCTTCTTGCGGTCGGTGATCTCCAGGTGGCCGTCCTCGTCGAACCGGCCCACATCGCCGGTATGCAGCCAGCCATCAACAATGGTTTTGGCCGTGGCTTTCTCGTCGTGCCAATAGCCCTTCATTACCAGCTCACCGCGTACCAGGATCTCGCCGTCCTCGGCAATCTTGACTTCAGTGTTGCTAAGCAACGTGCCCACGGTGTGAATTTTTGGCGCGGCCGGTGGATTCACGGAAATGATCGGGCCGGATTCCGTCTGGCCGTAGCCCTGCAGGAGCGGCAGCCCCAGGCTCATGAAAAAGGCGCCCACGTCTGGCGCGAGCGGTGCACCGCCCGAGACGAGCGCTTTCAGGCGCCCACCAAACTGTTTCTTCACTTTGCGCCGCACCGTCAGGTCGAGGAACTTGTTTTCAAGCGTTTCCTTGAGCGTCAGGGGCTCTTCGCCTTTGAAGGCCTTGGTGCCAAGCTCAATCGCCCGGTTGAAAAGCGCTGCTTTCCGGCCGCCGCCCTTCAGGATGCCGCGGCTGATACGCGTGCGCAGCATCTCGAAAAGGCGCGGCACCACCACCATGACCGTTGGGCTGGCTTCCGCCATATTGGCCGCCAGCTTATCAAGGTTTTCGGCGTACCAGATTTCTGCACCGATCGTGAGCGGCCAGCACTGGCCAGCTGTGTGTTCATAGGCGTGGCTGAGCGGCAGGAATGACAGGAACGCGTTGTTCTTGAGCCCAAGCTCATCGAAGACGATCGCAGCGGCCTCGCTATTGTGCAGGATGGCGCCGTGGTGGATCATCACCCCCTTGGGCGCCCCGCCGGTGCCGCTTGTGTAAATGAGGCAGGCGATATCATGGCGCGACACGCTTTGCGCCAGGCTGCGGTATTTGGCGATATCCGGCGTTTGGGTGTCTACCACCTGGGCCCAGTGATGCACATTCACATTCACTGCCTGCTCAAGCTTCACCTCGTCGATGGTGATGCAGTGCTCAAGCTCGTCCGACTGGTGGGCGGCCTTGAGGAAGGTCCGCGCGAGCGCTTTTGTGGACACAATCGCCGCCTTGGCTCCTGAGTTTTCGAGAATGTGCAGATAGTCTCGCGCCGTATAGGTGGTGTAGGCCGGCACACTGACAGCGCCAAGCGCCATCACGGCAAAGTCAGCCATCAGCCATTCGGGCCGGTTTTCTGAAACAATCACCACCCGGTCGCCCGCACGTACGCCGAGCTCTTCAAGGGCGCTGGCCAGCTGACAGACTTTCTGGGCCACTTCGCCCCAGGTCTGGGTTTGCCACTTGCCGTCTTTCTTGGCGTGTAGAAGTGGCTTTTTTTCAAGCACACTGGCTTGGTCAAAAAACATTGCTGTCAGGCTTTGCCACTTTTTGATTGGGCATTCTGGTGCTGACATGGCGCGAGTCCCCTTTTTATTGTCCCCCCACAGGTAGCTCTTTGTTGCGCAAAAATTCTATTCCCGCAAGTCTGAACGGCCTCACATCGGCGTCAGAACAGAAGTGACAGCGTTGGCAAGCGGGCTGTTAACGAATAATCTACGAAAAAGTCGTCTACTGAGTCCGATCTTCCTTGCCAGCACAGATTTTGGGTGCCATTAGGGAGGGAACGGGCCGCTGCATATTGCAGGCGGTTTACCTTACGGTTTAGCGAATTGTTGGCCATGAACGGCACACGAAACGACATATCCGATAACGAGCCCAGCGATGCTGGCGTCCAAGACGACTTTCATGGTGAAAAGGGAGCCGATGGCGACGAGCGCCGTCTGCACCTCCGGGCGTTTGACTATTGGCATTCGCTGAAAGGCGATAGTGAGTTTCCCCTGTTCTCGCAGCTGACGCCGGAAGGCCTTGCCCCATACCGCAACAACAGTCTGCTTCTGGAATTTACCGAAGGCGGCGCCACCGTGCGCTATATCGGCAATAACGTGGGCCTGCTTTTGGAAGAACCTATCCTGAAGGGCACCAACCTGAACGCCTTCCCGGATTCCGCTTTTGCAAGCGCGCTTCTTGGCCAGTTCGAAACGGAAGAAGGCCGCACCCGCGCTGCTGAGTTTGAGTTCATCGAAGATCTTCTGGACTGCCGCGGCATCATGCTGCCTTTCAGCCATTCCGGCGATGTGGCGCATTTCGCCATGGTGGTGGTGAACTTCCGCCGCCGCGAAGGCGTGGAGCACGGCGAAACCTATGACATGAGCGAAGCTGTGGGTGCATGCGAGCGCGCAGCCAGCAGCGTCGCGCACCTGGATGGTGGCAGCCGTTCCAGCCTTTATGAAGCGCTTGCGGCCGCGCTCAAGCTCTATGAAGAAGGTCAGGCGCATCCGGATGCTTATACTGCCCTTCTGCGAGAGGCGGGCCTGAAGGCGCAGAAACGTGCGCCCTATACGCCGGCGCTCAAGATCACCTTCGGCAAGGACTATGACAAAACCCGGCTGACGGAATATGCTTCTGCGCTGGCTTATGCCGTGCGCCAGGGTGAAACGTCAGAAACCGTCGCAGCGTTCCTTGAGAATGAGCCCGGCGGCATCAAAGGATGTGTGCGGCGGGAACGTTCTGCCCGGCGCGGCCAGGTTGGCAGTGCCGCAGAGCGTAGGCAGGCGGAGGCCGCAGCCCTGGTGAGTAACGTCCGGGGGGTATCGCTTGATGACCTCTCTTCAGATAAAGAATTCAGCCTTGTGATAGCACGCCCAAAAGAAGGCGGCGGTCTAGAGGCGGTGGGCCTGGCGGATGTCGGGCAAAATACGGTGGACGCCATTATCAGGCGTTTTGCCGACAAAATAAAATAAGACCATGAAACCAGGCCCGGTAGGGTTGTGAAGGGACCAATATAGTGACTACGGATGAGCAACGCGCACAAGTCATGGCGGAGATCGGCCGTTTGGCCATGGAAACCATGCCCGGCGAATCCTTTGAAGAGTTTGAGAAATTTCTGACGGGCTTTTATGCCCAGGGTCCCGACGACCTGATGAGCGCGGATCCGGAGACGCTTTTTGCCATTGCCCACAGCATGTGGGACATGGCAGCGAAGCGCCCCTCAGGCACGCCGCTGATCAAGGTTCTGAACCCGCGCGGCAAGAAGGGCTCCTGGTCCAGCCGCAACACGGTGCTACAGATCGTCAATGATGACATGCCTTTCCTTGTGGATTCGATCACCGGTTGCCTTGCGGTTACGCTTCATTACCGCATCCATATGATGCATCACCCGATCCTGCAGGTTGCCCGCGACGATAAGGGCGTGCGCCTAGCGTCTGGCGAAGATGCTGCCAATGAATCCTACATGTTCATTGAGATCGACGCCCAATCGGATAAAGCTGCGCTGCAGGAAATTGAAGATACGCTCAAAGCCACACTCGCGGACGTGCGGGCGGCAGTGAGCGACTGGCGTGCGATGCTGGCGAAAATCGACGAGACGGTCGCCAGCCTGACGGTGAACCCGCCACCGATTGACAATGAAGAGGTCGAGGAAACTATCCGCTTGCTGCGCTGGCTTGGGTCAGACCATTTCACCTTCCTCGGTTTCCGCGAATACCGGTTTGACGGTGACCCTGCCACCTTCGACTTCAACCGGGTGGATGGGTCAGGCCTTGGTATCCTGCGTGACCCGGCGCGGAATGTCCTGCGCGACAAGGACGGCTTGACGCCTATGTCACCGGAAATCCGGCACTTCCTGACGCATCCTGAGCCGCTCATCATCACCAAGGCGAACGTGAAATCCACGGTGCACCGCCAGTCCCATATGGACTATATCGGTGTGAAAATCTTTGACAGCGAAGGCAGGGCCATTGGCGAACGCCGCTTTGTCGGTCTCTTCACTTCGCTCTCCTATAACCAGTTCACCACCGATGTGCCGATCGTGCGCAAGAAGGTTGCGAATGTGCTGGAGCGGTCCAAGTTTGCCCAGCGGTCCTATGCCGGCAAGGCGCTTGCCCATATCCTTGAGACATTCCCGCGGGACGAACTGTTCCAGGTGTCTGAAGACTGGCTGTTTGAAACATCCATGGGCATCCTGCAGCTGACAGAACGCCCCCGCCCGCGCACCTTTGTGCGCCCGGACAGGTTCGAACGCTTTGTCTCGGCGCTCGTCTATGTGCCGCGTGAAAACTATAACTCCGGCCTGAGGATCGCGATCGAGGAAATCCTGTGCAAGGCCTATAACGGTGAAGTCTCGGTTTATTATGCCAACCTCTCTGAGGAAGCACTGGCGCGCTGGCACTTCATTATCCGGACCCGCCCGGGCGAGGTGCTGAAGCCTTCCGAGGAAGACATCAACGCTGCGATCGCAGAGGCAGCACAAGGCTGGATGGACCGCCTTCATTCCGAGCTTGCGAACCGGATCGGTGAAGAGCAAGGGAACAAGCTGCATCACGAATATAAGAACCGCTTCACCGTTGCCTACATCGAGGCCTTCACGCCGGCACAGGCGGCTTATGACGTTCAGAAGCTCGAAGACGTGCGCGGCAAGGATGATGTGCGGGTTGATTTCTACCGTCACCTTGATGACGGCGCCAATCACTACCGACTGAAAATCTATCACGGCAGCCAGTTGATCGCGCTTTCAAGCTGTATGCCGGTGTTGGAAAACATGGGCTTCAAGGTGCTATCCGAGCACTCCTATGAAGTGTCTGGCAAGGTCACGAGCTATATTCATGATTTCGCGCTCGACCGCCCGGAAGGCAGCCCGTTCGGGCTTGAGCGCCTCAAGCCGCTGGTGGAAGACCTGTTCATCAAGGTTTGGCACGGCACCATCGAGGACGACGGCTTCAATGAACTGGTGTTGACCGCCGGCATGCGCTGGGACGAGATTGTGATCCTGCGGGCTTACGGCAAATATCTGCGCCAGCTCGGCATGGGCTATACCCCGGAATATATCGCTGACACGATGGTGGCCAATGCCGAAATTTCGGCTCAGCTAGTGGCGCTTTTCAAGGTGCAGTTCGACCCGGCTTACGAAGGCGCGGACCGCGAAACCATGGCCCAGAATATCGTGACCGACCTCAGGTCTTTGCTAGAGGCCGTCACGAGCCTGGACGCTGACCGCATCCTCAGGGCCTACGGCAATGTGATCCGGGCCACGCAGCGCACCAACTTCTATCAGGAAGGCGTTGTGGACCGTCAGGACGAGCGCGCGCTTGCTTTCAAGATCCGCTCGCGCGAGGTCAATGAGATGCCGAAGCCGAAGCCTTTTGCCGAAATCTGGGTTTATTCGCCCCAGGTGGAAGGGGTGCACTTGCGTGGTGGCCCAGTGGCCCGCGGCGGCCTTCGCTGGTCTGACCGGCGCGAGGATTTCCGCACCGAGGTGCTTGGTCTTGTGAAAGCGCAGCAGGTGAAGAATGCCGTGATCGTGCCGCAGGGCGCGAAGGGTGGCTTCTTCCCGAAACAGTTGCCGCCGATGAGCGACCGGGAAGCCTTCATGGCGGAAGGTGTGGCCTCATACCGGTCCTTCATTTCAAGCCTTCTTTCGGTCACCGACAACCTGAAGGGCGCCAAGGTGAAGCCGCCGAAAAGCGTGGTGCGCCGCGATGGTGACGACCCATACCTGGTGGTGGCGGCCGACAAGGGTACCGCGACTTTCTCTGATATTTCGAACGGCATTTCCGAAGGCCAGGGCTTCTGGCTTGGGGATGCTTTCGCGTCCGGTGGTTCGAACGGCTATGACCACAAGAAGATGGGCATCACCGCCAAGGGGGCCTGGGAAAGCGTGAAACGCCATTTCCGCGAACTGGGTGTCAACACCCAGAAGGATGAGTTCACGGTTATTGGTGTGGGCGATATGGCGGGTGACGTATTCGGCAACGGCATGCTGCTGTCGAAAACCATTCGCCTGCAGGCGGCCTTCAACCATATGCATATCTTCCTGGACCCCAACCCGGGTGACGCGAAGGCCAACTGGAAAGAGCGCAAGCGTCTGTTTGACCTGCCGCGCTCAAGCTGGGCGGATTACGATACGAAGCTTATTTCCAAGGGCGGCGGCATTTTTGAGCGATCGGCCAAGTCCATCTCCCTGTCACCAGAGGTGAAAGAGTGGCTGGGCGTTGAAGCGGACGCCATGACGCCGACCGACCTGATCAACCGTATCCTGAAGGCGGAAGCCGACCTTCTGTGGTTCGGTGGGATCGGCACGTATGTGCGTGCCACGACCGAGAACAACGCCCAGGTGGGCGACCGCGCGAACGACGGGCTCCGCGTTTCAGCGGATGAGCTAAAGGTGCGGGTGATCGGCGAAGGCGGCAACCTGGGCATGACCCAGAAAGCCCGGATCGAATTTGGTCACAAGGGCGGCCGCCTTAACACCGACTTTATCGACAACTCGGCTGGTGTGGACTGTTCGGACAAAGAGGTGAACATCAAGATCCTTCTGGCCGATGCGATCGCCCGCGGCAACCTGACCCGCGAAGATCGTGACGACCTCTTGGTTTCCATGACCGACGAAGTGTCAGACATTGTCCTCTCGGACAACTATTTGCAGACTCAGGCTATTTCGCTTGCGGAAGTGAATGCCCGCAATGCCCGCGAATATCATCTGGGCCTCATTCGGGCGCTTGAGCGCGATGGTGGGTTGGACCGCGAGATCGAAGTGCTGCCGTCCGACGAGGGCTTTGCGGAACTGGCCGCCAACGACCGCGGCCTGACCCGACCCGAGATTTCGACCCTGATGGCTTACGCCAAGATGTCACTCTTCGATATCCTGGTGAAATCCAAGCTGATTGACGACCCAGTGATGCAGCCAGAGCTTGAGTGGGGTTTCCCGACTGTGCTGCGCGACAGGTTCGCCACCGAGCTCAGTGAACATCGCCTGCGCCGCGAGATTATCGCAACCGTGCTGGCAAACGAAGTGGTCAACTGGGCGGGCCTGACCTTCGTTTACGAAGTGAAGGAAGAAACAGGCCTGGGTGTGGAAGATATCGTTGCCGCCTTTGTGGTGGTGCGCGAAATTTTCGGCCTCAGGGATCAGTGGGAAGCCATCAATGACCTGGACTATAAGGTTACGGCAGGCACGCAGTATGACATGCACCAATCGGTGTCCGACAGCCTGAAGACACAGGTAATGTGGGTGCTCAGGAACATGCCGCGGCCAATCAACATCAGCGAAATGGTTGAAGCCTTCAGGGAGCCGGTCAAGGACCTGTTTGCGATCAACCAGTCGATCCTTTCTGAACCTGCACAGGAAGCTTTTGTCTACCGCCGCGATGCCCTGAAGGCCATGAAGGTGGGTCACGATCTGGCGACCTTCGTGTCCGGTTTTGAGGTGCTGGTGTCTGGCCCGGATATCATCCAAGTGGCCAAGAAGGCCAAGAAGCCGGTTGATTATGTGGCTGCGGTTCACTTCGCGCTCGGTGATGAGCTTGGCTTCGATTGGCTTCGCCAGCGGGCTGACCGTATCACGCCGGAAGATCACTGGGACCTCTTGTCCATCCGGTCCGAGCTTGAAGACCTGTCTGACCAGCAGCGTGATCTGGTGAATGCTGTTTGCATGGGTGCGGGCGATATGACAGCCAAGCAGGCCACCAAGGCCTGGGCCAAGGATCAGCAGACCCGGATCATCCGCGCCAAGCGCCTGGTGGAAGATCTCAGCTCATCTGGTGGCCTGACGGTTGCGAAACTCAGCTTCGCGACCCGTCACCTGCGCTCGATCCTCAGGTAACAGGGCACATAGAGAAGCAAGAAAAAGGGGCTGCCGGTTGTTCCGGCGGCCCCTTAGTTTTCAGCGGGGATATCAGCAGCCTTTGAAGGAAGCGGTGCTGACCTGCTGAGGGAAGTGGTATCAATTGGGGTTCAGGAATCGTCCTTTTCCCCAATCCTCCAAAGTATTCAGGATTTCTTCACGCGTGGTCATCACGAACGGGCCATAGCGCGCAATGGGTTCCCCAATGGGGGCGCCTGCAATCATCAGGAAACGGGCACCCGGCCGGCCTTTAACTGTGACGCTGTCGCCGTCCGATAGGATCGCAAGCGTGCGCGTGGGGAACGATTGCCCTTTGACCGACAAACCACCCTGGATGCCATAGAGAAAGGCTGTGTGGCCCTTTGGCACGGGCAGGGTTGCCTCTTCGCCGGTCAGTGTGATGTCCCCGTAAAAAGGCTTAACCGCAATATCGCGCACGGGGCCCTCATGGCCGTTCAGGTCGCCGGCAATCAGGTGGGCTTCATAGCCGTCGCCAGATACAGTCGGGATCTCGTTCTTCGAGACATCCTGATACCGAGGCGGGATCATTTTTTTCGCCCCCGGCAGGTTGACCCACAGCTGGAAGCCGCGCACGTCCTCGCCGCTTGCCACAGGCATCTCCGAATGGACAATGCCGCGACCGGCGGTCATCCATTGGGCATCGCCCGGGCCGATGACGCCGCTGTTACCGCTTGTGTCGCCATGCCTCATCTTGCCCGACAGCATGTAGGTAACTGTCTCGAAACCCCGATGGGGGTGTTCGGGGAAGCCCGCACCCCGCGCGTCTTTCGGCAATTCCATTTCATCAAGCAGAAGGAAAGGGTCCAGGTTCATCAGACCCTTGCGGCCGATGCTCCGGTGAACTGTCACGCCCTGGCCTTCAGCCATGGCCACGGCCTCAAATAGTGTTTTGATCTTGCGATTCATCGCTTGTCTCCCAGGCCTTCGTTATAATCAGGCCTTCGTTATAGCCAGTCACGGCCATGAGGGGCCGAGAGGTCAATTTCGGGGCCCACGGGCACGATGCCAGTGGGGTTGATGGTTTTATGGCTGGCGTAATAGTGGGTCTTGATATGATCCATATGCACGGTCTCGCGCACGCCTGGCATCTGGTAGATCTCCCGTACATAGGCGGACAGCTCCGGGTATTCCTTCAGCGTGCGGATGTTGCATTTGAAATGCCCCACATAGACGGGGTCGAACCTTACCAGCGTGGTAAAGAGGCGAATGTCAGCCTCGGTAAAGCTGTCGCCGGCCAGATAGCGGTTCTCCGCAAGATGGCCTTCAAGCCAGTCCAGTGTCTCAAACAGCGGTACCACAGCCTCTTCATAGGCTTTCTGCGTTGTGGCGAACCCGGCCTTGTAGACGCCGTTGTTGACTGTGTCATAGATGCGGTCGTTGAGGCTGTCGATCTCGGTCCGTAATGCATCTGGGTAATAGTCGCCTTCCGCCGCACCAAGGCCGTCGAACGCGGTTGAGAACATGCGGATGATATCAGCGCTTTCGTTCGATACGATGGTCTCATTCTTCTTGTCCCACAGCACAGGGACCGTCACCCGGCCGCTGTAGGCAGCGTCGGCGCGGGTATAGATCTGGTGCAGGAAGTCTGCGCCATAAAGCGCGTCGCCCGTGCTGCCGTCACTTCCATCAAACGTCCAGCCGTTCTCCAGCATGGTCATGCCCACAACGGACACGTCGATCATGTCTTCAAGGCCTTTGAGTGCGCGAACAATCAGCGTCCTGTGCGCCCACGGGCAGGCGTAGGATACGTAAAGATGATAGCGCCCGGCCTCTGCCTTAAAGCCGCTATCGCCGGTGGGGCCTGCGGCACCGTCGCTGGTGACCCAGTTCCGGAACTGGCTCTCGCTGCGCTTGAATTTGCCGCCCGTTGATTTGGTATCATACCATTTGTCGTGCCATTCGCCGTCGATCAGAAGTCCCATTTTGTGCCTCCATTGTTGTTAGGGCAAAGATAGGGTTTTCGGTGCATGCCTTGTAGGAGGCTATCGCCCAAGGCAGCGTTGCAAAATTGCGAACGCCGCTGAGGTTGAATCACGGGGTTTAATCATGGGGTTTAACCATGTTCAAAGGATTGCCTGTTAGGTTATGCTGCTGTGATCACATGATAGGGAAGGATGCCTGTGGCCGCATTGTGCCGAAATCTGATCCTGGTGCTGTTGGCCTGGGCCTTTTGTATGCCTTTGGCTTCGGGCGCGGCGCAGGCAGACACTTCTTGTCTGCGCATGGGCGTGATCTTCAGGGCGGAAACGGTCTTGCAGGTCAAACAGGCGGCCCAGCGAATTTTCGACAAGGCAGGCCTGTGCCTGGAGCTGGTTGAAATGCCGGTACGGCGTGCCGAACAGATGGTCCTGCATGGAGGACTGGACGGCGAAATACTGCGCACCGCCCTGTGGGTAGAGCAGCACAAGGAAGATGTTATTGCCGTCCCGACACCGTTTTTCGAAGACCATATGATGGCAATAAGCCTTGAGGCGCGGCAGCTTCAAATTCAGGAGATGAATGACCTGCGGCCCTACAAGGTGGTGATTGCGGGTGGTCATCGCTGGGCGGAAGCAAAGCTGGCGGCGCTGGGCATTGAGCCGGTGAAAACAAGTTCCGCCAGCCGGTATCTGGAGCTTTTGCACATTGGCCGTGTAGATGTAGGCTTGATGGAAGAAAGCCTCGTGGCGCTCATTTCCAATAAGCAGGGCATTGCCCTGCAGCGTCTGGAGCGTCTGCCCTACTATACGGTGCTGCGCCGCGACCATGAGGCATTGGTGCCCCGGCTCGATGCGGCGCTCAGGTGGGCGCGGGGGACCTCACAGTCTGATGCGCGGGATCAAACCTCGCAGTGATTTTCAGGGTCGGCGAACCAATCGGCCATGAAGTCGATGAACAGCCGCACCTTGAGCGGTAGCAGGCGGCGTTCGGGGTAGAGTGCGTAAAGGAATGATGGGGCCCTTGGGACGTCCTCAAAGAGTTTGACCACCTTGCCGTCCCGGACGGCGTCTTCAAGGAAGAAATCCGGCAGGGTTGCGATCGCCACACCTTCAATCGCCGCCGCGAGTTGCATGAGGCCGGAATTCGATGTCACCTGCCCGGTAACGCGTACGGCGCGGGCATCACTGCCTGTGCCGAACCGCCACTGTTTGGCCGCCTCCACGTTCGAATAGAAGACACAGTTATGGTCCTTCAGGTCTTCGGGTGTTTTGGGCGTGCCGTGTGCCTCAAGATACGCGGGGCTTGCCACCACATGATGGCGAATATCGCAGATATTGCGGGCGATCAGGCTGGTGTCTGAAAGCTCTGGCGCGATCCTGAGGCCAAGATCAAACCCGCCCCCAATGATATCCACCCGTTCGTCGGTCAGGCTCATCTCAAGCTTCAGGCCCGGATGCTGCCGGGCAAAAGCCATCAGCGGGGAACCCAGCTTGAGGTCGGCGAAACTTCTGGGGGCTGTGAAGCGGAGCGTCCCCACCAGATTGTCGCTGGTGTGCTTCACCGCCTGGGCGGCGTCTTCCACATCATCCAATATTCGGATGCCGCGTTCATAGAACAGAGCGCCCTCGTCTGTGGGCGTCACGCCCTTTGTGTTGCGCGCCAACAGCTTGACGCCAAGCCCGTCCTCAAGCGACTGGATGCGCCGGCTCGCGACCGATTTGGTGATATGCAGCGCCTTGGCGGCGGCCGTCAGGTTACCTGCCTCAACGGCGCGGCAGAAGGTGCGGATGGCTTGCAGGTCCATGATGGTCTCGTTTGTTATTGCGAAACGATTTGCTTCTGATGGTGCAGAAATGTTGCGTACGGCGCAACAACAAACCCGGTTGTCGGGGAAGAATTATTGAGAGGCTTTCTTGCTGCTATAGATCGCAAGACCTGCAAACAGGCCAGCGACCCCAAGTGCCGCGAGGGCCGCACCGATGCCCACCAACATCTGATTGCGGTTGCCGAGCCTCTCCGTGCTCTCGTGGGTGAAATCATATCGCCGTCTGCCACCTTCCACGGGGACTACAAACATCGTGCCGCGCCGCTCGATTGTTTTGATGAAATCATAGTCGAGGCGTGCCGATATTTCCGAAATGTTATAGACGGTTTGGTCTTGATCCCGAAAAGCATAGTCGAACAGATTGAGCGACTCCCCGTCCCGGATAACGCCGTAGGACCGGTAGTGTTGGTAATGATAGGTAATTGTCTCAGGCGCTATCAGTTCATGGGTGATGAGCCCGGTGCCAATGGCTAGTGCTGCAGAGGCTGCAATAGCAACATGCATGGCCAGCTTGGATTTGCGTCTTGTGTGCTGCGCTAATCTGTCCCGTACCTGCTTGATCTCTTTCAGGCGCAACAGCTCTGCATCATCGACCTCACTACACAGGGTGGAAAGATCGATAGCGTAGACCTTTAGGATGGCATCGAAGACATCCTCTGCTGGATAGTTCCGGCCATTCTCCAGTTTAGACAGATAGGACTGTTCCACACCGATCGCTTTGGCAGCCTCCGGCTGGGTCCAGTTCAGCCGATCCCGTGCGACTTTGATATAAGCACCGAATTTCATTGTTTCCCCCAATCGATAACATCATGAAAATACGGCCTTATTCTTCCGCAGTCGTTCCATGAATGCGAGGCGAATATAGACGAATTACCATGCATAATCCAAGAAAGCTGACGGCTATCCGGGGCGGGATACAAAAAAACCGCCCCG
This sequence comes from Kordiimonas lipolytica, assembly GCF_001550065.1. Next base: position 189,323 of record NZ_LRUB01000024.1, read on the forward strand.
GATGAGGGCGGTTTTCTGAATTCTTGGGACTGGAAGGTGCGCTTACTTGGGCGCGATCACCATGATCATCTGACGGCCTTCCATTTTTGGCCGCGCCTCGATCTTGGCTTCTTCTTCCATCTCACCGGCTACCTTGTTGAGGACTTGCATCCCCAACTCCTGGTGCGCCATCTCACGGCCACGGAACCGGATGGTTACTTTCACCTTGTCGCCCTTGGCGATAAACTGGTGAATCTTCTTCATCTTGGTTTCATAGTCATGGACATCGATGCCGGGACGCATCTTGATTTCCTTGACTTCCTGGGTCTTCTGGTTCTTCCGTGCAGCGTTAGCTTTCTTCTGCTGCTCGTACTTGAACTTGCCGTAGTCGAGAACCTTACATACAGGGGGTTCCGCATTTGGCGAGATTTCAACCAGGTCAAGCCCGCTGTCGCGCGCGATATCCATCGCCTGCGCTGTTGAAACAACACCGTGGTTTTCACCTTCTGCTCCGATCAAGCGTACTTCGCGTACCCGGATTTGATCGTTCACGCGCGGCCCTTCCTGTTTGGGTGGCGCCGCAAATTGCCCTCTACGTATGGTCAGTTCTCCTATATCTCGTTAACCATTCATGTAACTTTGGCGAGCCAGGATGACTCGCCAATGTCGCTATTATAGCTCTTCTTTTATGTCCTGCAAAGCCTTGAAACGCTTAGCGTTTGCTAATCAGGCCTTGCCAGACGGCATTTCTGCCTCTGCCGTCAGGCCTGCGACAACTTCCGCAAGCGGTGCAACCGACTGATCGTTCGACCCAAGGCGCCGCACGCTGACGGTCTTCTGTTCCGCCTCGCGGCCACCAACAACAAGGATTGCAGGCACTTTTGCGTGGCTGTGCTCGCGGACCTTATAGTTGATCTTCTCGTTCCTCAGATCCAGCTTTGCGCGGAGACCTGCAGCTTCGAGCGCATCAAACACTTCTTTTGCATAGTCGTCTGCATCGGACGTGATCGGCGTCACTACAGCCTGCGTTGGCGCGAGCCAGAGCGGCATCCGGCCGGCGTAATGCTCGATCATGATGCCGATGAAACGCTCCAGCGTGCCAAGGATCGCGCGGTGCAGCATCACAGGACGGTGCTTGTTGCCGTCTTCGCCAACGAAGCTTGCGTCCAGGCGCTCAGGCAGCACGAAATCAAGCTGCAGCGTGCCGCACTGCCAGGTCCGGCCGATGGCGTCACTGAGGTGGAACTCAAGTTTCGGCCCATAGAAGGCGCCTTCGCCCGGTGCGTAATCATACTCAAGGCCTGCGGCCTTCAGCGCCGCCTCCAGCGCACCTTCGGCCTTGTCCCAGGTTTCGTCTGTGCCGGCGCGGGTTTCAGGCCTTGTCGCCAGCAGCACCTTGAATTCCGGGAAGCCGAGGTCGCGGTACACGCTTGCCAAGAGGTCACAGAAAGCCACGCTTTCAGACGTGATCTGGTCTTCGCGGCAGAAGATGTGCGCGTCATCCTGCGTCATCTGGCGCACGCGCATCAAGCCGTGCAGCGCACCGTGCGCTTCGTTCCGGTGGCAGCAGCCAAACTCGGCGAAGCGGATCGGCAGGTCGCGGTAGCTTTTGATGCCTTGCTTGAACACCTGCACGTGGGCTGGGCAGTTCATCGGCTTCAATGCCATCAGCCGCGCGTTTGCGGATACAACAGGCGCGTCTTCTTCCGTCGACGGGATCTCGTCCGGCACCACGAACATATTCTCGCGGAACTTGGACCAGTGGCCCGACTGTTCCCAGAACTTGCTGTCCAGAAGCTGTGGCGTCTTTATCTCGTTATAGCCCGCGCCCTGAAGGCGACTGCGGATGTATTTCTCCATCTGCAGCCAGATGGTGTAACCCTGCGGATGCCAGAAGACGCTGCCTTGCGCTTCTTCCTGCAGGTGGAACAGGTCCATCTCGCGCCCCAGCTTCCTATGGTCGCGTTTTTCCGCTTCCTCCAGCCTGTGCAGGTAGGCTTTCAGCTCTTTCTTGTCGGTCCAGCAGGTGCCGTAGATGCGTGTCAGCATGGCGTTCTTGCTGTCGCCGCGCCAGTATGCGCCCGCCACCTTCATCAGCTTGAAGGCATCGCCCAGTTTGCCGGTGGACGGCAGGTGCGGGCCACGGCACAGGTCAAGCCATTCGCCCTGGCGGTAAACCGTGATCGGCTCACCTTCCGGCAGGTCGGAAATAATCTCGGCCTTATAGTGCTCGCCAATCTTCTTGAAGTAGGCGATTGCCTCGTCACGGTCCCACACTTCGCGGGTGATGTCTTCATCGCGCGCCACAATCTCGTGCATGCGCTTCTCGATCACCGCCAGATCATCTTCGGTGAAGGGCTTGTCGCGCGCGAAATCATAGAAGAAGCCGTCCTGGATGTTCGGGCCGATGGTGACCTGGGTGCCGGGGAACAGTTCCTGCACGGCTTCGGCCATCACGTGCGCGCAGTCGTGGCGCAGGATGTCGAGCGCGTCTTCCGTGTCGCGCTTGGTCACGATGGAAACATCGGCGTCGGCTTCGATCTCGCGGGTCAGGTCCCACATCTCGCCATTCACTTTGATGGCAAGCGCGGCCTTCAGGAGACCAGGGCCGATATCGGCCGCGAGTGTGGTGCCGGTCACCGGGCCATCAAACGTGCGCACGCTGCCGTCTGGCAGGCGCAGGTTGACCGGGTTTTGGACACTCACATTCTCGTTCATTGTTCTGGTTTCCTTGAGATAAAAAAATAGTGAAGTGGCGAGTTAACTACGGTCCACGCGGAAGTCAAGCAAAGCCTAGGCTTTTGTGTACTTGAGCGCGAAAAAGAGGCCTGCTAGGGTCACCCAAACGTCACAGCGTCTTATCCGGGGGAAATTTTCCATGACACAGCCGTCCTTCCTGAAATCCGATCATGGCACCAGGATCGCCTATCACAAGAGCGCGGGCTTTGGCCCCGGCGTAGTGTTCCTGGGCGGCTTCATGAGCGATATGGAAGGCGGCAAGGCGCTCGAGCTTGAGGCCTACTGCCGCCGTGTGGGGCGGGCGTTCGTGCGCTTCGATTATCAGGGCCACGGCCAGTCGTCCGGCGAGTTTGCTGACGGCACCATCGGCCTGTGGCTCAAGGACGCGCTCGCGGTGATCGACTGGCTCACCGAAGGCCCGCAAATCTTGGTCGGCAGCTCCATGGGGGGCTGGATATCCTTGCTGGCGGCCAAGGCGCGCCCGGGGCGGGTGAAGGGGCTGGTGGGCATTGCCGCCGCACCGGATTTCACCGTCTGGCACTGGGACGCCATGACGGAAGAAGAGCAGAAAACCATCATCGAAGATGGCCGGCTGGAGGTCTATTCCGATTATGGGCCGGACCCCTATGTGTTTACCAAGGAGCTGTTCGACGACGGTTGGCAGAACCGCATCAACAACGGCCCGATCCATCTGGATATCCCCGTGCGGCTCATTCAGGGCACTGATGACGCGGACGTGCCGTGGCAGACAGCCATGAAGATCGCCGACAACATCACCGGCGAGGACACGGAAGTGATCCTGGTGCCGGGCGGTGACCACCGGCTGTCGCGCGACGTGGACCTGAAGCGCCTTGTGCGCGTGGTCGATAGCCTCGCGAGGGACATCTGATGGCCGGGAAATACAGCAAGCTGAATCGTCAGCAGATTTTCGAGTTTTTCGCACGATTGGCGGAAGACAACCCGAACCCTGAGGGCGAGCTTGAGTATGTGAATGACTTCACGCTGCTGGTTGCCGTGGTCTTATCCGCGCAGGCGACCGACGTGGGGGTGAACAAGGCCACGCGCAGCCTGTGGCCGGTGGCCGACACGCCGGAGAAGATGCTGGCGCTTGGCGTTGACGGCCTGAAGGAGCATATCAAGACCATCGGGCTTTATAACTCCAAGGCCGAAAATGTGATCAAGCTGTGCCGTGACCTGATCGACAAGCATGGCGGCAAGGTGCCCCAGACGCGGGAAGAACTGGTCGCGCTCGCGGGCGTGGGCCGCAAAACCGCCAATGTGGTGCTGAATATCGCTTTCGGTCAGCCCACCTGCGCGGTGGACACGCATATTTTCCGCGTGTCGAACCGCACCGGCCTCGCGCCCGGCAAGAATGTTGACAAGGTTGAGGAAGCGCTGATGAAGGTGATCCCCGATCCCTTCAAGCTGCACGCTCACCACTGGCTGATCCTGCTGGGCCGCTACATCTGCAAGGCCCGAAAACCCGACTGCGCCAAATGCAAACTGACGGATATTTGCCTTTATAAGGAGAAGACCCTGTGAGGTGGCTGATTCCAGTTCTGGCGATGCTGCTGTCCAGTTGTGCAGCCAAGCCGGCTTTGCTCTGGCAAGAAGCGATAGACGGCAGGGTAGGAGAGGAAGCAGATGGGCTTGCTCGATACTTCAGCGATGATGGGTATGGAAGTACTGCGGAGTTTCTATTCCCTGGCGGCAGAGGTGTCTCGCAATCCAGTTTTCCAATGCCATCCAAAGTCTGGAAGGCCAAGGATGCAAGCTTGTGGCAGGAAATTGCGGCAATTGTTCGCGAATTTGGCGGACAGAACATTGAAAAAACAGAGACATGTGGGCCGGAATTGCGCATGAGCCACGATTATTCAAACAGTTTGTACATCAAAGTTGGCGAGGGTCGGGGCTTTATCTCCAGTGGAGCATCTGGCGAATGCCATTTTGGCGAAAGCGACGAAGCAGGTCGAAGAGTGCAGGCCTTGCTACGCGAAAAGAAGTGGTAGGATTAGGCGCCACTAATTTGACGGGCGTAGAATGTGCTTTAGCTTCCATATGAAATTCGCAAGGGGGGAACGGTATGCGTATTTTGGGATATCTGGTTGTGGGCCTTGTGGGGCTCGTCATCTATATGGTGGCGAACACGATGGCGATGCTGCCGGCGGGAGAGGCAAAAAGCCTGAAGCCCGCTGAATATGACGCCGCAGACGCCCGGCGCATGGCGGAAAACCTGGCGGGCGCGGTGCGGTTCGAGACCGTGTCCTACAGCCTTGACCGAGCGCCCGATGACGCAGCCTTCAAGGGCTTCCACGATTATCTGGTGACCACTTACCCGAACGCCCATGCGGTGCTCGAGCGCGAAATCGTCTCGGATTACTCGCTGATGTACCGCTGGCCCGCAGCCTCAAGCACGGCCAAAAAGCCCATCGCGCTGGCGGCCCACATGGATGTGGTGCCGGTGCCCGAACGCGGGCTTGCTGATTGGCCGCAACCGCCGTTTGCAGGCGTGATTGACGATAACGGCATCCTGTGGGGGCGCGGTACGCTGGATGACAAGGGCATGCTGATCTCCATCATGGAAGCGGTGGAAAAGCTGGCGCGCGCGGGCTTCGCGCCTGACCGCGACATCTATTTTCTGTTCGGCCATGACGAAGAGCTCGGCGGTGATAACGGCGCTGCTGTTATGGCGGGAATCCTCAAGGATCGCGGCGTACAGCTTTCGTGGCTGATGGACGAAGGCTCCGCCATCCCTGACGGCATCATCCCCGGTGTGAAAAGCCCTGTGGCGCTGATCAGCCTTGGGGAGAAGGGCTCGGTCACGCTCCGCTTCTCCGCCACCGATGATGGCGGGCACTCATCCGCGCCCAAGGATTTCACCGCCGCCTCCCTCGCGGCCAAGGCAGGCGTTGCCGTCACGGAAAACCAGTATCCGCTGGTGCTGGATGAGCATCTGGAGGCCTTCCTCAAGGCCGTGGCACCAGAGCAGCCGTTCCTCAACCGTTTCATGATCGCCAACCTGTGGGCGACAAACGGCGTGATGGCGGGGGAGCTCGCCAAAAGCCCCACGGTGGCGGCCTTCATGCACACCACCACGGCTTTCACCATGATGCAGTCGGGCACCAAGACCAATATCCTGCCGCAGTATGGTGAGGCGGTGGTGAATTACCGCATTCACCCGCGCGATACGGTGCAAGGCGTGATCGACCGCGCGCGGGACGTTGTGGCCGATGACCGGATCAAGATCGAAAACCTGGGCGGCGGGCGCGAAGCCACCAGCCTGTCTGACCCATCGGGCGAAGGCTATCAGGCGATCGCACGCGCCGTGAAAGCCGAGTTCGGCGATATCCCCATCGCCCCCACGCTGACGGTGCAGGGCACCGACGCGCGGCATTATGACGGCGTCGCAGATGGCGTTTACCGCTTTATGCCGCTCGTGGTGGGCAAGGATACCCTCAAACAGATCCACGGCACGGCGGAGCATATTTCCATTGAAGCCCTCGCCCGGCAGGTGAGCTTCTTCGAGACGCTGATCAAAGGGACGGTAGGATGATCGACCAAGTTTGGCTCGTAACATCTCCGAAAAAGAAGACAATTTTCTGGATGTTGGTCGGCAATTTGGCTTTGGTGGTTTTTTTTCTATTCGGGTTTGTCTTCATCAATAGCAGTACTATTCACCATGGGGCACCGATGGGTATAGGTTATTCGCTCTTCTTGCGTTTGATGATGTTTGGGCTGATAAGTTACTTATTGTTTGGTAGTTGGCTTTTGCTGCGGAATTGGTTTCAACAAATTTCCGTTTGCATAACGCCTGAGGCGATCCGGATTAAGTCCCGCTCAGGTACACAGGTATTTCCATTTGATCAGATTGCCCGGATACATATTTACAGAGTTGGAAACCTTTTCTGGTCAGGGGCGCAGGTTTCGGACATGCGGTGTTTCGACCACTCAGGGATAAGGCTGACACTAAGGCACATGTGTTTAGCTTGTGGTACACCAATAGATGACGCACTCGCAGCTTCGGAAAAAGTGAAGCAGAGGTATCCTCATATCGAAGTTAAAGAGCCACTTATTTAGCGCGGCTGGTGACACTCCATGATTACCAGCCGTTCGCCGGGCACTTTCGCGAGGTCTTCGCCGACCTCTAGGAAGCCGAGCGTCCGGTAAACATGCCGGGCGCGGTCGTTCTTCTCGTAAACATCCAGCCACACCACCTCGGCCTTGTGCACAGTGAAGAAATAGTCGAGCACAGCGGCCATGAAGGCTTTGCCGATGCCATCGCCCCGGCGCGCCACGATGATGCGCCGCCACTCAACGCGGCCCGGTGTGTTGTCCATCAGGATCGCATAACCAAGCTGGTGGTCTTCAATGTCCACTGCGATGAAATAATGAAAGGCGGGGTCGGCAATATTCCGCCGGTGCGTGGCCTCGTCCCAGCTGTGCACGAAGGTGTTGGCTGGGTCCATCTCCAGCGAGCGGATGAAAAAGATGTCATCCTCGGTCGCTTTGCGAATATGATCGAACCTATAGATGGCCATGTCCCCCATAACCCAAGCTTGAGGCACCGAGTATGACAGACTTCACCCTGCACCCGCAACTGGCAAAGGACACGGTGTTCGTGACCAAGCTCAAGCTCTGCCGCGTGCTTCTGATCACAGATGCCACCTACCCCTGGCTGGTGCTGGTGCCAGAACGCAAAGATATCCGCGAAATCCACCAGCTGGATGACGACGACCAGCAAAACCTGATGCGGGAAATCACCCGTGTGGCCGAATGCCTGGAGGCGCTTGTGGGCGCCGACAAGATGAATGTGGCGGCGCTCGGGAACATGGTGCCGCAGCTGCATGTGCATATCATCGCGCGGTTCGAAGGCGACCCTGCCTGGCCCGGCCCCGTGTGGGGTGCGGTGCCCGCCACGCCTTATGAGCCACACCAGCTGGACGCCACCGTCTCCAGCATACGGGACGCGCTTGAGCACGGCTGATTGGGTTTGCAGCAGGGAAGTAAAAAGGCCGGAGCGGATGCCCTGGCCTTTTTTGGGCTGCAGCAGTCCGCGAGTTTGGCCGGCCTTGGAGGGTTACATAAACCCTGGCTTGCGCTATTCTGGGGGCACATCCTTGAAAGGGAGAAGCCTATATGATCTTGCGCAGGCTGGCGGAAGCCATAAGGGGGCAGAACTGGTTCACGGTTCTGATTGAGGTCGCCATCGTGGTTGTCGGTATCTTCATTGGTCTACAGGTCGACGACTGGAACGAGAACCGGAAGCAAAAAAATATCGAAGCTGAAGCATTGGCGCGGCTCCATTCAGAGGCCGTCGCCACGGTCGACTATTTCAAGCAACATGTAAGTTACCGCATGAAAGCCATTATGCGGGCCGACAAGGTTTTTCAGGTGTTGTTTTCAGGTGAGCCTATGGAATCATCGGAAGATACATCTGATGCCATAGCGAGCCTTAGGTTTTATCCGACCATTGCGCCACCCGTGACAGAATATGCAGATTTGCGTAGTGCCGGCGTTTTGTCCAAGATCACATCGCGGCCTGTTCGGCAGGCGATATCCGAATATCACCAAAGGCTGGCATACATCCAAGGGCAACTGCCAGGCTTCAAGGCTGATACCGACCAATTTCAACTGACGCCCGAAGAAGGGGAATATCGTGTCTATGATCCAACGTCTGCGGTGCGGTCAAGAATCGTGCTTGAAATCGAGAAGGCGTTTGGGAACAAGGCTTACCAGTCCGATATTCTTAGCGAGTACCGAAACTTTATACGCTTCACCCAATATTTCTTGAGAGTTTTGCAACATGCACACGAAATGTGCGTGGCATTGGAGCCATTCGGCACCGAAAAATGCCCGGGCATTGATGAAGAGTGGGCACTGTACCGCCAGTTTAATCCTGAGCGCACACAGCCTGCGGCGGCACCGAGAGATTAGGATAGCTGAAGGCAAAGAAGAAAAGGCCGGAGCAGATGCCCCGGCCTTTAAAGTGTCAGGTGTTCGCCTGCCTTAGTGGCGGAAGTGGCGCATGCCGGTGAAGACCATGGCAAGGCCTGCTTCATCGGCGGCTTTGATCACTTCATCGTCGCGCATGCTGCCGCCCGGCTGGATCACTGCCGTCGCACCCGCTTCGGCTGCGGCCAGCAGACCGTCCGCAAACGGGAAGAAGGCGTCACTTGCGACCACGCTGCCTTTCGCGAGGCTCTCGGCATCACCGGCCATTTCAGCCGCTTCACCCGCGCGGATCGCGGCGATCCGGCTGCTGTCCCGGCGGTTCATCTGCCCCGCGCCAATGCCCACGGTCATGCCGTCGCGCACATAAACAATGGCGTTTGATTTCACGTGCTTGCCAACCTGGAAGGCGAACAGCATGTCTTTGAGCTCCGCGTCGGATGGCGCGCGCTTGGTGACAACCTTCAGGTCATCCATTGTGATGCGACCGGTGTCGCGGTTCTGCACAAGGAAACCGCCCGCGACGGTTTTCACCATCTTGGCTGGCTGGCTTGGGTCAGCGAGGCCGCCGGTGGTCAGAAGGCGCAGGTTCTTCTTGGCGCCGATGATGGCTTTCGCCTCATCCGTCACGCTTGGGGCGATGATCACCTCAGTAAACACCTTGATGATCTCTTCCGCTGTCTCTGCGTCCACGGTGCCATTGAGGGCCACAATGCCGCCGAACGCGGAAACCGGGTCACACTTCAGCGCTTTTTCATACGCTTCCTTGAGCGTCGCGCCCTTGGCCACGCCGCACGGGTTGGCGTGCTTGATGATGGCAACGGTCGGAACCGATGGGTCGAACTCACTCACCAGCTCAAACGCTGCGTCAGTGTCGTTGAGGTTATTGTAGGAAAGTTCCTTGCCCTGGTGTTGCACGGCGGTGGCGATGCCCGGACGGTCCTCACCGTTTTTGTAGAAAGCGGCAACCTGGTGTGGGTTTTCGCCGTACCGGCACTCCTGAACCTTGGTGCCCGCGAACGTGCTGCGGTCAGCAAAGGTTACGCCGTTTTGTTCGGCGTACCACTGGCTGATCGCCGTGTCGTAAGCGGCGGTGCGGGCGTAGGCTTTTGCCGCCAGCTTCTTGCGCATCTCATGCGTGGTACCGCCTTCAGATTTGATCTGCTCGATAATTTCTCCATAATCGGCAGGGTCGGTCACGATGGTGACGAACGCGTGGTTCTTGGCTGCAGAGCGCACCATGGCGGGGCCGCCGATGTCGATATTCTCGATGCATGTGTCGAAGTCAGCGCCAGACGCCACGGTTGCTTCGAACGGATAGAGGTTCACTGCCACCAGGTCGATGCCGCCGATCTCATGCTCTTCCATTGCCTTCAAGTGCTCAGGGTTGTCGCGCAGCGCCAGGAAGCCGCCGTGGATTTTCGGGTGCAGCGTTTTCACGCGCCCGTCCATCATCTCGGGGAAGCCTGTGTGGTCTGCCACTTCCTTAACCGGGATGCCGGCGTCGCGGATTACCTTGGCGGAGCCGCCGGTTGACAGGATTTCAACGCCCTGATCCGCAAGCGCCTTTGCGAGATCAACCAGCCCGGCCTTGTCGGAAACCGACAGAAGGGCGCGTTTGATGGTGACTTTGGTCATAGTTCACTAGCCTTCAATTCGAAGCTTCCGCGCCCGCAACCCAACAGCAGGCTGGTCAGAAGCTCATTTCACTCAAAACCCAGTTTAAAGTGGGTTGCTCGTTCCCCTCCCGTGCCATCGTCACCACAATCTGGCGTGACGGCACCGGATGATCGGGGCGGCTGAGATAGAGGCTTTCCTCAATCTCGGCTTCCCCGCCATCAACATCGAAAATCCAGGTCTTGCCCGCCCGTGTCTCAAGCGTGATGCGGCCGTCCGAGGCCTTCAGCGCACTGATGTTCGGATGCAGGTGGAACCTGAGAAGTATTTCCTTGCCCGCAAGCTTCTTCATCTTGGGGCCAAACAGTTTGTCGCTGCCCTTCAGGCGCGTACCGTCGGCTGACAGATCAAGCGACCGCTCGTGCTTCACGCCGAAACGCTTCAGGTATCCGTTATGGCTGTGGCGAATGCGCGTGCCGTCTTCCGTTTTTTCACGGATGGTCAGCGTTTCCGATACGCCGGGGCCCATGCGGCCACCTTCAAGAAGGCGGCTTGAGTTGCGGTCAGCGATAATCAGGGTCGAATGCGCGGCTGTGGTGCGGGCCAGTTCCGCCAGCGCCGGGATAGGCCCGCGCTTTGAGGCGTGCCCCACATTGACGATCAGCCGCTCAAGCCCGGTGGAGAATTCAAAAGCCGCCGTGCCCGCGTGCGCCTTGCGGCTGTAGGCGGTGGGCGGCGGTGCGCCCGCATCCATGATCAGCACAGAACGGCCTGTTTCTATGCGCTGGAAGCCGCTGTGGGCAGCATTCTCGATCGGTTTTCCCTTGGCTTCGCTGGCGGCAAGGACGGCATTGGAGCCATGGCCGCCTTCGGCAGACGTGCCCCCGAACTGGGCGAAATTGCCGTCGCCGTGGCGCATGGCGCGCACGAACGGACCGATTTTGTCGAGCGTGATCTGTACCCAACCGGGCAGCTCTTCGCCGCGGGTGGTATAGGCGTCGCGCACCAGCACCAGAAGCTGCATGGTGCGGATGGCGTCAGACGTGTTGCGGCTTACTGGGCCGCCGTCAGCCAGAATGAAGGTGGAAAGCGTGCGTTCAAGCGCGCGCGATCCTTTGGCCAGCAGGGTATCGGACGACGGCAGCAAGAGGCCCGCGAGCGTCAGTGCCGCAGCGGTGTAGACGCGCGGCAGGCCTTCATCCGTATCGTTCAGAACACGGCTCAGGTGACGGGCCTGCTTGGCCAGCGAAGTCAAAACCTTGGACCGGTAAACCAGATCAGACGACGACAGGATGAGCGGTGCATGGGTAAACCAGTTGATGATGCGCCGCGCCAGCGTTTCAGCCGCCCAGACATCCTTGAACCAGTCTTCGCCAAAAGGCAGCCACCAGGAAAGAATAGTCTCTGCAGCATCGCGCGCCTTGGCCTGGTCATTCACCTGTGCCAGGTCCTGCAGCCAGTGGAAGCTGTGGGCATAGGCCTGAAACTCAGGGGACGCGTTCTCAAGCCGAACCCAGAAATCCTCGCTCAGGGCATGTTGTTCGCCTTCAAACAGCATGTCACCGCCAAAGATGGCGGATCCCATTGTTGCATTGCCGGGGGCAGGGTCGTCCGGGCTTCCCAGAAGCTGCATCGGGTGCCGACCCTTCAGCCGGTGCGCATAAAGCGGCGAGGCATAGCCCCACTCGCGGACTGTGCGACCCATTTTCCGGAGCGTGCGGCTCACAAGATGGCTGCTTTGATCGCGCCTCAGCGTTGAGCGCGACGTCGGCGCCGTGGCTGCATATTCGGCAATTTGATCAAAGGCCGCGTTCATCGCCGCCTGCTCCCTTGTGGTCTATAGGTTTTTCAGTGCCGCGATGTTCGGTGCGTACATGTCCGGGCCGCCTTTGAAGGTGGCGCTACCGGCCACCAGAAGGTCTGCGCCCGCGTCCACCACCCGGCGAACAGTTGCTGCATTCACGCCGCCGTCGACTTCAAGGTCGATATCAAGGCCCAGTGCATCAATGCGCTTGCGGATATTCTCGATTTTCTTCAGCTGGCTTTCGATAAAGCTCTGGCCGCCGAAGCCCGGGTTCACGGACATGACGAGGATCAGGTCCAGGTCTTCATAGAGATAGTCGATAACCGTCTCGGGCGTTGCCGGATTGAGCGAGATACCGGCCTTCACGCCTTGCGCGCGGATCGCCTGCAGCGTGCGGTGGATGTGCTTGCCCGCTTCGGCATGCGCCGTGATGATATCGGCACCAGCAGCGGCGAAAGCCTCAATATAGGGATCAACCGGGTCGATCATCAGGTGCACATCGAACGGCTTTTTTGTGTGGGGGCGAAGCGCCTTCACCACATCGGGGCCGATCGTGATATTGGGCACGAAATGACCATCCATCACATCAATATGGATCATGTCGGCGCCTGCGGCGTCAACGGCTCTGACTTCCTCACCCAGTTTGCTGAAATCTGCAGACAGGATTGAGGGGGCTATTCTGACTGGCTTTTGCATGGGGCCTCCATATCAGGTTGCCCCTTGTCCCGCAAGCGCCAGATGGCGCGGCATGCGAGGGAAGCGGGGCTTATTTTGTCTTTTTCAATCGGGCGGCGAAAAATCCGTCTATCCCGCCTTCATTTGCCCGTTTTGAGGGCAGGCACAGAAGGTCGCCTTTGTCGGTTACAAGTTCACTCATGCCGCCGACCTCTGTCGCATCCACGGGCACCCGTTCAGCAGTAGCTTCGCGGCTCAGGAAGGCTTCGACCTGATCAACCCCTTCACTGGCTTCAAGGGAGCATACACAGTAAACCATCACGCCGCCAGCAGGCAGTAATGAGAAAGCGTGGTCAAGAATGCGGGCCTGCAGGTTCGCGAGCTTTACCACGTCCTCGGGCGCTTTGGTCCAGGTGACATCCGGGTTGCGGCGGAGCGTGCCGGTGGCTGAGCACGGCGCGTCCAGAAGAATGGCATTCACAGGTTTGTCCGGCGTATAGGTCGCAGCGTCTGCCGTGATGACTGTGGCGTCAAGGCCCGTGCGCTCAAGGTTGGCGCTCAGGCGCTTTAACCGGTTCTTGTTGCGGTCAACGGCGGTCACCAGCGCGCCCCTTGAGGCCAGCTGCATGGTCTTGCCACCCGGGGCCGCGCACAGGTCAAGCACATGCTTGCCCTGAATGTCGCCCAGAAGCGCGACAGGCAGGCTGGCGGCGATATCCTGCACCCACCAGATGCCGTCCTCGTAGCCCGGAAGCTTGGTCACATCCGTGAGGCCGCGCCTCAGCGTGCCATTGGGCATGATTTTGGCGTCCAGACGGTCAGCCCACAGGTCGGGGTCTTCCCCCGGCTTGAGCGTGATATCAAGCGGCGGGCTCGACTGCAGCGCGCGGGCGATATGCTGCATCTCGTCATGACCATAGGTTTTGGTCCAGCTTTCAGCGAGCCAGGCGGGCAGGTCATCCTGCGGGGTGCTGTTCAGCCGCTCAAGGAGCGCGCCCTGTTCGCGCGCCGCGCGCCTCAGCACTGCGTTCACGAGGCCCGCGAACCCCTTTTCCTTGCCCGGCAGGTCCTTGATGAGCGTGACTGTCTCATTGACTGCGGCATGGTCTGCCGTGCGCATCAGGAGTATTTGTGCAAGCCCTGTCAGGATGGCAGCTTCGGTCCAGGTGGCGTTCCTGGGCAGGCCGCGGTCCAGGAGGCGGCCCATAAGCGCCTTCAGGCTGCCGAACCGGCGGAGCGTCAGCATCACCAGATTCATGACGAAGGCACGGTCGCGTACGTCAAGGTCTGCACCTTTGGTGATCTCATCCAGCGCCGCATCGAACGGTCGGTTTTTCAGCGTTACGGCCATCAGAATCCGGATGGCTGCCTTGCGGGCCTTGAGGCCTGTATTTTCGCTCTCGTTGCTCATGCCGCTTCATAGCCTTGTTCCTGCCCCAAAGGGAAGGGAAAACCATTCTTGGCCAACCAATGATGCGCTTGCGCGGGCGCCCATTGCCGCCTACTAAGGAATGAAACAAGGGGAGCAGAAGAGACATGATCGAGCAAGTAACGATCGACGCCCGCTATAAAGGCCCGCCAAACAGCGGTAACGGCGGCTATTCATGCGGTGTGATGGCGCGCCATCTGGATGGTATTGTTGAGGCCAGCCTGAGGTTGCCGCCACCCCTTGATACACCGCTTGAGATTGTCGCGACTGACGAGGGTGTTGTGATGCAGCACGGCGAGACGCTGGTGGGCATTGCAAAACCCGCGACGCTTGATCTGGACGTGCCTGTGCTTCCCGACCCGCTGGTGCTGGGGGGTGATCCGGTTGACGCGCCGGGCAGGCCCAAGAAATTCACGCCTTTCGGCACCTGTTTCGTTTGCGGCCATGACCGCACGCACCCTGACGGCCTGTGCATCCATTCCAAGCTTGTGGAGGGGCATGAGGGCCTGGTCGCGAGCCAGTGGGGCCTTGATGGGGATTATGCGGACGAGAGCGGCAATGTGGCACCGGAATTTATCTGGTCCGCCCTTGATTGCCCCGGCTACTTCGCTTGCGCGGCTGGGGAGGCGGCGCTCCTTGGCCGCCTGACGGCTGAAGTTTTGGCGCCTCTCAAGGCTGAAGGCGAAGCAACCGTGATCGCCTGGGATCTGGGCGGTACAGGGCGCAAGCGCAAGTGCGGCACGGCGATTTATGCATCTGATGGCACGCTTGTGGCCAAGGCCGAAGGGCTGTGGATCATTGTCGACCCAGAGAAGATCAAGGCATGACGGAAACCGTGCCAGCGCAGGCGCTGCCAATTGGCCAGCGAATTGGCCGTTTGTTTCTGACTTTTCTCAAGAAGCCGCTTCTTGGCGCTTTTCTTCTGGGCATGACGTCGGGGTTTCCGCTGACCATCATTCTCGGAATCATGACTACATGGCTCCGTGAATATGACATCGATAAGTCGACAATCGGCATCTTCACCTGGGCTACGCTGCCTTATGCGCTGAAGGTGCTTTGGGCACCGCTTCTGGACCGGTTGCAGCTTGGCGCTCTCTCGTCCCGTTTCGGTCGCAGACGTAGCTGGATTCTGTTGGTTTGTGCTGCAATGGCGCTTGCGATCTGGGGGATGTCACAGTTGACGCCCGAGAGCCATCTGGCCGCGATTGGGACTTTGTCTGTATCCATCGGTTTTCTGTCGGCCAGCCTCGATATCCTGATTGACGCCTACCGAATTGAAGTGACGGAAGAGAAAGACCTGGCGCACAGCGCGGGCATGTATCAATGGGGATACCGCATCGCAAACCTGATTGCGGGCGCTGGGGTGTTCCTGGTTGCCGATCAATTGGGCTGGTCTTTTGCTCTCTCGCTGTTGCCGCTTCTCGTGATACCGGGGCTGCTGGCGATCTTGTGGCTTGGCGAACCCAAAGTCTATGAAGATGAGTTCCTGCGCGACGAGCGTGCGGCCCACAGTCATTTGTCTCCCTATCAGCTGCAAATATATGAAGCTGTGGTTTTGCCGCTTAAGGAATTTATCCTGCGCCAGAACTGGTACTGGATTTTGCTGTTTGTCGTTCTGGTGAAATTCGGTGATGTGATGGCGTCGGTGATGACAGGGCCGTTCCTTGTTGATCTCGGGTTTACGCTGACAGAAATGGCCATCGCGAACAAGACAGTCGGTGCGATTGCCGCAGCTGCCGGTGGCGGCGCGGGGATTTTTGTCTGGTGGTGGTTTGATACCTTCAGGGCCCTTCTGATCAGTGTGATTTTCATGATGGTCACCAACCTTGGGTTTGTGGTGCTTAGCATGATTGGGCCGGACACTACTGCCCTTGCCGTAACCGTTGGACTGGAGAACTTCGCCACTGGTGTGGGTGGCACGGTCATGATCGCCTACTTCGGTAGTCTGTGTAACCTCTCGTTCACAGCGACCCAGTACGCGCTGTTGTCCACGCTTTCGAGTCTGGCGCGCGGCTTCTTTGGCGGCTTCACCGGCTTCGTCGCGGACGCGATGAATTGGACCGAATTTTTTCTGGTATCGACAGCAATGGCAGCACCAGGTCTGATTGCGCTTCTCATTCTGTGGAAAAAGGATATAAGGGCGCGAAATCTTGAAAATGTTACCAGAAATGGCGACATGTGATGTCATGATGTGGTCAGATTGTTGTAATAGAGCTGCAACCTACCGCATCTATTAGGATGGTCTTATGAAAAGATATGCTCGCATTCGCCCCCGTGTCGCCGCGGCCCAAGCCATGGCTGGCGCTCCATCATATGTCCGACAAGGCAGCCTTGAGGTGCGTCTGGCGCGGTCCTTCAAGGAAATCAAAGCGGCGCAAAAACTGCGCTACAAGATTTTCTATGAAGAAATGCACGCCAAGCCCGACTGGCGCATGCGCATGACAAAACGCGACATCGACCCGTATGATACGGTCTGTGACCATCTGCTGGTGATCGACCATGACCGTCCGAAGTCGAAGCGGATCGTGGGCACATACCGCCTTCTCCGTCAGGAGGTAGCCGAGCGCAACAACGGTTTCTATTCGGCGGGCGAGTTCGATATCACCCCACTGATGAGCGACAGCTTCAAAGAGCAGATGGGCGAAGGCCGCCAACTTCTGGAACTTGGCCGCTCCTGCGTGCACAAGGATTACCGCGCCAACAGCACCATCAACATGTTGTGGAAGGGCATCGCCGAATATCTGAAAGAACACAAGATTGCTTACATGTTCGGCTGCGCGAGCTTCGAGGGCACGAACCCTGAAGAGTTCAAGGAAGCCTTCTCGTATCTCTACCATAATCATCTTGTGCCAGACGACTTCCATGTGAAGGCGCTCGATGGCCAGTATATCGAGATGAACAATATCGGCGAGAGCGATTTGGATGTACGCATGGCGCGCCGCGCGCTGCCGCCGCTTGTGAAAGGCTACCTGCGGATCGGTTGCTTCATCGGTGACGGTGCGGTGGTGGACGAACAGTTCGGTACTACTGACGTGTTTATCCTGTTGCCGGTTGAGCGGATCGCCAAGCGCTATTCCAAGCATTATGATGTAGGCGAGCTTGCGAACGACAGCACAGAGACAGAAGCAGCCAAAGCAGCCGCCAATTAACCGGCCTTCTATGTGTGACAGACCGAACGCCCTGCAGCCTGCGGGGCGTTTATTTTTTGAATACCAGCGAGAAATTGTTGGCGGGCATTGGGATGATGTCCGGTGCGCCAAATCCTGCGTCCCTGGCCAATTCCACGACCGCTTCCATATCCCTGACGCCCCATGACGGGTCACGTTCCTTGAGTGACGTGTCGAAGGCCTCATTGGATTCGGACGTATGGGCGCCTTCCCGTTTGTAGGGGCCATAAAGATACAGGGTGCCGCCCGTATCCAAGACCTGCCCAGCGCCGGACACCAGTGCTTCCGACACTTCCCATGGGCTGATGTGAATAAGGTTCGCTGCCATCACGGCTATCAGGGGCTCGGGCAGATGGTCAATCGGCCAATCGCCTTCCAGAAGGTTGAAATGCCTGGCTCGCAGAATGTTGCCCCGCCCAACATGCTCGCGCCAGGCGTCGATGCTATCCAGATGGCGCGGGTCGATATCGGTTGGTTGCCAGTGAAGGTTTGGGAACTGCGGAGCAATATGGGCCGCATGCTCGCCTGTACCCGCCGCGATCTCAAGAAGGCTGCCGGTTTCCGGCAGGTGAGCCTTGAGCACATCCAGGATCACATCCCTGTTACGGGCTGTGGCAGGCGCGTGGAGGCGCGCATCGGACGCCGCGTCCTCATGTTTGCCTGGGTTGAAAAAGCGCGTCATCCGCCTCGCCGCCGGTTCTTGAACTGCATAATGAAATATATGGGCACGACGATGGTGGCGCCGAGAAGCACATACTGAAGACCGCTGCCGACCAGCCAATCCCAGAGCGTGGCAACTTTATTGGCGATCCAGCCATATACGTCGCCTGGGCTCCACTCGAGCCAGTACAGCAAAAGCCCGACCAGGAAGCTCCAGATCAGCAGTTTGATGATGACGCCGGCATTGAACTGCATGTGTGTCTCCCTTCGAGCCGCTTTCTGATCACCTTATTTGTCAGGCCATTGGCCATTCGGCAAGACTTTCATAAGGCAGGCCTGTGTATCTGTGGTCCTGCCGTCCCGACCTCGCGCAGCTATATGATGTGCCTGGAAATATTCGTTTTGGCTGGGTTCGCGGAAAACCACCTCAAACACGCAAGTCTCATTTTCAAACAGCATGACCTGTATGGCCCCGTCCCGGCGAACAAGCGATGGATCACCAAGAAGCGCCATTACTTCACCAGGGTTCATGCCCTGCAGTCGCTCAGGTTCAGGCGGTGGCGGGGCAGGTTGTTGGATATCTTGGGGCAGGGTTTGTTTGGCCTCAATAGGTGGTTCAGGGGCCTGCGGCTGTGGCGGTTCCACACCGGTGGGGCCGCAGGCGGCCAAGAGGCCGCTGGCGGCAATAAACAGAAAGCTTTTGCTGAAACTCTTAACGGTCAAAGACACGGCCATCCTCATGCGCAAGGAAATGGAAGATATGGGTCATCATCGCGGCACCAAGGATAGGCGCCAATAGATTAAGGAAAGGTACAGCAAAAAGTGCTGCAATCATGGCACCGCCCACAAAAATTTTGCCCCCATAAAGGCGGCGCATGCGGTTGACTTCGCGCATGGGCATGTGTCGGATGGCAACCATTTCGAAATATTCCCGGCCCAACAGGAAGCCGTTGACCGCAACAAACAGCAAGAGTGTTCCAATACCGGTGAACAGCAGCACCACATAAGGCACAAAGGCGATGATATTCACCAGAATCACCAGAAGGGTCAGCTTGAGCGCCCCGAAAATGACATCGGCCAGGGATACCTTCCGCATGCCTTTTCGGTTCGGGTAATATTCCTCTTCGACCGCATCGGCGATCGTGTCGACCAGGAAACCCATCACCATGGTCACAAGACCAGGGAACAGGATGTAGGACCCGATGATGGACATGGTCCAGAAACCAGACTGGTCCAGCCAGTCGATGCCGGTGGTCCAGTCTTCGGGCCAATAGATATAGAGCGCATAGTTCAATCCGATCAGCGTTAGTGTCGCTGCAATCAAGGATATCAGGAACACGCTCCTGAATTTTGGGTGTAAGAGTTGCTGCCAACTTCGATTAATGGCCTGCCCGATCATGATCTATCCCCTCGCGTCTGTATTTCTGGCAACTGAAGTGCCTGTTGTTATCCTAAAAAGATAGGGACAAGCATCAAGGCTTGCAATGCTGCACATGTTTTCTATGGTGCGCCTAAGGAAAAAATCCGGGGCCAGGCCCCGCCCGCAAGGAATTACATATGTCGGAAAAATTTCAGGTATTGTGCATCGGGAACGCGATTGTTGACATCATCGCACGCGTGGATGACGCTTTTCTCGAAAAGCATGATCGGATCAAGGGCTCGATGATGCTCGTGGATGCAGACACCAGCGCGCGCATCTATGACGACATGCCGCCCGCGGTAGAACGGTCCGGCGGTTCGGCTGGTAACACGGCGGCGGGTATCGCGTCTCTGGGCGGCAAGGCAGCCTACATCGGCCGGGTTCATGATGACCAGCTGGGTATGGTGTTCCGCCATGACATTCGCGCCGTCGGCGTGTCATACGAGACCGCGCCCGCGTCTGAAGGCGCCCCAACCGCTACCAGCATGATCCTGGTGACACCCGATGCCCAGCGCACCATGAGCACCTACCTGGGTGCCTGTGGCGAGTTGAGCCTGAGCGATATTGATGAAGACGTCGTGGCGAATTCAGCCGTGACTTATATCGAAGGCTATATGTGGGACCGTGATCACCAGAAAGAAGCGGTGCTTCATGCCATGGATGTGGCGCGCGATAACGGCAAGCTGGTTTCGATTTCGCTGTCTGACAGTTTCTGCGTAGACCGGTTCCGCAGTGAATTTGTGGACCTGGTTGAAAACAAGGTTGATATCCTGTTTGCAAATGAAGCCGAGATCACGTCGCTCTATCAGGTGGATACCTTCGAAGAAGCCATGGAACGCCTACGCCCCCATGTGAAGCTGGCGGCCTTGACGCGGTCCGAAAAAGGATCTGTGATCCTGACGGCTGACGAGATGGTGACGGTTCCAGCCCATCCGACCACCGTTGAAGATACAACGGGCGCCGGTGACCTGTATGCTGCTGGGTTCCTGCATGGCTACACAAGCGGCAAGGACCTGGAGACCTGCGCCAAGCTTGGCGGTCTGGCGGCTGCGGAAGTCATTTCGCACCTGGGCGCGCGCCCGGAAACCAACCTCGCAGACCTGGCGGCAAAAGAGGGGCTGTAAGTCAGCCCCTTAATCCCTTAACCCCAAGGCCCCCGGCGGGATGACCCACTGTCAGGGATGCCGGAAGCACCGGGTGATGCTGCAGGCGGCCTATGGTTGGCCAGCGCCTGAAGCCGCGCTATGCGCTCTTCCATGCGCGGGTGCGTGGAAAAGAGGCTGTCAAACGCCCGGCCATGCAGCGGGTTCACAATGAACATATGGGCGGTGGCTGGGTTGTCCTCGGCCGCTTCATTGATTGTTCGGCTGGCACCAAAGTGCAGTTTCTCAAGGGCGCTGGCGAGCGCGAGCGGCTCGCCGCTGATTTCTGCTCCGGTCTTGTCGGCTGCAAATTCCCGTGTGCGGGAGATGGCCATCTGCACGAGCATAGCGGCCATGGGCGCAAAAATCATCACCAGGATCGTACCGATCAGCCCAAGCGGGTTATCGCGCCGGCCCCCAAAGAACAGGGCAAAATTGGCCAGCATGGAAATGGCACCGGCAATGGTGGCTGTGATGGTCATGGTCAGCGTATCGCGGTTTTTCACATGCGCCAGCTCATGCGCCATCACGCCTTCAATCTCGGCGCGGTTCAGTGTTTTCAGAAGCCCTGTTGTGGCGGCAACAGCCGCATTCTCCGGGTTGCGGCCTGTCGCGAATGCGTTGGGCTGTGGATTGTCGATGATATAGACCCTTGGCATCGGCAGGTCTGCGCGGCGCGCCAGTGTGGCCACCACCGATACAAGTTCCGGCGCCGTGCGGGCATCCACTTCGCGCGCCCGGTGCATGGAAAGCACCATCTTGTCGGAATTCCAGTAGGCGAAAAAATTCATGACTGCTGCGATCATAAAAGCGATCGTCACGCCGTCTGTCCCGCCAAGCATATAGCCAATGGCGAGGAACAGGCCGGTCATTGTGGCCATCAAAAGGGCAGTTCTGGCAAAACTCATCATAGCTCACTCAAACGTCGTTCCGTCGCAACCATATTGCGCATCCCTTAATATTTGGGCAGCGTGAACTTTGGTTCAAGATGTGCGCCTTTCACTTATAAAGGCGACCAAAATTCGCTAAGACAGATGTAGGGCGAACGGGAAAAGGGAAGTTTCATGTCTGAAAACAGGCAGATAAATGTTCCGTCAGCGGATATGGTATCGAAAGCTATCGCGCTGTTTCTGGTGCTGACGGCCATATTGTCTGCAGGCGCATCCCTTCTGGTAATCGAAATGGGGTTCAAGCGTCACTATGTGGCCATCATGATGTGGACCCCAGGCATTTCGGCGCTTCTTGCCTATAAATTCCTGAAACTGGATATTGCCTCCTTTGGTTGGGCCTGGGGGCGGCCGAAATGGCAGATATTGTCATTCGTAACGCCCATCATATACGGCCTGGTGGCATATGGCATCATCTGGGGCTTCGGCTTTGGCGGTGTGCTGGACCCGAAGTTTGTTGAAGAAGCCGGGTATCACCTTGGGCTGGTCGGCTGGTCGCCTACAGCCACTGTGGCCATGGGGGTCTTGATCTTTGGTGCCGTGGGCATGATCTGGCACATGGCGACATCCCTGGGTGAGGAAATCGGCTGGCGCGGCCTGCTGACGCCGCTCCTTCTCCGGAAGACTAGTTTCCCGGTTGCTTCCCTTGTGACTGGCCTTGTCTGGGCCGCCTGGCACATGCCGCTTATCTATTTCACCAAATATAATGCCGGGCCGGTGGATCTTCATGTCCAGTTTGCCAACTTTGCCCTGATGACGGTGGGTATTTCCTTTATCATGACCTATTACCGGATCAAGTCCGGGAACCTGTGGACAGCGACCGTTTTGCATGCCGCGCACAATGCTTATATCCTGTCGATCCTGCAGCCGATGACCGTGCAGTATGAAGAAACCTGGCGGTATGCCAATGAATTCGGTTTCATTCTGCCTCTTGTTATTGCGTCGTTCGGCCTCTATTTCTGGTATCGTGCCCACCGCGAAGGGCTGACGAAAGCTGGGTAAGCTATGGCCTGGGAGCCTGGTGAAAGAAAGACTGGCGAAGGAATGTGTGATGAGTGAAAAGACAGAGACCGGCGCTGGAAAAGCCAAACCTGAATCTGTTGCCGAACAGGCAACAACCGATAACCAGAAGCCGCCCAAAGAACTTGGCGGCCGCAAAGGGCCTGAGCCAACGCGCTACGGCGACTGGGAAAAGAACGGCCTTATTTCCGATTTCTAGAAAGCAGTGTTCAAGCGGTGATCAGGCGGTCCCCGTCTGATTACTGTCGTCTGACGCCGCAGCATCTTCGTCATTAATGTCGGTTTCTTCGATGCTTTCCTCTTCGGAGGCGGTTTCTTGCGGTGGCTTGGTAATCCCGGCCTGCTCCAGAAGCAGCCGGAATGACATCAGTTCCATTTCAGCGGCCTTGCGGTCGAGGCCCGCGATCAGGCCTTCGGTAAAGCCCGGCTGCTTCATGTAAATGCGCACCTGATGCTCGGCCCTGTCCCGGCAGTCCCCGGTCGTGAAGAAATCGTCCGCCAACATGTTCAGGATTTTCTTCGACTTTTCCTGCAGGCTGATGTCCAGGCCGTGGAGCTTCTTAAGCACCTGTGTATTGTCCAGGATGGCACGGCAGAAGGCATCCAGCTTTTCGGCAATCTTGCGCCTGTGCATTTCCGTGAGGTCGGCTTCGTTGATCCGCTTTTGAAGCTTGGTCAAATCCCCCATGCGCTGGATCGGCTGGTGGTTGTCCAGCCCGACGAAAACGGATTCATACTCGGGCCGGGTCAGGATCGGTAGCATGAAGTTGGCTACCATCCTCTTGTTGCCGTGCCCGATGGTATATTTCTCCAGATCCAACAGCGCGTTCATCTGGTCGATCGGGCTTTTCATCTCAAACAGTGTTTCGCCAACGGCCTGGCTGTTGAGAAGCCGCGCAGACCTTTTGGACAGGGCTTCTTCCAGCCCTTCAAACTGGCTCATGTCGCTCACCAGCGATTCAAGGGTATCCCGAATGTCGTTCAACCGCTTCAGCTGGTCTACCAGTCCCTGGTCGCTGATCGGCTTGGCGGCCTCGATTTCTTCCTGTAGGCGCGCAAGCAGAACGCGGGCCGTCTGGGGCATCTGGCCTTGCGACAGGAAACCATTCAGCCGCAGCACTTCATCGCTGAAGCAGGGCGAGTGTTCATTTTCGCCCATCATGCTCAGTTGGCCGGCCTGCAGGTGGGCGAGCCAGATAATGAATTGTGCCCTGTCTTCAGGTTCGCCAAGAAGCTGGAAGGGTACAGATTTGTGCTGCATCAATTCCGCGATGAACTGGTCCAGAATTTCGATCACCCAGGCTGGTCTGTCCGCAGCCAGAAGGATGATAGTCCGGCCGATCTTGTCGCTGAGCGTGACCGCCGGGCGCAGGTATTCTGTGATCGCGGAAATCAGGAGAAATCGCTTGTTGGACTTTTCCTTGAGCTGTTCGATGATTGGCTTCAGACGTCCCATCTCCAGCGATGGAATTTTTTCCGCATTGCCTTTCATGATCTCGATCGACTGATCGATGATCTTGTAGATCTTGCGCATCCGCTCCTGGATGGAGCCCTGCTCTTCCTCAAAGGACACAGCGGTCCGCTGCACCGCGTTCTGAAGCTTGGTGCCGGCGTTATAGAGCTTGTAATAATGCTCCAGGCTGTGCAGGAGCTCTGTGGGCGTGATCATCCAGTCGGCAAGAGTGTTGCCAAGGAGTTCCCAGATCGAACGCCTGCCATCCGGGCTATAGAGATCGTCAGGGGTCAGGCACGGTGAGATAGTGCCGCTCTGGTCATACTTCGACTGTTTGCGCTGGGCACCCCGTGAATAAATCTCGATCGACGAGAATTCATTGTTGGCTTTGTCGTAGCTCTCCTTGGAGACTTTGATTCCGGTGTACCTGCGGCTGCCCCA
Source organism: Kordiimonas lipolytica (assembly GCF_001550065.1). Next base: position 213,765 of record NZ_LRUB01000024.1, read on the forward strand.
AAGCTCCTCGGCTTTTTCAACGGCAACTTTCCGGTCTTTGATTACTTCCAGAATGGTCCAACTGCTGCCGCGTCGCCCCACAATCTCGTAATGGACGCTCTGGCCTAAGGACATTGTGCCTCCTATCTCACTCCACGCCTCCAATTGTTGATCGTATCGTTCACCAATTCCTCAAGGCAGTCAACATCTTGCCGCCAGCTTTCGTGAAACTCCGGATCATTACTTGCAGGTCTGCGGTGTTCATCAAGAAAATCGAGCCGCACCCGGATCGGGCACCCGACCCCTTCGCCGGCGACGACGCATTCCCTGTTCTGGAGACTCGGCAGAGCCGCCAGGAAGCTCTCACCGCCCTCGGGCATGGCGTCAGCCACATAGGAGCGGTCCTTCTCGTTGTTCATGCGCATTGACACAATGGTGCCGCACTGGCTGAGCACCGCTTCAGACAGGTCGGAAGGGCGCTGGGACACGAGCCCTAGTGACACGCCATATTTCCGGCCCTCCTTGGCAATGCGCTCGAGCGACTTGCGCGCTGCGTGAATGCGGGTATCGCTTGATGCGTGGGGTACGTACCGGTGGGCTTCTTCGCACACCAACAGGATTGGGGTGGCGCCTGCGTGTCGCCGGCTCCACATGGCGAAATCGAACACAAGGCGGCTCAGGAGAGAGACTACCACATCGACGATGTCAGACGGCACGCCAGAGAGATCAAGCGTGGTCACAGGGCGCCCGTCAACAGGGAAGCGCAAAAGCTGGGATACCAGGCTGGTCAGGTTGTCCTGCATCAGCATGCCGGAAAACATGAAAGCGAAGCGCTGGTCGCCCCGAAGTTCCTCGATCTTGTTCCTCAATCTCAGGAACGGGCGAACTTCTTCTGCCTTTTCAAAGCTTCCAAGCTCGTCATCGATGGTTTTAAGGAGGTCAGTCAGCTTATAGGGGATGGGTGTATCCACCGTCAGTTTTGTAAGTTGGTAGCTTGGCCCAGATATCTTGCGCGCGGCCAGCAGGCACCGTTTCAGGATATCGACTTCCGCTTGCCGGTTGTGGGCATCGCGGCCGACAAAAACCTCCACATGCTCTTCGAAATTCATAAGCCAATAGGGCAGCTTAAGATTGTCGGTAGAGACATGAACACCGTTGCCGGAAAATGCACGGGCATATTCATTGTGGGGGTCCAGGATCACGATATGAGCGTTTGGGCACCGCTCCACCAGCCGGTGGATCATCAGGGAAACCGTGCTTGATTTCCCCGTGCCAGTACTGCCCAGAACGGCGAAATGTTTGGACAGCAGCTTTTCCACCAAAAGATTGGCCGGGATCGTGCCGCTCGGGTGCACCGTCCCGACACGGATAGAACCGCCGCTTCTGGGGGCATATATTTTTTCCAGATCGGATTCCGTTGCCGCATAAGCCGGGTTGCCGGGAAGCGGGAATGTCCGCACCCCCCGGGAGAACTGCTTTTCGCTATATTGGCCCAGAAGATCGACTGTCAGGTTCAGGGCGCCAGACTGACCGGCCGTGACCTTGCGGATCACACCAAATAGCTGGTCCTCCCCGACGGGGAGCCTGAGCGTTGCACCGATGCGAAGAAAATCCGATAGGGACCCATCGCGGGCGAGGGTAGGTTCGACTGCCAGCGTGAAACCCGCAGCATCAACGGCCGCTACATGCCCGAGAAGTCGGGCTTGACGGCTATTATCCTGCACGCCGGGGCCTGTACCGGTGGGCAGGGGAGATGGGAGAGGCATGAAGACCTCCTATGTTGCCTGATCGACTCAATTCATTTGAGTTTTTTCCAGCCTGCGCCTATCTGCTTAACAAGGTTTTAAATTTCCAATTTGCTTAAAATCCGCACTAGCGTGACCTTCTGGAGCCCGACATATGCCCTTCGCGAAAAATGACCTGAAACTCCTTGCCTTTGGCTTTGCGGTGGCGGTCTTTTCAAGCTTCGGGCAGACCTATTTTATCGGTGTTTACCGGGAGCCGATCTCTGTGGCCTTTGGCCTGTCTAACAGTGACTTCGGCCTATACTATATGATGGTCACCATCGGCAGTGCCGTGGGCCTGAACCAGTTTGGTCACCTGATAGACCACATGCCGCTCAGGCGCTATGCCGCCTGGCTTGTCATGTTGCTGGCGCTGGCATGCTTGTTCATGGGGCTGGCAGGGCCTGTTTTCTTGCTGTTTGGTGCGATGGTGCTGGTGCGGCTTCTGGGACAAGGCATGATGGTGCATGCGGCCATGACCACCATGTCCCGCTATTTTGACCGAAACAGGGGGCGTGCGGTTGCTATCGCAGGCCTTGGCATGCCCGTGGGGCAGGCTGTCTTTCCGCCGCTTGCGGTGTTCCTGATGACACTCATGACATGGCAGTCCAGCTGGTTGGTTTTTTCCGGCATTTGCCTGGCGGTCGCCTTGCCGCTGGTTCTTTACCTTCTGCGGCATCATGAAAAGCATCATGCAGATTGGTTGACAGCTACAACGGCCGCCGGGCAAACGGATGGGGCTGTCGGCGGCAAGGTCTGGCGCCGCCGCGATGTTGTCCGGGATTATCGCTTTTATCTGATGCTGCCAGCGCTGATCGTCACGCCTTTCTGGATTACCGCAGTGTTCTTCTTTGCGGCAGAGATAGCGGACTCCAAGGGCTGGACCATGCAGGCCTTTACGGGATTTTACTGGCTGTATGCCTTGGGGGCGGGGGTAACGCCTCTTCTGGGTGGGGCGCTTGTTGACCATTTCGGAGGGCGCCGGTTGCTGCCGTGGTATCCGCCGGTGATGGCACTGGGTCTCTATGTGGGGCTGATCAGCACCGGCAGCGCTGGTATCGGGCTTTTTCTTGCGCTCATGGGTCTTGTGCTTGGGGCTGCTGGGCCGGTGAACAATGCCATGTGGGCGGAGATTTACGGCACCCGTTATCTGGGTGAAATCAAGGCGCTGGCCACATCCCTTCTTGTGCTCTCAACGGCGCTGGCGCCCTACCTTATTGGGCTTTTTCTCGACAGTGGCGTGGCGTTCGAGACGCTTCTGGTGGCAGGTATCATCCACAGCCTTGTCAGCAGCCTTCTGGTGCTGCCTGTCGCAAAGGGGCGCTAGCCTATAGCCGCCCCTGCTCGCGCAAGTATTCGATGCTTTCCTTCACCGACTGTTCCAGCGGCACTTCGCGGTAGTCCAGTTCTGCGACTGCTTTCTCGCAGCTTGCCGCCACGGTCTCTGCCGCGAAATAGGCTTCTTCCGGTGTGATCATCGGCCGTTTGCCGGTAATAGCTGAAACCACCGACAGCAGGCGGGAGAGAACCTTCAGCATAATGGCGGGTGTGGGCTTTCCTGGTGCAGGTTTGCCAAGTTCCTGCGCGGCGAGGGACAGGAATTCGCGCATCGTCGCATAGGGTCCGCCCAGGATGTAGTTTTCGCCCTTTTGCCCTTTCGTAAAGGCTGTGACGATGGCTTCTGCGACGGCCCGCCCATTGGCGAAATTCCCGGCCCCGGGAGGCACGCCCGGCAGCGTGCCCTCATTCAGCATCTGTATCATGCGCGACCAATTATGATCGTCATAGCGGCCAACGATATGGGTGGGGTTCAGGATCACGGCGTCAATACCACGGCTGACAGCGTCAAGCACGCGCCGCTCGGCAATGGCCTTGGTGCGAGCATAGGAAACCCAGCTGTAGATGCCTTTTCTCTCACTTGCCTCTGTCACGGTGTCTTCGTGGATGCCGTAGACGGATGTGGAGGATACATGGACGAAGCGGTCCGCCTTCAGTTCCTGGCATAGCTGCAGCATGGATTCTGTGCCGCCAATATTGATGGCGGCCTGTTGGCTTGCATCCTTTTTCCAGGTGCTGGTGTCGGCGGCGACATGGAAAATGCAGTTGATGCCAGCAGGAAGTTGGTTTTTGCAGGCGGTTACATGCAGCAGGTCACCCTGCACGAAGGTGATGCCGTCCCCGATCAGTTTACGAGCCCGATCCTCATTGCGGACCAGGGCATAAATTGTCCAGCCCTGTTCGCGCAGGACATCAACGATATGTCGCCCAAGGAATCCTGTGGCGCCGGTAATGAATGCTGCAGGCATGATTATTCCCCCTTTTAGGCCGTTGAAGGCTTGTCTTTTTCCCGCTGTAGGGCTAAGTGACTGCCCAAATATCCCCGATTACCGAAGGACTATGGCCTTGATGACGACGTTTGGCAAACACACACTCCGACTGGCGGCGCAAATTCTTTTTGCCAGCACCCTTCTTACCGCTTCTGTGTCTGCAGACGGATCGAAGGGGTATGACAAACTTCTGGAGACGGCTGTAACCAGTGGCGACAAGGCTACCTTCGATGTGATCCTGAATACTGCGCTGACAACCTGGCCCGATGACCGGGAAGCTATCCTTGCTTTTGCCAAAGGCCTGAAGGCCGACTGGATGGAGCCAGCACAAATCGAGGAAGTGGAAGAAGCTGAAGCGCGGAAGATTGCAGCTGAAGAGGCGTCCAAGGCGCGCGGCATCATCTATTATCTCGACCCGGCCTTGTGGAACGGGCAGGCCGAACTGGGTGCGACATCCTCTACTGGTGATTCTGACGAGCAATCCATTTCCATGGGCCTCAGCTTCCGCCGTGATTTCGGCAAACGCTGGTCTCATGACCTTGATCTGAATTTTGATCTGGCCCGCAGCAGCGGCGCGACCACCCGCGAGCGCTTTCTGGCCAAATATGAAACAATCTGGCGTCCGTGGAACGGAACCTATGCGGTGAACTATACAGAATTCGAGATGGACAAATTCTCAGGCTATGATTACCGCATCATTGAGAATATCGGTATCGGTTACCAGCTGTTGGATACTGAGCGGCACAAGCTCCGGATTCAGGGTGGTCCGGGCATCCGGATCAGTCGGGTGGAGGCAACATTCGACGATGTGGGCGCGATGCTGTCGCCAGCCACGACAGAGAGCGAATTTCTTGGCCGCATTTCCAGCACCTATGAGCTGAAGCTGAGCGATAGCCTCACCTTCAGGGACCGGGCATCTGTCCTTGTGGGCGTTGACATGACGACGGTGGAGAATTGGATGGAAATGACTTCCCGCATCAATGCGCATCTTGCGGCACGTGTGTCGTTTGAAGTGCGCTATGAATCTGCCCCACCGGTTGGTACAGCGGCCTGGGATACCATTACCCGTGCGGCGTTGGTTTACGACTTCTAGGAAACCGCAGTTTCTTTATTTGCCTGTCAGGTGGCACACAACACGGCGCGTGTGACCCATGCGCCGGTGTTCCAGGACATAAATACCTTGCCAGGTACCAAGGGCGGGCCTGCCGCCCGTAACCGGAATGGTCAGCGACACATCTGTCAGTGCTGCTTTGACGTGCGCGGGCATATCGTCCGGGCCTTCACAGGTGTGGCGGTATAGCCGCGTGTCCTCTGGCGCAAGGCGCTCAAGCGCATCGGTCAGGTCTGCCTGGACATCTGGGTCGGCATTTTCCTGAATGGTAAGTGATGCACTTGTATGCTGGATAAAAAGCGTTAGCAGGCCGGTCTCAATCCCGCTTGCCGCGACAAATGCCCCAACGTCCCGCGTGATCTCGAAGCACCCTTGCCCAGAAGTGGAAACCTGAATTGTCGTTTGATCCTGCCGCATCAGTATCAGCTGATCTTGATGGTGCGGATGGTTTCCTGTTGCTCGGGTCGCGTCAGGTCGATGTGCAGGAGCCCGTGTTCCATCGATGCATCGCTGACTTCCATGCCGTCTGCCAGCACGAATTTGCGTACAAACTGGCGGGCTGCGATACCCCGGTGCAGATAGGCCCTGTCGCTGCTGTCGTCGGTCTGTTTGCCGCGAATGATCAGCTGATTTGCTTCAAGGGTGATCGAAAGGTCGTCACGAGTGAAGCCTGCAACCGCGAGTGTAATGCGGATGGCAGTGTCACCGATATGCTCGATATTATAGGGGGGATAACCCTCGCCTGAATTTTTCGAAACACTGTCCAAAAGTTCCTCCAGTTGGTCAAAGCCCAAAAGGAACGGACTGTTGAAAATCGACATGCGGGACATGAGCCTCTCCTTGATCAAGCGAATGGCACTATCATACCGCCCAAGTCCCCTCTGACGTCTTCGGCGCCCTTCCCGGAAGCGGCGCGGGGCTCAATGGCGCCTTAGGCGGATACAGAAAAAGGATGCCATGGTCTGGCATCCTTTCTAATTCTGGGTATTGCGGCGCATCCGTTCAAGAGGAAAAGCGCAACTGACAGACTTTATTGGCTGACTTTGATCAGCCCAAGCTGGCTGTCTGGGTTGTTGTTGCCGATGGCTTCTTGGTGGCGCTGGTTTCTTCAGGCAAGCTGCCTTCGGTTTTCTCCGGCGGCCTGATCCAGCAGGACGTGCCGCGGGCCCGCAATTCCTTGCACAGGTCTTTCGCCTGTTTCAGGGTCTTGAGCGGCCCGGCGTTAAGCCGGTAATAGAAGCCTTTCGGGTCTGTGTCCCGGTCTCCGAAATCCACTTCGGACCGACGTGGCGGAATATCCTGCAGCAAGTCGCCGCTTTGGCGGTACAGGATGGTCCAGCCGCGCATCAGGTTTTCGATCGTGCGATACGCGCCGATCTGCAGCGCCCAGCCCTCCGGTTCTACCAGGGGCGGAATTTCCGTCAGCTCATAATCGGCCTGTGCGACGACAGGTTCTGTTTCTGGCTCTGGCTCAGGTTCTGGTGCCTTGGCCATCATGACCGGCTTTTCCATAAGCCGTTTGGCGGCTTCCTGACGGTCGGTCGAATCGGCTATCTGCAGGTTTGCAGCCTCGTCACGCGTCCAGGACGGGTCGATGGTGCCGGTGACCAGCGCCTGCATGCGCTCGCTTGGCGCCAGGCTTGAAAGTGACCGGTAAAAGGTAAAGGTGTCACCAATGGTCTCAGGGTCAAGGTCCAGGCGTGCAATCTTGAATGCGTCCGATTCGCGGCCATCAAGGAGATAGGCCATTGCCAGGTTTTGTCGGCCCTGAGGGCCCAGCATGCCGGCCTTTACCATCGGTTCCAGGATGCTTACCGCAACTTCTGGATGACCGGTGGTGGCATAAAGGAGCGCCCGGTTCGATAGCCCTGTTGGGTCTGCGACCACGGCCAGCGTGTTCATGGCGTCACCGGTGCGGCCCAAGGCAGCTTCCGAGATGGCAAGACCAGACAGAATCTTGGTGTCGCCTGGTGCATAGGCGCGGGCCTGGTCAAACGCGCTCAGCGCGTCTTCGAATTGGCCTAACGCCAAATTAGTCTTGCCGAGAGTATACCAGCTGTTGCCGTCCATCTGGCCGCGTGCCCCGAGGGTCGTTAGAATGCGGACCGCTTCTTCGTGCGCACCGCGGGCAGAAAGGCTGTTCGCCAATGCGGACAGCACTGCAGGGTCGCCTGATCTGGCACCTAGGTGCCGATACAGCGGTATGGCTGCTTCATGCTGCCCGTTGGTCGCCAGATCATCCGCGATAGCCTTAAGTCCGCCGGCTGATTGGGCACGGCTTGCGGAAAAATCCGATGCGACAGGGGGCATATCGGATGCGCTTTGGTAGCTGCAGCCCATCAAAGCGATGGTGCTGGCGCACATAAGAAGTGGCCTGATATATTTGTAACTGTTCATATAACGCTCACTTGTAAGCGTGGTTTTGCCTGATAAATTCAGGTCATACCCTATGATAAAGACGTGAAAGAAGGTTTAATCTTCCAAAATGCTTTTAGGCGTTTTTTCGCTTAATTTTATCTAAAATCCCGTTAGGTTCAGGGCATGAGAATGTTGCGAATATGGTTAATCACTGGGCTGTTGCTCGGCTACATCGCGGGCGGGGGAAATGTCGTGTCCGGTTTGCAGGAGACGCCATCCGAAGATGACCGGTTGGGCGACGGCATCAGAAATGCGCTGGAGCTGATCCGGGAAGACCAGGTAAGCGCTGCGATTGATATGCTGCGCCGCCTTGGCGAGCTTGGTAACGCAGAGGCTTTTTTCCACCTCGCTGAAATCCACCGGATTGGTGTGGGGCGCGAGCCAGCACCCAAAATCGCATTGATGTATTACCGGCTTGGTGCCCAGATGGGCAGCAAGCAGGCGGCTCTTAATCTGGCAAATATCCTGTTTTTCGAAGGTGACCGAGATGAAGCATTGGTCCAGGAGGCCATGGCCATCTGGCAGCAATATGCGCTTCTGGGTGACGTTGAAGCCATGTACCTTCTGGGCATGGTGTACTGGAACGGCGAAGGCGGTTTGGTGCCTGACCCGATCAGGGGCTATGGGCTTGTGTGGCGGGCCGCAGGCGCAGGGTATGACCCCGCGACAGAGACAGAGCCGGCAATGCAGCAGCAGCTGAAGCCTGAGGCCATCCAGGCTGCGCATGACTATGCAGGGGACCTTGAAGTCAAGGGCTTCGACCGCAAGCCGCTGGATCTGCATCTGGTGACCGACGCCGAAATAGATCTGCCTGACGACGATCCCGCGTCACTGAAACCTGAAAATTGGGAGGCAGTCTGGCGGCTGGAGGTCGGGTTTGCCATGGGCGAAGAGGACACGCGCCTCTTGGAAACGGAAATCCTTGCCAAAAAGGCGGATACAGTGGGCGACCTTTATCATGAAGTGATTGAAGCGCCCAATAGGCCGGGCCTTTACCGGCTGTTGTTTGGTCCGGTTGGCACGATGCAGGATGCGGTCAGGCGCTGCGTGTCTTTGAAGCGGTCTGGATACGACTGTTTCGCCAAACCGCCGCGCTAGAGCATAGGGAAAACGGTGCACGGGGGAACAGCCGTTTCAGCTGCTCCCCCGCTTGCTCCTCCCAAAGAGCCAGGACTTGGGAGGTGCATCCCCATAACCCTGGTAATCAGGCAAAGCTTATTTTTTTGAGCCGCAAATGCAGCTATTGCCGCGTGTTTCTGACTTCAACAGGTCCCGGATCGCTTCTTCCATCAGGGCTTGTTGGCTGGTGCCTTTTCGGGCGGCCAGAAGACGAAGCTGCATGTCCATGTCTTCGTTCAGCCTGAGCGTCTTGTGCTTGCGCGTGTCGCAGGCCGTCTTCACCTTCGTGGCTTTCGAGGTTCGTACCACCCCGTCCGTTTGCGCCATCAGTGTATGCCGTGCCTCAACGGGGGCTAACAAAGGACGAGGTGGTGTCTGCTCGGGTGCCTTGTGAGGAGGGGCCGAGCAAATCGGTTCATTTACAGCTTCAGGCTTGGCCTTCAGTGATGGTGTGTTTTCCAGTGCCGTCGGCTTTTTCCTGGCCGGCGATTGCCAGCCCTTTTCCGCCGGCATGTCCGGGGCAAAAATATCCCGCGCCGAGGCGGAAGGTTGCGCATGGCCCTTTCTGGCAAGCAATGATGCGGTCAAAGATGCCATTGTCATGGTGCGTTCCTTTCTTGTCTCGGCGACTTAGCTGATGTGCTGCACGTTGCCAAAGCTTGGGCGATTGCCAAACGGTGACCGTCCCGATGCAACAGTCTTGAATGTTGCCCGAAGCGGCAAGCGGGCGATACGGTCTGCCACATAGGCCCAAAGTTCTGAAATCTCAGTGTGCGACTTGCCGCCTGTTGCGGCTTCCATCACGGTTCGGCCGTCAATCATGCTGGCGGCAAAATCCTGCCGGTTGTGGACGACAGTGGGTGCCACGGTACCGTGCTGTGACAGCGCAATGGCTGCCTCGCCAGTCAGCCGTGCGCGCGCTGTGGCGCCGTTTACGACAAACATCAGCGGTTTGCCTGCGCGCTCAACAAGGTCCACGGTGGCACCTGCCGCCCGCAGGTCATGGGGGCTTGGGCGTGTCGGAATGATGACAAGGTCCGACCGGCTCACGACAGCCTGGATCGACCGGGTGATGGCCGGGGGCGTATCGATGATGGCCAGGCGGAACCCCTGTTCCCTCAGGAGATTGAGGTCCTGCTCCAGTGAGCCGATAGCTGTTTGGGCGAAAGCGGGGGCTGTTGCTTCCCGTTCGTTCCACCATTCGGCAAGGCTGCCTTGGGGATCCGTGTCGATGAGGGCGACGGGGCCCGCGCCAGCGCGTTCTGCTTCTACTGCGAGGTGGCCTGAAAGCGTGGTTTTGCCTGAACCGCCCTTTTGCGAGGTAACGGCGATAATACGCATTATATGTCTCCATTGTGCCTGATGGGGTTTTCCCCATTAAAGACTCACCCTAGAGACGCGGCGTAAAAATGACCTTAAGGATTGCAGCAAGTTCGATTATAAATGATTGATAATATTGATAAAATTTTATCGTATGTAGTTGGTGGTGTTGGTAAGCATCTGTAGAAAATGAATTTTTTGTTGTTGTCTTGATCGCGTTTGCGATTGTCCCTAAAGACAGTCGGATGTCGCCAAGGGGGCGAAAAAAGGGTGAATCGGTGAAATATCTGATCGTACATGACGCGGCTCCGGGTCAGTTTGTTCATATTTACAAGCATCTCCTGAAAGCGGGCGGGCATGACATTATCGTTGCCAGCCGCAAGGGATCGACGCTTCGTCTGCCGGTCAAGCAGGTGGTCTATGACTTGCCAAAGGATGTCGCCGGGCCGGATGTTGGCATTATGGACAAGGCGGTCGCGCTTGGCCTCAACCTTTATCGTGAGCTGAAGCCGTTGGCGATTGGGGGGTGGGCGCCTGATGTGATCCTGTCGCATGCGTCGCGCGGGGCCTCTTTCTTCCTTAAGGACCTTTTCCCAGGCGCCCGCATGATCAGCCTGTTCGAATGGTATTATGGAATGCCTACTCCAACAGACGTCAGGACCGGCGCAGAGCTACGCCAGAAGTGCCGCAATGCGGCGGCGACCAATCTGCCCATACTGAGGGATTTCGAGCAGATGGACGCAGGTTATGTGCCGACTGAGTTCCAGCGGGCCCAGTTCCCTAAAGGATGGCAGGGCCGACTGGAGGTGCTTCATGACGGCGTCGATACCAGCTTTTATCGCCCTGCCACCAGCCTGACACTGGAGGTTTCCGGCAAGCGTTTCAAGAAGGGCGACGAGATCGTCACCTACGCTGGGCGCGGCATGGAGCCGACCCGTGGATTTATGGAATTCATGGCCGCCGCCGCCCGCGTGCAAAAGGTGCGGCCTAACCTTCATGTACTGATCGCTGGCGCAGACCGCATCTGTTATGGCGGCAAGAAGGGCCCGGGGCTGAAAGCGCGGGCTGAGGAAGAAATCCCGTTTGATAAAGACCGTATCCATTTCGTTGGGCTGTTGCCTGAGGCCAAGTTTGTCAGCTTCCTTCAGGTCTCCAGCCTGCATGTCTATCTGACGCGCCCGTTTGTGCTGTCATGGTCGATGCTGAACGCCATGAGCGTTGGTGTACCGGTACTGGGCTCCGACACTGAACCCGTGCGCGAGGTTATCCGCGACGGCGAGAATGGCCGCCTTGTAGATATGGACGATGCCGATGCCCTTGCAGACACAATGGACCGCATGCTTGGCGACCGGGCTGGGTCAGCAGCACTCGGCAAGGCTGGGCGGGCCACAATTCTGGAAAAATACGACCTGAAGAAATGCCTGAAACGCCAGCTTCAGTTGATGCACGAGGGCTAGCTGCTGCTAAGCCTTTTCCCCAATTTGCCGATCTGTGCTATTGAGGCTGTCATAAAGATAAGACAGCGTAACCAAGACAGATAGCGAGGAATAACATGAAAGCTTTATTGGTCGCACTCCTGCTGGCAGGGGTGCCTTCTGCTGCGCATGCGCAGGAATCCACGGAAAGTGATCTTTTCAAGGCACTGAAGGAACTTGATGATATTCTGTTCGAACGGTCTTTCAACCGGTGTGAATATTCGGTGCTCAACCAGATTGTGTCAGACGATTTCGAATTCTACCATGACAGCGGCGGGTTTGAGAATTCTAAGGCTTCCTTCATTCAGACGGTTCAGAAAAACATCTGCGGCAACCCCGCCATAAAGCCGATCAGGAAATTGGTGGCCGGTAGCCTGGAAGTGTTTCCGCTATATGAGAACGGTGCACTCTACGGCGCCATCCAAAGGGGCGAGCATGAATTTTTCCTTCGGCAGGAAGGGGTGCCGCTCAGGCACACGTCGACTGCCCGTTTCACCCATGTGTGGATAAAAGAAGGCGACAGCTGGTTGCTGAAAAGGGTGCTCAGTTATGATCATCATTCGCCGGACGAGGGTGGCCGCTAAGGCTTGTCCTGGAGACGACAAAACCCCGCCCGGTCAGGCGGGGGTTTTCATGGGTAGGAGCCGAACGGGCCAAATGGCGCATCGCCGAAGGCGTCGCCGGAATCGATCCTGCTGAAAAGACAAAACCCCGCCCGGTTAGGCGAGGGTTTTCATGGGTAGGAGCCGAACGGGCCAAATGGCGCATCGCCGAAGGCGTCGCCGGAATCGATCCTGCTGAAAAGACAAAACCCTCGCCCGGTCAGGCGAGGGTTTTCATGGTGGAGCCGAACGGGATCGAACCGTCGACCTCTACACTGCCAGTGTAAACCGATCTAAAGATGTGATTTGGTGAGACGAGATATTAATCGGCATTATAAGACTAAAATATTGAAAAACAACAAATATAGTGAATATCTATGTTGCCCCAATGACATCGACTGACACCGGTTGAAGTGGGGCCAAATAAAAAACTTATCCAAAATGGTCTCAAATTTTTATAATAAAAGTCTGAAAATTTTTCGACACATGACACCTATCTGAAGCGTGTTTTAGAGCCGTATTTCTACGTATTCAGATGTCGATTTCGCAGATTTTGAAGTACGCGCCCGACAGCTCGCTGAACCTCCTCGCTGCCGCTTGTAGCTCTTTCGGGGACATCGAATAGTGGGCGGCAAAAGCTAGTTGATGCGGGATTGGCACTTCGCCGAAAAAGCCCCACACTTGCCCGGTGAATTTCTTTACTTCGCCAACGTTGCGAATGCATTTGGCCAACTGTTCGGCATCAATATGCTCTCGATACGGCGCATTCACTGTCGAAAGTATGGTGTAAAATGGGTACCGGACGGTGTTCATTTTGTTGGCCCCTTTGGACATGGGAACACATTGCCTCCACCTTAAAGTTTCTAGGCAAACCCTTGGACGGTTCGAGCTGTTCGCAGTACCATAAACCAAAACCCAAACATGACGGAGGCGACAATACTAACATTTTGCATGTTTTCCTGCATGCCAACCAAGGATGTAAAAAATGGTGCCATGTCATATATTGGGTACAGCATCACCGCTATCCCTGGCAGGTATGGCCAGCGAACGTCTCTCGCAGGTATTATGCTGCCGCAATAGAAGATTGCAAACCCCACTAACCAGCCGATCCCCGGGAAGTCGAGAAATGCCAAGCTTTCATGTTGGCCAATACTGCTGTAGGCGATGCCCCCCATGACTAAATAGAAAAAGAAAAACGGCACGATGCCTTTGGCGTCTGCTTTCGCTCTCTTTCTTTGTCTGGCAACTGCGGGGTTGGCCTGTTCTAGAACCGCATCCTCTACCGCTTCCTGAACTAGCTTTTCAGTTTTTGCCTGCTGTTCCGCTTCCCAATGGCGCCGCCTGGTGTTTTCGACGGCCTGTTCAGCGGCTAAGCCAACTGCAGTTTTCCTGATCATCCTGCTCCTCCTCGCGCCTATTTGTTACTTATAGTATGCAATTCGAAGTGAGTATCAATACCTAATGTGACTCATAGTCTGTAGACCAATAATCTACGATGGCCGAACAGTTGCTGCATGGATATTAAGCAGCAAGTCGGCGCTAACATTGCGAAAATTCGGCGGGAGCAGAACATCTCGCAGGAGGAGTTGGCTTTTCGGTCAGGGCTGCATCGCACCTATATAAGTGGTGTTGAAAGGGGTGTTCGGAACCCCACGATTACCGTGCTCAGTGAAATTGCGACGGCATTGAAGGTGTCTATTGCTGACCTTGTATGCTGAAATGCGAGGCGCATCTCTTCGACAGGACTATCGCCCATAAGCAAAGTGTGGTGTCCAGCTTTCTACTAAACTATCTTCTTCCTCGTCATCAGGATCATCAAGTTCGGGCACTTCTTCCGACGATAAGACCGTCAGCGTAAATCCGTATTGGCCGAGGCCAAGAATTTCCTCGTCCATCACGAAGGAATGTTCCCCTCCAAACCAATCTGAAAACGTTGTCTGCGCACATGTGCGAGTTGCAGAAAGTGCCTGATTTAGGGTCTTATTGAACTGAGCAGTCGCTGAGTTTGGAAGTGCCGAACCTTTTCTCAAGAAGCGTGGTCTAAAGTCTTTGAGCCTTTCTGACATAAATGCGTAAGCAATGGTATCAGCGGAGCTAACAATAATTGCGATGGGATCTCGGCTGCATTCAGCCGTACGAATTGCTGCGGCAGTAACAGAACATTCTGCAATAGAACTTAACTCCAGTATGGAGTCCAGGCCGGGAGGATTCCGATTTATATGTGTTCTCACCAGATGTTCGGGCATCAGAAGGCCCGCAGCAAAGTGATCCGCTTCAAGTTCGATGGAGGAATCCCCTTGGGTGAAGCCAGCTTTAGAGGCGTGTGCCCCACCTTGCTCTTGAATTGCTTCAGGGTGTCCGGGCAAAAAGAAATGCCCTAGCTCGTGAGATATGGTGAAATTTATGAAGCCTTCATTTTCAATATTTGTAGCGTAAAAAATAATGGCCTGGTTGTTCACAAAAATGATCCCGCCACTTACCCCCGCGATGTCGGGCGGTTTAGCTTCAATAGGGATATTGTGTTTACTTGCTATGGTACGCGGGCAGATGGGAAAGCTGTCGAAGCCTGCCTCCTTTGCAATCCGTTCACCTTCCTGTCTCGCCATCCTTAGCTGGAAGCGCTCGGCCATTACTCTTCCTCAGTTTTCTGAATACGAGCATTGATGATTGACTGAATAAAATCTCTATCATTAGCCGTAAGTTTTTCCTCGTTTCGAAAGGCGGTTGTGGCTCCCTGAATATTGTCTGCTTTTCCAATCAAATAATCTGACGAAACACCGAGAGCATTTGCCAGCGCCAGAATGTTGGCGAACGAGGGTTTACGCCTTTTCCCTTCGAAATGGGCAATAGCAGAGGGCTGTAGCCCTGCTTTGCGGGCAAGTTCGGATTGATTAAGACGCCTTAGCTCTCTTACTTCCGCTAGTCGGGTTGCAAAGATTTCACCTGGACTGGATGGGCTTGACATGACTACTCCGTATTTGTTACAATGACGAAATCGTCACAATTGTGTGGCGATATTTTTTAGTCGCACCTATGACAAATCGTCACAAACCATATGACGACAGGGCGTATTTGTCAACGCGCCATGCAAAAAGAGATAACTAAAATGTCTAAGAATCAACATGTTACGCCAAGGCAAGGCCAGTGGGCTGTCCAGGGCGAAGGAAATTCCCGGGCAACGTCCATTCACGACACTCAGGCTGAAGCTATTGATGCCGCCCGAGAAATTGCCCGCAACCAGCAAAGTGAATTGCTGATTCACGGTCGCGATGGACGTATCCGCGCTCGCGACTCGTATGGCAACGACCCCTTTCCGCCCAAAGGATAATAGGAGGCCTGACATGGTACGCATTGATATGAAGTTTAACGGTAAACGCATTACAAGCTCGCAGCAGCTTGAACGCGAAATGAAACGATCGTTTGAAAAAACGATTGAGCAGGGAATCCGTAGGGCTGCGGGTCCGGGCGTTAGAATGAAGAAAACCCGGAATGGCTTTGACGCTGAAGGCTCTCCCGAACAGATCGAACGGATGAAACGGCGCTTGCGTTAGGTCGGGCGTGTGATCAATTCACTTAACTGATAGAAAGCCAAATAGCAGGAGAAGTCAAAATGACAAAAATTGTTGGCAAAAATGACGGCCCTGGAGGTCGTAATGAACACTATGATATTGGTGCACGAAAAGATGTACCGCGCAGGAATGTTGTCGCTGAAATCAAACGCGGCGAACATCCAGATGCACATGTTGTCAAAATCAACGGCCGTGAGTATGCGCGCGACAATCCGGATCGTTCCACCAAGGATAATGTAAACAGGCGGCGTTAAACCGCCTGTTTACTAAATCGCTCTTTTTGATGTGGGTGTTCTTGTCAACCATCCTCACCGGCTGTCTGTTTTCATGGCATAATGTAGCTAGGGATCTCTCGTCCTTTGGGCGATGCTAAAAGCATAGAGCTGTCTTATAATTCATAGGCCAATAAAGTGGCCAATTTTTCTGACATAAACGCCTAT